>NZ_JBXANF010000005.1:0-585175 GCF_058801405.1 Pseudomonas sp. GW822-FHT03F04
CCCCCCCCCCCCCCCCCCCCCCCCCCCCCCCCCCCCCCCCCCCCCCCCCCCCCCCCCCCCCCCCCCCCCCCCCCCCCGCTCCCACATTGGGATTTATTTGGATTACTGAACTGATTGCTGACTCTTGAGCGTCTGCTCCAGCGCCTGCACACAGCGTTCTTCGGCGGTGTCGAGTTCCAGCTTCATCTGTTCGATATCCAGCAATTGCTGTTCAAGCTGTTCCCGGCGCTCGCTGATTTTCGCCAGCATGCTGTTGAGTTGTTTGGTGTTACCGCTGGAAGGGTCGTAGAGCTCGATCAGCTCGCGGCACTCGGCCAGGGAAAAACCGATGCGCTTGCCCCGCAGGATCAGCTTCAGGCTGACCTTGTCGCGCGGCGAATAGATGCGTTCCTGGCCTCGACGCTCGGGGCTGAGCAGGCCTTGTTCTTCATAGAAGCGGATCGCCCGGGTGGTGATGTCCAGCTCGCGGGCGAGGTCGGAAATGCTGTAGGTCTGGCTGCTCATGAAAGCGCTCGAAATAAGGTCTTGGCGCTAAGCTAATGGCAGGTTGACGTTTACGTCAAGTGGCGGGCGCCTGCAGCTTGTCGAGCTTCTTCTCGTGCGCTGTCACTTGCTGGCACAGCTCGATCATCTGCTCGCGCATCCAGCGGTTGGCCGGGTCCTGATCGGTGCTTTCGTGCCAGTACAAATGGGTTTCCACCGGCGGCACATCGTTGACCGGCAGATTGAACGCGTGCAGGTCATGGCGCCGGGCGAAACGCTCCGGCACGGTCATCACCATGTCGGTCTGCTGCAATACTTGGGAGGCCATCAGATAGTGCTGCGAGCGCAGGGCGATCTTGCGTTGGATGCCCATTTTGCCCAGCGCCAGATCGACGTGGCCCAGGCCACTGCGACGGCTGGAAATATGAATGTGGGTCAGCGACAGGTAATCGTCGAGGGTGAATTTTTCCTTGGTCGCCAGCGGATGCCCCTTGCGCATCGCGCAGACGTAACGGTCTTCCATCAGCTTGACGTGGCGCACCTGCGGGTCGGTATTGAGCGGCGCGTCCACGGCGAAATCGAGGCGCCCGGCGGCCAGTTCCTTGGTGGTTTCCCGGCGTTTGGACAGGAAACTTTCGATGATCACCGTCGGCGCCAGGCGACGCAGTCGCTGGAACAGCGGCGGCAGAATCACCGCTTCCGTCAGGTCAGTCATGCTGATGCGGTAAGTCTTGACCGCTTGCGAAGGGTTGAAAATGCGGCTTTCCTGAACCGACACCCGCAGCAGCGACAGCGCGTTGCGTACCGGGCCGATGATGTTCTGCGCCATGGGCGTCGGCACCATGCCTTGGGCCGTGCGTACGAAGAGCGGGTCGTTGAAGGTCTCGCGCAACCGCGCCAAGGCGTTGGACACCGCTGGCTGGGTAATGCCGACAATCTGCCCGGCGCGGGTCAGGTTGGCTTCGGTGTAGATCGCGTCGAAGACGATGAAAAGGTTGAGGTCGACCTTGCTCAGATTCATTACGCGGCTCTCTTGTTATAGATGCTTGTTATAGATGGATGGCGCGGGTCAGGGCGGCCAGGAAAATCAACCAATCATATATCGGTGATGAATGTTTATACACGCCGAGAATAGGCTAGGTAAATTATCAACGCTGTTCTAGCATCGATTGCATGACTTAAACAACCTGCCGAAAAAAGGTAATTGCTCATGGATTTCGCTTATTCGCCCAAGGTGCAAGAACTGCGTGAGCGCGTGACCGCGTTCATGGACACTTACGTTTACCCGGCCGAAGCCGTGTTCGAACGGCAGGTTGCCGAGGGCGACCGTTGGCAGCCGACCGCAATCATGGAAGAGCTCAAGGCCAAGGCGAAAGCTGAAGGGCTGTGGAATTTGTTTCTGCCTGAGTCGGAACTCGGCGCTGGCCTGACCAACCTCGAATACGCGCCCTTGGCGGAAATCATGGGCCGTTCGCTGCTCGGGCCTGAGCCGTTCAACTGCTCGGCGCCGGACACCGGCAACATGGAAGTGCTGGTGCGTTACGCCAACGAAGAGCAGAAACAGCGCTGGCTCGAACCGCTGCTGCGCGGCGAGATTCGCTCGGCGTTTGCCATGACCGAACCGGACGTCGCGTCCTCCGACGCCACCAACATGGCTGCTCGTGCCGTGCGTGATGGCGATGAGTGGGTGATCAACGGCAAGAAATGGTGGACTTCCGGCGCCTGCGATCCGCGCTGCAAGATCCTGATTTTCATGGGCCTGAGCAACCCTGACGCTCCGCGCCACGCCCAGCACTCGATGATTTTGGTGCCGGTCGACACCCCCGGCGTGAAGATCGTCCGTCCGCTGCCGGTGTTCGGTTACGACGACGCACCTCACGGCCACGCCGAAGTGCTGTTCGACAACGTGCGAGTGCCGTACGAAAACGTCCTGCTCGGTGAAGGACGCGGCTTCGAAATTGCTCAAGGTCGCCTCGGCCCAGGCCGGATTCACCACTGCATGCGTTCGATCGGCATGGCCGAGCGTGCGCTGGAACTGATGTGCAAACGTTCGGTGAGCCGTACCGCGTTCGGCAAACCGCTGGCACGTTTGGGCGGTAACGTCGACAAGATCGCCGACTCGCGGATGGAAATCGACATGGCACGTCTGCTGACCCTGAAGGCGGCGTACATGATGGACACCGTGGGTAACAAGGTTGCCAAGAGCGAGATTGCGCAGATCAAGGTCGTCGCACCGAACGTCGCGTTGCGGGTGATCGACCGGGCGATCCAGATCCATGGCGGGGCTGGGGTGTCGAACGATTTCCCGCTGGCCTACATGTACGCCATGCAGCGCACTCTGCGCCTGGCCGACGGCCCGGACGAAGTGCACCGCGCGGCGATCGGCAAGTTCGAGATCGGCAAGTACGTGCCGAAGGAAATGCTGCGTAGCGAGCGCTGATTCCGCACTTCACCCCTGATCGTTCCCACGCTCTGCGTGGTAACGCAGCCATGGACGCTCTGCGTCCACTGTGACGCGGAGCGTCACGGTATGCATTCCCACGCAGGGCGTGGGAACGATCAGGACATCAGATTCAGTAAACCCACACCTCGACCCGCCGATTCTTGATCCTGCCTTCATCCCCGCTGTTGGTCGCCACCGGCATCAGCGCGCCAAATCCGCGCACCTCGCGCAACACCACGCCGTTCTTCACCAGCTCCCGCCGTACCGCCATCGCCCGCAGCTTCGACAGCAAATCCGCCCGCGCCGGATCGTCCTTGGCGTCGCCGAACCCCACCAATGTCACTGCACGGTCGGTCTTCTCGTGGTGCTTTATATAGTCGAACACCCGGGCCAGATCCTGGCGGGCCTTGTTGTCGAGGCTGGCGCTGCCTTCTTCGAAGCGGAAGTTCACCGTCAGACGCTGGGCGTGCCGGCTGAGGGATTGATAACCCTCGGGCATCAGCGCATTCGGCGTAACCGAGATAGCGTGCACGGTCTGGGCGATAAAACCGTTGGCCGCAACAATCGCCTGGCCCTGACGGCTTTGCGCAAAGTCCACCAACGCCCTGGCCCACGGGTTCAGGCTGTCGGGTGGCAAATAGAAGAACAGGCGACGGGACAGTGGATAGTCTTCCGTGGCAATCAGACTGGCCAGTGGCAGCATCGCAAGGGATTGCCCATCGACAATCGCCACGGCTTTGGCCTGGCGCACATAGGGCAGGCCGATAAAACCGATGGCTTGCGGATCGGCACTGACCGCGTCGGACAATTGCTCGCTCGACTCGAAACGTTTCGCCGAATTATTCAGAGTTTTCCCACGACGGCTGAGGACAAGTTCCTTGAACGTGTCGTAGGTCCCGGACTGATCATCCCGCGCATACAGATGAATCGTCCCACCCTTGCCGCCGAGTTCTTCCCACGTCTTCGCCTCGCCGCTGAAGATGCGCGCCAGTTGCTCGGTGTTCAATTGATTCAGCGGATTGGCGGGGTGAAGGATGATCGCCAGGCCATCGATGGCGATGACTTGCTCGGCGCCGGGGCTTTTCAGGTCGCCGAGGGGTTGCAGGCTGGCGAGTTCGCTGTCCTTGATCGGGCGGGAAGAAGCGGCCAGATCGGCGCTGTTGCTTTTGAGTGCCGTGAAACCGGTGCTGGAGCCATGGGCGGCGATTTCCACCACGATCCGTTTACCTTGGGCCGTCAGGCCGACGACCCGTTGTTCGTTGGCGGTGTCCGGGGTTTCGCTGTGGACTTTCGACAGTCCCTGTTCTTTCAGCAGACCTTCCACCAGTGCCGGGCCGAGGGCCGCGCCAATGGTGTTGGAACCCTGGATGCGCAGGACCGGGCCGTTCTCGGGAATGGGCAATGCAGCGGCCGAAACCTGCAGCCAGGCACTCAGGAGAAAGACGAACAGAACGCGCAGGGTCATGCCGGCACCGAATGCAGCCAAGGGGATTGCCGGGGAGATTAAGTCAGTGAGGTTTCTGAAAGATGACAAGGCAGAAGATCACAACCGCTGGCTGTGATCTTCTGCTTCAGGCTGGTCAGCTCAATTCAAGCCAGATCGGCGCATGGTCCGAAGGCTTTTCCATCCCGCGCAGTTCATAGTCCACGCCGGCCGCTTTCACCCGTGGCAGCAAGCCATGGGACGCCAGAATCACGTCGATGCGCAGACCACGCTTCGGCTCGTCTTCAAAACCACGGCTGCGGTAGTCGAACCAGCTGAAGGTGTCAGTAACATCTGGGTTCAGATGACGGAAGCTGTCGGTCAGGCCCCAGTTCTTCAGGCGGGCCATCCACTCGCGCTCTTCCGGCAGGAAGCTGCATTTGCCGGTTTTCAGCCAGCGCTTCATGTTGTCCGGGCCGATGCCGATGTCGCAGTCTTCCGGGGAAATGTTCACGTCGCCCATCACCACCAGAGGCTGCTCATTGTTGAACTGGCTTTCCAGCAGTGCTTGCAGATCGCTGTAGAAGCGCTGTTTGGCCGGGAATTTGGTCGGATGGTCGCGGCTTTCGCCCTGTGGGAAATAGCCGTTCATGATCGTCACCGGCACGCCGTTGGCGTCGGCGAAAGTGCCCCAGATAAAGCGCCGCTGCGCGTCTTCTTCATCGGTGGCGAAGCCTTTGTGCACGGCAATCGGCTCCTGGCGCGAGAGCAGGGCAACGCCGTAATGGCCTTTCTGGCCGTGGAAATACACGTGATAACCCAGGGCCCGCACTTCTTCCAGCGGGAACTGGTCGTCGTGGACCTTGGTTTCCTGCAGGCCGATGACGTCCGGCTGATGCTTTTCGATCAGCGCCGCCAGCTGATGCGGGCGGGCCCGCAGTCCGTTGATGTTGAAGGAAACGATCTTCATGGTCGGCAGTCCTGGCAAAAGGGCGATGCTAGCTGACATGTAGGATCTGGGCCAGCGTGGCGGTAGTCCATATGCGCTGCTAATGTCTTTCGGGTGTGGGAACGATCCCTTCAGCCCAAGGCTCGTATAACAAGAACGGGGCCTGTTGAGTCCCGTCCAGGGAGAATCACCGTCATGCCTGAAACCTCGACCGCCATCGCCGACATCCACATGCTCGACCGCGGCTATTCCCGTGAAGCGCGATCCTTGCTGTATCAGGCTTACCGTCATGAGCCGACCTTCGCTTATTTGTTCGAGGCCGAACGTCCGGGCTACGAACAACGGGTGCGCGCCACGGTGCGGGAACTGGTCAAACAGCATTTCCTGCAGGATCTGCCGGCCATCGGCCTGTTGGTCAATGATCGCTTGATCGGCATCGCCCTGATCGCACCGCCGCAACGACGTCTGGGTGTCACCGAGAGTTGGGCCTGGCGTCTGCGCATGGTGTTGAGCACCGGTTTTCGCTGCACCCGGCGTTATCTGGAATATCACGCCGCCGTTGAAGCCTGCGTGCCGACCGATTCGGTGCACATGCTGCCGCTGCTGGGCGTGCATCCACAATTTCAGGGTAAACACTTCGGCGAACAACTGCTGCAAGCGGTGCACAACTGGTGCGCGGTGGACGAAAGCTCCCAAGGGGTGATCCTCGATACCGGCAACCCGCGCTACCTGGAGTTTTACAAGCGTCAGGGCTATGAGGAAATCGGTGAAGTCGCCGTCGGACCGGTGCGCGAGCACGTGTTTTTCCACGCCAACCCGCAGGTGTTACAAACTGCAACGGGATAACCATCGAACTTTTTGGGAAGTTTCCTGTTCTATCACGCTCCCAAGCCCGTGATAGCATCCGCGCCTATGAAGTTTCCAGGAAGATTTACCAGTGGCGTGCTCATGCTGTTAACCAGCTGCGCGGCGCTGGCGCAAAGTGAATTGGATGTGCGGATCAAACCGTCCAACGATGAACTCAAAGCCAATATAGAAGGCTATATCGGCAGCCTCGGCGATCGTGACGAAGAAGCCTTGCAGCGCTTCAGTCGCGGCGCCGAAGAGCAGGCGCGCAAGGCCGCCCAGGCTTTGGGCTACTACCAGCCGCACATCGAGAGTGACGTGAAGGGCGGCGAAAAACCGCGCCTGGTGCTGAACATCGATCCCGGCGAGCCGATTCGCCTGCGCAATGTCACCGTGCGGGTCGACGGACCCGCTGCCGCCCTCAAAGCCTTTCGTGTACCGAAAAGCGACGTGCTCAAGCCCGGCGCCGTGCTCAACCATGGTCGTTACGAAGACGCCAAGCGCTTGATCCAGAATCAAGCGTCGCGCTATGGCTTCTTCAGTGGCCGCTTCACCAGCCAGAAATTGATGGTCGATCCCCGCGCCGGGGTCGCCGATGTTGAATTGATCTATGAAAGCGGCCCGCGTTATGCGCTGGGTAAAGTCAGCTTCGCGGGCGACACGCCGTTCGACGAAGACTTGCTGCAACGCATGGTGCCGTTCAAGGCCGGCGAACCGTATGACTCGGAGCTGATCGCCGAACTCAATCGTGACCTGCAATCGAGCGGTTATTTCGAAGGCGTGCGGGTCGACGCCGCACCGACCGCCGCGAAAAACGACGTGATCCCGGTGGACGTCAAACTCGAAACCCGCAAGCCGCGCACCATGGGCCTGGGTCTCGGTTATTCCACCGACGTCGGCCCGCGAATCAAGGCCAACTGGACTCGCCATTGGGTCAACCCGCAAGGCGACAGTTATGGCTGGGAAGCCGAACTCTCGGCGCCACGGCAGAACGTCGGACTGTTCTATGACATTCCGCTGGACCCACCGCTGACCGACAAACTGCGCTGGGCCGGTGGTTATCAGTACGAAAACATCGACGGCTCCGACACCCTCAGCAAACTGCTGACCTTCGGCCCGGAATGGCACAGCAAGTTGCCCAGCGGCTGGCAGCGGGTGATTTCGCTGAAATGGCAGCGTGAGGAATATCAACTGGGCGACGACTCCGGTCTCAGCAACCTGTTGATGCCCGGTGTCAGCTATTCCTACCTCAAGAGCGACAACCGCATCGACCCACACAATGGTTATCGCCTGACGTTTGAATCCAAGGTGGCCAAGGAAGGTCTGGCTTCGGACACCAACCTTTTATATGGCACCGCATTGATCAAAGGCCTGACCACGGTGTTCGACAATCACCGTTTCCTCGGGCGAGTGCAGGTCGGCGGCAGCGCCACCAACGGTTATAAATCCGTACCACCGTCGCTGCGCTTCTTCGCCGGTGGCGATCAGAGCGTGCGCGGTTACGACTATCAGAGCCTGTCCCCGGAAAACGCCGAGGGCGACCGCATTGGCGGGCGCTACATGATTGCCGGCAGCGTCGAGTATCAATACTCGATCGCTGAAAAATGGCGGATCGCGACCTTCGTCGACCAGGGCAACTCCTTCAACAAACTCGAACTGCCGAACCTCAAGACCGGGGTCGGTATCGGTGTGCGCTGGGTTTCGCCGGTGGGGCCGATCCGCCTCGACCTGGCTCACGCGCTGGACGACGATGGCGGCATCCGGCTGCACTTTTCCATGGGGCCTGAGCTGTGAAGCGTGGTTTGAAAATTTCGGCGCTGGCGTTGTTGTCGCTGGTGCTGCTGATTGTATTGAGCATTACCGTTGTGCTCGGCACCCAGGCTGGCAGCCGTTGGGTGTTGGGGCTGGTTCCGGGTTTGAGTGTCGATAATTTCCAGGGGCGTCTTGGCGGGCAGTGGAGCGCCGATCATCTGTTGTGGCAGCAGGGCGGCAGCCGCGTCGAGCTGAGCAAGCCGATTTTCGAATGGTCGCCGCTGTGCCTGACACGCATGACGCTGTGCATCGAACAGCTCAAGGCCGATCAGGTCATTCTGCAATTCCCGCCGGGCGAAGAAACCACCGACAGCGGCCCGATCAAGTTGCCGGATCTGCAATTGCCCGTGGCCATCGAGCTGGGTGACGTGCAGGTCGGTAGCCTGTTGTTCAATGGCAGCGAACAGCTCAAAGGCCTGCAACTCGCGGCGCACTGGACCGCAAAGGGCATGCAGATCGACAGCGTGAAACTGCAACGCGACGACCTGAGCCTGAATCTGTCTGGCCTGTTGCAGCCCACCGGTAACTGGCCGCTAAACATCGCCGGTGATCTGACCCTACCGTCGCCGGGCACCGGCCCATGGACGCTGGCACTCAAAGTCGACGGCGATCTGCTCAAGACCCTGAACCTGCACGCCGACAGCCGTGGCTACCTCGACGGCCAGTTGAGCGGCGAGCTGCAACCGCTGGCGGAAAACCTGCCGGCCAAGGTGCGCATCACTTCGGAAGCGTTCAAACCGAGCGCCGACCTGCCGGACACTCTGCAACTCAATCAACTGGTATTGACCGGCGAAGGCGACCTGAAAAATGGTTACCAACTCCTCGGCAATGCGACGTTGCCTGCCGATAAAGGCCCGGTAGCGCTGTTGCTCAAAGGCAAGGTTGACGCCAAGGGTGCGCAAGTCGCCGGCCTCGACCTGACGGCCAATGACAAGCAAAGCCTCAAGCTCACTGGCAATGTCGATTGGAGCAAAGGCCTCAGCGCCCAGGCCAACATCAATTGGCAGGATTTCCCGTGGCATCGGCTCTATTCCGAGATCGACGAGCCGCAAGTCGCCTTGCGCACGTTCACCGGCGAAGTCTCCTACACCGACGGCCAATACCTCGGCAATTTCGCCGCCGCGCTGGATGGCCCGGCGGGGGCGTTCAGCCTGAGCAGCCCGTTCAGCGGCAATCTCAAACAGATCTTCCTGCCGCAATTCAAACTCGAAGCGGGGCAGGGCAAAGCTGAAGGGCATGTGAACGTGCAGTTCGCCGACGGCATTGCCTGGGACACTGCGCTGGAGTTGTCCGCGCTCAACCCGGCGTACTGGATGGCGGAGCTGCCGGGCACCTTGGCCGGGCCACTGAAAAGCACGGGCGAAATGAAGAACGAGCGCCTGAGCCTCAACGCCGACCTCGATCTCAAAGGCAAACTGCGTGGGCAACCGGCGGTGCTGCAAGCCAAGGCTGACGGCGCGGGCGAGCAGTGGAATCTGAATGCCCTGCAAATCCGCCTCGGCGACAACAGCATCAATGGCAAGGGCAGCCTGCAACAGAAGCTCACCGGGCAGATCGACATCAAGCTGCCGCGTCTGGCCCAGCTCTGGCCGCAGCTGCGCGGGCAGATCAACGGTCGGGTCGATGTCGCCGGCACGTTGAAAGCACCGCAAGGCAAGCTCGATTTGCAAGGCTCGCAACTGGTGTTCCAGGACAATCGCCTGCAAAGCCTCAACCTCGACGCCACGCTCGACAGCGCGCAACGGGCGAAAATCGATCTCAAGGGCAGCGGCATTCAGGCCGGCGACACGTCGCTGGGCACCCTGACCGCCAGTGCTCAGGGCGATATCAAAAGCCAGAAACTCACTCTCGACCTGCTCGGGCCGAAGCTGAAATTCGCGCTGGGCCTGGACGGCAATCTGGACAAAGGCAACTGGCGCGGGCGTCTGGCCAGCGGCGACATTCAGGCCGGCGGTCAGGACTGGAAGCTGCAAAACCCGGCCAAACTCGAACGTCTGGCCGACGGCAAGATCAACTTCGGCGCCCATTGCTGGATGTCCGGCAATGCCAGCCTGTGCGGCGAAGACCAGCGGTTGATGCCGGAACCGAAGCTGCGTTATCACCTCAAGCAGTTCCCGATCGAAAGCCTGGCGCAGTGGTTGCCCAAGGATTTCGCCTGGCAGGGCAAGCTCAATGCCGACCTGCAACTGGACCTGCCGGCCAGCGGTCCGAACGGCCAGATCAGCGTCGATGCCAGCGGCGGCACCTTGCGCATGAAGGAAAAGGATCAGTGGCTGGACTTCCCGTACCAGACCCTCAAGCTCACCAGCAAACTCACGCCGAAACGCATCGACACCGACCTCAACTTCGTCGGTGGCAAGCTCGGTGAACTGATGGTGCAGGCGCAGCTCAATCCGCTGCCGAAGAACAAACCGCTGAATGGCTCGTTCCGCCTCAGCGGGCTGGACCTGTCGGTGGCGCGGCCGTTTGTGCCGATGGTCGAGAAACTCACCGGACGCCTGAACGGCAGCGGCACGATTTCCGGCGGATTGCTTGCGCCGCTGGTCAACGGCACTGTGCAACTCAGTGACGGCGAAGTGTCCGGCCCGGAACTGCCGCTGGAATTGCAGGCACTGCAACTGCAAGCGGTGATCGCCGGGGAAACCGTGCAATTGAACGGCGGCTGGAAAAGCGGCAAGGCCGGGCAGGGCAGCCTCAGTGGCAACGTCGCCTGGGGTCAGGCGCTGGTGGTGGATCTGGCGCTCAAGGGCACACAATTGCCGGTCACCGTCGAGCCCTACGCCAAGCTTGAAGTGGCGCCGGACCTGAAAATTTCCATGGCTGGCGATGAGCTGGCGATTGCCGGCAAGGTGCTGGTGCCCAGAGGCGAAATCACCGTGCGCGAATTGCCGCCATCGACGGTGAAAGTCTCCGATGACACGATCATCGTTGGCGCGCAGACCGAAGAGGGCAAACCGCCGCTGGCCATGAAGATGGACATCGACGTGGTGGTCGGTGAGGACAAGCTGAGCTTTGCCGGATTCGGCCTGACCGCCAATCTGCAAGGTCACGTGCACATCGGCGACAACCTGGACACCCGTGGCGAGCTGTGGCTCAACGACGGTAAATACCGCGCCTACGGCCAGCGCCTGACAGTGCGCCGCGCGCGTCTGCTGTTTGCCGGGCCGATCGATCAGCCGTATCTGGACATCGAAGCGATCCGCCAGACCGACGACGTGATCGCCGGTATTCGCCTGAGCGGCAGCGCCGAGCAGCCTGCCACGCAGATCTTCTCCGAGCCGGCGATGAGCCAGGAGCAGGCGTTGTCCTATCTGGTGCTGGGGCGCCCGCTGAGCACCACCGGCGAGGACAACAACATGCTCGCGCAAGCGGCGCTCGGTCTGGGCCTGATGGGAAGTTCCGGGGTCACCAGCGGTCTGGCCAAGGACCTGGGGATTCAGGATTTCCAGCTCGACACCCAGGGCAGCGGCAACACCACCAGCGTGGTGGCCAGCGGCAATATTTCCGAGAAGCTCAGCTTGCGTTACGGCGTCGGTGTGTTCGAACCGGCCAACACCATCGCCTTGCGCTACAAGCTGAGCAAAAAGGTCTACCTGGAAGCCGCCAGCGGCGTGGCCAGTTCGCTGGATATCTTCTACAAGCGGGACTTCTAGACCGCATTCCTACAGAGCCGGTTCGTGTCACCACGATCCGGCTCTTTTTTGATGTATTAGACTGATCTCAGCTTGATGGCTGCAAAGTGCGGCTGCCCGAAACGCCCCGGGGGCGCCTATGGTCCGTTTGAGTATGGTCTTGCTCGGTAACGACTTTGTCCGCCGGCGCTGGTCAGCACTGGCGCTGACCGGCGTTGTCTGGGGCGCGGCCGGCGTGGCCATTTTCATCGATGCGCTGGACGGCGTTCTGTATTTCCCGCTGCATGTGTTCGGCTATCTGTTGTTGCTCGAAGCCCTGATCATTCTGCTGGTGCCGGCCCCGCAAGCTGGCACCGCGGCGGTTTTGCGCAGGGCGCGGGGCCTGGCTTTTCTGCTGCTGGGGCTGCTGATCGTCGACCGGCAACATGTCGCCGGGGTGATTCTCGCGGTGCTGTTCGGTGTGGCTTTTCTGCTCGACGGCGGTTTTCGCCTGGCGGCTGCGGTGGTGGTGCGCTTTGTCGGTTGGCAGGTGTCACTGCTGGTGGCGCTGTTCGAGATTGGCTTCGCGTTGTTCCTCCTCGAACCGTACCCGACGCTTTACAAGGGGACAGTGCCGTTCTGCATTGGCATGAGCATCTTTCTCTCGGGTTGTGCCTTGTTGCAGCAGGCATTGCGGTTCAAGAACGGGCATACGCCGGTGACGCCGTCCCCGGTGTGCAAACCGGCCTACGGTAACGCGTTGGTCATCCATGTCTGGACCCCCAGCGGCACCGTTGACGACACCCTGGTGCGCAACCGGCTGCTCAACCGTTATATCGCCGCAGTCGACATCAACGGCGTCATCTCCGCCGGCCACGCGGCACTGGAATGTGGGCCGGATCTCTACATCAGCCATTACCCGCTGGACGACATCGATCGTTCGGCGGGGGATTTCGTGCGGTTGCTGCGGGCCACACCGAACAACGATGTCCCAGGCAGGTTTCTGCAGGATTATGCGAGCGAGGTTGCCGACTGGTGTCCGTCCTCGGTTCAGGTCAGCTTCGGGCACTACGATGCCGCACGGCTTCAGGCGTTCTGGGCGGATTATCGGCAGGACACCACCTACAACCTCACCAGCCGCAACTGTTCGAGTGCCGTCGCGCATAGCCTGGAAGCGGCGCTGGAAGGCGCGATGAACCGGGGGCATTCGAGCATGCTGGATTTTGCCCGGGTCATCATCAGTCCTGAATTCTGGGTCGCGGCACAGGTGCGCAAGCGCGCCGAGGCGATGGCCTGGACGCCCGGGCTGGTGCTCGATTATGCGCTGGCATTGCATGCCGCCATCGAGCCGGCGCCGCCGGGCTGGCACGGCATTTACGCGGGAGCCAGGCGCGCCTGCGGGTATGTGGCAACCGCCTTGCGTGGGCGCGAAGTTCATCCCGTTCAGCCGCCATCGATGAATCATCCCTCTGACAAATCCTGAGCGTGATCCGCGTGCAATGCGCCCTTGTTCAGCCACGCTCGCCCAGCCATTTATCCGCCAATTACAAAGCAACCTAACTATTACGTTGACATTCGCTGCCTAGGCAGTAACATCTCGACATACATTCACTGCCTAGGCAGTTATTAGGTGTGCACATGAAGCATTTCACCCCCGACGAATTCAAGCATTGCCATCTCGGTCTGTTGCTCGGCCGTGCGGCCTTGCTCAAGGACAAGATCATCGACACCCACATGGAACCCCACGGCATCACTGCCGCGCAGTTCAAGGTGTTGATCATCATGGCCCAGTTCGGCGTCGATACCCCGGCCGAGCTGTGCCGGCACCTGTCGCTGGACAGCGGTTCGATGACCCGCATGCTCGACCGCCTGGAACAGAAAGGTTTCCTGATTCGCCAACGCAGCGAAGGCGATCGCCGTCAGGTGCAGCTGAAACTCACCGAACAAGGCCAGCAACTGGCCGATCGCCTGCCGCACATCGGTGCTGACGCCATGAACGAACTGGCCGGCGCCGTGACCCCGGACGAGTTGAAAACCCTGGAATACATCCTCAAGAAAATTTTGCTGGCGGCCGGTGACCCGATCACCCTCCAGCGGTTAGGTGAACACAATGAGCGGTAAAACCTTGCGCAGCAGCCTGACACTGGTGCTGTCGGCGATGATCCTCGCCGGTTGCGCCAACTACAGTGGCCTCGATACCCAAGGCGCCAGCCTCGATGCGAAAACCCTGAAGACCGGGCAATCGCTCAATGGCGTCACTCTGTCCCAGGCCGCTTGGCCGAAGAGCGACTGGTGGACCAGCCTCGGCGATCCGCAGCTCGACGGTCTGATCCGCGAAGCCCTGCACGACAGCCCGGACATGCAGATCGCCGACGCCCGCGCCCATCAGGCCAGCGCCGCTGCATATGCCGCCGATGCCGAGCGCTACCCGACCCTCGACGCCAGCGCCGGCATTACGCGCTCGCGCCTGGCCAAGGATCAGGACCCGCGAGGGCAGGGCGACGCCTACGCCACTACGCGCAATATCAGCGCCGGCTTCAATTACAACTTCGACCTCTGGGGCGGTCAGCGTGACGCCTGGGAAGCCGCACTCGGCCAGGCTCGCGCGGCTGAAGTCGACCGTCAGGCCGCGCAACTGACCCTCGCCGCCGACGTGGCCCGGGCCTACAGCGATCTGGGTCAGGCGCACATCGTTTATGACCTGGCGACCGAAGATCTCAAGCGCACCAAGCAGATGCTCGACCTGAGCCAGCGTCGCCTGAGTTCCGGGATCGACAGCCAGTACCAGTTCCAGCAGACCCAAAGTCTGGAAGCCAGCTCCGAAGCCAGCCTGATCGACGCCGAAAAGCGCCTGAACAGCGCGAAAATCGCCCTGGCCGTATTGCTCGGCAAAGGCCCGGATCGCGGCAACGAAATCGCCCGACCGAAAGTCCTGCAAGCCAGTGCCGTAGCGCTGCCGTCTGTTCTGCCGGCGGAACTGCTGGGCCGTCGCCCGGATCTGGTCGCCGCACGCTGGCGTGTCGAGGCCGCGAGCAAGGACATCGACTCGGCCAAGACCCGCTTCTATCCCAACCTGAACCTTACGGCGTCCGCCGGTGCCGAATCGTTATTGGGTGACGCGATGTTCGGGTCCGCCAGCCGCTTCTTCAACATCGCTCCGACCATTTCGCTGCCGATCTTCGACGGTGGACGCTTGCGCGCCAACCTCGATGCACGCGACGCCGACTACGACCTGGCCGTGGCGCAGTACAACAAAAGCCTGGTGAAAGCCTTGGGCGATGTCAGCGACACGATCAACCAGTTGCGTGACATCGGCCGGCAGATCGGCGCCCAGCAGCACGCGACCGAGATTGCCCAGGATTCTTACAACACCGTGGTCCAGCGTTACGGTTCCGGCATCGGCAACTACCTGGACGTGCTCAGCATCGAGCAGCAATTGCTGCAGGCCCAGCGTCAGCTGGCCAACCTGAATGCCGAGCAGATCGACCTGTCGATTCAACTGATGCAAGCGCTGGGTGGCGGCTTTCAGGGGCAAACCCTGACCACTGCCAACGCCAGCCCAGCCACCACGCACAACTAATTCAAGGTATTTGTCATGGCCACTGCCGAAAACACTCAAGCTCAAGACAACACCCCCGACACCGGCAATCCGCGAAAACGCAAAGTGATGCTGGTGGTGCTGGCCGTTGTGGTTGCCCTCGCCGGTGCCGGCGTCTGGGCGTATCACGAATTCGTCGGGCGCTGGAACGAAAGCACCGATGACGCCTACGTCAACGGCAACGTCGTTGAAATCACGCCGCTGGTCACCGGCACCGTGGTCAGCATTGGTGCTGACGATGGCGATCTGGTTCACGAAGGTCAGGTGCTGATCAACTTCGACCCGAACGACGCCGAAGTCGGCCTGCAAAGTGCCCAAGCCAAACTGGCGCGTACCGTGCGTCAGGTTCGCGGTCTGTACAGCAACGTTGACGGCATGAAAGCCCAGGTCAACGCGCAACAGGCTAACGTGCAGAAAGCCCAGGACAACTTCAATCGCCGGAAAAACCTCGCCGCCGGCGGCGCGATTTCCCAGGAAGAACTGTCCCACGCTCGCGATGACCTGACCTCGGCACAAAACGCCCTGGCCAACGCCCAGCAACAACTGAAAACCACCAGCGCGCTGGTGGATGACACCGTGGTTTCGTCGCACCCGGACGTGATGTCGGCCGCTGCCGATCTGCGCCAGGCCTACCTGACCAACGCTCGCAGCACGCTGATTGCGCCGGTTACCGGTTACGTTGCCAAACGCACCGTGCAACTCGGCCAGCGTGTGCAGCCGGGCACCGCGCTGATGGCGGTGATTCCGCTGGATCAGCTGTGGATCGACGCCAACTTCAAGGAAACCCAGTTGCGCGACATGCGCATCGGCCAACCGGTGGACATCGAATCCGACATCTACGGCAGCGACGTGAAATTCAGCGGCACCGTCGACAGCCTCGGCGCCGGCACCGGCAGTGCGTTCGCCCTGTTGCCGGCGCAGAACGCCACCGGTAACTGGATCAAGATCGTGCAGCGTGTACCGGTGCGGATTCACGTCAATGCCGAAGAACTGGCCAAGCACCCGCTGCGCGTCGGTCTGTCGACCAATGTCGAGGTCAACCTGCATGACCAGAGCGGCCCGGTACTGGCCCAGCAGCCGCCGCAACAGGCTTCGTTCAGCACCAGCGTCTACGACCGCCAACTGGGTGAAGCCGACGCGATGATCGCGCAACTGATCCACGACAACAGCGCTGCGGTCAGCAAGACCGCGCAACGCTGATTCGCCAATCCCTTCGCCGCGCCCCGTAACGGGCGCGGCGCCCGTCCCCGCTCCAAAAAATTCGGCTCCAAAGGATTCGCGATGAGCAATAACGCCTCTTTTTCGCCGCCCAGCCTGTTGCTCAGCACCATCGGCCTGTCGCTGGCGACCTTCATGCAAGTGCTCGACACCACCATCGCCAACGTGGCGCTGCCGACCATTTCCGGCAACCTCGGCGTGAGTTCGGAGCAGGGCACCTGGGTCATTACCTCGTTTGCCGTGAGCAACGCCATCGCGCTGCCGCTCACCGGCTGGCTGAGCCGGCGTTTCGGCGAGGTGAAGCTGTTTCTCTGGGCGACCATGCTGTTTGTGCTGGCCTCGTTCCTCTGTGGTATTTCCACCTCGATGCCTGAACTGATCGGCTTCCGTGTCCTGCAAGGGCTGGTGGCCGGGCCGTTGTACCCGATGACCCAGACGCTGTTGATCGCGGTCTATCCGCCCGCCAGGCGAGGCATGGCCCTGGCGTTATTGGCGATGGTCACGGTAGTGGCGCCGATTGCCGGCCCGATTCTCGGTGGCTGGATCACCGACAGTTACAGCTGGCCGTGGATCTTCTTCATCAACGTGCCGATTGGCGTGTTCGCGGTGATGGTGGTGCGTTCGCAACTGGCGAAACGCCCGGTGGTCACCAGCCGTCAACCGATGGACTACGTCGGGCTGATCACGCTGATCATCGGCGTCGGTGCCCTGCAGGTGATCCTCGACAAGGGTAACGACCTGGACTGGTTCGAATCGAACTTCATCATCATCGGCGCGGCCATTTCGGTGATTGCGCTGGCGGTGTTCGTGATCTGGGAGATGACCGACCAGCATCCGGTGGTCAATCTGCGCCTGTTCGCCCACCGCAACTTCCGTATCGGCACGCTGGTGCTGGTGTTGGGTTACGCCGGGTTCTTCGGTATCAACCTGATCCTGCCGCAATGGTTGCAGACCCAGATGGGCTACACCGCGACCTGGGCCGGGCTGGCGGTGGCGCCGATCGGGATTCTGCCGGTGGTGCTGTCACCGTTTGTCGGCAAGTACGCGCACAAGTTCGACCTGCGACTGCTGGCCGGGCTGGCGTTCCTGGCGATCGGACTGAGCTGCTTCATGCGCGCAGAGTTCACCAACGAGGTGGACTTCCAGCACATCGCACTGGTGCAACTGTTCATGGGGATTGGCGTGGCGCTGTTCTTCATGCCGACCCTGAGCATCCTGATGTCGGACCTGCCGCCAAGCCAGATTGCCGATGGTGCCGGTCTGGCGACGTTCCTGCGGACACTGGGCGGTAGCTTTGCAGCGTCGCTGACCACCTGGATCTGGATTCGCCGGGCGGATCAGCATCATGCCTACATGAGTGAAAGCATCAGCACCTATGAGCCGGCGACCCGAGAAGCACTGAACAATCTGGGCGGGGCGGGCAATCCGGCGTATGCGCAGCTCGATCATGTGCTGACGAGTCAGGCGTACATGCTCTCCACCGTGGATTACTTCACGCTGCTGGGGTGGGGGTTTATGGGGTTGATCTTGATTGTTTGGCTGGCGAAGCCGCCGTTTGCTGCCAAGGCAGGCCCGGCGGCCAGCGGCCATTAAGTTTGCAAGATCGTTCCCACGCAGAGCGTGGGAACGATCATCAAACGGTGGCAGGGGCGGGCAGTGAAGGCGGCGGTGCAAAATCAAACGGCGCCAACGCAAACCCGTTCTCATCCACCTGCAACGCCCAACCCTGACGATCCCAATCCCCCAGCACAATCCGCTTCGCGGCCTGATCGCCGATCTGCAACTTGTGGATGGCCGGTCGGTGGGTATGCCCGTGAATCAGGGTTTTCACCCCGTATTCCTGCATGATCCGCGGAATTTCCTCCGGCGTGACATCGACGATGTCATTGGCCTTCATCCGTGTCTGCGCCCGGCTTTCACTGCGCAGCTTGCGCGCCAGTTTGTGGCGGGTGCGCAAGGGCAGGTTGCGCAGGATGAACAGGCTCAGCGGGTTGCGCAGGTAGCGGCGCAGCTTCATATAGGCTTCGTCGCGGGTGCACAGGCTGTCGCCGTGCATCAGCAGCACCGGTTCGCCGTAAAACTGCACGACACTCGGGTCCTTCAACAGCGTGCAGCCGGCCTGCTTGCAGAAGGCCTTGCCGAGCATGAAGTCGCGATTGCCGTGCATCAGAAATATGGCCGTGCCGCTGTCGCTGAGTTCGCGCAGGGCCTGGCAGATGGAACGCTGGAAGGGGGTCATGGCATCGTCGCCAATCCACGCCTCGAAAAAGTCGCCCAGAATGTACAGCGCACTCGCCGAGCGGGCGCGTCCGGCGAGCAAATCCAGAAACGCCCGGGTAATGTCCGGGCGCTCCTCTTCCAGATGCAAGTCTGAAATCAGCAATATCACGCTTCGATGATCTCGGCTTTCTCGATGATCACGTCGTCGCTTGGTACGTCCTGGTGGCCAGCCTTGGAGCCGGTCGAGACTTTCTTGATGCTGTCGACAACATCAGTACCGGCGGTCACTTTACCGAATACCGCGTAGCCCCAGCCTTGAACGTTCTTGCCGCTGTGGTTCAGGAAGCTGTTGTCGGCCACGTTGATGAAGAACTGCGCGGAAGCCGAATGCGGCTCCATGGTGCGTGCCATGGCGATGGTGTACTTGTCGTTGGAAAGACCGTTGTCGGCTTCGTTCTGGATGCTTGGACGCTTGTCTTTCTTTTCCTTCATGCCTGGCTCGAAACCGCCGCCCTGGATCATGAAGTTACCGATGACACGGTGGAAAACGGTGTTTTCGTAGTGACCGGCTTTGACGTACTCGATGAAGTTGGCCACGGTGATCGGGGCCTTTTCAGCGTTCAGTTCGATGACGATGTCACCGTGGTTGGTGGTCAGTTTGACTTGAGTCATGGTCAGTACTCTTTATAAGGAATTCGTGGTTTTGGAGCCTCAGGCCCCGCAACCGGTTCAGCCTGCTTCGGCCAAGGTGCGCAGTTTAGCGTGACAGGCGCGAATTTCGAGGCTGTTTTTCAAATCCCTGCGATTAAATGCGCTCCTTTATAAGGCCTGCTCTGTCAGCCCCTTGACAGCATCGGCTATGATAGCGGCTTTGTTTTGTCTGGCCCCTCTTTGCGGCCGCGCACATGTAAGTCAAGGATCCTAATGAGCAAGCCCACTGTCGACCCTACCTCGAATGCCAAGTCCGGCCCTGCCGTGCCGGTCAACTTCCTGCGGCCGATCATCCAGGCAGACCTGGACTCGGGCAAGCACACGCAGATCGTCACCCGTTTCCCGCCTGAGCCCAACGGCTACCTGCACATCGGCCACGCCAAGTCGATCTGCGTGAACTTCGGCCTGGCCCAGGAGTTCGGCGGCGTCACGCACCTGCGTTTCGACGACACCAACCCGGCCAAGGAAGACCAGGAATACATCGACGCGATCGAAAGCGACGTCAAATGGCTGGGCTTCGAATGGTCCGGCGAAGTGCGCTACGCCTCGCAATATTTCGACCAGTTGCACGACTGGGCCGTTGAACTGATCAAGGCCGGCAAGGCCTACGTCGACGACCTGACGCCTGAACAGGCCAAGGAATACCGCGGCAGCCTGACCGAGCCGGGCAAGAACAGCCCGTTCCGCGACCGTTCGGTGGAAGAGAACCTGGACTGGTTCGCCCGCATGCGCGCCGGTGAGTTCCCGGACGGTGCCCGCGTACTGCGCGCCAAGATCGACATGGCCTCGCCGAACATGAACCTGCGCGACCCGATCATGTACCGCATCCGCCACGCCCATCACCATCAGACCGGTGACAAGTGGTGCATCTACCCGAACTACGATTTCACCCACGGTCAGTCGGACGCCATCGAAGGCATCACCCACTCGATCTGCACCCTGGAGTTCGAAAGCCATCGTCCGCTGTACGAGTGGTTCCTCGACGCACTGCCAGTGCCGGCGCACCCGCGTCAGTACGAATTCAGCCGTCTGAACCTGAACTACACCATCACCAGCAAGCGCAAGCTCAAGCAACTGGTCGATGAAAAACACGTCAACGGCTGGGACGATCCGCGCATGTCCACGCTGTCGGGCTTCCGCCGTCGTGGCTACACGCCAGCGTCGATCCGCAGCTTCTGCGACATGATCGGTACCAACCGTTCTGACGGTGTGGTCGACTTCGGCATGCTCGAATTCAGCATCCGTCAGGACCTGGACGCGAACGCTCCGCGCGCCATGTGCGTGCTGCGCCCATTGAAGGTCGTGATCACCAACTACCCGGAAGACCAGGTCGAGAATCTCGAACTGCCGCGTCATCCGCAGAAAGAAGAACTCGGCGTGCGCAAGCTGCCGTTCGCCCGTGAAATCTACATCGACCGCGATGACTTCATGGAAGAGCCGCCAAAGGGCTACAAGCGCCTGGAGCCGAACGGCGAAGTGCGTCTGCGCGGCAGCTACGTGATCCGTGCCGACGAAGCGATCAAGGACGCCGACGGCAACATCGTCGAACTGCGTTGCTCGTACGATCCGGACACCCTGGGCAAGAACCCTGAAGGCCGCAAGGTCAAGGGCGTGATCCACTGGGTGCCGGCCGCTGCCAGCATCGAGTGCGAAGTGCGTCTGTACGATCGCCTGTTCCGTTCTCCGAACCCGGAGAAGGCCGAGGACAGCGCGAGTTTCCTGGACAACATCAACCCTGACTCACTGCAAGTGCTGACCGGTTGTCGTGCCGAGCCTTCGCTGGGCAACGCACAGCCGGAAGACCGTTTCCAGTTCGAGCGCGAAGGCTACTTCGTCGCGGATATCAAGGACTCGAAACCAGGTCAGCCGGTATTCAACCGTACCGTGACCCTGCGTGATTCGTGGGGCCAGTGATCAAGTCTTAAGGAACCATCGTGCTTTCGATCTACAACACGCTCACCAAGAGCAAAGAAGTCTTCAAGCCGCTGGATGGCAACAAGGTGCGCATGTACGTCTGCGGGATGACCGTGTACGACTACTGCCACCTGGGCCATGGCCGCAGCATGGTCGCGTTCGACCTGGTGACCCGCTGGTTGCGGTTCAGCGGTTATGACCTGACCTACGTGCGCAACATCACCGACATCGACGACAAGATCATCAACCGGGCCAACGAGAACGGCGAGTCGTTCGAAGCGTTGACCGAGCGCATGATCGCGGCGATGCACGAAGACGAAGCGCGCCTGAACATCAAGAAGCCGGACATGGAGCCGCGCGCCACGGATCACATCCCTGGCATGCACGCGATGATCCAGACCTTGATCGACAAGGGTTACGCCTACGCCCCGGGCAATGGCGACGTGTACTACCGCGTCGGCAAGTTCATGGGCTACGGCAAGCTCTCGCGCAAGAAGATCGAAGACCTGCGCATCGGTGCGCGGATCGAGGTCGACGAAGCGAAGGAAGATCCGCTGGACTTCGTGCTGTGGAAAGGCGTCAAGCCGGGCGAGCCGAGCTGGGAGTCGCCGTGGGGCGCCGGGCGTCCGGGCTGGCACATCGAGTGCTCGGTGATGTCGACCTGCTGCCTGGGCGAGACCTTCGACATTCATGGCGGCGGCAGCGACCTCGAGTTCCCGCACCACGAAAACGAAATCGCCCAGAGCGAAGCGGCCACCGGCAAGACCTACGCCAACGCGTGGATGCATTGCGGCATGATCCGTATCAATGGCGAGAAGATGTCCAAGTCCTTGAACAACTTCTTCACCATTCGCGACGTGCTCGACAAGTACCACCCGGAAGTCGTGCGTTACCTGCTGGTGTCGAGCCACTACCGCAGCGCGATCAACTACTCGGAAGACAACCTCAAGGACGCCAAGGGCGCACTGGAGCGTTTCTACCACGCGTTGAAAGGCCTGCCGAACGTTGCTCCGGCTGGCGGCGAAGCGTTCGTCGAGCGTTTCACCACGGTGATGAACGACGACTTCGGCACGCCGGAAGCCTGCGCGGTGCTGTTCGAGATGGTGCGTGAGATCAACCGTCTGCGCGAGAGCGATCTCGATGCGGCGGCCGGTCTGGCGGCGCGCCTGAAAGAACTGGCCAGCGTGCTGGGTGTGTTGCAGCTCGAAGCCGATGACTTCCTGCAAGCCGGCGCCGAAGGGCGCGTGGATGCGGCTGAAGTCGACGCGCTGATCGCTGCACGTCTGGCGGCACGTGCCGGCAAGGACTGGGCCGAAT
Organism: Pseudomonas sp. GW822-FHT03F04; assembly: GCF_058801405.1. Classification (NCBI taxonomy): domain Bacteria; kingdom Pseudomonadati; phylum Pseudomonadota; class Gammaproteobacteria; order Pseudomonadales; family Pseudomonadaceae; genus Pseudomonas; species Pseudomonas sp. GW822-FHT03F04. The sequence continues at coordinate 22,546 of NZ_JBXANF010000005.1, forward strand.
CCGACCGCATCCGCGACCAGCTCACCGCCATGGGCGTGGTGCTGGAAGACGGCAAGGGCGGCACGACCTGGCGTCTGGCTGACTGATCGCTGTACCTGTTACAGACAAAACCCGCCTTGTGCGGGTTTTTGTTTTTCTGCTGTTCAGGCGGTGGTTGCTTTTGCTCTGCGCGTAGGTCTTGATGTCTGACGCGGCCAACATGGGCTGCAGCCCTTGCAGCGGGATGCTGGTCGGCGACGTTTATGGAATGGAGACATCATGGCAAACCACTATCGCGAACTCCTGACAACCCCCGGTGCAACGGGGTTGGTGCTCGCGAGTTCTATTGCGCGATTGCCGCAGGCGATGATCGGCATTGGCATCATTACCATGCTGGTGGAGCAAACCGGTGTCTACTGGCTGGCCGGTGCAGTCGCCGGTACGTTTACCCTCGCCAATGCACTGATCGGCCCGTACATCTCGAAACTCGTCGATCAGCGTGGCCAAAGCCGTGTGCTGCCTGTCGTGACGACGTTCAGCATCGGCATGTTGCTGGCGCTGATCTTCGCCGTCCATATGAGGGCGCCGGCGGCATTGTTTTTTATTCTGGCTGCATTGGCGGGCACCATGCCGAGCATGCCGTCGATGATCAGGGCACGCTGGACGCAATTGTTCCGGGGCAAGCCGCAGCTGCACACGGCGTTCTCTCTGGATACGGTGCTGACCGAACTCGCGTACATCGTCGGCCCACCCTTGGCGATCGGTTTGAGCGTGAGCTTCTTTGCCGAAGCCGGGCCGCTTGTCGCGGTCGGGCTGCTGGCCGTCGGGGTGACGGCGTTTCTCCTGCAGCGTCAGACCGAACCCAAGGTTGTTGTGGGCCATACGCGGCATACGGGCTCAACCCTGCTGATTCCCGGCGTTCCCACCATCGTGCTGGCGCTGTTGGCGATGGGCGCAATCGGAGGCTCGATCGATGTCGCCGTTGTTGCCTTCGCCAATGCGCAAGGCTGGCCTGCCTCTGCGACCTTCATCCTCGCCGCCTATGCGTTCGGTTCACTGGTGGCGGGCCTGACGTTCGGTGCCTTGAGGGTTTCCCTGCCGATAGAAAAGCAGTTCTTTATCGGGATATTGGTCACGGCAATCACAGGCGTATTGCCGCTGTTCTCACCTGACGTTTATGTCCTCTCGGCGATGCTGTTTATCGCCGGCATATCGTTTGCGCCAACGATGGTCGTGGTCATGAAGCTGGGGACGATCATCATCCCGCCGTCGAGGATCACCGAAGGGCTGACATGGATGACCACTGGCATCAGCATCGGCGTCGCTCTGGGTGGCTTGCTCTCGGGTTTGATCATTGATGCTTATGGCGCTCGGGCCGGTTTCGGCGTCGCCATTTTCGCGGGGCTGGCGATGCTGGTAGTGGTGCTGGTCGGGCTGCGTACATTGGGTGCCGTATCCGCCACGAGTGCTGAACCGACCTGCCGGTAACGTGCGTTGTACGAAGGCAAAAAAACAAAACCCGCACCAGGCGGGTTTTGTTTTTTGTGGCGGGCCTTAGCTCAGCAGCCCGGTGCTGACGGCAACGATCAGGAAAATCCCGAGCACCGCGCGGTAAATCACGAAAGGCCAGGTGGAGAATTTCTCCAGAAAGCGCATCAGGCCCCAGATCGCGAAGAACGCCGAGATACTGGCCACCACCAGACCGAAAATCAGATGCGCCCAGGCTTGCGCCGGCAGTTGCGCATGGAACAGCACCCACAACTCCTTCAAACCCGCCAGCGCGATGGCCGGCAGCCCGAGCAGGAAGGAGAAGCGTGCCGCTTCTTCACGTTTGAAATTGAGGAACAGCGCCGCCGTCAGCGTAGACCCCGAGCGGGAAACGCCCGGAATCAGCGCTCCGATTTGAGCGATACCCACGATCAGCGCGTCGCGCAAACGCATTTCGCCAACGGTGCGGCGATGGCGACACGTGAGCTCGGCGATGGCCAGCAGAATCGCCATCACCACGCAGGAAATCCCGATCACCATCAAACCGCGCAACGGCGAGTTGCAGGCGTTGAGCGTCGAGGACAAGGCCAGGCCTGCAATACCGATGGGAATGGTCGCCAGTACGATGGCCACCGCCAGGATGAACCACTGATTGTTGAAATCGCGCTGCCGCACAGCCTCGACACTGCCGCTGACAACCTGCCTCACGTCTCGCCAGAAGTAACTGATGACCGCCGCCAGTGCGGCCATCTGCATGGCGGCGGAAAACGCCGAGCCGGGATCCGGCCAGCCGAGCAAGGCCGGGACGATGCGCATGTGGGCGGTGGAGGAAACGGGCAATAACTCGGTGATGCCTTGAATGATGCCGAGGATGCCGATTTGCAGGTAATCGAGAGAGGCAAAGCCGGTATCAAGGCCGGTGGTGCAGATGTTGGTCAAAGAGCGTGTCCTGTGAGGGGCAGGAGGAGGGAGGTGTCTGGATCAAAGGTATGCAGCGATAAGCTGAAACATTTCGTCACAGTCTGGTCGGTGTGGTCAATGGGTGGGCTGGATGGTTTTTGATGGCCGCACTGGCGTCAACGCGGGCAGGCTCACTCCCACGGGGGATTCGTGTCGTGGACGAAACCGCAGATGACGAAAATTTAATGTGGGAGCGGCGATTTGACGTGCCTTCGGTCCACGATCACTCAGCCTGGCGCAAGCGCTTGTAGAGCGTGTTGCGACTGACCCCCAATCGCCGCGCCAGATGGGAAATATTGCCGCCGGCCGCCTGCAACTCCCGATTCAACGCCTCACTGTCATTCAGATCGATCCCCAAGGGCTCTGGCGTATCCAGCGGCTCCATCTCCAGATCGACAAAGAAATCATCCGGCAGATGCTCAGGCCTTACCGGTTGCTCTTCGGCCATGGCCAGCGCGACCTGCATCACGCTGCTGACTTGCCGCAGATTGCCCGGCCACGGGTGACGGCCGAACAATTCCAATACTTCGCGGCTCAATCCCGCCCATTGCGTTGGTTCTCGATGTTGCTCCCACAACCGCTTGAACAGCGCCTGCTTGTCACTGCGCTCGCGCAGCGGCGGCAGTTCCAGGGTGAGGCCGCCGATGCGGTAGTACAAATCTTCGCGAAAGCGCCCCAGTTGTACCTGCTCGCGCAACGAGCGGTTGGTGGCGGAGATGATCCGCAGATCCACCGGGAACAATTCGCTGCTGCCCACCGGTTGCACGCAACGCTCCTGCAACACCCGCAGCAGGCGGGCCTGGGTTGGCAGCGGCATGTCGCCGATTTCGTCGAGGAACAGCGTGCCTTTGTCGGCCTTGCGGATCAGGCCGATGCTGCCTTTCTGGTTGGCGCCGGTGAACGCGCCTTTCTCGTAGCCGAACAGCTCGGACTCCACCAGTTCGGCGGGGATCGCTGCGCAGTTCACGGCGATGAACGCCTGTTTGCTGCGAGAGCTGGCCTGATGCAGGGCTTTGACGAACACTTCCTTGCCGACCCCGGTTTCACCGTGAATCAACAGCGGAATGTCTTTCTCCAGCAGGCGTTCGGCCTGACGCACGGCTTTTTCCACGCGGCTATCGCCGAAGTGCAGGGTGCTCAGGCTGATGGCCGTGGGGGCGGACACTGTCGGTTCGGTGGCTTTGGCTTCAGCGAATACTCGCGCCTGAATCGGTGCCTGTTTAGGCCGTTTCAACAGGCATTGGAATCGGTTGCGGCCCGACGTCTGCAAGGAAAACGGCAAGCCGTCAGGCTGATTGAGCAACTCCAGCAACGACACCTTGAACAAACTCTCGACACTCACCCGTGACAGGCGCACGCCCAGTAGATTGTCGGCCCGGCGGTTGGCCGACAGCACCTGACCGCTCTCATCGAAAATCAGCAGACCCGCCCATTGGCTGTCGAGGTTGTTCAACCCGGTGTTGAAGGTCAGTTGAAAGTGCTGGCCGTGGAACAGGTTGAGGATCAGCCGGTTCTCCACGGTCTGGCTCATCATCTTGACCATGCCGAGGGTGTGGGAGGGCGGCAGGTAGCTGTCGCTGGACACATCGAGCACGGCGATGACCTTGCGCTCGGCGTTGAAAATCGGTGCGGCGGAACCGGTCATGAAACGGTTGGCCTTGAGGAAGTGCTCGTCGTGCTCGATGTGAACCGCCTGCTCGCAGGCCAGCGCCGTGCCGATCGCATTGGTGCCGCTTGAGCGCTCCATCCAGCTCGCGCCGGCCTGAAACCCTCGCGCCAGGTTCGGCTCGATAAAGCGCTGGGTGCCCCAGGACGTCAGGACCTGGCCCTGATTGTCGGCCAGCATGATCAGGCAGTTGGAATTGCTCAGGATGTTCTCGTAGTACGGCAGCACTTCCTGGTGGGTGGTCTGCACCAGCGAATGGTGACTGTCGAGCAACCGGGCGATGTCGGAGGAGGGCAACTGATCGAACGCCGGGACACTTTGATGCTTGAGGCCAAAGGCGCGGCAACGGGACCAGGAGTCCTGAACGATGGCCTCGTGGGAAAGCGGCGGGACAGGTGCGGCCATGACGGTCAGCCTCTGAAAGCAGCGTTTTTATTATTGTTATGAGGCCCCTCGGGACCTGAAAAGCATCGATAGAGTGTTGTTCACTATTGTTCATTGTCAATCGTTGAACTGTTCAAATGTGTTCAGCAATGAAGGTGGTTTGCCCGCGTTTTCGGCGATTTTCGCGGCGAATCAACGGCTTGGGATTTCTGGCACGAATGTCGCTCTACTGCACACGTCGCTTGACTCCAATAATAAAAAGGCCGAGCCATGTCACTCACCCTGGAGCACGTCAGCCGCACCGTCGAGGGCCAGACCTGGATCGACGATGCGAGCCTGAAATTCGAAGCCGGATCCTTCAACGTCCTGCTCGGGCGCACGCTGTCCGGCAAGACCAGCCTCATGCGCCTGATGGCCGGTCTGGACAAGCCCGACAGCGGCCGGATCCTGATGAACGGCGTCGATGTCACCCAGCGCCCGGTGCGTCTGCGCAACGTGTCGATGGTTTATCAGCAGTTCATCAACTACCCGACCATGACGGTGTTCGAGAACATTGCCTCGCCGCTGCGCCAGGCCGGGATCTCCAATGAGCAGATCCAGAGCAAGGTGCAGGAAACCGCGAAGATGCTGCGCATCGAGAAGTTCCTGAAGCGCTATCCGCTGGAACTCTCCGGTGGCCAGCAACAGCGCACGGCCATGGCCCGGGCGCTGGTCAAGGATGCCGAGTTGATCCTGTTCGATGAACCGCTGGTCAACCTCGACTACAAACTGCGCGAAGAACTGCGCCAGGAAATGCGCGAGCTGTTCAAGGCGCGCCACACCATCGCCATCTACGCCACCACCGAGCCCAACGAAGCGCTGGCGCTGGGCGGCACCACCACCATTCTTCACGAAGGCCGGGTGATCCAGAGCGGCCCGTCGACCGAGGTCTATCACCAGCCACAAACGGTGCTCGCGGCTGAATTGTTCTCCGAGCCGCCGATCAACCTGATGCCGGGGCGCATCGCCGGCAACGAAGTGAGTTTCGCCAACTTCGTACACTTTCCGTTGAACGTAGACCTGCGCCCGGTGGGCGAGGGCGAGTTCCGTTTCGGCGTGCGCCCGAGTCATATCTCGCTGGTGCCGAGCAACGACGACGACCTCGAATTGGCCGTGACCGTCGAGGTGGCGGAGATCAGCGGTTCGGAAACCTTCCTGCACGTGCGCAACGAGCATTTCCTGCTGGTGCTGCACTTGCCCGGCGTTCACGAATACGACGTCGATGCGCCGATCCGCATCTATATCCCGACCCATAAACTGTTTGTGTTCGATGCGCAGGGCCGTCTGGTGCAGGCACCGGGCCGGCGCGTCGCGAGGGTTGCCTGATGGCCGAAATCCGTTTGCAACACCTCGCCCACAGTTACACCAGTACTCCCGCCGGGCCAGAGGACTATGCGATCCGCGAGATGGATCACATCTGGGAGCAGGGCGGCGCCTATGCCTTGCTCGGGCCATCGGGTTGCGGCAAGTCGACCTTGCTCAACATCATTTCCGGCCTGCTCAGCCCGTCTCAAGGCCATGTGCTGTTCGACGGCAAAGCGGTCAACGACCTGACGCCGGAGAAACGCAACATCGCCCAGGTTTTCCAGTTTCCGGTGGTCTACGACACCATGACGGTGTTCGACAACCTGGCCTTCCCGCTGCGCAATCAGGGCATGGCCGAGGCGAAAGTCCACAGCAAGGTGCAGGAAATCGCCGAAGTCCTCGACCTGCAAAACCTGTTGAGCAAAAAGGCACGCAACCTGACCGCTGACGAAAAACAGAAAGTCTCCATGGGCCGTGGTCTGGTGCGCGACGACGTCTCGGCGATCCTCTTCGACGAGCCGCTGACAGTGATCGACCCGCACCTGAAATGGAAACTGCGGCGCAAACTCAAGCAGATCCACGAGCAATTCAACATCACCATGGTCTACGTCACCCACGATCAACTGGAGGCCTCGACCTTCGCCGACAAGATCGCGGTGATGTACGGCGGCCAGATCGTCCAGTTCGGCACGCCTCGGGAGTTGTTCGAGCGGCCGAGCCACACCTTTGTCGGCTACTTCATCGGTAGCCCCGGGATGAACCTGATCGAGGTGCAGCCGCAACCGGGCGGCGTCGGTTTCAACTCGACCCATCTGCCGCTGTCCGACGCGTTGCAACGGCATATCGAACATGGCCAGTGGAAAAACCTGAAGGTCGGCATCCGCCCCGAGTTCATTCATGTGTGGGACGAGCCGTTCGATGACGCGATGCAGGCGCGGGTCGTACACGTCGAAGACCTCGGTACCTACAAGATCATGACCCTGGATCTGGACGGTGCACCGCTGAAAGTGCGCCTGGCCGAAGACAAACCGGTGCCGCAGGGCACGGCGTACATCAGTTTCCCGGCGCAGTGGCTGATGGTCTATGCCGATGAGTTCCTGCTCGAAGCCAGCGAAGAGGTGCAGCCATGAACAAGGTGCAGAACAACAAGGCCTGGTGGCTGGTGTTACCGGTGTTCCTGCTGGTGGCATTCAGTGCGGTGATCCCGATGATGACCGTGGTCAATTACTCGGTGCAGGACATTTTCGACCAGTCCAGCCGCTACTTCGTCGGCGCTGACTGGTACAAGCAAGTGCTGCTCGATCCGCGTCTGCACGACTCGTTGCTGCGCCAGTTCATCTATTCGGCGTGCGTGCTGCTGATCGAAATCCCCCTCGGGATCGCCATCGCCCTGACGATGCCGACCAAGGGCCGCTGGTCGTCGGTGGTGCTGATCGTGCTGGCGATTCCGTTGCTGATTCCATGGAACGTGGTCGGCACCATCTGGCAGATCTTCGGTCGTGCGGACATCGGCCTGTTGGGTTCGAGCCTCAACGCCATGGGTATCAGCTACAACTACGCGGCCAACACCATGGACGCCTGGGTCACGGTGTTGGTGATGGACGTGTGGCACTGGACCTCGCTGGTGGCGCTGCTGTGTTTCTCCGGGCTGCGGGCGATTCCTGATGTGTATTACCAGGCGGCGCGGATCGACCGGGCTTCGGCCTGGGCGGTGTTCCGGCACATCCAGTTGCCCAAGCTGAAAAGCGTGCTGCTGATCGCAGTGATGCTGCGCTTCATGGACAGTTTCATGATCTACACCGAGCCGTTCGTGCTCACCGGCGGCGGGCCGGGCAATGCCACGACCTTCTTGAGTCAGACGTTGACCCAGATGGCCGTGGGCCAATTCGACCTGGGGCCAGCGGCAGCCTTTTCGCTGGTGTACTTCCTGATCATCCTGCTGGTGTCCTGGCTGTTCTATACCGCCATGACCCACAGCGACGCCAACCGCTGAGGCCCGGCCATGAGCAAGAGAAAAGTGATCCCGTTGCTGCTCTACATCCTGTTCCTGCTGGTGCCGATCTACTGGCTGCTGAACATGTCGTTCAAGAGCAACACCGAAATCCTCGGCGGCCTGACGCTGTTTCCCCAGGATTTCACCTTCCACAACTACAAGGTGATCTTCACCGATCCGAGCTGGTACACCGGTTATCTCAACTCGCTGTACTACGTGAGCCTGAACACGGTGATTTCCCTGAGCGTGGCGTTGCCGGCGGCTTATGCGTTTTCCCGTTATCGCTTTCTCGGCGACAAGCACCTGTTCTTCTGGCTGCTGACCAACCGCATGGCGCCGCCGGCGGTGTTTCTGCTGCCGTTCTTCCAGCTGTACTCGTCGATTGGTCTGTTCGACACCCACATCGCGGTGGCACTGGCGCACTGCCTGTTCAACGTGCCGTTGGCGGTGTGGATTCTCGAAGGGTTCATGTCCGGCGTGCCCAAGGAAATCGATGAAACCGCCTACATCGACGGCTATAGCTTTCCCAAGTTCTTCGTGAAGATCTTCATCCCGCTGATTGGCTCCGGGATCGGTGTGACAGCGTTTTTCTGCTTCATGTTTTCCTGGGTCGAACTGCTGCTGGCGCGCACGCTGACCTCGGTGAACGCCAAGCCGATCGCGGCGGTCATGACGCGCACGGTGTCGGCGTCCGGCATCGACTGGGGCGTGCTGGCGGCGGCGGGGGTGCTGACCATCCTGCCGGGCATGCTGGTGATCTGGTTTGTTCGCAACCACGTGGCCAAGGGCTTTGCCCTGGGCCGGGTCTGAGGAGCTGATGATGGAATGGATGAGCTGGACCGTCCCGACGGCGGCATTTTTCATCGTGATTGGCTTGATCCTGGTGGGCATGACCACCTGGGAACTGCGCTCGCCGAGCATCCTGCGGCGAGGGTTTCTGCCGATTGCCACCACCCGTGGCGATCGCTTGTTCATCGGTCTTCTCGGCAGCGCCTACCTGCACCTGCTGGTAATCGGCGTAACCGACTGGAGCATCTGGGTAGCGTCCGCGTTGTCCCTGGTGTGGCTGTTGGCTGTGATGCGTTGGGGCTAGTCGAATCGCTCGGCAATCGTGCTCCAGAACTTAAACAGGAGGTCTCTATGTTCGACAAAAACAATAAGCTGCGACATAGCATTTCATTGGCAGCCATGCTGGCACTCAGCGGTTTGAGCGCAACCGCCTGGGCCGATGCGTACGAAGACGCGGCAAAAAAATGGATCGGCAGCGAGTTCAAGCCGTCGACCCTGACGGCCGATCAGCAGCTCGAAGAACTGAAGTGGTTCATCAAGGCCGCCGAGCCGTTTCGCGGGATGGAAATCAAGGTCGTTTCCGAAACCCTGACCACCCACGAATATGAATCGAAGGTGCTGGCCAAGGCCTTCACCGAAATCACCGGGATCAAGCTGACCCACGACTTGCTGCAAGAAGGCGACGTCGTGGAGAAAATGCAGACCGTGATGCAGTCGGACAAGAACATCTACGACGGCTGGGTCAACGACTCGGACCTGATCGGTACGCACTTTCGCTACGGCAAGACCGAGTCGATCACCGACCTGATGGCCAACGAAGGCAAGAACTTCACCTCGCCGACCCTCGACATCAAGGACTTCATCGGCATTTCCTTCACCACCGCACCTGACGGCAAGATCTATCAATTGCCCGATCAGCAGTTTGCCAACCTGTACTGGTTCCGCGCCGACTGGTTCGAACGCGCCGACCTCAAAGCCAAGTTCAAGGAAAAGTACGGTTATGACCTGGGCGTGCCGGTGAACTGGTCCGCCTATGAAGATATCGCCAGATTCTTCAGCGAAGACGTCAAGGAAATCGACGGCAAACGCATCTACGGGCACATGGACTACGGCAAGAAAGACCCGTCGCTGGGCTGGCGTTTCACCGATGCCTGGTTCTCCATGGCCGGTGGCGGCGACAAGGGCCTGCCCAACGGCTTGCCGGTGGACGAGTGGGGCATCCGCGTCGAGGATTGCCACCCGGTGGGCTCCAGCGTGACCCGCGGCGGCGACACCAACGGCCCGGCCGCGGTGTTCGCCACGACCAAGTATGTGGACTGGCTCAAGGCTTACGCGCCACCGGAAGCGGCGGGCATGACCTTCTCCGAGTCCGGCCCCGTACCGTCCCAGGGCAACATCGCCCAGCAGATCTTCTGGTACACCGCGTTCACTGCCGACATGACCAAACCGGGCCTGCCGGTGGTCAACGCCGACGGCACACCGAAATGGCGCATGGCGCCGTCGCCGCGCGGACCGTACTGGGAGGAGGGCATGAAGCTGGGTTATCAGGACGTGGGTTCCTGGACCTTCATGAAGTCCACGCCTGAGAAGCAGAAACTCGCGGCCTGGCTGTACGCGCAGTTCGTGACCTCGAAAACCGTGTCGCTGAAGAAAACCATCGTCGGCCTGACGCCAATCCGCGAGTCGGACATCAACTCGCAAGCCATGACTGACCTGGCACCGAAACTCGGTGGTCTGGTCGAGTTCTACCGCAGTCCGGCCCGCGTGCAATGGACGCCGACCGGCACCAACGTGCCGGACTATCCACGTCTGGCACAACTGTGGTGGAGCCACATCGCCGAAGCTGCCAGCGGCGACAAGACCCCGCAACAGGCGCTCGACGGTCTGGCCAAGGATCAGGACGCGATCATGACCCGTCTGGAACGCTCCAAGGCCCAGGCCACCTGCGCCCCGAAAATGAACCCCGAGCGCGACGCGCAATACTGGTTCGATCAGCCTGGCGCACCTAAACCAAAACTGGCCAACGAGAAACCGAAAGGCGAAACCGTGAGCTACAACGAACTGCTCAAATCGTGGGAGGCGGCACGCAAGTAAGCGTTTTGGGGGAACAGAACGGCACCTTCGGGTGCCGTTTTTTTCAGCCCTCGATTTCACGTTTCACCGCCCGGCGTACGGCTTTGAGGATGGCGCCTTCAAAGGCGTTGTGCCCGGCGTGCAGCAAACGACAGTGAAGGTTCATGCGTTGCCTGAGCCAGCGCACGCTGGCCATGCCGAAGGTATCGCGGATGCCCTGGATCAGCAGGGTGTTGTCGTCGAGGATCAGATCCTGGTCCCCTGGCTGGAAGAAATAGCCTTGCAGGTGGTAATGCAACTCCAGACGGATCGCGAGTACTGCTTCCTGATCGACGAAACGCTCCAGCGTGCCGGGGCAGACCGTCTGCCCCGTGCGGCGCAAAACCCCATTCAACCATTCAATGGCGGCGACACGCTGTTGCAATGGGCAACCTTCAACGAGTATCCGGTAGATGTCCCTGGCGCGATGGCCTGACGTCGCTTGAGGCGATTGTGCCAACCCGTCATTGAGTGCCTGATCGTATGACCGGACATTGGCTGCGAATGGGACGAACACCGACACCAGTGTGGTTTTCAGCAGGTGCTGCGGATAGCGCTGCTGGTACTGGATCGCCAGCCAGCTGCCCCACGAAACACCCAGCACACTGATTTTTTCGAAGCCGAAGTGCTGGCGCAGGGCGTCGATGTCTTCGACGCACAGACCGGTGTTGTTGTCGCGCCGTTCGCCGTAGGGCGTCGAGCGCCCGCAACCGCGCTGGTCAAACAGGATGATGTCGAAATGGCGCAGGTCGAAGAAGTCCAGATGATGACGACTGCAGCGCCCACCGGGGCCGCCATGCAGGAAAAACACCGGTTCGCCTCCCGCAATGCCATGGCGTTCCCAGTAGAGTTGATGGCCATCACCGGTCGGGTAATAGCCTCTGCCTTGCAGGGAAAAGGTCATGTTGAGTTGGCCGTCAGGCGATATCGGGTTTATGGATCGGGTTTGTGTTCATGCATCCAATGGCGCTCATGGTGTGTGCTTCCTGGTTGTCTGTTGAGTGAACGGTTTCAAGCGAGAGCCGAATCTAGAAGCACAGCGACGATGAGGTCAAAGATGACCAGAGGTTTCCAATCGCGGTTTTTGGGAGCGCCGAAGTACCTACTGACAAATTGTGAGTAGACACGTCACGATCGACGTAAAGGCTTGTTTTAGAGGGGGTGGACGGGGTGGTTGAAGGCGAGCGAAGCGACGATGCATTAGCCCTCAACAACGTTTTGTTTCATGCCTTTGTCAGACGTTTCATCGCTAGGTCGACGCAAATTCGCACTGAAAGGTTTGCGAAGACTTATGGCGGATGTGTGCGGTGATTTTTCCGATGGAGATTGAGAAAACACCGCACAAATCTGTTTGAGGGTTTAATGCTTTTGCGCGAGCACGGGGAACACCAGGCTGAATACCGTCATTGCCCCCGGGCGGCTTTGCACGTGCGCGGTGCCCGAATGCAGGCTCATGATCGAGCGTACGATAGCCAGCCCCAGACCGGTGCTGCCCTGCGAGCGAGTGCGGCTGCTGTCGACCCGGTAAAAGCGGTCGAACAGATGCGGCAAGTGCTGCGCTTCGATGCCCACGCCGGGATTGCTCACACGCAGTGCGACCTGTGTCGGCGCCTGCTCGATGAACAGTGAAACGGTTTTGCCGGCGGGGCAGTGGCGCAGGGCGTTGGACAGCAGGTTCGATATCGCTCGCTGGATCATCAGTCGGTCGCCAGAGACTTGCGCGCTGCCGACCACCTTCAGCTGGATCTGTTTGTCCTGCGCCGACAGGGAAAACAGCTCGGCCACCCTGAGCGCCTCGTCTTCCAGTGCAATCGACTCGAACGACGCGTGCGCCATCGGCTGGCTGGCCTGGGCCAGAAACAACATGTCCGAGACAATCCGTGCAACGCGCTCCAGTTCTTCGGTGCAGGACACCAGGACGTCGGTGTATTCCTCGACCGAGCGTTCCCGCGACAGCGTGACCTGAGCCTTGCCCATCAGGTTGTTGATCGGCGTACGCAGTTCGTGGGCCAGATCATCGGAGAACTGCGACAACTGCTGCACGCCGCTGTCCAGGCGATCGAGCATCACGTTGATGCCTTGCGCCAGTTCGCTGAGCTCCTGAGGCATGTTCACTACTGACAGCCGATGGTCGAGGTCCTGGGTGGTCACCCGGGCCGCCACTTTGCGAAACTCGCGCAGCGGCGCCAGTCCGCGCTGCACCGCGCCCCAGGCGGTCAGGCCGATGAACACCAGCAGCAACGGCAAGGCAATCAGCGTCGAGCGCAGGTAGGCGCTGAGCAAGGCCTGGTCGTGGGCATTGTCCATCGACAACAGCACCGGCACGTTGCTGCCGTCCTTCAGACGAATCAGCTTCGAGACGGTGAGAAACTTCGCGCCTTCAGCATCGACGCTGTCGGTGTAGGTCAACTGATCGGTCGTCGCCCGCACTGCTTTCAATTCAATCCGTGGGTCCGTCAATCCTGACCCTGACTTGAGCAGCGGCGAGCGCAAATTGCCTCGGTCATAAATCGTCAGCGTCAGGTTGTCATGCCCCATGACCTGATCGAGCAGAATGTGCGGCTTGCCACTGACTTCATTGGTATCGATGTACAGCGAGAGGCTGTGTTCCACTTGCGCCATCTTCTTTTCCAGGCTGTCCCGAGACAACGCATTCAGTTCATGGGTCAGGGCGAAATACGCGAGGATCGCCAGGAACACCACCAGCAGCGCACCGAGAGTACTGACTGTCAGCCCCAGTCGCAGTGACAGGCTGACCGGCTTCATTCCCGTGCCTCCAGCACATAGCCGACACCGCGCAGGGTGTGGATCAGTTTGCTGTCGAACGGGTCGTCGATCTTCGCTCGCAAGCGGCGAATCGAGACTTCGACCACATTGGTGTCGCAGTCAAAATTCATGTCCCACACCAGCGAAATGATCTGGGTGCGGGTCAGCACTTCACCAGACTGGCGCATCAGCAGGTGCAACAGGGCGAACTCCTTGGTGGTCAGGTCGATGCGTTGCTGGCCACGAAACGCCCGGTGACGGCCCGGATCGAGCTCCAGATCTGCGACCTTGAGTACCTGCGGCACCGGGATGTTTTCGCTGCGGCGCATCAGGGTACGCACCCGGGCCAGTAGTTCCGGAAACTCGAACGGCTTGACCAGATAGTCGTCGGCGCCCAGATCCAGCCCCCGGATCTTGTCCGCCAGCCGCCCGCGCGCGGTAAGCATCATCACCCGGGTGGAGTGGGTGCGGCGTAACTGTTCCAGCACGCCCCAGCCGTCGAGTTCCGGCAGGTTCACATCCAGAATGATCAGGTCATAAACCTGTTGTTGTGCCAGGTGCAAACCATCAGCGCCGTTAACAGCGTGGTCAACGATATAGCCACTTTCGGTCAGACCCTGATGCAAGTATTCGGCAGCTTTAAGCTCGTCCTCGACGACAAGGATTCGCATGATTTATCACCACTTTTATTCAATGGATAATTAATTAAGGTGGCCGGGAAAGTTGTTGTTTTTGTAGGGGCTTCCGGACGGTTTCAATAACTGAATGGCGTGCACGGTAAAGGCTGTAGTGGCTACAGAGTCAACGCCTGAGGCCTTTAAATCGGCCATCCGCGACAGCCTGTCGCAGCAGAAAAGCGAATTTCTCATGACTTCGATTTCGGCAAGTGCTGTTCGGCGGATAACTAACGTGCATTTGTTTCCATGTATTGCAACAAAGCCATTCGAACTTCGAATCCTAGAGCAAAACAACTTCGATAAACCGTGGATAACGGATTTGTAATGTTCACGTCACCTTGTCGATAAGTTCAAAACCCTACCGTGGCGCAATCAACGATTCTTGATTAAAGGAAGCCTTCCATTGCCCGGTTTAATAGAACTGACGGCGCGATCACGCCTGAAAAAAACCGCCAGCGGCCTCTTGTTGTTGGCCTGTACAAGCCTTGCCAGTGCTTCGACCCTGACCCTGGATCAGGCCCTGCAAACCGCCTTCGCCGGCAACCCGGATCTGGCCGCTGCACAGTGGGAAATCGGCATTGCCGAAGGTGACCGCAAGCAGGCCGGGCTGATTCCCAACCCCGAGGTTTCGTGGGAGGCCGAAGACACCCGGCGCCAGTCGCGCACCACCACGGTGATGCTCAGCCAGCCGATCGAGCTGGGCGGCAAGCGTGGCGCGCGGATTGATGTGGCGAATCGTGCGCAGGATGCCGCCGGCATCGAGCTGGAGCGCAAGCGCAACGCGTTACGCGCCGATGTCATTCAAGCGTTCAACGGCGCGCAAACTGCGCAACAACGTTTGCAACTGGCCCGGCAGTCGCTGCAACTCGCCGAGCACGGTTTGCGTGTGGCGCAGGGGAGGATCGAGGCGGGCAAGTCGTCGCCGGTGGAAGGCACTCGCGCCCAGGTGCAGCTCTCGGAAGTGCGCCTGGAGCTAAGCCGCGCGGAGCGCGATCAGGCCAATGCTTACCAGCAACTGGCGCAGGTCATGGGTGCACCGTTACCGACTTCCACCACGGTACAAACCGCTGCTCAAAGCCTGCCTGGCGTACCGCCATCAACCCGTTTACTTGAGCGCCTGAACGAAACGGCGGAGCTGCGCCTGGCCAGGTTGCAGATCGACCAGCGCGAAGCGTCGCTGGGGCTGGAAAAATCCCAGCGGATACCCGATCTCACCGTCAGCATCGGCAGCCAGTACAGCGAAACCGAGCGCGAGCGGGTCAATGTGGTCGGGCTGTCGATGCCGATTCCGTTGTTCAACCGTAATCAGGGCAACGTGCTGGCGGCGGCACGGCGTACCGATCAGGCACGGGACCTGCGCAACGCCACCGAACTGCGCCTGCGCACGGAAATCCAGACCACGCTGGCGCAATGGCAGACCGCCAACGGCGAAATCCAGGCGTTCGACCGGACCATCCTGCCCGCCGCGCAAAGTGCGGTGGACAGCGCCACTCGCGGTTTCGAAATGGGCAAGTTCGGCTTCCTCGACGTGCTCGACGCCCAGCGCACGCTGATCAGCGCTCGCACCCAATACATCCAGGCGGTGAGCGAGGCGACCGACGCCCGGGTCCGCATCGAACGCATTTTCGGCGACCTCAGCGTCAGCCCTTGAATTTCAATTTTCTGATCACTGCGCGATGGCACGGCGCAGAGGAGTTTCCATGGATAAAAAACTGATCGTGGTCGCTGCGGCGACCTTGGCGTTGGGCATTGGTATCGGCTCGATGTGGGCGGGCAACTCAGGCATCGACGCGCATGCCGATGAGGCCTCCGAGCATGCGGATCACGCCGAAGAAGGCGCTGCCGCTGAAGGCGAACATGGCGAAGAAGGGCACATCGAATTGACGGCCGAACAGATCACGGCGGCGGGGATTCAACTGGCCGAAGCGCGAGCGCAGCGCATCAGTCTCGGCCTGCCGTTCCCCGGTGAAGTGCGCTTCGACGAGGACCGCACCGCGCATGTGGTGCCGCGCGTACCGGGGGTGGTCGAGTCGGTGTCGGTCAATCTCGGGCAGTCGGTGAAGAAAGGCCAATTGCTGGCTGTGATCGCCAGTCAGCAGATTTCCGATCAGCGCAGCGAGCAGGCGGCCGCGCAACGCCGTTTGGCCTTGGCGCGCACGACTTTCGAACGCGAGAAGAAACTGTGGCAGGACAAGATCTCCGCCGAGCAGGATTTCCTCCAGGCACGTCAGGCTCTGGAAGAAGCCGAAATCGCCCTGAACAACGCCCGGCAAAAGATCAGCGTGCTAAGCGGCAGTGTGGTTGCCACTGGCGGTAATCGCTATGAACTGCGGGCACCGTTCGACGGTGTGGTGGTGGAAAAACACCTGACGCCGGGGGAGGTGGTCGATGAAACCACGGCGGCGTTCACGCTCTCGGATTTGTCGCGGGTGTGGGTCACCTTCGGCGTGTCACCGAAGGACTTGAACAAGGTGCAAGTGGGCAAACCCGTCACGGTCAGCGCGGCGGAATTGAACGCTGAAGTGACCGGCACCGTGGCCTACGTCGGCAGCCTGCTCGGCGAACAGACCCGTACCGCGACCGTGCGCGTCACCCTGGAAAACCCGCAAGGCTCATGGCGCCCGGGCCTGTTTGTCACCGCGCTGGTCGCCACCGACAGCCGCCAGGCCAAAGTCGCTGTACCGGAAACCGCGATCCAGACCGTCGAGGACAAACCCACGGTATTCGTGCGCACCGACGACGGCTTCAAGGCGCAAGCGGTGGAGCTGGGCAGTCGCGCAGCAGGGCAGGTGGAAGTCACCGCCGGGCTGGAACCGGGCGTGCAAGTCGCCAGCGCTGGCAGCTTCGTCCTCAAATCGGAGCTGGGCAAAGCCTCGGCCGAGCACAGTCACTAATTGCGGAAGACTCCCATGTTCGAACGCCTGATCCAGTTTGCCATCGAGCAGCGCATCATCGTGCTGCTCGCCGTTCTGCTCATGGCCGGCCTCGGCATCGCCAGTTACCAAAAGCTGCCGATCGACGCCGTGCCCGATATCACCAACGTCCAGGTGCAGATCAACACCGGCGCGGCCGGGTTCTCGCCGCTGGAAACCGAACAGCGCATTACGTTCCCGATTGAAACCGCGATGGCCGGCCTGCCGGCGCTGGAACAGACCCGTTCGCTGTCGCGTTCGGGGTTGTCCCAGGTCACGGTGATCTTCAAGGACGGCACTGATCTGTTCTTTGCCCGGCAGTTGGTCAACGAGCGGTTGCAGTCCGCCAAGGAGCAATTACCCGAGGGCGTGGAGGCGGTGATGGGGCCGATCTCCACCGGGCTTGGCGAGATCTTTCTGTGGACGGTCGAGACGAAGGAAGGCGCGCTGAAGGACGACGGTACGTCCTACACGCCGACCGATCTGCGGGTGATTCAGGACTGGATCATCAAGCCGCAATTGCGCAACGTCCCCGGCGTGGCCGAGATCAACACCATCGGCGGCTTTGCCAAGGAGTACCAGATTGCCCCCGATCCGAAAAAACTCGCGGCCTACAAACTGACCCTCACCGATCTGGTCACTGCGCTGGAGCGCAACAACGCCAACGTCGGCGCCGGGTACATCGAGCGCAGCGGCGAGCAATTGCTGATTCGCGCACCGGGGCAAGTGGCGAGCACCGAAGACATCGCCAACATCGTCATGGCCAATGTCGACGGCACGCCGATCCGCATCAAGAACGTCGCCACCGTGGACATCGGCCGCGAACTGCGTAGCGGCGCCGCCACGGAAAATGGCCGCGAAGTGGTGCTCGGTACAGTGTTCATGCTGATCGGCGAAAACAGTCGTACGGTCTCCCAGGCAGTCGCCGCCAAGCTCGATCAGATCAACAAATCCTTACCCGACGGCGTGATTGCGGTGCCGGTGTACGACCGCACGCATCTGGTCGACAAGGCCATCGCCACGGTGAAGAAGAACCTCGTCGAAGGCGCGATTCTGGTCATCGCGATTCTGTTTCTGTTCCTCGGCAACATCCGCGCTGCGCTGATCACGGCAATGGTGATTCCGCTGTCGATGCTGTTCACCTTCACCGGCATGTTCAGCAACAAGGTCAGCGCCAACCTGATGAGTCTCGGTGCGCTC
Source organism: Pseudomonas sp. GW822-FHT03F04 (assembly GCF_058801405.1). NCBI lineage: Bacteria > Pseudomonadati > Pseudomonadota > Gammaproteobacteria > Pseudomonadales > Pseudomonadaceae > Pseudomonas > Pseudomonas sp. GW822-FHT03F04. Next base: position 40,816 of record NZ_JBXANF010000005.1, read on the forward strand.
GACTTCGGCATCATCGTCGATGGTGCGGTGGTGATCGTCGAAAATACGCTGCGACGACTGGCCCATGCGCAGCAGCATCACGGGCGTCTGCTGACGCGATCCGAGCGTTTCCATGAAGTGTTTGCGGCAGCGAAAGAGGCGCGGCGACCGCTGATTTTCGGCCAGTTGATCATCATGGTCGTGTACCTGCCGATCTTCGCCCTGAGCGGCGTCGAAGGGAAAATGTTCCACCCGATGGCGTTTACCGTGGTGATTGCGTTGCTCGGTGCGATGCTCTTGTCCGTGACCTTTGTGCCAGCGGCGATTGCGCTGTTCGTGACCGGCAAGGTCAAGGAAGAAGAGGGCGTGGTGATGCGCGGTGCGCGTCGCGTCTATGCACCGGCGCTGGCCTGGGTCATGTCCCATCGGGCGATGGCGGTCGGTGCGGCGTTGGGCGTGATCGTGCTCAGTGGCGTGGTCACCAGCCGCATGGGCAGCGAGTTTGTGCCGAGTCTCAGCGAAGGCGATTTTGCCTTGCAGGCGTTGCGCGTGCCGGGGACCAGCCTGACGCAATCGGTGGACATGCAGCAGCGGTTGGAAACGTTGATCCTGGCCAAAGTGCCCGAGGTTGAACGCGTGTTCGCCCGCACCGGCACCGCGGAAATCGCCTCCGATCCGATGCCGCCGAACATTTCTGACAGCTACGTGATGCTCAAACCGAAAGAGCAATGGCCGGACCCGGGCAAGTCCCGCGAAACCCTGATGGCCGAGCTGCAACAGGCCGCCGCGACGCTGCCGGGCAGCAACTATGAACTGTCGCAGCCGATCCAGTTGCGCTTTAACGAACTGATCTCCGGCGTGCGCAGCGACGTGGCGGTCAAGGTGTTTGGCGATGACATGGACGTGCTCAACACCACGGCGGCGAAGATTGCCGCCGCGATGCAGAAGGTCAATGGCGCGTCCGAGGTCAAGGTCGAGCAAACCACCGGTCTGCCGGTGCTGACCATCAACATCGATCGCGATAAGGCTGCGCGTTACGGGCTCAACGTCGGCGATGTGCAGGACACCATTGCGGTGGCCGTCGGCGGGCAGAAGGCCGGGACAATGTATGAAGGTGATCGTCGATTCGACATGGTGGTGCGCTTGTCCGACGCCATGCGCAAGGACGTCGACGGGTTGTCGGCGCTGCTGATTCCGGTGCCGGCGGCTGGCGGTGAGGCGGCCAGTCAGATCGGTTTCATTGCGCTGAAAGATGTTGCCAGTCTCGATCTGGTGCTGGGGCCGAATCAGGTCAGCCGCGAGAACGGCAAGCGCCTGGTGATCGTCAGCGCCAACGTGCGCGGGCGTGACATCGGCTCTTTCGTCGCCGAGGCGGGCGAAGTGATCGAGCGCGATGTGCAGGTGCCGGCGGGTTACTGGACCACCTGGGGCGGTCAGTTCGAGCAACTGCAATCGGCGGCCAAACGCTTGCAGATCGTGGTGCCGGTGGCGTTGCTGCTGGTGTTCGGGTTGCTGTTCATGATGTTCAACAACCTCAAGGACGGCTTGCTGGTGTTCACCGGGATTCCGTTTGCGCTGACTGGCGGGGTCATGGCGTTGTGGTTGCGGGACATCCCGTTGTCGATCTCGGCGGGTGTTGGTTTTATCGCGTTGTCCGGTGTGGCGGTACTCAACGGGCTGGTGATGATCGCCTTTATCCGTAACTTGCGGGAGGAGGGGCGTTCGCTTTCCGAAGCGATTCACGAAGGCGCATTGACGCGATTGCGTCCGGTATTGATGACGGCGTTGGTCGCGTCCCTGGGCTTCATTCCGATGGCCCTGGCGACCGGCACCGGGGCCGAGGTTCAGCGACCGCTGGCGACGGTGGTGATTGGCGGGATCCTGTCCTCGACCATCCTCACGTTGTTGATCTTGCCGGCGCTGTATCAGATTGCCCATCGTCGGGACGAGGAATCACCGGCTGCTGCTTAGTCGCTTCATGGTTCAAAAAGCAGGCCCGCGATTGCGGGCCTTTCTACATAACGGATATGTAATTTCGGCGCCACCGTCACGAAAGGTTCGGATTGTTACCTTGATCCCGTCAGTTACTTAAACGAGGAATCAAATATGAAATCTGTACAGATCGGTGCTTTTTTGGTGGCGTTGGTGATGTCTTCCCTGGCCATGGCCGAAGGTGGTGGTGACCGCACCTTCGACCGAATGATGACTGCCAACGACCGCTCCGTGGAGCTGTTTGTGGCCAAGGAGAAGGCTCGTGATCCTGTCGTCGTGAATGATAAAAAGGACGAAAAGACCCAAGACCTGTAAGCGTGTCACCAATGAATGAGCCCGTCATCGCGCATCGATGGTGGGCTTTTTTATGAGTCGTTTTTTGAAGGAAATGGATATGAACTTTCTCAAGTTGATGGCGTTCACCGGTGTCATGGCAATGTCTTTGAATGCGTTGGCCGAAGGGGGCGGAGACAGGACCTTTGACCGGGCGTTCAGTGCCAACGCCAAGGCCATGGAGCAGTACGCGGCCGCACAGGGCAAAGCGGCACCGGTGGTCAAGGAATACGAGTACGGTATGAAGCTGGATGTGAAGAAAGTGGTCAGCGTTGTCCGGCCGAAGAATGAATGCGCGGTTGTGCCGGCAGCGATGACTTATGAGGACTCCAAAGGGCAACTCAATACGCTCACCTATAGCGTGATGGGCACCTGCCGTCAGCAGGGTGGATAGCGCCGATAGCGGCTCAAACGCCCGGTTCATGTTCAGTGAGTCGGGCTTTTTTTCAGGCATAAAAAAGGCGCCCCGAAGGACGCCAAAGGATTCACCTCTTACCAAAGGAGCAAGGAGCTTCTAAAGGTGAATGTGTATTGCTCGTGAAAACTCAGAGAATCGCCAGCGGGTATTCGACAATCACGCGTACTTCATCCAGATCGGACTCGAATGCCGTGGCACGGGTGGTGGCCTGGCGCAAACGCAGCGACAGGTCTTTCATCGAACCGCTCTGCACCACGTATTTGACTTCGATGTCACGCTCCCAGCGCTTCTGGTCGGTCAGCGGATTGCCGTCGGCATCGCGGCGCATGTACACGGCGTTGGCGTTGGAGTAGTCGGCGTCGGTGCCGCGGGCATAACGGGTCATGAACGACAGGCCCGGCAAGCCGTAAGTGGTCATGTCGAGGTCGTAGCGCACCATCCACGAACGCTCTTTCGGCGAGTTGAAGTCGCTGTACTGGATGGAGTTGTCGAGGAAGATCGAGTCGGACTGACGCAGGTAATCGAAGTCGTCGTTGCCGTTGTTGCGCTGGTGGGAGAGGGCGACAGAGTGGGCGCCAAGCTTCACACCGACACGGCCGCTCCAGATGTTGTTGTCGAACTTGCCGAGCAATTGTTTGCCTTCGTCGACTGCCTTGTAATAGTTCAGACCGCCGAACAGCGACAGGTCATCCGACAGCGGATACGTCCAGGCGGTGCCAGCGTAGTACTGGTTCCAGGCATCTTTCAGGCGGCTGGAGTACAGGCTGAAACTGAGGTTTTTGTTCAGCGCATAATCACCGCCGCCGTAAGCGATCCAGGGCGAGTTGACCGGTCCGGCATAGAAGGTTGCGAAGTTTTCGCGCATGTCGCTGGACACCGGTTGGCTCATCGCATGCAGCCGGCCGCCCTGGATCGACAGGCCTTCGATGCTGGTGTTGGTCGCCGTCACGCCGCGAAAGCTTTCCGGCAGCAGTCGCGAATCACCTGCTGCAACCACTGGGTTGGCCGGGAACACATCGCCGATTTTCACCACCGTATCGAAGGCCCGTACTTTGGCGGCGCCCCCGACCTTGGTGTATTCGTCCCGTGCTTTGCCTTCGCTGTCGACCGGCAACACATCGAACGAACTGCGGCCACCGTTGCGACCGTCACCGGTATCGAGTTTCAGACCGATCATGGCAAACGCATCGACACCAACCCCAACAGTGCCCTGGGTGAAACCGGATTCGAACTTGCTGATGACCGCATGGGCCCAGGCCTCGGAATAACCATTGCCGGTAGGGCTGGACTGGCCGTTGCGGTGATCACGATTGAAATAGAAGTTGCGGTTGAGCACCGTCAGGCTGCTGCCTTCGATAAACCCTTCGGGTTTTTCTTCTGCAAACACCATGGACGGCCCGGAGCCGACAACCACTGCTAAAGCGGCCATCGACATTTTTTTGTTGTTAACCATCAATCACTCCTTGGGTTCGGCAGAACGGGAACGTGTGTCGGCGTGAGTTTTATTGTTCGACGGGCAAGGGCCCGTCGGGAGAGTCGCCGGGTGACATCGTTGCAGGCTGCGGATAACGCGGAGGTGATTGGGGGATTACAATTTCGTTAGATCCCGGAAGTCAGGTCAGAGCCGCAAGGTGGTCGATCGTTTGTGGAAAACGCTCGACCAGTCGAATGAGTGTCGTCGCTTGGGCATTTGGCGTTGCTCGACCTTGTTCCCAGTTTTCGAGGGTTCGAGGGTTGGTTCGCAGGTACATGGCGAAAACTGACCGGGAGAGGTTGAGTTGCTGGCGGATCGCAACAACTTCCTCGGCAGTGATCGGCAATAGTTTTGGTAACTGGACTTTGTGGGTGCGAAGGGTGACCTTGCCCTGGCGCTCGTCGGCCAAAGCCTCAAGGCCCTCCATCAGTTCGGAAAAAATGTCACGTTTCATATTTGGGTTCTCGTGTTGATTTCTGTATCCAGAGCCTGTTTGAAGACTCTTTTCTGGGAAGGCAACAGATCGTCTTGCTCGTTTTTGCTGTACACGGTGAACAGCCAGAATTGGTCGAAACCAGACCACCAGTAATGAATCACTCGTAATCCGCTGCGCTTGCCTTTACCGCGTCGTTGGTCGCAGAAGCGAATTTTACGCAGCCCACCCGTTCCTTCGATGAGATCGCCCGCTTCGGGATTTTTCAGCAGCTCCAATTGAAAGCTGCGGAACAAATCATCATCCAGGTAATCGTCCCGGTGCTTCTGGAACGCGGGTAATTCGATAAAAAGAGCATCCATGTTCTGTACGTTACCTACGTATAGTTTTGTCCCGATGATCGAATTGGTCAAGGCCTCCAGGCCATCCTTTTCGCCCCCTTTTCAACGGTAGTCACCGATCGTAAAAACGCCTGTAGGACGAATCGACCAGTGTGGTGGGAGCATTCGACTGAATAGGGAGGAACCTTGCAATTGACGTGACCGAACAATCCGCAGCACTATCCAGCCATGAATGCCCAACATCGAATGACCATGATGTGCTCCTCTATGACCGCTTCCGGCGGGCCATAAGGTCATGCATGTCTGGTCAATGACGTGTTACCCAAAGCCCCGCCAGAAATGGACGGGGCTTTTTCATTGCCCGTCCGCACATGGCTCAAGGAGAGAGAAATGTTCGAAATCAAAAGAGCCACCCCGGACGATGCCGGGATAGCGTTCGAGATTCGGCGACTGGCGATCTGGCATCAATGCATCGGTGCCTACAGCGAGCAGCAGATGCTCGACTGGACAAAAGGCTCGGCGGCAGACGGTTACGACACGCTCATGCAAAAGCAATTCTATCTGGGTTACGTTGAGGGTGAGCCTGTGGCAACCGGCATGCTCGATCTGGAGCATCGCGAAATCGGCGCCATCTTCATCCATCCGGATTTCATGCAGCGCGGTCTGGGCAAGCGAGTGCTGCACTTTCTTGAAGCGCTGGCACGGAGTCTGGGGCTGGCAGAGGTTTGTCTGGATGCGACCTTGAATGCCGCTGATTTCTACAGGCGCTGCGGTTACGTCGGGGAGGGGAGTGCGGTTTATCAATCGCCTTCAGGTCTTCAACTGGCCTGTGTGCCGATGCTGAAAAAACTGTGATGGCATAAACGCAAAAACGGCACCCGAAGGTGCCGTTTTTTATTGCGCTAGCAAAGCTTCAACGCGATTGTCGCGAGGGCTAGATCAAAATGGCCAATGAAGTGTATTTGGCAACGATGGGATCTGCAGTGAGAAGCTTCATGGGCTCAGTCATGGCGGTTGCCACAATAAGGCGGTCGAACGGGTCTCGGTGGTGAGATTCCAGATCCTTCACCGCAATCGCGTGTTCTGATGAAACAGGCAACTCAATGAACCCACTTTCGACGCAATATCGCCGAATCTCTTCCAGATCAACGCTCAGTTTTCCCACGCCGACCTTGATTGCCATTTCCCAGAACGTCGCGGCACTGACATAGATTTCAGCAGCATTATTGATGAGCTGTCTGGCTTTACCGGATAGCTTCTGATCATCGGCGAGTACCCAGAGCAAAATATGGGTATCGAGTAACACCCTCATGCTTTCTGCCCTTCAAAGGCATCCAGCAGATCGTCCGGTAGGGCGGCATCGAAGTCGTCGGTAACGACAAGTTTGCCCTTCATCGCGCCAATTCGCTGTCCGCGTGGCCGTTCCACTGGAACCAGACGAGCAAGTGGTCGGCCATGCTTGGCGATAGTGATGACTTGCCCGGCGGCTGCGTCATCGACCAGTTTGGATAAATTGTTTTTTGCTTCGGCCAGCGGAACAATGATCATGATTCGTCCCTCGTATTCTGGACAAATATAGCCAGAATTTGGTGGGGCTGCAAAGTTGAACGAAGCTTCGGTGCAGATGAATGACGCAAGGGGAGGTTTTTCGTTGTATCGCTCAGGCGGGACTTTGTTCTGGCATCCACCCGCAAAAGCGCCATAACCATCGACCAACTCGTAAAAGGTCTCGCGTTTCATTATCTGTTTTGCCTCGATTGATATTTCCGCAGGCGCTCAGGATAGAGACACACCCCCAGTTCTGGCTGTAGGACGGACCTGACAGTCTTGCGCGAGTTTTCGGGAAATTCAGCAAGAGAACAAATCAGCGGTAACAAATCCCACAAAAACAAAAACGGCACCCGAAGGTGCCGTTTCTGTTTGTAGCCCATTCCAGCAGAGCAATCAGCCCGCCAGACCCGCCTGCTGAACCAGGGTCAGCAACGGTTGTGGGTAGACGCCGAGGAAGAACGCAACCAGGGCGATTGCCAGCAGCATCACGCCGCCTGCTTTCTGTTCCCAGTGCAGTTGGGCGTCGTGGCGGCGCAGGTTCGGTTCGATCAGGTACAGGGTGACCATCACGCGCAGGTAGTAGAACACGCCGATGGCGCTGCCCAGAACCAGCGAACCGACCAGCCACCATTGGTGCGACTCGACACCGGTAGCGATGATGTAGAACTTGCCGATGAAGCCTGCGGTCAGCGGGATACCGGCCAGGGACAGCATCATCACGGTCAGTACGGCGGTCAGGTACGGACGGCGCCAGAACAGGCCGCGGTACTCGTACAGCGCGTCTGCGTCACGGCCGTTGTACGGCGAGGACATCAGGGTGATCACGCCGAACGCGCCGAGGCTGGTGATCACGTAGGTGACCAGGTACACGCCGATGGCTTCCACCGCCAGACCCTTGCTCGCCACCAGTGCGATCAGCAAGTAGCCGAAGTGCGCGATGGACGAGTAACCGAGCAGACGCTTGAGGTTGCTCTGGGTCAGGGCCAGCAGGTTACCGAACAGGATCGAGGCGATGGCGATGATGGTCAGTACGTTGCTCAGTACGCCACTGCTGGCGGCAGGGGAGATCTGGAACAGACGAACCATTACCGCGAACACAGCCACTTTCGACGCGGTGGCGAGGAACGCGGCCACCGGTGCCGGAGCACCTTCGTACACGTCCGGCGTCCACAGGTGGAACGGTACCAGCGACAGTTTGAACGCCAGGCCGATCAGCATCATGCCCAGGCCCAATTGCGCCAGCGAGCTCGGCAGGTTGGTGGTGGCCAGTGCCTGACCGATACCGACGAAGCTCAGGGAACCCGAGTCTGCGTACAGCAGCGCCATACCGAACAGCAGGAACGCGGAACCGGCGGCCGACAGCACCATGTACTTGATACCGGCTTCCAGCGAACGCTTGTTGAAGAAGGCGTAGGCCACCAGACCGTAGACCGGCACCGACAGCAGTTCCAGACCGATGAACAAGCCGGCCAGGTGCTGCGCGCTGACCAGAACCAGACCACCGGCGGCGGCCATCAGGATCAGCAGGTACAGTTCTTCACGGTTGCCCGGGTAACCCGAACCGCCATCGCCGAGGTAGGCGTGGGCGAGAGTTACGCAGGCGAGGGTGGCGACCAGGATCAGCGCCATGTACAGGCAGGCAAAGGTGTCGATCTGCAGCAATGGGGTCACGGCCAGAGGCGCGACTTTCAGTGCCGGCAGGATCGACAGCAAGGCCAGGTTCAGACCTGCCACCGAAATCAGGAAGGTCTGCGAGTGGTTGCGGCGCCAGGCGATTGCCAGCATCACCACGATAATGGTGAGGCTGGTGATCAACAGTGGCGCAAGCGCAATAAAGTGTTGAATCGTGAATTCCATAGCGCTCTTACCGGGCCGAAGCGAGTTGAGTGAAGGCGGTGCCGAGCCACTGCTGCACGCCATGCATCGTGGCGGCAGAGGTGTCGAGGAACGGTTGCGGGTAGACGCCGAGGTAAATCAGCAGTGCCGCAAGGCCCAGCACCATGATCAGTTCGCGACCGTCCATGCCGTGCAGGATCGAATCCGATTTGGACGGACCGAAGTAGGCACGGTGGATCATGATCAGCGAGTAGACCGAACCGAACACCAGACCGGACGTGGCAATCGCGGTGATCCATGGAGCACTGGCGAAGGTACCGATCAGGATCAGGAACTCGCCGACGAAGTTACCGGTGCCCGGCAGACCCAGAGAGGCGGCTGCGAAGAACAGGCTGATCGCCGGCAGGTAAGCGATACGCGACCACAGACCGCCCATCTCACGCATGTCACGAGTGTGCAGACGCTCGTACAGCTGACCGCTGAGGATAAACAGTGCCGCGGCCGACAGACCGTGCGCCAGCATCTGGATCACGGCGCCTTGCAGCGCCAGTTGGCTGCCGGAGTAGATGCCGATCAGTACGAAGCCCATGTGGGAAACGGACGAGAAGGCGATCAGACGCTTGATATCGGTTTGGGCGAACGCCAGGAACGCACCGTAGAAGATCCCGACCAGGCCCAGGGCCATGGCGAACGGTGCGAACTCGGCCGACGCGTTCGGGAACAGCGGCAGGGCGAAACGCAGCAGACCGTAGGCCGCGGTTTTCAGCAAGATACCAGCGAGGTCGACGGAACCGGCGGTCGGTGCCTGGGCGTGAGCGTCAGGCAGCCAGGAGTGGAACGGAACCACTGGCAGTTTGACCGCGAAGGCGATGAAGAAGCCGAGCATCAGGATGTACTCGGTGGTCATCGACATCTTGGTCTTCAACAGATCGGCGTAGTTGAAGGTGATCACGCCGGTGCTGTTGTAGTTGACCAGTACCAGACCCAGGATCGCCACCAGCATGATCAGGCCGGAAGCCTGAGTGAAGATGAAGAACTTGGTCGCGGCGTAGATCCGGGTTTTCTTGCCGTCCGAAGAACTGTGACCCCAGAGCGCGATGAGGAAGTACATCGGCACCAGCATCATTTCCCAGAAGAAGAAGAACATGAACAGGTCGAGGGCGAGGAACACGCCGACAACGCCGCCCAGGATCCACATCAGGTTCAGGTGGAAGAAGCCAACGTGACGTTGAATCTCTTTCCACGAGCAGAGTACCGACAGGATACCCAGCAGACCGGTCAGCAGGATCATCAGCAGCGACAGGCCGTCGAGGGCCAGGTGCACGTTGATGCCGAAGCGCTGGATCCAGACGTGCTTGAACTCAAGCGCCCAGGTCGGATCGGCGCCAGGCGCCGGAGCAAATGAATAGTCACCGTGGGCCCACAGCCAGAGGCCGAGGGCGAGTTCCAGGGTCATGGTCAACAGCGCAATCCAGCGGGGGAGGGTAGCGCCGAAGCGCTCACCCATCCAGCACAGCAGGCCGCCGATGAAGGGGATCAGGATTAGCCAAGGCAGAATCATGACGGGCTCGTTTCCTTTCGCAAATTCGCAAGGTTCATATCAGACCGCTACCAGCACGACAGCGCCGATTACCAACACGGCACCAGCAGCCATCGAAGCAGCGTACCAACGCAGTTGACCGGTTTCGGTACGGCTCAGGGCAGTGTGACCACCCTTGGCCATGCGCGGGATCAGACCGATGGTCTGGTCGAGCGGGTCTTTGCGCAGCATGTGGCTGATCGCAAGGTACGGCTTCACGAACAGTTTGTCGTAGATCCAGTCGAAGCCCCAGGCAGCGAACCACCAGGCCGAAAGGAAACGGCCGATGCCGCTGTTGGCGATCGCAGTCACGAAGCGACGCTTGCCGAGGAACAGCAGGGCCGCCAGCAGGATACCGGCCAGAGCGATGGCGCCCGACGCGATTTCCAGACTGTGCTTGGCTTCGCCACCGGCATGGCCAACGCTCTCAGGCAGTACGCCGTGCAGCGGTGGAACGATCATGGCGCCGACGAAGGTCGACAGCACGATCAGCACCGACAGTGGCAGCCAGTGAGCGATGCCGTGACCGGCGTGAGCTTCGGTCTTGGCTTCACCGTGGAACGCGATGAAGATCAGGCGGAAGGTGTACAGCGAAGTCATGAATGCGCCGACCAGACCTGCGTACAGCAGACCGTGGTTGCCGCTGGCGAACGCTTCCCAGAGGATTTCGTCCTTGGAGTAGAAACCTGCGGTCACCAGCGGCAAGGCGGCCAGAGCGGCACCACCGACGATGAAGCTGGCGTAGGCCAGCGGCAGTTTCTTCCACAGGCCGCCCATCTTGAAGATGTTCTGCTCGTGGTGGCAGGCAACGATCACCGCACCGGAAGCAAGGAACAGCAGGGCCTTGAAGAAGGCGTGGGTCATCAGGTGGAAGATCGCGCCTTCCCAGGCGCCAACGCCCAGCGCCAGGAACATGTAGCCGATCTGGCTCATGGTCGAGTAGGCGAGGATACGTTTGATGTCGGTTTGTACCAGTGCTGCGAAACCGGCCAGCACCAGGGTCACACCACCGACGATTCCCACAAGATGCAGGATGTCCGGCGCCAGGGCGAACAGACCGTGGGTACGGGCGATCAGGTAGACACCGGCGGTTACCATCGTTGCGGCGTGGATCAGTGCCGAAACCGGGGTAGGGCCGGCCATCGCGTCCGCAAGCCAGGTCTGCAATGGCAGCTGAGCCGATTTACCGACCGCACCACCCAGCAGCATCAGGGTCGCCAGCACGATCCAGAAATCGCCGACCTTGAAGTGCTCAGGCGCCTTCACCAGCAGTTCCTGGACGTTCAGCGTGCCCAGTTGCTGGAACAGGATGAACAGGCCGATCGCCATGAACACGTCGCCGATACGGGTGACGATGAAGGCTTTCAGTGCGGCGTTACCGTTGTTGCGGTTGCTGTAGTAGAAACCGATCAACAGGTACGAGCACAGGCCCACGCCTTCCCAACCGAAGTAGATGAACAGCAGGTTATCGCCCAGGACCAGGAACAGCATGCTGGCGATAAACAGGTTGGTGTAGGCGAAGAAACGCGAGTAACCGGCTTCACCGCGCATGTACCAGGAGGCGAACAGGTGGATCAGGAAGCCCACACCGACTACCACACCGAGCATGGTCACGGACAGACCATCCAGATACAGGGCGAAGTTAGGCTGGAAGCCCTCGACGGACATCCACTTCCACAGCACATGAACGTACACGCCACCTTCCGGTGGAGCGACGTTGAATTGCCAGATCACGTAGGCCGCGACGATGGCAGACAGGCCGATGGAGCCGACACCGATCAGCGCCGACAGGTTTTCCGAGAGGCGGCCGCGGGAAAACGACAGCAACAGGAACCCGATCAGAGGGAATACGAAAGTCAGAAAGAGTAGGTTCATCCGCGCATCTCACTGGCAGCGTCGATATCGAGCGTGTGGAAGCGGCGATACAGTTGCAGCAGGATCGCCAGGCCAATACTGGCTTCGGCGGCTGCAAGGCTGATCACCAGGATGAACATGATCTGTCCATCCGGTTGCGCCCAGCGGGCACCCGCAACGATGAAGGCCAGTGCAGAGGCGTTCATCATCACTTCCAGACTCATCAACACGAACAAAATGTTGCGGCGGACCATCAGGCCGACCAGACCAAGGCAGAACAGGATGCCGGCAACGGCCAGACCATGTTCGAGAGGGATAGCAGGCATGTCTTACTCCTTCGCCTCGTTACGGCCCAAATGGAACGCCGTGACGGCTGCAGCGAGCAGCAGCATCGAGGCGAGTTCGACCACCAGCAGGTACGGACCGAACAGGCTGATGCCCACGGCTTTTGCATCCACGGTGGTGTGGCCGATGGCCTGACCGCTCTGGTGAGCGAACAGCACATACAGCAGTTCGGCCAGCAGCAGGGCGCCGAGAATCACCGGCCCTGCCCAGATACCGGGCTTGAGCCAGGTGCGTTCCTGCTGAACCGAGGCGGGGCCCAGGTTCAGCATCATCACCACGAACACGAACAGCACCATGATGGCGCCAGCGTAGGCGATCACTTCCAGCACGCCGGCGAACGGAGCGCCGAGTGCGAAGAAGGTCATGGCCACGGCGATCAGCGAAATGATCAGGTAGAGCAGGGCGTGCACAGGATTGGTGTTGGTGACCACGCGCAATGTGGACACAACAGCGATACCCGATGCGAAATAGAAAGCGAATTCCATCGTTCTTCCTTAAGGCAGCAAGCTCTTCACGTTGATCGGCTCGGCTTCGTTTTGTGCGGCGCCTTTCGGCTTACCGGCAACGGCCATACCTGCAACACGATAGAAGTTGTAATCAGGGTTTTTGCCGGGGCCGGAGATCAGAAGATCTTCTTTCTCGTACACCAGGTCCTGACGTTTGAACTCGGCCATCTCGAAATCCGGGGTCAGCTGGATCGCGGTGGTCGGGCAGGCTTCCTCGCAGAGACCGCAGAAAATGCAGCGCGAGAAGTTGATACGGAAGAAGTCCGGGTACCAGCGACCGTCTTCGGTTTCAGCTTTCTGCAGCGAGATGCAACCCACCGGGCAAGCCACGGCGCACAGGTTGCAGGCTACGCAGCGTTCTTCGCCATCGGGGTCGCGGGTCAGGACGATACGGCCACGGTAACGTGGCGGCAGGTAGACCGGCTCTTCCGGGTATTGCAGGGTGTCGCGCTTGCGAAAGCCATGACCGAAGATCATGACCAGGCTGCGCAACTGGGTACCGGTACCCTTAATGATGTCGCCAATATATTTGAACATGGGTCAAATCCTCACTGAACCGCAACTGCAGGCGTGTTCCACAACACGATTGCAGCGGTCACCAGCAAATTGATCAGGGTCAGTGGCAGGCAGAATTTCCAGCTGAAGTCCATCACCTGGTCATAACGCGGACGCGGGATCGAAGCGCGCAGCAGGATGAACAGCATGATGAAGAACGCGGTCTTCAGTGCGAACCAGACGAAGGACAGTTGCGGCAGGATGCCGAACGGACCGTGCCAGCCACCGAAGAACAGGGTGACCAACAGCGCCGAGATCAGGATGATGCCGATGTATTCACCGACGAAGAACATGCCCCATTTCATACCGGCGTATTCAATGTGGTAACCGTCGGCCAGTTCCTGTTCCGCTTCCGGCTGGTCGAACGGGTGACGGTGAGTCACGGCCACGCCAGCGATGAAGAAGGTACAGAAGCCGAAGAACTGCGGAATGATGAACCACAGGTTCTGCGCCTGGTACTCGACGATGTCGCGCATGTTGAACGAGCCGACCTGCACCACGATGCCCATCAGGGCCAGGCCCATGAACACTTCGTAGGACACGGTCTGCGCCGAGGCACGCAAGCTGCCGAGGAGGGCGAACTTGTTGTTACTCGACCAGCCAGCGAACAGCACCGCGTAGACCGACAGACCGGCCATGGCGAAGAAGAACAGCAGGCCGATGTTCAGATCCGCCACGCCCCAGGTCGGGGTGATCGGGATGATCGCGAAAGCGATCAGCAGGGCGGACATGGCCACGACCGGTGCCAGGGTGAAGATCACCTTGTCGGCAAACGGTGGGGTCCAGTCTTCCTTGAAGAACATCTTCAGCATGTCGGCAGCGATCTGGAACATGCCGAACGGGCCAACGCGGTTCGGACCGTAACGGTCCTGCCACCAGCCCAGCAGGCGACGTTCGACAAAGCTGAGCAACGCACCCGCGACCACCACGGCCAGCAGGATGACGATGGCTTTGATGACCGTCAGGATCACATCGATCACTTCAGGGGTGAACCAGGTCATTGCGCTGCCTCCTGCAGACCATCAACGGTTTGGCCGAAAATCGCCGGCGGAATGCCTGCCAGACCGGCCGGCAGTGCAACCAGGCCGGCGCCCAGCTCTTCATTGATGCGCAGCGGCAGACGCAGGGTCTGGCCGGCAACATTGAGGCTCAGCAGTGCACCGTCGTTGACGCCCAGGCGATCCGCTTCGGATTTGGCCAGGCCAACGTAGGCAGCCGGGATGCGTTCCTGGACCGGAGCGGCTTTCGACGAGTTCTCGTCGCTGCCGAACAGGTGGTAGAACGGCACGGCTTGCCAGGTGCCCTGGGCCGGGTTGAACGCGCGCGGAACGCTGGCGAACCAGTTCAGCGAATCACCGGTGCTTTCGATCAGGCGGGTGCCCGGATCGCCAGCGCGCAGGTGACCACCGACTTCGTCCTGGAACTTGTTCCAGGCTTGCGGCGAGTTCCAGCCTGGCGACCAGGCGAAAGGAACCTGCTGACGCGGTTCGACGGAGCCCGAGTAACCTTCCATCGAGAAGGCGAACGCGGTGTCCTTGTCTTGCGGGGTGCGTGGTTCGTGAACGCTGATGTCGGCGCGCATCGCGGTGCGACCGGAATAACGCAGCGGTTCACGCGCCAGTTTCAGACCCTTGATGCGGAACGAGGCGGACGGTGCGGCGTCGACGATACGCGCCAGTTGCCCGGTGCTCGAAGCAACGGCAGCGGTGACGTGGTCGAGTTGCGTCCAGTCGATCGGCTGGTTCAGCAGGGTGGCGCGCAGGGCGTGCAGCCAGCGCCAGCCTTCGTGGACCAGAATGCTCGAGTCCATGTATTGCGGGTCGAAAACCTGGAAGAAGCGCTGGGCGCGGCCTTCCTGGCTGACCAAAGTACCGTCGCCTTCAGCGAAGCTGGCGGCTGGCAGAACCAGGTGCGCGCGGTCGCTGGTGGCCGTCTTCTGATGGTCGGCAACGATCACTACTTTCGCAGCGTTCAATGCAGCATCGACCTTGGCTTTGGCGGTGCGGGTGTACAGATCGTTTTCCAGCACGACGATGGCGTCGGCCTTGCCGTCGATGACCGCTTGCAGGGCAGCATCAACTGATTCGCCACCGAGCATGGCCAGACCGAGGCTGTTGGCTTCCGGTACGATGAGGCTGATCGAGCCGTTCTTCTCGCGCAGCTTCAGGGCTTTGGCGATGTTCGCAGCGGCTTCGATCAAGGCTTTGGAGCCCAGCGAAGTACCGGCGATGATCAGCGGACGCTTGGCTTTGATCAGGGCGTCGGCGATGCGCTTGGCCAGTTCCAGGGCTTCGGCGTCCAGACCTTCGACGGCAGGTGCGCTGGCGTCCAGGGCGTGAGCCACGGCGAAACCGATGCGGGCCAGATCGTCCGGAGCGGCGTGTACACACTCTTCGGCGATGTCGTCGAGCTTGGTTTCAGCCAGGCTGGCGATGAACAGCGGGTTCAGCTCGTGCTGACCGATGTTCTTCACGGCGGCGTCGAGCCAAGGCTGAACGCGCATGGCTTCGGCCATGTCTTCGGCCTTGCCTTTTACCGACTGACGCAGGGCCAGGGCCATACGGGCGGCGGTCTGGGTCAGGTCTTCACCGAGGACGAACACGGCGTCGTGGTCTTCGATGTCGCGCATGTTCGGGACTGGCAGCGGGCTGTCCTTCAGCACTTGCAGGACCAGACGGATGCGCTCGAGCTCGGAGGCTTCGATACCGGAGTAGAAGTGCTCGGCGCCCACCAGCTCACGCAACGCGTAGTTGCTTTCGAGGCTGGCACGCGGCGAACCGATACCGACGATGTTGCGACCACGCAGCAGGTCGGCGGCTTTGTCCAGTGCGTCGTCCAGGCTTAGTTTGGTGCCGTCGGCCAGCAGCGGCTGACGTGGACGGTCGGTGCGGTTGACGTAGCCATAACCGAAACGGCCACGGTCGCACAGGAAGTACTGGTTCACCGAACCGTTGTAACGGTTTTCGATGCGACGCAGTTCGCCGTAACGCTCGCCCGGGGAAATGTTGCAACCGCTGGAGCAGCCATGGCAGATGCTCGGCGAGAACTGCATGTCCCATTTACGGTTGTAGCGCTCGGAGTGAGTCTTGTCGGTGAACACACCGGTCGGGCAGACCTCGGTGAGGTTGCCGGAGAACTCGCTTTCCAGCGTGCCGTCTTCAACGCGACCGAAGTACACGTTGTCGTGGGCGCCGAATACACCGAGGTCGGTGCCGCCGGCGTAGTCCTTGTAGAAACGCACGCAGCGGTAGCAGGCGATGCAGCGGTTCATTTCGTGGGAAATGAACGGGCCCAGTTGCTGGTTCTGGTGGGTGCGCTTGGTGAAGCGATAACGGCGCTCGTTGTGGCCGGTCATCACGGTCATGTCTTGCAGGTGGCAGTGACCGCCTTCCTCGCACACAGGGCAGTCGTGCGGGTGGTTGGTCATCAGCCATTCAACAACACTGGCGCGGAACGCCTTGGATTCTTCATCGTCGATGGAGATCCAGGTGTTGTCGGTGGCAGGCGTCATGCAGGACATGACGATGCGACCACGGGTGTCGTTCTCGTCGGTGTACTGCTTGACCGCGCACTGGCGGCAGGCCCCGACGCTACCAAGCGCGGGGTGCCAGCAGAAATAAGGGATGTCGAGGCCCAGCGACAGACATGCCTGTAACAGGTTGTCTGCCCCGTCGACTTCGAGCGCTTTGCCGTCTACGTGGATAGTGGCCATGGTTCAAAGGTCTTCGTTGGCCCGGTGTCAGCGGGCGTGGCTAATGGAATCTTGTTATCCGTCCGAATCCAGTCAGCCCCGAAAGGCGTCATCGGACGAAAGGCGAAGGGTACGGACCCTTCGCCTTTTTAAGCGTTTACGCGCCGACTACGATCGGCTTTGCCAGAGGCGGGACGGCGGCGCTTGCGGGCGCGATACCGGCTTCGAACTCTGGACGGAAGTATTTGATGGCACTGCCCAACGGTTCCACGGCACCCGGTGCGTGAGCACAGAAGGTCTTGCCCGGGCCGAGGAAGTTGACCAGACCCAGCAGGGTCTCGATGTCGCCTGGCTGGCCGCGGCCTTGTTCGATGGCCATCAGCAGCTTGACGCTCCATGGCAGGCCATCACGGCAAGGGGTGCAGAAACCGCAGGATTCGCGGGCGAAGAACTGCTCCATGTTGCGCAGCAGGGACACCATGTTGACGCTGTCGTCCACCGCCATGGCCAGGCCGGTACCCATACGGGTGCCCACCTTGGCGATGCCGCCGGCGTACATTTGTGCGTCGAGGTGTTCCGGCAACAGGAAACCGGTACCGGCGCCGCCTGGCTGCCAGGCCTTGAGCTTGTAACCGTCGCGCATGCCGCCGGCGTAGTCTTCGAACAGCTCGCGACCGGTCACGCCGAATGGCAGTTCCCACAGGCCAGGGTTCTTGACCTTGCCGGAGAAGCCCATGAGCTTGGTGCCCATGTCTTCGCTGCCGTCGCGGGCCAACGATTTGTACCAGTCCACGCCGTCGGCAATGATCGCCGGCACGTTGCACAGGGTTTCAACGTTGTTCACGCAGGTCGGCTTGCCCCACACGCCAACGGCGGCAGGGAAGGGCGGCTTGGAGCGCGGGTTGGCGCGGCGGCCTTCGAGGGAGTTGATCAGTGCGGTTTCTTCACCGCAGATGTAACGCCCGGCACCGGTGTGGACGAACAGCTCGAAATCGAAGCCGCTGCCCAGGATGTTCTTGCCCAGCAGGCCCGCGGCCTTGGCTTCTTCCACGGCACGGTTCAGGTGCTTGGCGGCGGTGGTGTACTCGCCACGCAGGAAGATGTAGCCACGGTAGGTTTTCAGCGCGCGAGCACTGATCAGCATGCCTTCGATCAGCAGATGGGGCAGTTGCTCCATCAGCATGCGGTCTTTCCAGGTGTTCGGCTCCATTTCATCCGCGTTGCACAGCAGGTAGCGGATGTTGATGGATTCGTCCTTTGGCATCAGGCCCCACTTCACGCCAGTGGGGAAGCCTGCACCGCCGCGACCCTTGAGGCCGGCGTCTTTCACGGTCTGGACGATGGCGTCCTGATCCATGTCGGCAAAGGCTTTGCGCGCTGCGGCGTAACCGTTCTTGGCCTGGTACTCGTCGAGCCACACGGCTTCGCCGTCGTCACGCAGGCGCCAGGTCAGCGGGTGAGTCTCGGCCGAACGCTGGATGCGGTTGGCAGGACCGAAAGAGGTCAGGGTCATACGTAGCCCTCGAGCAGTTTGGCGACGCCGGCAGGCTGGACATCGCCAAAGGTGTCGTCATCGATCATCAGCGCCGGTGCCTTGTCGCAGTTGCCGAGGCAGCAGACCGGCAGCAGGGTGAAGCGACCGTCGGCGGTGGTCTGGCCCAGGCCGATACCCAGGTTGTTCTGGATTTCGCTGACAACCGACTCGTGGCCGCCGATGTAGCAGACCATGCTGTCGCAGACGCGAATGATGTGACGGCCGACCGGCTGACGGAAGATCTGGCTGTAGAACGTGGCCACGCCTTCAACGTCGCTGGCCGGGATGCCGAGGATCTCGCCGATGGCGTACAGGGCGCCGTCCGGCACCCAGCCGCGTTCTTTCTGAACGATCTTCAGGGCTTCGATCGACGCCGCGCGCGGGTCTTCGTAGTGATGCAGCTCGTGCTCGATGGCCGAGCGCTCGGTTTCACTCAAGGTGAAACGGTCTGTCTGGATAAGCGTGCTGTTCATGCTTAGCGGTCCACGTCGGCCATAACGAAATCGATACTACCCAGGTACGCAATCATGTCCGCGACCATGCTGCCTTTGATCACCGAAGGGATCTGTTGCAGATGCGGGAAGCTTGGAGTGCGGATCCGGGTACGGTAGCTCATGGTGCCGCCGTCGCTCGTCAGGTAATAACTGTTGATGCCCTTGGTCGCTTCGATCATCTGGAAGGATTCGTTGGCCGGCATGACCGGGCCCCACGAAACCTGCAGGAAGTGCGTGATCAAGGTTTCGATGTGTTGCAGCGTGCGCTCTTTCGGCGGCGGCGTGGTCAGCGGGTGATCCGCCTTGTACGGGCCTTCCGGCATGTTGCGCAGGCATTGGTCGATGATCTTGACGCTCTGGCGCATCTCTTCGACGCGAACCATGCAGCGGTCGTAGGCATCGCCGTTGGCGGCCAGCGGCACTTCGAACTCGAAGTTCTCGTAGCCGGAGTATGGACGCGCTTTACGCAGGTCGAAGTCGCAACCGGTGGAACGCAGGCCGGCACCGGTGACGCCCCATTCCAGGGCCTCTTTGGTGTTGTACTGGGCAACGCCGATGGTACGACCCTTGAGGATGCTGTTCTGCAAGGCGGCCTTGGTGTATTCGTCGAGGCGCTTTGGCAGCCATTCAACGAAGTCTTTCACCAGTTTTTCCCAGCCGCGCGGCAGGTCGTGGGCAACGCCGCCGATGCGGTACCAGGCCGGGTGCAGACGGAAACCGGTGATGGCTTCGATCACCGTGTACGCCTTCTGGCGGTCGGTGAAGGTGAAGAACACCGGGGTCATGGCGCCGACGTCCTGGATGTAGGTCCCCAGGAACAGCAGGTGGCTGGTGATCCGGAAGAACTCGGCCATCATGATGCGGATGACGTCGACCTTCTCGGGCACCTTGATGCCGGCCAGCTTCTCGACCGAGAGCACGTACGGCAGGTTGTTCATCACGCCGCCGAGGTAGTCGATACGATCGGTGTACGGAATGAAGCTGTGCCAGGACTGACGCTCGGCCATCTTCTCGGCACCACGGTGGTGGTAACCGATGTCCGGAACGCAGTCGACGATCTCTTCACCGTCCAGTTGCAGGATGATGCGGAACGCACCGTGAGCCGAAGGGTGGTTCGGACCCAGGTTGAGGAACATGTAGTCCTCGTTCGGGCCGGAACGTTTCATGCCCCAGTCTTCAGGACGGAAACGCGCAGCTTCTTCCTCAAGCTGTTGCTTGGCCAGGTTCAGGCTGTACGGATCGAATTCGGTGGCGCGCGCCGGGAAGTCCTTGCGCAGCGGGTGACCTTCCCAGGTCGGCGGCATCATGATGCGCGACAGGTGAGGGTGACCTTTGAAGTCGATACCGAACATGTCCCAGACTTCACGCTCGTACCAGTTGGCGTTCGGCCAGATGCTGGTGACGGTCGGCAAGCTGAGGTCGCTCTCGGACAAGGCGACCTTGATCATCACGTCACTATTACGTTCCAGCGACATGAGGTGATAGAACACGGTGAACTCAGCGTCGCTCGGCAGGCCTTGACGCTTGGTGCGCAGACGCTCGTCCACGCCGTGCAGGTCATAGAGCATGACGTACGGCTTGGGCAGGTTGCGCAGGAAGGTCAGGACTTCGACGAGCTTGGCACGCGCCACCCACAGCACCGGCATGCCGGTGCGGGTCGGCTGGGCGGTGAACGCCTCGGGGCCAAAACGATTGTTCAGTTCGACGACCACATCCTGGTCGTCTGCCTTATAAGGCGGGATGTACAGAGCACTGCCTGTAGTCATGGTTATTTTTTCGCTTTCGGTCAACGTAAAGAATGAAGCCAGCTTCTCGTTTCTTTGAAACAGATCTGGATCAGACTTCGTCAGGGCTGCGCAGGTTGGTGACTGCGATTCGCTGTTCGCGGCGCTGTTCCTTCTGCGAAGGCATGTCGGCGCGATAAACGCCTTGATCGCCAACGACCCAGGAAAGTGGGCGACGCTCCTGTCCAATGGATTCCTGCAACAGCATCAAGCCTTGCAGAAATGCTTCCGGACGGGGCGGGCAGCCAGGTACGTAGACGTCAACGGGCAGGAACTTGTCCACCCCTTGAACCACGGAGTAGATGTCGTACATGCCACCGGAGTTGGCGCACGAACCCATCGAGATCACCCATTTGGGCTCGAGCATCTGCTCGTACAGACGCTGAATGATCGGCGCCATCTTGATGAAGCACGTACCGGCGATAACCATGAAGTCGGCCTGGCGCGGTGATGCCCGGATAACTTCGGCGCCGAAGCGCGCGATGTCGTGGGGCGCCGTGAAGGCCGTGGTCATTTCCACGTAGCAGCACGAAAGACCGAAGTTGTACGGCCACAGGGAGTTCTTACGTCCCCAGTTGACCGCGCCACTCAGCACGTCTTCCAGCTTGCCCATGAAAATGTTTTTGTGGACTTGATCTTCTAACGGATCGGAAACGGTTTCCCGTTCGCCAATCGGATACTGCTCGTTAGGAGCATCGGGGTCGATTCTGGTGAGATTGTATTGCATTGCCAAAGCCTCATTGTTTCAGCTTCGCCTGCCGCTTGCGACGAGCTTCCGGAGCCCAGTCAAGGGCGCCCACTCGGAACAGGTAGACAAGACCTGCCAACAGAATTGCTATGAAAACGAGAGCTTCGACGAATCCGGTCCAGCCGCTTTCGCGGACGGACACAGACCATGCAAAGAGAAAGAGGGCTTCGATATCGAAGATCACGAACAGCATCGCGACCAGATAGAATTTGGCTGAGAGCCGCAAGCGGGCGCCACCGGTAGGTAGCATGCCGGACTCGAACGGTTCGTTTTTGCTGCGGCCCCAGGCTTTTGACCCGAGGAGGCTGGAGACGCCGAGCATGAAGGCACACAGGCCGACTACGCCCAGAAGGAAAATGGCAAAGCCCCAGTTGTGGGCCATGAGTCCTGTCGCTTCGGGCATGCTGGTAATCCTTAACAGAGAGCAAAGGTCTCTGAGCTTGATAAAGAAATAAGGCAGTGACGATATGTCGCAGCAATCAATCGCGCTGATTTTATGGCTAAACACCCTGCAAGTAAAATTCCTATAGCGAAATTATTTATTGGAATAAGGACATAGCGCACCTCGATGGCCCCGCAGCCCATGCGTTGCGGGCATTAGCCGGGATTTCACGAATTATGTTTTGTAGGAAATGTAACGAACATAGTTGCCGCTAAATGATAATTAATATCGTTTGGAGTGGTTTTGTAACTGTTTAGCGATTGGGCAGTTGGGAAGTTGTCTTATATCCGCGTTACTGCAAGTAGCGGCGGCGCACGTTTTAACCGATTTTT
Source organism: Pseudomonas sp. GW822-FHT03F04 (assembly GCF_058801405.1). Taxonomy (NCBI): domain Bacteria; kingdom Pseudomonadati; phylum Pseudomonadota; class Gammaproteobacteria; order Pseudomonadales; family Pseudomonadaceae; genus Pseudomonas; species Pseudomonas sp. GW822-FHT03F04. The sequence goes on from NZ_JBXANF010000005.1 coordinate 63,037, forward strand.
GTGACGCGGATAGCGCTCTGGATCAATGTTTTGCCTGACAGATTGTGCCGACCCTGAGAGGTTCAGGAAGTCACAGGCAAAAAAACGCCCCGAACCAGTCGGGGCGTCAGTTTTTCGGCAATGCGGTTAGCTTTCTACACGGTCCGCAAAGGCCGTTTACTCAGGCGAAGTCGATCAGTGGAACTGTTCTTCTTCGGTCGAACCGGTCAGCGCGGTCACCGAGGACGTGCCGCCCTGGATCACGGTGGTCATGTCGTCGAAGTAGCCAGTGCCCACTTCCTGCTGGTGAGCCACGAAGGTGTAACCCTTGGCGGCGTCAGCGAATTCCTGCTCTTGCAGCTTCACGTAGGCGGTCATGTCGTTGCGGGCGTAGTCGTGCGCCAGGTTGAACATGCTGTGCCACATGTTGTGAATGCCGGCCAGGGTGATGAACTGGTGCTTGTAACCCATGGCGGACAGTTCGCGCTGGAACTTGGCGATGGTCGCGTCGTCCAGGTTTTTCTTCCAGTTGAAGGAAGGCGAGCAGTTGTACGACAGGATCTGGTCCGGGTATTCCTTCTTGATCGCTTCAGCGAAGCGACGGGCTTCGTCCAGATCCGGCTTGGCGGTTTCGCACCAGATCAGGTCGGCGTACGGCGCGTAGGCCAGGCCACGGGCGATTGCCTGGTCCAGACCTGCACGAACCTTGTAGAAACCTTCCTGAGTGCGGGTGCCGGTTACGAACGGTTGGTCGTACGGGTCGCAGTCGGACGTCAGCAGGTCGGCAGCGTTGGCGTCGGTACGGGCCAGGATGATGGTCGGTACGCCGGCAACGTCGGCAGCCAGACGAGCAGCGGTCAGCTTCTGTACGGCTTCCTGGGTAGGAACCAGCACCTTGCCGCCCATGTGGCCGCATTTCTTCACGGAAGCCAGTTGGTCTTCGAAGTGAACGCCGGCGGCGCCTGCCTCGATCATGCTCTTCATCAGCTCGTAGGCGTTCAGTACGCCGCCGAAACCGGCTTCAGCGTCAGCCACGATTGGTGCGAAGTAGTCGATGTAGCCTTCGTCGCCCGGGTTCTTGCCGGCTTTCCACTGGATCTGGTCGGCACGACGGAACGAGTTGTTGATGCGCTTGACCACGGTTGGAACCGAGTCCACCGGGTACAGCGACTGGTCCGGGTACATCGATTCGGCGGAGTTGTTGTCCGCAGCGACTTGCCAGCCCGACAGGTAGATCGCCTGGATACCGGCTTTAACCTGTTGTACAGCCTGGCCGCCGGTCAGGGCGCCCATGCAGTTGACGAAATCTTTCTCTGGGCGGAAGGACGGCTTGGCACCCTGGGTGACCAGGTTCCACAGTTTTTCGGCGCCCATTTTTGCAAAGGTGTGCTCTGGTTGAACCGAGCCACGCAGACGGACGACGTCAGCAGCGGAGTAATTGCGAGTCACGCCTTTCCAGCGCGGGTTTTCAGCCCAGTCTTTTTCAAGGGCTGCAATTTGCTGTTCGCGTGTCAGTGCCATGGAGATAAACCTCGTCGCGTCTTTATGAAAAGTTGTTCTGCGGTGGAAAATTCCTTGCGCTCGCTGACCAGAAGCTTAGGTGGTCAGGTCGGGTTCGGCGGGGCAGGCGACGGGATGAACGATGGGCTCGAGGGGAAGTGAGCAGGTAAAGGCGAACTGGCGGGCGCATTCGGGCGTCGTGGGCCTTTATGCGAACTACAGTGTAAAGCCGGGTTACCTAATTACGCTTCCGTCCCTCGGGACAACTTCGTTCCAGTCGGCAACCTCGTCAAACACACCTTGTGGGCGGTACAGACACGAAACGGCTCGCGGGGATGGGTGCGAGCATCGCTTCGAAGGCCCTTGCCAGGGCCTCTGATTAGCGGGAGCGAGGCCATCATGCCTTCGCTTTTTTGGCTCGTCAAACGTTTTGTAGTGCTTTTTTACAAGCACTACATCTTTCGTCTAATACGACTAATCAGTCAGTTTTTGGTGCTTTAGTCCAACGTGTCGACTTTCACCCGCAACGTCATGTCATCCCGGCCTTGAGTCGAGTAGCTGCGGGCCAGGCCCTGTTTGTCGGCCTGAGTCTCGCGGTTCACGCCGGCGAGGGTGATCCACTCGCCCAGGCGTCCGGTGACGGTTGTGTCGGTGCTCTGCACGTTCACTACATCGGGACGTTCCTGGCTCATGCGGTCACGGTTGGTACTGATTGCCAGGTGAACGGTGTCGCCGGTGACACTGGCAGTGACGTAGAAGCCCTGAGTGACGTTGCGATACTGGGTCTGGCTGCTGTAATCACCGTAGGAATTGGTCTGGCTGCTGGTGATCGGCACGCTCTGGCCGACCTGGATCAGGGCGGGCGCGCCTTCGCTGGCCTGAATCTGCTGGATGCCGCCGTCGCGGCTGGACGTGCTGTAGTTGATGATCCTGGTTTGCTGGTCGCCGGTGTTCTGTTGGTTGTTTTCGTTGGTGTCGACGGTGATCAGCAGGCGTTTGGGCTCGGTGTCCAGTTGGGTCAGCAGGGCCTTGAGGGCCTGAATCTTGTCCGGTTCGGCCTTGACGATCAGTTGGTTGCCATAGGCGCTGACCTGGCCGTCCTTGCCGATGAAGTCCTGGGCCACCGGCAACATGTCGGCGCTGGTGTGGAATTTGAGGGGCACGATTTCTGTGGCTGCCATCACCGAAAAACTGCAGCCGAGCAGCAGGGTGGTGAGCAGGGTGCGTAGGGACATGTCCGTTATCTCCGCTTTCGAAAGGCTTGATATTGCCAGTTTGTCGGCCCGGGGTGGGGCAAGTTGAATCGTAGACAGCAAAACGCCCCGGCATCATGAGATGGCGGGGCGTTTTGAGGTGTACATCAAGCGTTATGCCGAATGACGAACCATGTCGACATGCGGAATCCCGGCTTCCAGGAATTCCTCGCTGACCAGGTTGAAACCCAGGCGTTCATAGAACGCCGTGGCCTGCACCTGCGCGCTAAGCATCTGCTGCTTCAGTCCGCGAGCTTCGGCTTCGGCGATGACCGCTTGCATCAGCGCATCACCGACCTTCAGACCGCGCCAGTCCTTGAGCACCGAAACCCGGCCGATGTGCCCGTCGGGCAGCAGGCGGGCGGTGCCGATCGGAAAGTCGCCTTCGAAAGCCAGGAAATGCACCGCCGTGGCGTCATCGGCGTCCCACTCAAGCTCGGGCGGAACCGATTGTTCGGCAATGAACACCGTTTCGCGAATGCGGCGGATCTCGGCGTTGTCCTTTTGCCAGTCTGCAACACGTACGCGAATCTTATTCATCGTCGGCGAACCCCAGGCTCCCTTGCTTGACCAGTTCGCACAGCAGGCCGCGACCGTCTTCGTCGCTCAGCCAGTCACCGAGGTTGTCGGTGTGCAGAGCGTCGGCGGAGCAGATCAGCTTCAGCAGTTCGCGCAACTTGCCCGGCAGGTAACGGCTCTGGCCGCTGGCGAACAGCAGCAGATCGTCATCGACTTCCGACCATGCCAGGCGCGCGCTCGGGTTGCGGATCAGGATGGCGCCGTCTTCAAGTGCACTGAGGAAGTCTTCTTCTTCGACTTCTTCCGGGCCGACCACCAGCTCCGGATAACGCGGCTCGGTCATGTACTGGCCGAACCAGGTCAGCAGCAGGCGTTCGTCGCTCATGTGCTCGGCGAGCAGCGCTTTCAGGCGGCCGAGTGCATCGTGCTGGATCTGGTGTGGATCGCTGACCGGCTTCGCATCGGCGTCGGTGTAGCGCTCTTCGTCAGTCAGGAACTGGCTGAGGAAGTCAGTGAAGTGGGTCAGCACTTCGGCGGCGCTTGGTGCGCGGAAGCCGACCGAGTAGGTCATGCAGTCATCCACGGCAACGCCGCAGTGGGCCAGGCGCGGCGGCAGGTAGAGCATGTCGCCCGGTTCCAGGACCCACTCTTCGGTCTCGTGGAATTCGGCGAGGATGCGCAGGTCCGCATGTTGCAGCAGTGGGCTTTCGGAGTCGCACATCTGGCCGATTTTCCAGTTGCGCTTGCCGTGGCCTTGCAGCAGGAACACGTCGTAGTTGTCGAAGTGCGGGCCGACGCTGCCACCAGGGGCGGCGAAGCTGATCATCACGTCGTCGACGCGCCAGCTCGGCAGGAAACGGAAATTTTCCAGCAGTTCGCTGACTTCCGGCACGAACTGATCGACAGCCTGCACCAGCAGGGTCCACTCGCGTTCCGGCAGTTTGCTGAATTCGTCTTCGGCGAACGGGCCGCGGCGCAGTTCCCAAGGGCGCTCGCCGTGTTCGATCACCAGGCGCGATTCGACTTCTTCTTCCAGGGCCAGGCCGGCGAGTTCGTCGGCGTCGATCGGGCTTTCGAAATCAGGAATCGCCTGACGGATCAGCAGTGGCTTTTTCTGCCAGTAGTCGCGCATGAACTCGCGCGCCGTGAGACCACCCAGAAGTTGAAGAGGAATATCGGGATTCATATGTAACCTATTGAAAAAAAGCATTTTTCAGACGGGAATAAAAACGCCCGGCGCGGCCGGGCGTCTCAAACGGGTCAAGCAGTCGATCAGATGCGTTTGGCTTGCGCTACAGCGTTGCCGATGTAGTTGGCCGGGGTCAGTTGCTTGAGCTCGGCTTTCGCGGCGGCCGGCATGTCCAGGCCATCGATGAAAGTCTGCAGCGCTTCAGGGCTGATGCCCTTGCCGCGAGTCAGTTCTTTCAGCTTCTCGTACGGGTTTTCGATGTTGTAGCGGCGCATTACGGTCTGGATCGGCTCGGCCAGGACTTCCCAGCAAGCGTCCAGATCGGCGGCGATCTTGTCAGCGTTGAGTTCGAGTTTGCTGATGCCTTTGAGGCTCGCTTCGTACGCGATCACGCTGTGGGCGAAGCCAACACCGAGGTTGCGCAGAACGGTGGAGTCGGTCAGGTCGCGCTGCCAGCGGGAGATCGGCAGTTTGCTCGCCAGGTGCTGGAACAGCGCGTTGGCGATGCCCAAGTTGCCTTCGGAGTTTTCGAAGTCGATCGGGTTGACCTTGTGCGGCATGGTCGACGAACCGATTTCGCCAGCGATGGTGCGCTGCTTGAAGTAACCCAGGGAGATGTAGCCCCAGATGTCACGGTCGAAGTCGATCAGGATGGTGTTGAAGCGCGCAATGGCGTCGAACAGCTCGGCGATGTAGTCGTGCGGCTCGATCTGCGTGGTGTACGGGTTGAAGCCCAGACCCAGTTCGTCTTCGATGAAGGCGCGGGCGTTGGCTTCCCAGTCGATCTGCGGGTAGGCCGACAGGTGAGCGTTGTAGTTGCCGACAGCGCCGTTGATCTTGCCCAGCAGCGGAACGGCAGCGACCTGAGCGATCTGACGCTCGAGACGATAAACCACGTTCGCCAGCTCTTTGCCCAGGGTGGTCGGCGAAGCCGGCTGACCGTGGGTGCGCGACAGCATCGGCACGTCGGCAAAGCGGATGGCCAGTTCGCGGATGGCGTTGGCGGTCTGGCGCATCAGCGGCAGCATCACGTCGTCACGGCCTTCGCGCAGCATCAGGGCGTGGGACAGGTTGTTGATGTCCTCGCTGGTGCAGGCGAAGTGGATGAACTCGCTGACCTTGGCCAGTTCCGGCAGCTTGGCCGCCTGCTCCTTGAGCAGGTATTCGATCGCTTTTACGTCGTGGTTGGTGGTGCGCTCGATCTCTTTCACGCGCTCGGCGTGCTCCAGCGAGAAGTTCTCGGCCAGTTCGTTCAGAACGGCGTTGGCTTCGGCGGAGAAGGCTGGCACTTCCGGGATACCGGCGTGAGCGGCCAGGCGCTGGAGCCAGCGCACTTCAACCAGAACACGGGCACGGATCAGACCGTACTCGCTGAAAATTGGGCGCAGGGCCTGGGTTTTGCCGGCGTAGCGGCCGTCAACAGGGGAAACCGCAGTGAGCGAAGAGAGCTGCATGGGGTGTTCTCGGACAGTCGGGCAACGAAATGGGGCGCGTATCATACATGAAAAAATCCGCCGGTCCGTCGCCAACTGACCGGCGTATTACGCGTTACTGACTCAAAACGGTGTAGCGGGCGCGGTTCAGCTGCTGCGCATCAGCGGGTAAAGCTCTTTGAGCAACTTGCGACGGCTGATCACCAACTGCCAGCGATGACCGCCCAACTGACGCCACAGGCGTGCGGAACGGATGCCGGCGAGCAGCAGGGCGCGGATCTTCGAGGCGTTGCTCGGCTGCTGCAGGTTACGCATGTCGCCGTGCACCTGGATGCGTTGACGCAAGGTGCTCAGAGTGTCCTGGTACAACGCGCCGCACGCGGCGATCACGTTTTCGTGGGCCGGGCCGAAATGCTCGACCTGCGACTGGATCTGCGGCAGACGCTTGCCGATCACGTCGAGCATGTCGTTGCGCTTGGCCAGTTGTCGCTCAAGGCCGAGCATCGACAAAGCGTAGCGCAACGGCTCGCGCTGCAAGGTGCTCGGGTCGCGTTCGAGGGCGCCGATCAATGCGCGGTAACCGTCGCGCAGGTTGATATCGTCGCCGCCGTACACGTCCAGCGTGTCTTTCGGGTCGCGAACCAGCAGGCTGCCGAGCATGCAGCTCAGACCGGCCTCGTTGGTCTGGCCGGTCTTGGCGATCCGGTCGACCAGCACGGCGGCGAGAAACACACCGCCCAGAGCCGTCAGTTGCTCCTGAGTCGGGCTCATACCTGGCCGCTCCACGGCTCGGCGACTTCAATCACGCCGCCACCGAGGCAGATTTCTCCGTCATAGAACACCACCGACTGGCCCGGCGTGACCGCACGTTGCGGCTCGTCGAACACCGCGCGATAGCCGGTCTCGGTTTTTTCCAGTGTGCAGGCCTGATCGCTCTGGCGATAACGAACCTTGGCCGTCAGGCGCAGCGGCTGGCTCAAATCGATCGGGTTGACCCAATAGATTTCCGAAGCGAGCAGGGCGCTGGAGAACAGCCACGGATGGTTGTTGCCCTGGCCGACGATCAGCTCGTTGGTGTCCAGATCCTTGCGCAGCACGTACCACGGCTCGTCGCCAGCGTCTTTCAGACCGCCGATGCCCAGGCCCTGGCGCTGGCCGATGGTGTGGTACATCAAGCCGTGGTGACGGCCAATGACTTCGCCTTCGGTGGTCTTGATCTCGCCCGGTTGCGCCGGCAGGTATTGCTTGAGGAAATCGCTGAAACGACGCTCGCCGATGAAGCAGATCCCGGTGGAATCCTTCTTCTTGGCGGTCGCCAGTTCGTATTTCTCGGCGATTGCACGGACTTCCGGCTTTTCCAGCTCACCGACCGGGAACAGGGTCTTGGCGATCTGTTCGCCGCCGACGGCGTGCAGGAAGTAGCTCTGGTCCTTGTTCGGGTCCAGGCCCTTGAGCAGTTCGGTGCGGCCATCGATGTCGCGGCGGCGCACATAGTGGCCGGTGGCGATCAGGTCGGCGCCGAGCATCATGGCGTAGTCGAGGAACGCCTTGAACTTGATCTCGCGGTTGCACAGGATGTCCGGATTCGGCGTGCGGCCGGCCTTGTATTCGGCCAGGAAGTGCTCGAACACGTTGTCCCAGTACTCGGCGGCGAAGTTGGCGGTGTGCAGCTTGATACCGATCTTGTCGCACACGGCCTGAGCATCCGCCAGGTCGTCCATGGCGGTGCAGTATTCCGTTCCGTCGTCTTCTTCCCAGTTCTTCATGAACAGGCCTTCCACCTCATAACCCTGCTCGATCAGCAGGAGAGCGGAAACGGAAGAGTCCACGCCGCCGGACATGCCGACAATGACGCGCTTCTTGGATGTGTCAGAAGGGGCTGGATCACGCATAGGGATTCAATGAGTGTCTTGAAAAAGGACGCGATTCTATCAGGCTCACGGCCTCAAGGCTAAAGGGAAGGGCGGATCAGTTCGAGGCCAAAGCGATTGCCGGCCAGATAATCATCGATGCAGCGGATGATCAGCTCGCTGCGCCAGTGATCGCGCTGGGCCAATAATTCGTCGCGGGTCAGCCACTTGGCGCCGACGATACCGTCGTCCAGCTGATAATCCGGGTGGTGTTTCACGGCTTTGGCGCTGAAGCACACGCGCTGGTAAGTCACGCCGTTGCTGGGTGCGGTGTACAGATAAATGCCGATCACGCTGGTGGGTTCGACGTCCCAGCCGGTTTCTTCGAGGGTTTCGCGCACGGCGGCTTCGATCAGGGTTTCGTCCGGATCCAGATGACCGGCCGGCTGATTGAGCACGTTACGGCCAGCCTTGTGTTCCTCGACCATCAGGAAGCGACCGTTGTCCTCGACGATAGTGGCGACGGTGATGTGGGGGAGCCATTGCATGAATTGAATCTCCTGGGCGGAAGGCGGAAACACAAACCCCGGCACGAGGCCGGGGTTTGTGATGTTCCCTTTACAACCTTATACCAGCGCAGCGATGGCCGCGTTGAGGGTTGCGCTTGGGCGCATGGCCTTGCTGATCAGTTCGGCGTTGGCGTGGTAGTAACCGCCGATGTCCACTGGCTTGCCTTGAACGGCGTTGAGCTCGGCAACGATGGTCGCCTCGTTCTCGGTCAGGGTCTTGGCCAGGGTCGCGAACTGCGCTTGCAGTGCAGCGTCTTCGGTCTGGGCGGCCAGGGCTTGTGCCCAGTACATTGCCAGGTAGAAGTGGCTGCCGCGGTTGTCGATGTTGCCGACTTTGCGCGATGGCGACTTGTTGTTGTCCAGGAACTGGCCAGTGGCCTGGTCCAGAGTCTTGGACAGAACCAGCGCTTTCGGGTTGTTGTAGTTCACACCCAGGTGCTCGAGAGACGCGGCCAGGGCCAGGAATTCACCCAGCGAATCCCAGCGCAGGAAGTTCTCTTCGACCAGTTGCTGCACGTGCTTCGGAGCCGAACCGCCGGCGCCGGTTTCGAACAGGCCACCGCCGTTCATCAGCGGCACGATCGACAGCATCTTGGCGCTGGTGCCCAGTTCCATGATCGGGAACAGGTCGGTCAGGTAGTCGCGCAGTACGTTACCGGTCACCGAAATGGTGTCCTTGCCGTCACGGGTGCGCTGCAGGGTGTACTTCATGGCGTCGACCGGCGCCATGATCTGGATGTCCAGACCGGCGGTGTCGTGATTCTTCAGGTAAGCCTGAACCTTCTCGATCACCACGCCATCGTGGGCGCGCATCGGGTCCAGCCAGAAAATGGCCGGGGTGCTGCTTGCGCGAGCACGGTTGACGGCCAGTTTGACCCAGTCCTGGATCGGCGCGTCTTTGGTCTGGCACATGCGGAAGATGTCGCCGGCTTCAACAGCCTGTTCCATCAGCAGAGTGCCTTTGCTGTCGGTCACGCGAACCACGCCATCGGCCTTGATCTGGAAGGTCTTGTCGTGGGAACCGTACTCTTCGGCCTTTTTAGCCATCAGGCCAACGTTTGGCACGCTGCCCATGGTGGTCGGATCGAAAGCGCCATTGGCTTTGCAATCTTCGATCACGGCCTGGTAGATGGTGGCGTAGCAACGATCCGGAATCACAGCCTTGGTGTCGTGCAGCTGGCCGTCGGTGCCCCACATTTTGCCGGAGTCACGGATCATGGCCGGCATCGAGGCGTCGACGATAACGTCGCTCGGCACGTGCAGGTTGGTGATGCCTTTGTCGGAGTTGACCATCGCCAGCGATGGACGAACGGCGTAGACCGCTTGAATGTCAGCTTCGATCTGAGCTTGTTGCTCGGCCGGCAGCGCTTTGATGCGGGCGTACAGGTCGCCGATGCCATTGTTCAGGTTGAAGCCGATTTCTGCCAGCACGTCGGCGTGCTTGGTCAGGGCGTCTTTGTAGAACTCGGCAACGATCTGGCCGAACATGATCGGGTCGGAGACCTTCATCATGGTGGCTTTCAGGTGAACCGACAGCAGCACGCCTTGTTGCTTGGCGCTGTCGATTTCAGCGGCGATGAACGCGCGCAGGGCCTTTTTGCTCATTACGGAGCAGTCGAGGATCTCGCCCGCCTGAACGGTGGTTTTTTCTTTCAGGACGGTCGCGGTGCCGTCTTTGGCGATCAGTTCGATCTTCACGGCGTCAGCGGCGTCGATCAGGGCGGCTTTTTCGCTGCCGTAGAAATCGCCGGTGCTCATGTGAGCGACGTGGGACTTGGAGTCTTTGGCCCAGGCGCCCATTTTGTGCGGGTGCTTGCGCGCGTAGTTCTTGACCGACAGCGGAGCACGACGGTCGGAGTTGCCTTCACGCAGAACCGGGTTCACGGCGCTGCCCTTGACCTTGTCGTAACGCGCCTTGGTGTCTTTGTCGGCGTCGCTGGTCACGGTTTCCGGGTAGTCCGGCAGGTTGTAGCCCTGGGCTTGCAGCTCTTTGATCGCGGCTTGCAGTTGCGGAGCCGAGGCGCTGATGTTCGGCAGCTTGATGATGTTGGCTTCAGGCGTAACGGCCAGGTCGCCCAGTTCGGCGAGGTGGTCGGCTACGGCTTTGTCGCCCAGTTGCTCGGGGAAGCTGGCCAGAATACGTGCTGCAAGAGAGATATCGCGGGTTTCCACGGCGATATCGGCCGAGGCGGTGTAAGCCTCGATGATCGGCAGCAGGGAATAGGTGGCGAGGGCTGGAGCTTCGTCGGTGAAGGTATAGATGATCTTCGAGCGGGTGGGCATATTCGGATTAACTCTCTCTTCTTTGCTAAAGCGTGCGCAGAAACTCGAGGGGCGCCGGGTAAGCGCGTTCGTTCAAAGTCATCCATGAACCGAATGTCGAGATTCTTCGCGGTGATGTTGGGTGCATCAGTAGAGCGTCAAGCAGTCGGACTGCGGTAACAGTTCAACCAATCAGGCGGAAAGTCTCGTGCTAGAGAGGCCAGCCGTCGTGACCCTTTGGTCAGCGGGCGGCATTATACATAGGTAGCTGGCAATCTGCCGATGGTTCATATGCAACGATTCTCGTCCATTGGTCTAAAGGTCGCAGGCCGGGGTGGGGCGTAGAGTCGCCATGAATGCTTGAGATTGGCGCTTTTCCCTTTGCTTTCAGGCTTGTACGAAACGAGATGTGGTCGCGCCCGGAACAGAGGGTTTGCGTGTTGATTCAACTGGGTTACGCTCGAACCAAGCCAGATGTTCAATCCAAACAATGGAGTTCAGCATGGGTTACAAGAAGATTCAGGTTCCAGCCGTCGGCGACAAAATCACCGTCAACGCAGACCATTCTCTCAATGTCCCTGATAACCCGATCATTCCCTTCATTGAAGGTGACGGCATTGGCGTCGACGTCAGCCCTGTGATGATCAAAGTGGTTGATGCTGCCGTGGCCAAGGCCTACGGGGGCAAGCGCAAGATTTCCTGGATGGAGGTTTATGCTGGCGAAAAAGCAACTCAAGTCTATGACCAGGACACCTGGCTGCCCCAGGAAACCCTGGACGCCGTTAAAGATTACGTCGTTTCCATCAAGGGCCCGCTGACCACCCCGGTCGGTGGCGGCATCCGCTCCCTCAACGTTGCCCTGCGCCAACAGCTCGATCTCTATGTTTGCCTGCGCCCTGTGGTGTGGTTTGAAGGCGTACCGAGCCCGGTGAAAAAGCCTGGCGACGTCGATATGGTGATCTTCCGCGAGAACTCCGAAGACATCTATGCCGGTATCGAATGGAAGGCCGGCTCGCCTGAGGCCACCAAGGTCATCAAGTTCCTGAAAGAAGAAATGGGCGTCACCAAGATCCGTTTTGACCAGGATTGCGGCATCGGCATCAAGCCTGTTTCGAAAGAAGGCACCAAGCGTCTGGTGCGCAAGGCCCTGCAATACGTGGTGGACAACGACCGCAAGTCGCTGACCATCGTGCACAAGGGCAACATCATGAAATTCACCGAAGGTGCCTTCAAGGACTGGGGCTACGAGGTGGCGAAGGAAGAATTCGGTGCCGAGCTGCTCGATGGCGGCCCATGGATGAAATTCAAGAACCCGAAAACCGGCCGCGAAGTCATCGTCAAGGACGCCATCGCCGACGCCATGCTCCAGCAGATCTTGCTGCGTCCGGCCGAATACGATGTGATCGCCACCCTCAACCTCAACGGTGACTACCTGTCCGACGCCCTGGCGGCGGAAGTGGGCGGTATCGGTATCGCGCCGGGTGCCAACCTGTCCGACACCGTGGCCATGTTCGAGGCGACCCACGGTACCGCGCCGAAATATGCCGGCAAGGACCAGGTCAACCCGGGGTCGGTGATCCTGTCGGCCGAGATGATGTTGCGCCACCTGGGCTGGACCGAGGCGGCTGACCTGATCATCAAGGGCACCAATGGCGCGATCAAGGCCAAGACCGTGACCTACGACTTCGAACGTCTGATGGAAGGCGCCACGCTGGTGTCTTCTTCGGGCTTCGGTGAGGCGATCATCAAACACATGTAAGAAAGACCGCTGCAACGAAACCGCCCGGCTCGAGTGATCGAGCCGGGCGGTTTGTTTTCTGGCAGGTGTTCTGGTCGCTTCAGCTGGTCACTGATTGATGCTGCGCGGCGGCCGAGACGGTATCTTTCGCAGGCTCGGCATTCTGAATTTTTGTGGCGTGCAGCCCTTTGGGGCCTTGCACGATATCGAATTTGACGATTTGCCCGGCTTTGAGGGTTTTGTACCCGTCCATCTCAATGGCGGAGTAGTGTGCAAAGAAATCGATTTCCTTGCCGTCCTCGTCCTTCCCCTCGCGGGATTCGGTATTGATGAAACCGAACCCCTTGGCATTGTTGAACCATTTCACCTTGCCGACAGCCATGCTCAAATCCCTCTGCAACAGTCTCCATCGCTGGAGTATCATCCAATTCATCCGCAGTCGAATCCGTTAAAAAGATTGACTCCGCGGATCTTTTTTACCCACTGTGGGTTCTATTGGTTGTAACACCGTTTTCCCGATAGTCAAGGTGACCGGGCAGTCGGAGTTGAAAACGTGTCAAGCCGCCCCCACCACTGTATTTGCACAACTGACGAACCTTTCTTTCCATGCATGCAATCAGCCAGATTCGACTAACATTCAATCAGGATCGCCCTGATTTACACGACGACGATTCAGCGGGTATTGCTGTTCAGGAAGCAAAGCCTGCGTTACAGGCGCCGCCGATGTACAAGGTGGTTTTGTTTAATGATGACTACACACCGATGGATTTCGTCGTCGAAGTGCTCGAGGTGTTTTTTAACCTGAATCGCGAGCTGGCGACCAAGGTCATGCTGGCCGTCCATACAGAAGGACGGGCAGTATGTGGAGTGTTTACCCGCGACATCGCCGAGACAAAGGCCATGCAGGTCAACCAGTACGCCAGGGAAAGCCAGCATCCGCTACTCTGTGAAATCGAGAAGGACGGTTAATCGCCGACCACTTGGGTATGAGGTGAAGCTATGTTAAACCGCGAGCTCGAAGTCACCCTCAATCTTGCCTTCAAGGAGGCACGTTCGAAGCGTCATGAGTTCATGACCGTCGAACACCTGCTGCTGGCCCTATTGGACAATGAGGCTGCCGCCACCGTATTGCGTGCCTGCGGCGCAAACCTCGACAAACTCAAGCACGACCTGCAGGAGTTCATCGACTCCACCACGCCGCTGATCCCCGTCCATGACGAAGATCGCGAAACCCAGCCAACCCTGGGCTTCCAGCGTGTGCTGCAACGTGCTGTCTTTCATGTGCAGAGCTCGGGCAAACGCGAAGTGACCGGCGCCAACGTGCTGGTTGCAATCTTCAGTGAGCAAGAGAGTCAGGCGGTGTTCCTGCTGAAACAGCAGAGCGTTGCACGCATTGATGTCGTCAACTATATCGCCCATGGCATTTCCAAGGTGCCGGGGCATGGCGATCACTCTGAAGGTGAACAAGATATGCAGGACGACGAGGGCGGTGAGTCTTCTTCTTCAGGCAATCCGCTGGATGCTTATGCCAGCAATCTCAACGAACTCGCACGTCAGGGCCGGATCGATCCGCTGGTCGGGCGTGAAACGGAAGTCGAGCGTGTCGCGCAGATTCTCGCGCGTCGTCGCAAGAACAATCCGCTGCTGGTGGGCGAGGCGGGCGTGGGTAAAACCGCGATTGCCGAAGGCCTTGCCAAGCGCATTGTCGACAACCAGGTACCGGACCTGCTGGCCAACAGCGTCGTTTATTCCCTGGATCTGGGCGCCTTGCTCGCAGGCACCAAGTATCGCGGTGATTTCGAGAAGCGCTTCAAGGCGTTGCTCAACGAACTGAAAAAACGTCCGCAGGCGATCCTGTTCATCGACGAGATCCACACCATTATCGGTGCGGGTGCCGCGTCGGGTGGCGTCATGGATGCCTCGAACCTGCTCAAGCCGCTGCTGTCGTCTGGCGACATTCGCTGCATCGGCTCGACCACGTTCCAGGAATTCCGTGGCATCTTCGAGAAAGACCGTGCCCTGGCACGTCGCTTCCAGAAGGTCGATGTGGTCGAGCCATCGGTGGAAGACACCATCGGTATCCTGCGCGGCCTGAAAGGGCGTTTCGAGCAGCACCACAACATCGAATACAGTGATGAGTCGTTGCGCGCCGCTGCGGAACTGGCTTCGCGCTACATCAATGACCGGCATATGCCGGACAAGGCCATCGATGTGATCGACGAGGCGGGCGCCTATCAGCGTCTGCAACCGGTCGAGAAGCGTGTGAAACGCATCGAAGTGCCGCAGGTCGAGGACATCGTGGCGAAGATCGCGCGGATTCCGCCGAAGCATGTCACCAGTTCCGACAAGGAACTGCTGCGTAACCTCGAGCGCGACCTGAAGCTGACGGTGTTTGGTCAGGACGCGGCGATCGATTCGCTGTCGACTGCGATCAAACTGTCCCGTGCAGGCCTCAAGTCGCCGGACAAACCGGTCGGTTCGTTCCTGTTCGCCGGGCCTACCGGTGTCGGTAAAACCGAGGCTGCGCGCCAATTGGCCAAGGCATTGGGGATCGAACTGGTTCGCTTCGACATGTCCGAGTACATGGAGCGTCATACCGTATCGCGTCTGATCGGTGCGCCTCCGGGTTATGTCGGTTTCGATCAGGGCGGTCTGTTGACCGAAGCGATCACCAAGCAGCCGCACTGCGTGTTGCTGCTCGACGAAATCGAGAAGGCGCATCCGGAAGTCTTCAACCTGCTGCTGCAGGTGATGGACCACGGCACGCTGACCGATAACAACGGGCGCAAGGCGGACTTCCGCAACGTGATCGTGATCATGACCACCAATGCCGGTGCTGAAACGGCGGCGCGTGCTTCGATCGGTTTCACCCATCAGGATCATTCGTCCGATGCGATGGAAGTGATCAAGAAGAGCTTCACGCCGGAATTCCGCAACCGTCTGGATACCATCATTCAGTTTGGTCGCCTCAGTCATGAGGTCATCAAAAGCGTGGTGGACAAGTTCCTCACCGAACTTCAGGCGCAGCTGGAAGACAAGCGTGTGCTTCTGGAAGTTACCGATGCGGCGCGCAGTTGGCTGGCGGCCGGTGGTTACGATTCGGCCATGGGCGCTCGTCCGATGGCGCGTCTGATCCAGGACAAGATCAAGCGTCCGCTGGCGGAGGAGATTCTGTTTGGCGAGCTGGCCGAGCATGGCGGTGTGGTTCACATCGACATCAAGGATGGTGAGCTGACGTTTGACTTCGAGACTACGGCGGAAATGGCCTGACGGCTGTGAAGTGAAAAGGCGCCTTCGGGCGCCTTTTTGTTGTCTGTTTGTTTGGTGTGAATATCCGTTGCTGCGGTTATGGCCGCTTAGGGTTCCGCCTTTACGGCGGGTCACTTTTGGCAAACGCCCCAAAAGTAACCAAAAGGTCTATGCCCTGACGTTCGGCCCTCGCTGTGGCTCGGGTTCCTTCGCTCCGGGATTGATCCGGGGGCATCGCCTACGGTTTGCTTCGCTGCACCTCCTCTCGATGCATGCGGCTGCGCCGCACGGTCGCTGCGCTCCCTCCCCCGGATCAATCCCTCCACTCAGCCTGCCGACGGGCCTTGCGATCAACAGCTTTACTCGAGCTAACGCTCATTGTGTTGAGTGGGGCGGCTTTGCCGCTTGGGTTGCACGTGGATTAGAACTGTGGGAGCCGGCTTGCTGAGAATGGCGGCTTGTTGGCTGACCAATTTGTTTGATTTGGGAATTGTCCGCAGGAGTTGCCGAAGCTGCGATCTTTGGCTTTGGCTTTGGCTTTGGCTTTGGCTTTGGCTTTTTGCCCCTTCGGCAGGCCGAGCGAAGGTGTCCATCAGGGGGTAGGCGCGCAGCGCCGTGCGGCGAAGCCGCATACATCGAGAGGAGGTGCAGCGAAGCAAACCGTAGGCGATAGAAGCCGTTACCGCAGCAACGGATATACACCCAAAACAAAAAAACGCAGACAAACAAAAACGCCCGGCATTAAGCCGGGCGTCTTGTATTGACTTGATTAGCGAGCGCGGTAAGTGATGCGCCCTTTGCTCAAGTCATAGGGCGTCAGCTCGACGCGCACTTTGTCACCGGTAAGAATACGAATGTAGTTCTTGCGCATCTTGCCGGAGATATGCGCGGTTACGACGTGCCCATTTTCCAACTCCACACGAAACATGGTGTTGGGCAGGGTGTCGACGACAGTGCCTTCCATTTCGAAGCTGTCTTCTTTCGACATGCAGTAAAGCCCTCGGTGTCCAATGAATGGCCCGGTGCAACTGCGCCAGGCAAAAGCGGCGTGCATTGTGCCCGAAAAATGGGGTTTACGCCAAGGGGTTTAGGGCTTGCATTCAGTTCAGGATGACCCAGCGCTGATTAATCAGCAGTTCGATCGGTCGATATTGGGTCTTGTAGTTCATCTTTTTGCAGTTTTTGATCCAGTAACCCAGGTACACCGCTTCGAGCCCCAGTCGCTGGGCCTCGCCGATCTGCCAGAGAATGGCGTAGCGCCCGAGGCTGCGGCGCTCTTCCTCTGGTTCGTAAAAGGTGTAGACCGCCGACAGACCGTTAGGCAGCAGATCGGTGACGGCGACCGCCAGCAACCGCCCGTCGAGCCGGAACTCGTAGAAGCGTGAGAAGGGCAGGTCGCGAACCAGAAAAGTCGAGAATTGATCACGGCTCGGCGGGTACATATCGCCGTCGGCATGGCGCTGTTCGATGTAACGCTGATAAAGATCGAAATATTCTTCGCTGAAACCAGGCTTGACCGGGCGCACCTGCAAGTCGGCGTTGCGTTTGAAAATGCGCTTTTGCTGCCGATTGGGGTTGAACTGCGCCACCGGAATGCGCGCAGGCACGCAGGCATTGCAGTTCTGGCAATGCGGGCGGTACAGGTGATCGCCGCTGCGACGAAAGCCCATTTCCGACAGGTCTGCGTAGACATGCACATCCATGGGCTGGCTCGGGTCGAGAAACAGGGTCGTGGCCTGCTCCTCGGGCAGATAACTGCAAGAGTGAGGCTGAGTGGCATAAAACTTCAACCGCGCCAACTCGGTCATGATCAACCCTCGGGGGTAAGCTGGTGAATTAAGTGTAAGCCACGCGCGCAAAAGTCGCTCAGCAAACCCAGGTGGCAAGGTTGGGTTGATCGAGGTGCCGGGCCAGATATTCGGCAAATGCGGGGCGGGAGATCGCCCGGGCACCGAGGCTGTGCAGATGATCGGTAGGCATCTGGCAGTCGATCAGCACGAAACCCGAGTCTTTCAAGTGTCGCACCAGGGTGGCAAAACCGTACTTGGAGGCGTTGTCGGCGCGACTGAACATCGATTCGCCAAAAAACAGTTGCCCCATCGCCAGGCCGTAGAGTCCGCCGACCAGTTCGCCCTGGTCCCACACTTCTACCGAATGGGCGAAGCCGCGCTGGTGCAGTTCGACATAGGCGTCCTGCATGGCCTGGGTGATCCAGGTGCCATCGGCGTAATCCCGTGGCGCGGCGCAGGCACGAATGACCGCCTCGAAATCCTGATCGAAGGTCACCTGGTAGCGTTGCTGGCGCAGCAGTTTGCCGAGGCTGCGCGAGACATGCAGTTCGTCGGGAAACAACACGGTGCGCGGATCCGGCGACCACCAGAGGATGGGCTGGCCTTCGGAGAACCACGGAAAGCAGCCATGGCGATAGGCCTGGATCAAGCGATCGGCGGACAGGTCGCCGCCGGCCGCCAGCAATCCGTTGGGATCGCGCATGGCCTTTTCCAGTGGCGGGAAAGTCAGTGAATTGCGTTGTAACCAAGTCAGCATGGCGTCCAGGCTTGCAGAAGGGGAGGGCAGTGGGCGGTGAGGCCCGTTACAAAGTGTGCCGGTAAAAAGCGCGAATGTCCCCCCGAACCTGTTCGAAGATTGCACGGCTGCAACTTGGTCGGGTGGACGCGGTCGTAGACGGGCGTCGGGGGCGAATGTGCACGGTGTCCGGGAAGGCGTCGAGTGGGGGCATTTGGCCGTCATGAGCAATCAGAGGTAGATGCTTCGCTACGTTCATCAAATACACCTCATAAGCCTTTGTCACAAAAGACAATGCATGCTCAAATTGCGTCGCAGGTTTTGTCTGCTTGGCTATGCTTGAAGCTGGAGCTCGAAGCATGGCATCGCACGCGCAAACCCGTACAATGCCGGGCTGTTACAGAATATTCGCAGCGAGCCGTGTTTATAAAACACGGGGCGCAGTGTTAAAAGTAGTCTCAGTTGTGCCCGTCAATTTTTTTACCTGCCTGGATTGGGCAGTTTTTTATTGTCATTCAATAGATGGACGCGCCTCTGGCGCAGGAAAAGAAGCGTTTTGAAGAAATCCACCGCAGCACCAAAAACAGTCGTCCCGCTCTGGCGCCAGCAATTGCACTACCGACTCAAGGAAGGTGCATTGATCGCCATCGGTGCCTTGTGCCTGTTCCTGATGATGGCCTTGCTGACTTACGGCAAGGACGATCCGGGCTGGAGCCACAACAGCAAGATCGACGACGTGCAGAATTTCGGCGGCCCGGCGGGCTCCTACAGCGCCGACATCCTGTTCATGGTGCTGGGTTACTTCGCGTACATCTTCCCGTTGCTGCTGGCGATCAAGGCGTATCAGATCTTCCGTCAGCGCCACGAACCCTGGCAGTGGAGCGGCTGGCTGTTCTCCTGGCGCCTGATCGGCCTGGTGTTTCTGGTGCTGTCCGGCGCTGCGCTGGCGCACATTCATTTCCATGCGGCCACCGCGTTGCCGGCCGGTGCGGGTGGCGCGCTGGGTGAAAGCCTCGGTGATCTGGCCCGCAACGCCCTGAACATTCAGGGCAGCACATTGCTGTTCATCGCGCTGTTCCTGTTCGGCCTGACCGTATTCACCGACCTGTCGTGGTTCAAGGTGATGGACGTTACCGGCAAGATCACCCTCGACCTGTTCGAACTGTTCCAGGGCGCGGTCAACCGCTGGTGGTCGGCGCGGACCGAGCGCAAGCAACTGGTCGCGCAATTGCGTGAAGTCGATGACCGGGTGCACGACGTGGTCGCCCCGACAGTCACCGACAAGCGCGAGCAGGCCAAGGTCAAGGAACGTCTGATCGAGCGTGAACAGGCCCTGAGCAAGCACATGTCCGAGCGCGAGAAACAGGTTCCGCCGGTCATCGCTCCGGCCCCGGTCAAGGCGCCAGAGCCAAGCAAGCGCGTGCAGAAAGAGAAGCAGGCGCCGCTGTTCGTCGACAGTGCCGTGGAAGGCACCTTGCCGCCGATCTCGATTCTCGATCCTGCGGAAAAGAAACAGCTCAACTACTCGCCCGAGTCCCTGGCGGCGGTCGGCCACTTGCTGGAGATCAAGCTCAAGGAGTTCGGCGTCGAAGTCACTGTGGATTCGATCCATCCCGGCCCGGTCATTACCCGTTACGAAATCCAGCCAGCCGCTGGCGTCAAGGTCAGCCGTATCGCCAACCTGGCCAAAGACCTTGCACGTTCGCTGGCCGTGACCAGCGTGCGGGTGGTCGAGGTGATTCCGGGCAAGACCACGGTCGGTATCGAGATTCCCAACGAAGACCGCCAGATCGTGCGTTTCTCCGAAGTGCTGTCGACCCCTGAGTACGACAACTTCAAGTCGCCGGTCACCCTGGCCCTGGGCCACGACATCGGCGGCAAGCCGGTCATTACTGACCTGGCGAAGATGCCTCACTTGCTGGTGGCCGGTACCACCGGTTCCGGTAAGTCGGTGGGCGTGAACGCGATGATCCTGTCGATCCTGTTCAAGTCCGGCCCGGAAGACGCCAAGCTGATCATGATCGACCCGAAGATGTTGGAACTGTCGATCTACGAAGGCATTCCGCATCTGCTGTGCCCGGTCGTGACCGACATGAAGGACGCCGCCAACGCACTGCGCTGGAGCGTTGCCGAGATGGAACGTCGCTACAAGCTGATGGCGAAGATGGGCGTGCGAAACCTGTCCGGCTTCAACGCCAAGGTCAAGGAAGCCCAGGACGCCGGCGAGCCGCTGAGCGATCCGCTGTACAAGCGCGAAAGCATCCACGACGAAGCTCCTCTATTGCAGAAGCTGCCGACCATCGTTGTGGTCGTGGACGAATTCGCCGACATGATGATGATCGTCGGCAAGAAGGTTGAAGAGCTGATCGCCCGTATCGCCCAGAAAGCGCGGGCTGCCGGTATCCACCTGATCCTCGCGACCCAGCGGCCGTCGGTGGACGTGATCACCGGTCTGATCAAGGCCAACATCCCGACGCGGATGGCGTTCCAGGTATCGAGCAAGATCGACTCCCGGACCATCATCGACCAGGGTGGCGCCGAACAACTGCTTGGCCATGGTGACATGCTCTACATGCCGCCGGGCACCAGCCTGCCTATCCGGGTTCACGGCGCCTTCGTGTCCGACGATGAAGTTCACCGGGTGGTGGAAGCCTGGAAGCTGCGCGGTGCGCCGGAATACAACGACGACATCCTCAACGGTGTCGAAGAGGCGGGCAGTGGTTTCGAAGGCAGCAGCGGCGGCGGTGACGGCGATGATCCGGAAGCCGACGCGCTGTACGACGAAGCCGTGCAGTTTGTACTGGAAAGCCGCCGCGCCTCCATCTCCGCTGTACAGCGCAAGCTGAAGATCGGTTACAACCGTGCCGCGCGCATGATCGAAGCCATGGAAATGGCCGGGGTCGTGACGTCCATGAACACCAACGGTTCCCGCGAAGTCCTGGCCCCTGGCCCGGTGCGCGACTGATTCGATACCCTGATTCACATGCAAAGGACGGTGCATGAAGCGCCGTCCACTTTCCCACGAGTATTCAAGAGGACTCCCATGCGTCTTATCCGCATGCTGCTGCCAGTACTGGCTCTGACCACCCTCACGGCTCACGCCGATGACAAGGATGTGGCACGCCTGACCCAATTGCTGGAAACATCCAAGACCCTGACCGCGAACTTCTCCCAGCTCACTCTCGACGGCAGCGGCACCCAGTTGCAGGAAACCACCGGCGACATGACCCTGCAGCGTCCGGGCCTGTTCTACTGGCACACCAATGCCCCCGCCGAGCAGACCATGGTGTCCGACGGCAAGAAAGTCACCCTGTGGGACCCGGATCTGGAACAGGCCACCATCAAGAAACTCGATGAGCGCCTGACCCAGACCCCGGCCCTGTTGCTGTCCGGTGATGTATCGAAGATCAGCCAGAGCTTCGATATCAGCGCCAAGGAAGCCGGTGGCGTGATCGACTTCACCCTGAAGCCGAAAACCAAGGACACCCTGTTCGACAGCCTGCGTCTGTCGTTCCGCAACGGTCTGGTCAATGACATGCAGTTGATCGACAGCGTCGGCCAGCGCACCAACATCCTGTTCACCGGGGTGAAGGCCAACGAAGCGGTCCCGGCCTCGAAGTTCAAGTTCGACATCCCGAAGGGTGCCGATGTGATCCAGGAATAAACACAGAGGTTTCAACGGTACGTGATGGATCTGTTTCGCAGTGCACCGATTGCCCAGCCGCTGGCCGCCCGTTTGCGGGCGACCAATCTGGATGAGTACGTCGGTCAGGAACACGTGCTCGCTCGCGGCAAGCCTCTGCGCGAAGCTCTGGAGCAGGGTGCCCTGCATTCGATGATCTTCTGGGGCCCGCCGGGCGTGGGCAAGACCACCCTGGCGCGGCTGCTGGCGGAAGTCTCGGATGCGCACTTCGAAACGGTTTCGGCCGTATTGGCCGGGGTAAAAGAGATCCGTCAGGCGGTGGAAATCGCCAAACAGCAGGCTGGTCAGTACGGCAAGCGCACGATCCTGTTTGTCGACGAAGTTCACCGCTTCAACAAGTCCCAGCAGGACGCTTTTCTACCTTACGTTGAAGACGGCACGCTGATTTTCATCGGCGCAACCACCGAAAACCCTTCCTTCGAATTGAACAACGCTTTGCTGTCGCGGGCCCGGGTCTACGTACTCAAGAGCCTCGACGAGGCGGCGTTGCGTAAACTGGTGCACCGCGCACTCACCGAAGAACGCGGTCTGGGCAAGCGCAATCTGACCCTCAGCGATGAAGGCTTCCAGATGCTGCTGTCCGCCGCCGACGGCGATGGCCGGCGCTTGCTCAATTTGCTGGAGAACGCTTCGGACCTCGCCGAAGACAACAGCGAGATGGGCACCGAGCTGCTGCAAAGCCTGCTCGGCGACACGCGTCGGCGTTTCGACAAGGGCGGCGAAGCGTTCTACGACCAGATTTCCGCGCTGCACAAATCGGTGCGCGGCTCCAATCCGGACGGCGCGTTGTACTGGTTTGCGCGGATGATCGACGGCGGCTGCGATCCGCTATATCTGGCCCGCCGCGTGGTGCGCATGGCCAGCGAAGACATCGGCAATGCCGACCCGCGCGCCCTGAGTCTGTGCCTGGCGGCGTGGGAAGTGCAGGAGCGACTTGGCAGCCCGGAAGGTGAGTTGGCAGTGGCTCAAGCTATTACGTATCTGGCTTGTGCGCCGAAAAGCAACGCGGTGTACATGGGCTTCAAGACCGCATTGCGGGCCGCTGCCGAACATGGCTCGCTGGAAGTGCCGCTGCACCTGCGCAACGCACCGACCAAGTTGATGAAACAATTGGGTTATGGCGACGAATACCGCTATGCCCACGATGAACCGGACGCCTACGCGGCCGGCGAAGACTACTTTCCGGAAGAGCTCGACCCCATCCCGTTCTACCAACCGGTGCCCCGTGGCCTGGAACTGAAGATTGGCGAGAAGCTCAACCACCTCGCCAAACTCGATCGTTTAAGCCCCCGGCAGCGGAGAAAATAGTGATTCGAACGATTCTTGCGGTGTCCGTGGCGGGCATCGCTGGTACATTACTGCGTTTCGCGGCTGGCAATTGGGTCAGCGCCAATTGGCCCCGGCATTTCTATGCGGCAACGCTGGCGGTCAATCTGGTCGGCTGTCTGATCATCGGCCTGCTGTACGGACTGTTTTTGACCCGGCCGGAAGTGCCGATCGAAATCCGCGCCGGTCTGATCGTCGGTTTTGTCGGCGGTCTGACGACGTTTTCATCCTTTTCACTGGATACGCTGCGTTTGCTGGAAAGCGGACAGGCCCTGATAGCCTTCGGTTATCTGGGCATCAGCGTGTTCGGCGGCCTGCTCGCGACCTGGGCTGGCCTGACTTTGACCAAACTTTGATAACGAGAAACCGACATGCTCGATTCCAAACTGTTACGTAGCAACCTCCAGGACGTAGCGGACCGCCTGGCTTCCCGTGGCTTTGCCCTGGATGTCGCGCGCATCGAAGCGCTGGAAGAACAGCGCAAGACCGTCCAGACCCGCACCGAAGCACTGCAGGCTGAGCGTAACGCGCGTTCCAAATCCATCGGTCAGGCCAAGCAGCGCGGTGAAGACATCGCGCCGTTGATGGCGGACGTCGAGCGCATGGCGGGCGAACTGAGCGCCGGTAAAGTCGAGCTGGACGCGATCCAGACCGAACTGGATTCGATCCTGCTGGGCATTCCGAACCTGCCGCACGAATCGGTACCGGTTGGCGAAGACGAAGACGGCAACGTCGAAGTCCGCCGCTGGGGCACTCCGACTGCCTTCGATTTCCCGGTTCAGGATCACGTGGCCCTGGGCGAGAAGTTCGGCTGGCTCGACTTCGAAACCGCCGCCAAGCTGTCCGGTGCGCGTTTCGCGCTGCTGCGTGGCCCGATTGCCCGTCTGCATCGCGCACTGGCGCAGTTCATGATCAACCTGCACGTCACCGAGCACGGCTACGAAGAGGCTTACACGCCTTATCTGGTTCAGGCCCCGGCGCTGCAAGGCACCGGTCAACTGCCAAAGTTCGAAGAAGACCTGTTCAAGATCGCCCGCGAAGGCGAAGCCGATCTGTACCTGATCCCGACCGCCGAAGTGTCGCTGACCAACATCGTCGCCGGTGAAATCGTCGATTCGAAGCAGCTGCCGATCAAGTTCGTCGCCCACACCCCGTGCTTTCGCAGCGAAGCCGGCGCGTCGGGTCGTGACACTCGCGGCATGATCCGCCAGCACCAGTTCGACAAGGTCGAGATGGTGCAGATCGTCGAGCCGTCGACGTCGATGGACGCGCTGGAAAGCCTGACCGCCAACGCCGAGAAAGTCCTGCAACTGCTGGGTCTGCCTTACCGTACCCTGGCGCTGTGCACCGGCGACATGGGCTTCAGCGCGGTCAAGACTTACGACCTGGAAGTGTGGATCCCGAGCCAGGACAAATACCGTGAAATCTCGTCGTGCTCCAACTGCGGCGACTTCCAGGCCCGCCGCATGCAGGCGCGTTTCCGTAACCCGGAAACCGGCAAACCTGAGCTGGTACACACCCTGAACGGTTCGGGTCTGGCGGTCGGTCGTACCCTGGTGGCCGTGCTGGAAAACTACCAGCAGGCCGACGGTTCGATTCGTGTGCCGGACGTGCTGAAGCCGTACATGGGTGGCCTTGAGGTCATCGGCTAAATGAAATATCTGCCGCTGTTTCACAACCTGCGCGGCAGTCGTGTGTTGGTCGTCGGTGGGGGGGAGATTGCCTTGCGCAAATCCCGCCTGCTGGCCGATGCCGGTGCGCTGCTGCGGGTGGTCGCACCTGAAATCGAAGCGCAACTGCGCGAACTGGTTGCCGCCAGCGGTGGCGAGTGTCTGTCGCGCGGTTACGTTGAAACGGATCTGGACGGTTGCGGGCTGATCATTGCCGCCACCGACGATGAAGCCTTGAACGCGCAAGTTTCCGCCGATGCTCATCGGCGCTGCGTGCCGGTCAATGTGGTGGATGCGCCGGCGTTGTGCAGCGTGATCTTCCCGGCGATCGTCGACCGTTCGCCGCTGATCATAGCGGTCTCCAGCGGCGGCGATGCGCCGGTGCTGGCCCGGCTGATCCGCGCCAAGATCGAAACCTGGATTCCTTCGACCTACGGCCATCTGGCCGGTCTGGCCGCACGTTTTCGCAATCAGGTCAAAAACCTGTTTCCCGATGTGCAGCAGCGTCGTGCTTTCTGGGAAGACGTGTTCCAGGGGCCGATTGCCGACCGGCAGTTGGCCGGGCAGGGCGCTGAAGCCGAACGTCTGTTGCAGGCGAAAATCGATGGCGAAGCGGCCGTGGCCACTGGCGAGGTGTATCTGGTGGGCGCAGGGCCGGGTGATCCGGATCTGCTGACCTTCCGCGCCTTGCGCCTGATGCAGCAAGCCGATGTGGTGCTGTATGACCGTTTGGTCGCTCCGGCGATTCTTGAGCTGTGCCGTCGCGATGCCGAGCGGGTTTACGTCGGCAAGCGTCGCGCCGATCACGCCGTACCGCAGGATCAGATCAACCAGCAACTGGTGGATCTGGCCAAGGCTGGCAAGCGCGTGGTGCGGTTGAAGGGCGGGGATCCGTTCATCTTTGGCCGTGGTGGCGAAGAGATCGAAGAACTGGCGGCCCATGGCATCCCGTTCCAGGTGGTGCCGGGCATCACCGCGGCCAGCGGTTGCGCGGCGTATGCCGGTATTCCGCTGACCCATCGTGATTACGCGCAGTCGGTGCGTTTCGTCACCGGGCACTTGAAGGACGGTTCCACCGATTTGCCGTGGGCCGACCTTGTCGCGCCGGCGCAGACCTTGGTGTTCTACATGGGGCTGGTGGGGTTGCCGATCATCTGCGAGCAGTTGATCAAGCATGGTCGTGCGGCCGATACCCCGGCAGCGCTGATCCAGCAGGGCACCACGGTCAATCAGCGGGTCTTCACCGGCACGCTGGCCGACCTGCCGCGTCTGGTGGCGGAGCATGAAGTCCATGCGCCGACGCTGGTGATCGTCGGCGAAGTGGTGCAACTGCGCGAGAAGCTGGCGTGGTTCGAGGGCGCTCAGGGTCAAATCTGACGACTCTGAAGTGATCGTTCCCACGCTGTGGGAACGATCCTGCTCTCAACCTTTGCGCCAAACCCCTTTCCCGCCCAACCGGTCCCGGTCATGGGCCACATTGAAATCCTGCTCCGGCCCTTTCGGCACCACCCCGGTCGGGTTGATGGTCTTGTGGCTGCCGTAGTAGTGGTTCTTGATGTGCTGGAAATCCACGGTCTCGGCAACGCCCGGCCACTGGTACATCTCACGCAGCCAGTTCGACAGGTTCGGATAATCGCTGATCCGCCGCAGATTGCATTTGAAGTGCCCGTGATACACCGCGTCGAAACGAATCAGCGTGGTGAACAACCGCACGTCCGCCTCGGTCAGGTATTCACCCGTCAGATAACGGTTGGCGCCCAGCACCTGCTCCAGATGGTCCAGCTCGGCAAACACATCATCGAACGCTTCTTCATAGGCCTGCTGCGAAGTGGCAAACCCGGCGCGATACACGCCGTTGTTCACGGCGGGATAGATCCGCTCGTTCAACGCATCAATCTCACCGTGCAACGGCGCCGGATAGAAGTCCAGATCGTTGCCGGTCAAGTCGTCGAAGGCGCTGTTGAACATGCGGATGATCTCCGCTGATTCGTTGCTGACGATGCGCTTGAGCTTTTTGTCCCACAGCACCGGTACGGTGACGCGGCCGGTGTAGTCGGCGGTGTCAGCGGTGTAGCGCTGGTGCATGAAGTCGAAGTGGTCGAGTTTGTCGCCGGTCGAGCCGAGGTTCTGGTCGAAGGTCCAGCCGTTTTCCAGCATCAGCCAACTGACGACCGAAACATCGATCAGGCTTTCCAGGCCCTTGAGCTTGCGCAGGATCAGCGTGCGATGCGCCCACGGACAGGCGAGGGAGACGTAGAGGTGATAACGCCCGGCCTCGGCGGCAAAACCGCCTTCACCGCTCGGGCCTGGCGCGCCGTTGCGAGTGACCCAATTGCGGCGCTGCGCCTGTTCGCGCTGGAACGCGCCGTCCTTGCTGCTTTCGTACCACTTGTCCTGCCAGCGGCCGTCGACGAGTAAACCCATGATCAAGACTCCGGAAACCAAAAATCGTTGGAGCCGAGTCTATTCCGATGAGTTCGAACAAAAAGCGCAAAGATCGGGCGTGAATGATCGGTTAAATCGATTTGTTCCGTGCGATCCAGTATTTCTCGGCAGTTTCGAAGGCTTGTTCGCGACTTTGGCCAAGGCCTCGCAGGGCCAGGGCCATGGTCGAAATCAGGGCCATTTGCGGATAGCTGTCGACCACGTCGCCACGCCAGACGGCCTTCAGATGCTCGACATCCAGCGACGCCGGTTTGACGTGGCGTTGCGCCGACAACTGCGGCCATTCCTCGTCCCAGCTCTCGCCGCCGGTGGTGCCGTACAGGTGGCTGTCGGCATCCGGGTTGATCTCGATTTCGCCGCCGTCACCTTTGATCACGATCGCCGTATCGCCGAGCAGACCACTGGCATCGCGGTGCACAGCCTGATAGCCGGGGTGGAAAATACTCTGCAAGCCGCAACGCGCGCCCAACGGATTGAGGATCCGCGCCAGCGAATGAATAGGCGAACGCAGGCCGAGGGTATTGCGCAGGTCGATCATTCGCTGCAGCTGCGGTGCCCAGTCCAACAGTGGCATGAACGCCAGGCCACCGTTGTCCAGCGCCGCGCCGACCTGTTGCCAGTTGCGGCACAGCGGGATGTTCAGTTCACCGAGCAGTTGTTCGGAATACAAACGCCCGGCGGTGTGCGCGCCGCCGCCGTGCATGAAGATGCGCACGCCGTTCTGTGCCAGGCACTTGGCTGCCAGCAGATACCAGGGCAGGTGACGTTTCTTGCCGGCATAGGTCGGCCAGTCCAGATCGACCTTCAGTGCTGGCGCCTGCAAGCGTTCGCGCAGGGCCTCGGTGAAGCCGGCCATTTCCTCGGCGCTTTCTTCCTTGTGCCGCAGCAACATCAGGAAGGCACCGAGCTGGGTTTCTTCGACGGCTTCGTCGAGCACCATGCCCATGGCCTCCCGGGCTTCCTCACGGGTCAGGTCGCGAGCGCCGCGCTTGCCCTTGCCGAGGATGCGCACGAACTGGGCGAACGGGTGCTCGGCGGGCGTTTCGAGGGTCAGCGCTGGATAGTCGGTCATAGGCAATTCGTCGGTTTGGGCAGGCCCGCCAGTTTCGCGGCGAGTTTGGCAGGGGTGCCTTTGAACAGTCGGTTCAGGTGCAGGCTGTTGCCTTTCTCTGCGCCGAGCTTGAGCGCGGTGTATTTGATCAGCGGCCGGGTGGCCGGGGACAGCTGGAATTCGGCGTAGAAACTGCGCAACAGTTCGAGGACTTCCCAGTGTTCGGCGCTCAGCTCGATGTCTTCGGCAGCGGCGAGGGCGCTGGCGACTTCGGCCGACCAGTCGTTGAGGTCGACCAGGAAGCCGTCCTTGTCCAGTTCGATGGCGCGGGCGCCGACGGTCAGCGCATTCATAGCCAGCTGTTGACCTTGTCGTGGTGGATCGACAGCTCGACGAAGGCCGGGTAATCGATGGCTTCGGCCCAGTCCGGAACCTGCACGGCGCGGGCTTGCGCGTCTTCGGCCAGAACGAAGAGTTTCACCCGACGGGTTTCCAGCGCAATGAACGGCGCAGTGCCGGGTTGCAGCGCATAAGCAGCATCGCCAGATAGCAACAGCGCGTCGGCAGAACCGAGCAGGCGCAGGCAACTGGTCAAGCGTTCGTCGCCGAACGGGGAATGGGACAACACATGCAAAGTCGACATCAGAGGGTGATCACCTGGTCGTAACGGTCAATGAGGGCGGTGATTTCATCGGCGGCCAAAGGCTGAGCCTCGTCCAGCGAACGATCGCCGAGGCCGCGAGCACTGGCGCTGTCGGCGCAGTAGAACAGCTCTTCCACACCGAACATCGGCAACGCTTGCAGGTTGGCGCTCAGGTCTTTCTGTTGCAGGGCCTTGGCGTTTTGCCCGGCGGCCAGTTGCAACACACCGTCGTCGAGAAACAGCAGGCCGATCGGCAGATCGAAGGCGCCGCCGGCCAGTACGATGTCCAATGCTTCACGGGCACCGGGGCCGGACCACGGTGATTGACGGCTGATAATCAGAAGGGACTTGGCCATGTCATGCGCCTCCGAAACAGATCAGACGGTCGGCATCCTGAACCGCGTCATGCAACTGGCCGAGGCCGGACAATTCCCACGGTGCGCTGACCGCCACGGCATCACGCTGATAACGCCCGGCTTCCTCGGCATTCAACACGCCACGGCGCAAAGCGGCGGCGATGCACACCACACCGTCGAGGTTTTGTTCGGTGATAAACGTTCGCCACTGTTTGGGCAGGTCCAGTTCGTCCTGCGGCGTGACCACGGCGTCAGACGCGTTGTAGACACCGTCCTGATAGAAAAACAGCCGGACGATTTCATGCCCGCCGGCCAGCGCAGCCTGCGCGAACAGCAGGGCGCGGCGCGAGGAGGGCGCATGGGCGGCGGAAAACAACACAATGGCGAACTTCATGACGGACTCGATCAGCAAAACTGCGGCCATGATAAAGCTTTCTCGGCGGGGCGGCGAAGTGGATGTTGCCGCAGACTTCAGCGCGGCATGTACCCCAACTGCCAGCGCCGGGGGATTTTCAGCGAGATCAGGCCGATCAACGCAGCCAGCAATCCGCTGGCGTACAGCGCTTTTAGCCCCAGGTGATGCTCCAGCACGGCACCGAGGATGGCGCCGATGAACATGCCGCTCCACGGCACCAGTTGCACGCGCCAGCCATTGCGCCGCTCGCCCATTATCCAGCGTCCCAGACCGCGACCGAACCGCGAGAGTGCACCGGTGACATAGGTCAGTCCGACCGCCAGACCGTTCACTTCTTCCACCGCGGCATTGAGCATGCCCATGGCGGTGATTGCCGCTAGCAGCGCCGGCAGTTGCACGTCTGACGGCCAGGCGGCGGCCCCGCAGAGCAGTGTCGCGATGCACAGCAGCAACGGCAGTGCGCGGCGCCTGCCGAGGCGACCGATCACCACGCCGAGGGTGTTGCCGAGGATGAACGTCGCGACCAGGATCACCAGCCGCAGCGTCAGACTCACATCGCCATCACTGATCGCCACCGCCAGCCGTGTGGTGTTCCCGCTCATGAATGAAACGAAGTCACCACTGGCCATGAAGCCGATGGCATCGGTCATCCCCGCCAGGACCGAGAGCGCGGCCACCATGGCCAGCCCTACGCGACCGCGCCATTTCTGCATATGCAAGTGGCCGGGGCTGGCGCGGTGAGTCGAGAGGGTTGGCAGCATTGGTGCGGATGTCCTTGCGTAGAGGTCAGGGTTCTATGCCATAAAGGTCGCAATATTCCAACCAGTCCATCCCGGCCATCTCCGCCACTTCCCGGTGCACTTCCAGGCGTTGCGCCTGATAGTCCTCGGGCGTTGCAGCGGTCAGTTGCAGCGTCAGTTCCCAGGCAAACAAGCCCTGGCTTTCGGCCTCGGCTTCGAAGGCTTCGTGCAGGCGTTCTTCGCGGTACTGTGCCGGGGTTTCGCCTTTGGCCTGGGCCAGCAACGGGTTGAGATGATCGAGGGCTTCGCGCACTTCAGGGTGTGCATCGAGAAACAGTTTCAGGGCATGTTCATGTCGCTGGTCGGTAGGCGCCATGGGGTTTCCTTGTGGGGCTGATGACCTTTAATGTGCCGCAGCGGCCGGCGGGTGTCGCGCTCTAAATGCAGTAAAGCAGAACGATTTTGCGCGTTGCGGTGATACAGTCCGTTTTTTTTCCGAATGAGCGAATGCAATGCGAATGCTGATGGTGGCACTGGCGGCAACCCTGCTGGCCGGTTGCGCGGGTTCGGCGATGGAAGACGCCCGCACGCAAACCCCTTACAAGGTCCTGAACTCGGACAAACCCGAGAAAGTCGTGGCCCAGTGCGTGCAATTCGCCTGGCAGGACGAAGCGGTGTTCGGCGTCGATGCGGCGGCGTATCTGCAACCGGGCAAGAAGGGCGGTTCGACGGTCTACACCCGTTCGGCGGAGTCGTTTGTCGACGTGACCACGAATGCGTCCGGCACGGTGCTGAGCTACTACGCGCAGAAGGATGACTTTGTCGCCAAGCGCCGGCTGGCGGCGTTGGCGACCTGTCTGTAACACCTGGCGATCCGCGGGGTTCAGACGTCCAGACGCTTCTGGAAAAACATGCGTTTGTGCCCCGGCGGGTAATCCGACAACTCGCCAAACTGGCTATATCCCAGCTTTTTGTAGAATTCCGGCGCCTGAAAATCGAAGGTGTCGAGCCAGGCCCCGATGCAACCCTTCTCACGCGCCAGGTCTTCGGCCATGCGCATCAGTTTCGACCCGATCCCCTGGTGGCGACCCTGCTCCGGCACCGACAGCAGATCGACGAACAGCCACTGGCAGACCAACCGGCCATAGAGTCCACCCAGAATGGTGTCGTGTTCATCGCGTACCAGCAGCGTGAGCGGCTCCGATACGGCAATCCCGGCCTGAGCGACGTTGTAGGCGTGCAGCGGCGCCAGAATGGCCAGGCGTTCTTCTTCTGTAGAGTCTTGCGACAGCTCGATCCGTAAACTCATGTGCAACATCCTTATGGCAGTGAACCGGCAGCCTATCGCGCCTCGGTCAATTGATCCATCCCGGCATCGAACAGTTGGAACCGTCGCTCCAGCGTTGGGGTCTAGCCCTTGAAGGCGTTCATTCCGAATGCGTTTATCGAGGAGAGTCCATGAACATTTTCGAAGCCCTTCGCGAGAGCCACGATCGCCAGCGTGGGTACGCCAAGACCTTGATCAAGACCAGTGGCGATACCCCGGAACGCGTCGAAGCCTACAAGCAACTCAAAGCCGAACTGCAGGCCCACGAAACGGCCGAAGAACGCCACTTCTACATCCCGTTGATGGAGTTCGACAACGGCGTCGATCTCAGTCGCCACGCCATCGCCGAACACCATGAAATGGACGAAATGATGGAGGAGCTCGACGAGACCGAAATGTCCAGCCCGGCCTGGCTGGCCACGGCGAAAAAGCTCTCGGACAAGGTCCATCACCACTTGAAGGAGGAGGAGCAGAAGTTCTTCCAGATGGCCGGCAAGCTGCTCGACGACAAACAGAAAGAACAGCTCGCCGGGCAGTATGAAAAGGAGTTCAAGGCGCAGCTTCCCTGAGCCGGTGAATGCAGGTTTTTGTAATGACGCCGTGTAGGCTTTTTGCCATGCGTTGGGTGAGCGTCGTCGCAATGTACTGTATTTATATCCAGTATTTTCGGTGTTTTACGCATTTCACCGCCGCAGGCTGCGACAAAACCGCCGATGGACAAAAAATCCCCCTCCGTTAGCTTGAAGGCCTCTCCTCGGAAAGGAGAGTTCTTAAATCAACGGAGTGAAAAACATGAACCAACCACAAGCTCAAACCCAACTGCGACACGGTCGCGTCATTTCCCCTGCAAGCCGCGGTGCGGTGGCCATCGAACAAGGACTGCTCGGTGGCTGGCAGGTCAACGAGATGGAAGGTGGCAAGAACTTCCCGGCACTGGCGGCCGGCCCGTTCCCGGCGCCTTTCGAGTCGGATAACCCGAGTGTCGTGCCTCCGGCCGACGGCCACATTCTCAGCGGTGGCAAGGACGATGCCCGCGATTGCGTGAACTTCACCGACGAGGAAATGAGCAAGAAACTCGGTCGTCCGTTCACCTGGCCGCTGCTCAATGTCACCCCTGGCCAGACCCTTGAAGTCAAATGGGAATACACCGCGCCGCACACCACTCGCGGTTACCGCTGGCTGATCACCAAGGATGGCTGGGACCCGAAACAACGCATCACCCGTGCACAACTGGAAGCAAAACCGTTCGCCGAGGACTTCTATCCGCAAGTGCCGTACTACAGTCATGCGGCGGAGCTGAAGGCCAAGGTCAATCACGCAGTGAAACTTCCGGCCAACAAGCAAGGTCATCACGTTGTTGTCCTGATGTGGATCGTCGCCAACACCGGCAACGCCTTCTATCAGGCCTTCGATGTGGACTTCAAATAAGTCCGTAACACCCACCTACACGTTCTGAAGGATTAGAACATGTCAAATATCGACTTCACCTTATTGCAAAACCAGGCGAGCGACGCGGCTTCGCTGATGCCGAGCATCGCTGGCAAGAAGATCCTCATGGGTTTCTGGCACAACTGGCCGGCCGGCCCAAGCGATGGCTATCAGCGTGGTCAGTTCGCCAACATCGCCCTGGAAAACGTGCCCAAGGACTACAACGTGGTTGCGGTCGCATTCATGAAGGGCAGCGGGATTCCGACCTTCAAGCCGTTCAACGTCTCCGATGCCGAGTTCCGCCGCCAGGTTGGCGTACTCAACAGCCAGGGCCGGGCCGTGCTGATTTCCCTCGGCGGCGCCGATGCGCACATCGAGTTGCGTGCCGGGCAGGAGCAGCCGTTGGCCAACGAAATCATCCGTCTGGTGGAAACCTACGGCTTCGACGGGCTGGACATCGATCTTGAACAGAGCGCGATTGATTTCGCTGCCAACAAGACCGTCCTGCCGGCCGCCCTGAAACTGGTCAAGGATCACTACGCAGGCCAGGGCAAGCATTTCATCATCAGCATGGCCCCGGAGTTTCCGTACCTGACCACCACTGGCAAATACGTCGGTTACTTGCAGGCGCTGGAAGGCTACTACGACTTCATCGCGCCGCAGTTCTACAACCAGGGCGGTGACGGTGTCTGGGTACCGGAGGCCAACAATGGCAACGGGGCGTGGATCGCGCAGAACAACGATGCGTTGAAAGAGGACTTCCTCTATTACCTGACTGAAAGTCTGGTGACCGGCACTCGCGGATTCACCAAAATCCCTGCGGACAAGTTCGTCATCGGCCTGCCGGCCAACATCGACGCCGCTGCCACCGGTTACGTGATCGACAAGAACGTGGTCGGCAATGCGATGAAACGCCTGGCGGTCAAAGGGCACCTGATCAAGGGCCTGATGACGTGGTCGGTGAACTGGGACAACGGCACCAGCAAGGATCGCGTGCCGTACAACTGGGAGTTCAGCCGGCGTTATGGACCGCTGATCAACGGCGTGGCGGCTGCCTCGCCGGAGCCTGATGTCGCGATAGCGGACATGGCCCACCAGCGGTAATCGAATAAAAAAGCCCGGTAGCGCTGCCGGGCTTTTTTTCGCCTAACATGGGGCCTCCCGATGACAACAATGGATGAAGCGTCATGCCCAACACCGCCGAGCGGATCAATATCGTCGACACTCAGGTGTTGTCCCACGACTGGTATCTGCTGAAGAAAATCACTTTCGACTACCTGCGCAACAACGGTGAATGGCAACGCCAGACCCGCGAGGTCTACGACCGTGGCAATGGTGCGGCAATTCTGTTGTTCAACCGCGAAAAACGCACAGTGGTACTGACTCGCCAGTTCCGTCTGCCGGTGTTCGTCAACGGTCACGACGGTTTGCTGATCGAGGTCGCTGCCGGGTTGCTGGAAGGCGCAGCACCGGAGCAGCGCATACGCGATGAGGCCGAGGAGGAAACCGGTTACCGCGTGCATGACGTGAAGAAGGTGTTCGAGGCATACATGAGCCCGGGTTCAGTGACCGAGAAGCTGCACTTCTTCGTCGCCGAATATGACGCGAAGTCGAAGGTCGGCGATGGCGGCGGCCTGGAAGAGGAAACCGAAGAACTTGAAGTGCTGGAGTGGCGTTTCGACGATGCACTGGCAGCGTTTCATCGAGGCGAAATCTGCGATGCCAAGACCATCATGCTGTTGCAATACGCGGCGATGAATAACTTCTTCGGCGCTTAAAACAGATCACCGGTCTTGCCGATGTCCGACCACTGGCCACCTTCCAGTGTCAGCAACCGCTCCTTGGCTTCAAGGCCTCCGGCAAACCCGGTCAGTTTCCCCGACGCTCCGATCACCCGATGACAGGGCGCGATGATTGAAATCGGGTTTCTGCCGTTCGCCGCGCCCACCGCACGCACTGCGCTGGGGTGACCGATCTGCCGGGCAATCTGGCTGTAGGTGCGGGTTTCGCCAAATGGAATGGTCAGCAACGCGGCCCAGACCTTTTTCTGGAACTCGGTGCCGGCGAAATCCAGATCCAGATCGAACGCACTTCGCGTTCCGGCAAAATATTCTTCCAGTTGCTGCGCGGTTTTCATCAACACCGGATTGTCCGGGGCTTCGTTCATCGGCCCGAGGCGCACCCGGTTCGGTTTGTCGTTTTCCCAGAGGATGGCGGCCAGTCGTGAACCGTTCGCGACCAGCTTCAACTCGCCAACGAGCGAGGGCAGGGTGATGAACGTGTAGGCCATGGGGAAAACTCCGGATCGGCTCGGCAACAGCGCCCAGCATACTGCCGGATCGGGGAGGCGCAAACCGCAATCGCGACCATACTGGCTGATGCTCTTGAAGCGCTTTCCTACCTTATAAAAAGAAGAGACCGACTCATGAAGTACGAACCTTTTGCCAAATCGCTGATTGCGACCTCATTGGCGCTCAGCTGCCTCATGGCCCACGCCGCCTCCGTGGCACCGGTTGCCGCCGAAAACGGCATGGTGGTCACCGCCCAGCATCTGGCGACCCATGTGGGTGTCGATGTACTGAAAAGTGGCGGCAATGCGGTGGATGCGGCGGTCGCCGTAGGCTACGCACTGGCGGTGGTTTACCCGGCAGCGGGCAACCTCGGTGGTGGTGGTTTCATGACCATTCAACTGGCGGACGGACGCAAGACCTTCCTCGACTTCCGGGAGAAAGCCCCATTGGCCGCAACGGCCGACATGTACCTCGACAAGCAGGGCAACGTCATTCCTGATCTGAGTACCCGTGGTCACCTGGCCGTTGGCGTTCCTGGCACCGTGTCCGGCATGGAGCTGGCGCTGAGCAAGTACGGCACCAAACCGCGCAAGGACATGATCGCCCCGGCGATCAAACTGGCGGAAGAAGGTTTCGAACTGGAACAGGGCGACGTCGATCTGCTGGATTACGCCACCGACGTGTTCAAGAAGGACATCAAAGACTCCGGCGCGATCTTCCTGAGCAACGGCGAGCCGATGCAGGTCGGGCAGAAACTGGTGCAGAAGGACCTCGGCAAAACCCTGCGCACCATCTCGGAGAAAGGTGCGGACGGTTTCTATAAAGGCTGGGTCGCCGACGCGATCGTCACGTCCAGCCAGGCCAACAAGGGCATCATTACCCAGGCCGACCTCGACAAATACAAGACCCGCGAACTGGCTCCGGTGGAGTGCGACTATCGCGGTTATCACGTCGTGTCGGCGCCACCGCCAAGCTCCGGCGGGGTGGTGATCTGTCAGATCATGAACATTCTCGAAGGCTACCCGATGAAGGATCTGGGCTTCCATTCGGCCCAGGGCATGCACTACCAGATCGAGGCGATGCGCCACGCGTATGTGGATCGCAACAGCTATCTGGGCGACCCGGATTTCGTGAAGAACCCGATCGAACACCTGCTGGACAAGAACTACGCGACCAAGCTGCGCAACGCGATCCAGCCGCAGAAGGCCGGCGTGTCTGCGGAACTCAAACCCGGCGTTGCGCCGCACGAAGGCAGCAACACCACGCACTACTCGATCGTCGACAAATGGGGCAACGCGGTGTCTGTCACCTACACCCTCAACGACTGGTTCGGCGCAGGCGTGATGGCGAGCAAGACCGGGGTGATCCTCAACGATGAAATGGACGACTTCACCTCGAAAGTCGGCGTGCCGAACATGTATGGCCTGGTGCAGGGCGAAGCCAACGCCATCGCGCCCGGCAAGGCGCCGCTGTCGTCGATGAGCCCGACCATCGTGACCAAGGACGGCAAGGTGGTGATGGTGGTGGGCACGCCGGGTGGCAGTCGCATCATCACGGCAACCTTGCTGACCATGCTCAATGTCATCGACTACGGCATGGGCCTGCAGGAAGCGGTCGATGCGCCGCGTTTCCACCAGCAGTGGATGCCGGAACAGACCAACCTCGAAGACTTCGCCGCCAGCCCCGACACGAAGAAGATTCTCGAGAGCTGGGGCCATAAGTTCGCGGGCCCGCAGGACGCCAACCACATCGCTGCCATTCTGGTCGGAGCGCCGTCGCTGGGCGGTAAACCGGTCGGCAAGAACCGCTTCTACGGCGCCAACGATCCACGGCGCAACACCGGGTTGTCATTGGGTTACTGAGAAGGGTAAAAAGGGGGCGGGCACACGTCCGCCCCTGTCTCAAGGACCGATCAAGGAAGGCTCACCATGACCACCGCATTGCTGATCATCGATGTCCAGCGCGCCCTGTGCACAGGTGAATACGAGTGCCACGACATCAAACGGGTGATCGACACCATCAACGGCCTCAGTGCCCGCGCGCGCAAGGCTGGGGTTACAGTCGTACTGATCCAGCATAACGAAAAGGACAGTCCGTTCGTCCACGGCACCGAGGGCTGGCAACTGGCTGACGGCCTGGCCACCGCGCCGGGCGATCTGCGCGTCGACAAGACCGCCAACGACTCGTTCTACCAGACCAACCTGCAGAAACTGATCCCCCGGGAAGACTTCGACCGCCTGGTGATCTGCGGTCTGCAAACCGATTACTGCGTCAACGCCACCGTGCGCCAGGCCCATCAACTGGGCTATGACGTGGAACTGGCGGCCGACGCACATTCCACCGTCGACAACGGCAACATGAGCGCCGAAGACATCATCGCCGAACACAACAAGGACTGGGCGCACCTGACCGGTTCCGTAGCACGGATCGATGTGAAGCCGGCGGCTGACATCGCGTTCTGATGCTCTTTTGCCGAAGCCCCCGGTTGTCTGCCTGCAACCGGTGAAAAGTCCAGAGCATCGATAGCCCGGGCGCGGCATACTGCCGCCGCCTCAGGAATGGAATCTGTCGATGCTCGCTTTCAATCTCCGTCACGCCTTGCTGCTGACGTCCCTCGTTTTTGCTGCCAACACTCACGCTGCCAGTTTTGACTGCGCTGGCGCTTCCAGCCCGGTTGAAAAAGCCATTTGTGCGGACCCGTATACGTCGAGACTTGATGAGAAACTTGGGGTGCTTTGGCAGACAACGTTGGCGCAGGTGGCTGACCCGCAAGCGCTCAAGGCCGACCAGCGGCAGTGGCTGAAGAACCGCAAGGGCTGCGACCAACAGATGGCCTGTCTGCGTCGGGAATATCTGATGCGGATTGCCGAACTTGAGTACGCCGCCAAGCCGTTCAATTGGGACTCTACCTGGCAGCTCATCCCAGGAAGCCCTTCGTCCGCCGCAGAAATAAAAACCAAGCGGCGCGACGCGACGCATATAAATTTTGATGTTTCGGCAGCGGAGGGCGGTAACTCCGGCAATCTGGAAGGCGTTGCTTCGTTGAAGGGGAAACAGGCCGATTACGACGAAGAACAATGTTCGCTGAGTTTTACGGCAATCAACGGAATACTCCACGTGATGCAGGACGGTGCCAATGCCGACTGCGGCGGTGGGATGGGTGTTTATTACGCTGGCCGTTATGTGGCATCCGACGAACCCTTGAAGCTTGATTACGATTTGCTCAGCCTCGGTTTGGCCCGTTCAACTGAAGAAAACGAAACGTTGCGCACATTGCTCAAGACTGACTATCAATTGCTGGTGGAAATATCCGGCTCAATGATGACTGGCGACCCCAGTGCCGATGTGCCGGGCAGTCAAATGGTGGAGATGTGGATGCGTGGTCTGGGCAATACCGCGATGTTCATGAGTGCGCCAGACAATCAGTTGTGGGTAATGGTGATGGCCTACGACGGACAGGGAAAATCCCGTGTCCGTTACTACACCAACGTGCCGCAATGGAAGACTCGTTTACCCGATGCCATGCAGGCCTGGTACAAGCAGAAGTCGGCTGAAGGAACGCTGCCGCTGGATTTCATGCCCTGACTCTTCAAGTCGCAAACATCAACCTGCGCACATCACTCACCGGCTCGGACACCACACCGCCCAACACCAACCGCGTAATGGTATCCGCCGCCACCGCATAATCCTCATCCTGCGGCACTTCCCGCCCGGTGATGCGCCCCATCTGCCAGCCGATATTGGTGTAGGTGCGCGTCGCCGACCAGATGAACAACATCAAATGCTCGGGATCGACCGGGGCCAGCAAGCCGCGTTCGATCCAGCTGCGCAGGCACTCGACATTGCGCCTGGCTTCGGCATGCAGCAGGTCGCGGCATTCGTCAGGCAACTGGCGACCGCCCAGCAGCAGTTCACCACTGAACACTTTGGCAATTGCCGGATGCTCGCGGGCAATGCGGATGCGCGCGGCGACGTAGGCGCGCAGGCCGATCAGCGGGTCATCACTCTCGCGCAGCACCGCCGAGGCTTCCAGCAGCGGCTCGACGAAGCCGAGCAGCACTTTGCCGTAGAGGTTTTCCTTGCTCTGGAAGTAGTAATACAGATTGGCCTTGGGCACCCCGGCACGGGCCGCGATGTCGCGGGTCTGGGTCGCGTCGAAGCCGTTGGCGGCAAACTCTTCGCTGGCGGCTTTGAGGATCTGTTGCTGGTTGCGTTCGCGGATGCTGCTCATGGACGGCAGGGAAGGTCTGGCCATTTCGGGCTCGCAATATACAAAACTATATAGCGGTTAGGCCAGCGTACTCGACGGACAGCGCTATGCTGGTGCAATCATTGGAATCGATCGGGGAGGGGATATGAGCCTTCAGGCACAGCGCGCCCACGCGGAACATCTGGATGCGGTAGCCGAACTGTTCGACGGTTATCGCGGTTTCTATGGCCAGCCGTCGAACCTGGCGCAATCGCGGGCCTTCATCGCCGAACGCATGGCCGGCAATGAATCGGCGATTTTTCTGGTTGAGGACGAAAGCGGTAATGCGCTGGGATTCGTCCAGTTGTACCCGACGTTTTCTTCGATAGACGCCCACCGCACCTGGCTGCTCAGCGACCTGTTCACCACGCCGGCCGCCCGAGGCCGTGGCGTCGGACGATTGCTGATGAACACCGCGCGCGACTTCGCCGTGGAAACCGGTGCCAAGGGGCTGGTGCTGGAAACCGCCACTGACAACTTCACCGCCCAGGGGTTGTACGAGTCCCTCGGTTGGGTGCGTGACACCGGGTATTACACTTACGTGCTCGACCTGCGGCAGGGCTGAGCCGGCAATATTTTCAGGTTTTCCCGAATCAGGTCTTTTCCCGAGCGCGGGCGATCACTAGAATCCGCCCCGGCGCTCCGCAATGGAGGCTCTTTGATATCACTTTAGGGACGACATCATGCAATTCGGGAAAATCCTTGCGCTGGGTCTGGTGCTCACGCTGGGCGGCTGTGCCAGTTTCACCAAGGATGAAGTAGCACCGGTCACGCTGCCATCGATGGCCAACTACACCAACAAACCTAACGTTTATGTGGATTTCGACTTCTACCAGGGCGAGCCGAAAAGCGCTTCCGCCGTGGAGATTCCGCAAGCGCGTGACAATCTCAAGCCACAGCTGCAAAAGATCCTGAAGGATTCAGGTCTGTTCGGCCGTGTGACCCTCGATCAGTTCGAGAAGCAGCCAGGCGATTACAGCCTGCGCCTGAAGATGTACAACCATCCGCCGAATGCCGGTTCGATGGTACTGGCGTTCATCAGCGGTTTCAGCATGATGGTCATCCCGGCCTATGGTACCGACCAGTACACATTGAGCCTGGAAACCCTCGACCAGAACGGCCAGGCGATGGCCACTGCCAGCAACCATGACGCGGTTGGCACCTGGTTCGGTATCTGGTTTATCCCGCTGATGGCCAACACCCCTAAAGACGCGGTTAATGACACCTTCAATCGTCAGGTCAACGCGCTGCTCAAGCAGTGGGCTGAAAGCAACAGCCCGAAATACTCGGCGCTCTGAACGACTCGCCCGTCGACAGGAAGCCAAAAAAAGAGCCGCAATCGCGGCTCTTTTTTTTTGCCCTTACTTCAGGGCCTGGATGAACTGAGGATCGCTGTACAGATCCTTCAGCAAATCCTGCAGCATCGGGTTGTAGGCGTTGGTCGCGTTGGGGATCGCGATGAAGCCGAAGAAGCTGCTGTTCCACTGATGGCTGACTTCTTTGGTCGCGTCGTACACCACGTTCTTGCCGTCGAGCATCGTGAAGCGCGCGGCAATCTTGCCGTCACCGGTGCCCATCCCGGCATTCAACTGGTTTTTCACTACCAGCACTTGCAGGTGGCGAGTGGCGTTCGGGTCGAGCAGGCCGGCCTTGCGCAGTTCTTCGGTGATCGCGTCCTGGATATGCGCCGGGATGCTGCCTGTCGGCGACTTGATCGGGTTGGCGCGGACCATCAACGAGCCTTCACCCGACTCGGCGGTAACCTGCGGATTGCTGATCGCGTGCAGCGGCGGAGTTTGCTTGAGCTTTTGAACGTTGTCGAAGCTTGGCTCGTAGCGGGTCATGGTCATGCCACAGCCTTGCAGGAGCAGAGCAAACAGCGGGACCAACAGCAGGGTTTTTTTCACGGCAGTTCCTTGCGCGTTGAAGAAGGGGGGGCGAATTATGGGCAGAGTGCCATCATCCGGCAACCTTCTTTGCCGTGAGTCAATCAACCTGTCGCAACAACGCTTCGATCCGGGCCAGTTCCCAGGTACTCAGCAGGCTGACCGGATCGGTGCCAAAGCGTTGCCGGGTGTCGAGTGTCCATCGACGACCTTGCGGACAACGACAGTCGCAACAGTGGTGCAGGTGTTGGCCGTCGAAGTCGAGTTGCAGGTTCCAGCCTTCAATGTCGACTGAAACCTGACCGGATCGCGGGCCCGTCACCCGGAAATGGCGCACGCCCAGCGCGGCATCACGCAGGCACTGGCAAACTTCGCGGGCGGATAAAGGTGACATGTTCAAACCCGTAGATTAACCAAGCCCGCAAGCATAGAGCGCCAACCCGCCCCTGTCAGCAATCACTGGCCCGTGCCCGGGCATTTGCGTAACATCCGCAACCCTCTTTTTCCCGCGAATGCAGCGGCCGTCCGTGTCGGCCGCTTTGTCAGGTAAGCCATGAAACCGATTCGTCTGCGCGCCGATGTCCTGGCCGGACTCACCACCTCGTTTGCCCTGTTGCCCGAATGCATTGCGTTTGCGCTGGTGGCTCACCTCAATCCGCTGATGGGCCTGTACGGCGCCTTCATCATTTGCACGCTGACCGCGTTGTTCGGCGGCCGGCCGGGCATGGTGTCCGGGGCGGCCGGTTCGATGGCGGTGGTGATCGTCGCGCTGGTGGTGCAGCACGGCGTGCAGTACCTGCTGGCGACGGTGTTGCTCGGCGGGTTGATCATGATGGCGTTCGGGCTGTTGCGCCTGGGCAAACTGGTGCGCATGGTGCCGCACCCGGTGATGCTCGGGTTCGTCAACGGTCTGGCGATCATCATTGCGCTGGCGCAACTGGAGCATTTCAAAAGCGGTGAGCAGTGGCTCAGCGGCACGCCGTTGTACCTGATGACCGGGCTGGTGCTGCTGACCATGACCATCGTCTACCTCCTGCCGCGCCTGACCCGCTCCGTGCCGCCGGCATTGGTGGCGATCCTCGGCGTTGGGGCGCTGGTCTATCTGCTTGGCCTGCCGACCCGCACCCTCGGCGACATGGCGCACATCGCCGGCGGTCTGCCGACGTTCGCGCTGCCGGACATTCCGTGGACGCTGGACACCCTGCGCATCATCGCGCCCTACGCGATTTTGATGGCTATGGTCGGCCTGCTGGAAACCCTGCTGACCCTCAACCTCACCGATGAAATCACCGAAACCCGTGGCTACCCGGATCGCGAGTGCGTGGCGCTGGGCGCGGCAAACATGGTGTCCGGTGCGTTCGGCGGCATGGGTGGTTGCGCGATGATCGGCCAGACCGTGATCAACCTCAGTTCCGGCGGGCGCGGGCGGTTGTCCGGGGTGGTGGCGGGGGTGCTGATCCTGCTGTTCATTCTGTTTCTGTCGCCGCTGATCGAGCGGATTCCGCTGGCGGCGCTGGTGGGGGTGATGTTCGTGGTGTCGCAGCAGACGTTTGCCTGGGCTTCGTTGCGGGTGCTGAACAAAGTGCCGCTCAACGATGTGCTGGTGATCATCGCGGTAACCACCATCACGGTGTTCACCGATCTGGCCACGGCAGTGCTGTGCGGGATCATCATCGCGGCGCTGAACTTTGCCTGGCAGCAAGCGCGCGAACTGTATGCCGATGAACACCTGGAAGCCGACGGCAGCAAACTGTATCGCCTGCACGGTACGCTGTTTTTTGCCTCGACCACGCCGTTCCTCAATCAGTTCGACCCGGCCAGCGACCCACAGCGGGTGACGCTGGATTGCCGGCACCTGAGCTTTGTCGACTACTCGGCCATCGCTGCGTTGAAAACCCTGCGCGAACGTTACGCCAAGGCCGGCAAGCAATTGCAGGTGTTTCACCTGTCCGAGCGCTGCAAGAAACTGCTGAAACGCGCCGGGGTCGATCACGACTGAGATCGACCCCGGTCACTGATCAGGCATCGATGGCCGGGAAATCGATGTCGGTCAGCGCCACGTTGTTGAGGTAGTTGGTCAGGGTCTGCGCGGCGACGATGGCGATCGTTTCGATGATCTTCTTGTCGTCGATGCCGGCAGCGCGGGCGGCGGCGATCTGTTCATCGCTCAGATGGCCACGGGTTTCCGTCAGTTGATG
The DNA here is from genome assembly GCF_058801405.1 of Pseudomonas sp. GW822-FHT03F04. Taxonomy (NCBI): domain Bacteria; kingdom Pseudomonadati; phylum Pseudomonadota; class Gammaproteobacteria; order Pseudomonadales; family Pseudomonadaceae; genus Pseudomonas; species Pseudomonas sp. GW822-FHT03F04. Next base: position 106,832 of record NZ_JBXANF010000005.1, read on the forward strand.
GGCGAGGGCGGCGAAGGCGTTCAGCCGACCGTGACGCGCCTCGACAATCTCCTGCGCTGCCAGCCCGGCCTTGCTGGCAAACAAGGTGTGCGCCGCCAGGCAATAATCGCAGCCGTTGACCTGCGACGTGGCGAGGTACACCGCTTCTTTTTCCTTGGCGCTCAGGGACGTTTTGCCCAGTGTGGCGGAGATTTGCACGTAGGCATCCAGTGCGGCGGGCGCAACAGCCAAGGTCTTGAACAGGTTGGGCAGGAAGCCGATTTTTTTCTGCACGCCTTCAAGCGTCGGGCGAGTGGCGTCGGTGGCGGTTTCGAGGCTGACAGGAACGATGCGGCTCATGGTGATTCTCCGAAAGTCCGGTGCGAAGTGCGCCGGGGATGGAGGCCATACTATTGAGCGCGACTGGTGCTTTGGGTGCAAATCGTCGAGGATATGCGACAGATCGTCCAAACCTTCCGTCGGGGATTCTTCCATGGATCGCTTGTCCACGTTGCTCAGCCACTTCGGCGTCAATGCCGGCACCTTCCACAGCGGCACCTTCTGCGGCATCAGTGCCTACGGTGGCGATCAGGTCTGCGGCCATGTGCATCTGTTGCAGGCCGGGCAGGTGCTGCTCAAACCGGGGAATGAACCGGAACTCACCCTCAATGAACCGACCCTGATTTTCTTCCCCCGACCCTTTGCCCACCGACTGTTCGCCGACGAGGCCATGAACACGCAACTGGTGTGCGCCTCGCTGACGTTTGATGGCGGCGCTGGCAATGCGCTGGCGGCGGCGCTGCCGGATTATCTGGTGCTGAAACTCGCCGACCTTCCTGAAATGGCCAGCACCCTGGAGTGGTTGTTTAAAGAGGCATTCGACGGCCATTGCGGGCGTGAAGCGGTGATGGATCGGTTGTTCGAGCTGTTGGTGATTCTGTTGCTGCGGCATCTCATCAGCAGTCGCAATCAGCAGCCGGGGATGATGGCGGGGTTGGCGGATCCGAAGATTTCTCGTGCGTTGAGCCTGATGCACGACCAACCGGCCAAGGCCTGGAGCGTCGCCGAACTGGCTGCGACCGCGCATGTGTCCCGCGCCGGTTTTGCCGAGCACTTCCGGCGAGTGGTGGGGCAGACGCCGGTGGATTATCTGGTGAGCTGGCGAATCAGCCTCGCGCAGAAACGCCTGCGCGAAGGCCGACCGATCGCCCTGATCGCCGAAGAGGTCGGCTATGAAAGCCCTTCGGCGCTGGCCCGGGCGTTTCGGCGCAAGACCGGGCTCAGTCCACGGGAGTGGAAAGCGGGAGTGAGTTGAAGGTCATTTGGCGAATTTCTTCGCCCCGGCGACGCACAGGATCACGCCCAACGTGACCACCAGCATGCCGACGCTGACCTGTTCATGCAGCAACGTCGCCGCCAGCGCCAGACCGAAGAACGGCTGCAACAACTGCAACTGCCCGACCGCCGCAATCCCGCCCTGGGCCAGGCCGCGATACCAGAACACAAAACCGATCAGCATGCTGAACAGCGAAACGTAAGCCAGGCACACCCACGCCGACACGCTGATGCCACTGAACGAGACGGGCGCCAGCCACAGGCTAAGCACGGCCATCACCGGCAACGACAACACCAGCGCCCAGCAGATCACCTGCCAGCCGCCGAGGGTGCGCGACAGTTTTGCGCCTTCGGCATAACCGAGGCCGCAGGCGAGGATCGCCGCCAGCATCAACAGGTCGCCGGTGGGCGAGGCGGTCAGGCCTTGTGAAACCGCAAAACCGACCACCAGCGAACTGCCCAGCACCGAAAAGATCCAGAACACCGGACGCGGCCGTTCGCCTCCACGCAACACGCCGAAAATCGCTGTCGCCAGTGGCAGCAATCCTACAAACACAATGGAATGCGCCGACGTCACGTATTGCAGCGCGAGGGCAGTCAATAACGGGAAACCCACGACCACGCCCAACGCCACGATCAACAACGAAAACCACTGATTCCGCGCCGGACGTCGTTCGCGAAACAGCCATAACAGGCACAGCGCCAACACCCCGGCGATGGTGGCGCGGATGACGGTGAGGAACACCGGGTCGAATTCCAGCACTGCCAGCCGCGTGGCTGGCAGTGAACCGCTGAAAATCACGACGCCGATGAAACCGTTGATCCAACCACTGGTTTTTTCCAGGGCCGGTGCGGGCAGATTCGTGGTTCGTTCCATGTTGGGTCACGCTCAAGAGTGGGGTTGCTTGTGGCTCATCCTAGGGCTGAGAATCAGCACAATCAAAGAATTGTCATGGATACATCCCGACATGCCGCGCTCCCGTTACAAGACCCTCGTTGATACCTATGCCGCCGATATTCGCAGCGGTCGCCTGTTGCCCGGCACGCGGCTGCCGACCCACCGGCAACTGGCCGCCAGCGAAGGGCTGGCGCTGGTCACGGCGTCGCGGGTGTACGCGGAGCTTGAGGCGATGGGCCTGGTCAGCGGCGAAGCGGGGCGAGGTACGTTTGTGCGGGAGACGTCGCTGCCGCCGGGGCATAGCATCGATCAGAAAGACGTGGCGGTCGGCATGGTCGACCTCAATTTCAACTACCCGTCCTTGCCCGGTCAGGCCGAGTTGCTGCGAACGGCACTGCGGCAATTGGCGCTGTCCGGCGACCTCGAAGCGCTGCTGCGCTATCAACCCCACGCGGGTCGAGTACACGAGCGCGCCTCGGTCGCCCGGCATTTGCAAACCCGTGGCCTGAAGGTCGATGCCGAGCAAGTGCTGATCGTCAACGGCGCGCAACAGGGGCTGGCCGTCGCGCTGATGGCGTTGTTCAAACCCGGTGATGTCATTGCCGCCGATGCCTTGACCTATTCCGGCTTCAAGGTGCTGGCCGAAGCGTTGCACCTGGAAGTGGTGGCGATTCCGGTGACCGATCACGGGCCGGACTTGCCGGCGCTGGAGCGACTCTGCCGCAGCCGCTCGGTGCGTGCGGTGTACAGCATGCCGACCCTGCACAATCCGCTCGGCTGGGTCATGTCCCTTGATCAGCGCGAACAACTGGTGGCGATTGCCCGACAGCATGATCTGACGATCATCGAAGATGCGGCCTACGCCTTTCTGGTCGATAACCCGCCGCCACCGTTGGCCGATCTGGCAGCGGAGCGGACGATTTACGTCTCGGGGCTCTCGAAAAACATCGCCACCGGCCTGCGCGTCGGCTTCATCGCCGCGCCGCTGCAAACCGTCCCGGCCCTTGAACGCATCATCCGCGCCACCACCTGGAACACCCCCGGCGTCATGACCGCGATCGCCTGCAGCTGGCTCGACGACGGCACCGTCACGGTGCTCGAAGCGCAAAAACGTCACGACGCTCGGGCACGTCAGGTGCTGGCGGGCGAAATACTCAAAGACATCGAGCACATCGGCCATCCGTCCTCGTATTTCCTCTGGCTGCCATTGCCGGAGGACGCGCGCGCCGATCAGGTCGTGGTCGAGTTGATGCAGCAGCAGATTGCGGTATCGATCGCCGAACCGTTCGTGGTTTCGGCGCACGTCCCCCACGCGATCCGGATTGCCCTGGGGTCGGTGGACATGGATGTACTGCGTCAGGCGCTGATAAAAGTCCGCCAGGTGGTGGGTGCCTACCGCTAGCCGAAGCCCTTACGGATCGCCACAAAATGCTACCCTTGCGCCGCCCGATTTACGCCAGTCCGGAACCTGCAATGAAAAAACGCGCCTTACTGACTTTCGCCCTGATCCTCAACGCAGGCCTGCTCAGCACATCCACCCTGGCTGCAGGCGACGCCGAGGCCGGCGCCAAAATCTTCCCGCGTCTGTGCGGCGGTTGCCATCAGGTCGGCGAGTCCGCCCGTCCTGGATTCGGCCCGGAACTCAATGGCATCATCGGCCGCCCGGCCGGGACGTCGGCGAACTACGTGTATTCAGATGCCATGAAGAACTCCGGCGTGACCTGGAACCGTGAAACGCTGACGGCGTATCTGAAGGACCCGAAGGGTGTGGTGCCAGGAACGCGGATGATCTTCTGGGGGCTGAGTGATGAGGAGAAGATCGATAATCTGTTGGCGTATCTCCAGACCTTTTCCCAGCCATGAAGACCCTTTGCGGGAGTTGCGCAAAGCAGCTCCCGTGTGACGTCTGCGTTCAAACCTCGCGCTCGGCCTGCCCCGCAAACCACCCCATCACCACCCCACACGCCGGATGCGAAGCCGCCGACGGCTGCAAGCACAACGAGTAAATCCCCCCGGTTTTCAGCGGCTCCCCGAACGGCACCACCAGCACACCACGCTCGATGGATTCTGCCGCCAGCGTCATGTCCGTCACCGCCACACCCAATCCCCGCGCCGCCGCATCCAGTGCCAGTTCATCGAGGTTGAAGGGGATGTGCCGGTAATCCTCCAGCGGTTTGCCGTCGTTCGCGGCCAGCCATTCGATCCACGCCTGGCGATCTACCGAGCGATGCAGCAGCGGGAAGCGCAGCAACGCGTCCACTGAGCGCGGTGCTTCGGCCAGATTCGGGGCACACACCGGCACCAGCGTTTCCTGAAACAGCGTCAGGCAATCCGGATCGCTTGATGCTGTCGGTAAGTAAAGGATGTAGGCATCGCTGTCGCCGGTCGGTTCGACGACTTCGGTGGCGACGGTTTCGATGGCCAGCGAGACCTCGGGATGGCGCAGATAAAAGTCGCTGAGTTTGGGCAGCAACCAGCGCACCGCCAGCGACACGTGCATGCGAATGCGGAACGGACGTTTCTGCGGAGTGAGGCGTTCTTCGAGGGTTTTCAGTTGCTCGAAGATGCTTCGCGCGCTGGCCAGGACCTGCTCGCCTTCCGGGGTCAGGTGCAGGTTGCGGCTGGTGCGCACGAACAGCGCCACGTTGAAGTGACTTTCCAGTTGCTGGATCTGCCGGCTCACGGCGCTTTGGGTCAGGCACAACGTCTGCGCAGCCTGAGTGAAGCTGCCGCATCGAGCGACTTCGACCAGTGCCTGCATAGCTTGCAGGGAGGGGATGTGGCGAATTTTATCCATGCGTTTTCAGAATGGCTCGATGATTTCTTAGCGTTGGTGAGGCGTTTGAAGACCTTATAGATTCTAGCTCTGGCGGCTGTCTTCACAACACGGGCATGCGATTCACGCATGGCCATCAGAAGAAGGCAAGTCGCCGAACGACAGTCGAATGAGGTGATGCATGGACAATATCTGTGGCTGGATCGCGCAAGCCGGAAACTCCCCGGCACGCGGTCGCCTGAGCGGAGCGCAAAAAGCCGACTGGCTGGTGATCGGGGCAGGCATCACCGGGCTCAGCGCTGCGCATAACCTCGCGCAACTGCATCCCCAGGCGCGGATTGTGGTGGTGGATCGGCAATCGGCGGCGCAGGGCGCGTCGGCGCGCAACTCGGGTTTTGTCGTCGCCCATGAACACCCGGCCGACAGCGAACTGATCGGCGCCGCAGGTTTTGCCAGGTTTGAAGTCGACACGGCGATTTCCCGCGCCGCCAGCGAAGAAGTCCGCCAACGCATTGCCCGACACGCGATCGACTGCGACTTCCGCGACAGTGGGTATTTCTTTGCCGTGAACGACCCGGCCAAGCTCAATCAGGTCGACGCGAAACTGGCCACGCTGCGCGCCCTCGGTGCCCGCGCCGAGTTTCTGCAAGGCGAGGCGCTGAACCAGAAGCTCGGCACTCGCCACTATCAGGCCGCGATCTGGTGCGGCAATGGCAATGCGCTGCTGCAACCGGCCAAGTACGTGAAGGGCTTGCTCAATGCGCTCCCGGACAACGTCACGGTGTTCGAGAACACCGACATTTCCGGTCTTGAGCGTGTCGGCCAGGGGCGTCTACGCGCCCAAGGTGCCGAGGGCAGTATCGAGGCGAAGCAGGTGCTGGTGTGCCTCAACGCCTTCATTCCCCGCGTCGGCATCAACGACAGCGCCACGTTCCCGATGGAGTTGAGCGCCAGTCTTACGCGTCCGCTCACGGATCAGGAGTTCGCGGCCATCGGTTCGGTCGAGCCGTGGGGCGTGCTGTCGACCCGGCCGCTGGGCGCCACCGTGCGGTTGACCCCGGATCGCCGGGTGATGATTCGCAACACCGCCGAATACCGCACGCGGGACCTGTCCAACAGCGAGCTGGTCCTGCGGCGGCAACATCATGTGCGCGGTCTGCAACGGCGTTTTCCGTTCTTGGGCGAGCAAGACATTCGCTACACCTGGACGGGCCACCTGAGTGCGACCCGCAGCGGCCAGGCGTATTTCGACCGGGTTGAGGAGGGCGTTTTCGCCGTGGCCGGTTGCAACGGCTCGGGCGTGGCGCGCGGAACCCTGTGGGGACGGCTGTTGGCGGAGCTGGCGTCGGGCATCGACTCGCCCTTGCTGCAATCGGTGATGCAACGGGCCGAACCGGGCTGGCTGCCGCCGCGACCTTTCTTCGATATCGGTGCCATGCTTCGCATGCGCGTGGAGGCGGTCAGGGCCAGAACAGAAATCTGAAATTCCGCACATCCCACAAGAACAAAAGCCACTCAATTCAGGTGACAGAACATGCGCGTCAATACACTTTCCCTGGCGGTCTTGCTCGCAACGGCTTCGGCGGGCGCTCTTGCCGACGAAGCGGTCAACATTTCCAACTGGAACGGCTACATCGCCGACGACACCCTGGCCAACTTCACCAAAGACACCGGCATCAAGGCCATTTACGACATCCATGACAGCAATGAAGTGCTGGAATCGAAGTTGATGACCGGCAATACCGGTTACGACGTGGTCAGTCCGTCGAACCACTTTCTGTCGCGGCTGATCAAGGCCGGCGCCATCCAGAAACTCGACAAGTCGCAACTGCCGAACTGGAAGAACCTCGATCCGCAGTTGATGAAGAAACTCGAAGTCAACGACCCGGGCAATCAATACGGTTATCCGTACATGTGGGGCACCGCCGGCATCGGTTACAACGTCGAGAAGATCAAGGCGATCTTCGGCAACACGGACGTTACCCGCTCGTGGAAGATGTTCTTCGAAGAGGACAACATCAAGAAGTTGAGCCAGTGCGGCGTGGCAATCATCGACAACCCGACTCAGGTACTACCGATCACCCTCAACTACCTGGGCTTGCCGCCACACAGCCATGAACCGGCGGATTACAAAAAAGCCGAAGCGGCCTTGTTCAAGATTCGCCCTTACGTGCAGTACTTCCATGCGTCGAAGTACATCAGCGATCTGGCCAACGGTAACGTCTGTGCGGTCATCGGCTTTAATGGCGACGTGGTCCAGGCGGCCGCCAGTGCCAGGGAAGCGAAAAACGGTATCGATATCGCCTACTCGATCCCGGACGAAGGCACGACGTTGTGGTTCGACATGGTGGTCATGCCCAAGAACGCGCCCCACGAGAAGAACGGCTACACCTACATGAACTATCTGCTGGAACCCAAGGTGATCGCCAACATCAGCAACAGCATTCACTACGCCAACCCCAACGCGGCGGCCAATGAGTTCCTGACACCGGCGGTGAAACAGGATCTGGCGATCTATCCGCCTAAAGAGGTGATGGACAAATTGTTCACCGTGGAAGAGTTGCCGGCGGCGATTGCCCGGTTGACGACGCGGTTGTGGACCAAACTCAAGACCAACACTTGAAGTTGAAGAGGTAACGCTGTCGGCGATTAAACCGACAGCGTTACATGAAACACGCTTCATGAAATATTGTCAGGTTGATACCAATGTGCCACTGCCTCCAGTAAAGTGTGCGCCGCCCGAGAGATGGATCCCGGGCTTATACCCATGGAGTCTTGAAGTGAAATACCTCAGCAAAGTAGTCGCCGCCGCACTGTTCGGTGTGGTTCTGGCAGGTTGCACCGGCACCGCGATGAACACCAAACAATACGACAGCAGCCAATACACCGTGATTGGCCACAGCGAAGCGACCGCCACCGGCCTGCTGCTGTTCGGCATTATCCCGATCCAGCAAAACAGCCGCTTCGTCCGCGCCCAGACTGCTGCGATCAAAGCCCGTGGCGGCGACGCGATGATCAACACCCAAGTCCAGGAAAACTGGTTCTGGGCGTGGGTCCTGACCGGCTACACCACCAAGATCTCCGGTGACGTGGTCAAGCTGAAAACCGCTCAGTAAGCGGCGGTTGGATGTGAAAAAGCCCGGCTGATCAGGCCGGGCTTTTCTTTTTCTTGCGATTGGGCCGTCAAGTCATGCGACGCGGCGTTCCAGCAGACGATCCGAGCCACCCTCGGCAACACGGCGTTCCAGCAGACGATCCGAGCCACCTTCGGCAACGCGACGTTCTTGCAGACGATCCGAGCCACCTTCGGCAACTCGACGTTCCAGCAGACGATCCGAGCCACCTTCAGCAACGCGGCGTTCTTGCAGACGATCCGAACCACCTTCGGCAACTCGACGTTCTTGCAGACGATCCGAACCACCTTCAGCAACTCGACGTTCCAGCAGACGATCCGAGCCACCTTCGGCAACGCGGCGTTCTTGCAGACGATCCGAACCACCTTCTGCTACACGGTGTTCGATCAACCGATCCGAACCGCCTTCGGCGATCATGGTGTGAGCGGGTTTGGCTGCAAAAGCGTTGACTGCAAGAACCGAGAAAGCGATGCCGAGAAGGATTTGGCGTTTCATGATCGTGTGCTCCGGGGTGTTGTTTGGTATGGAGCCGATCTTACGCCCGGGATTTTTTATGAGAACTTCATTGACGTGATGGTGACTATCGACGCCAGCGATGGATGCCTGAGCCCCGGTTCACGGGGCTGTCGCGCGAACGCATAGCTCCCCGGTGGCGCGGGTCAGGGCCAGTTCGTGCAGCGCGTCATGAGTCAAACCGCTACGCGCCTTGGCCAGCCATACCGGGCAATTCGGGTCGTGACGGTAGGGCGTGAAGTCGGCGTATTGCCGCAACAGGCGGGACTGCAGCTCATCCAGGCGCGGCCGAATCTGTTTGCCCAGATCCGGGCGCGGTGTGTCAGGCGCGGCGCCCGTCGCCTGCCACTTCGCCAGCAAACCGTATTGCACCAGTTTGTTGGCTTCCATTTGCGCGGCGATCAACTGCGCCACGTCTTCTGGATCAAGCTTGCGTTCAGCTGCCAGCGTTCGCGCGTTGGCGATGACCTGGGCTTCGCGGGGACTGTCCTGGATCGGCTTGCCGCTGTCCCACTTGGTCAGGGCGACGAGATCGCCGATGTTCAGGCGTTCGTTCAGGGTGCTCAGCAGGCTTTGCAGCGATTGGGGCGCTGGCGTCGGGGCGGCGTTGGCTGTCGTCGCCAGAACGGCAAAAAGGGTAGAGGTCAGCAGGGTCGAGACGCGGGACATGGGATCGGTTCACTTCCATTTTGGGCAAGTGGTGGAGATTACGAAGTTTTAATGCAAACGGGTACGACCTGAAGCGCTTTGCATACCTTAGACTCTCCCCATCGCTCCCACCCGAGACGGACCCTCAATGCAAACCCCCGCCCAAAAACCCCTCTGGAAAACCTACCTGCTGTTCCTCGCCCCCATGGTGCTGTCGAACTTCCTGCAGTCGATGTCCGGCACGGTCAACAGCATCTACATCGGCCAGATGCTCGGCACTCAGGCGTTGGCGGCGGTGTCGGGGATGTTTCCGATCATCTTTTTCTTCATCGCGCTGGTGATCGGTCTGGGCGCCGGGGCCGGGGTGTTGATCGGCCAGGCGTGGGGCGCGCGTGAGTCGCATATGGTGAAGGCGATTGCCGGGGCGACGTTGTTGCTGGGGGTGTTGATCGGGTTGGTCGCGGCGGTGCTGGGCAGTGTGTTTGCGCGTCAGGTGTTGCAGGGGTTGGGGACGCCGGCTGATGTGCTGGACGATGCGGTGGCCTATGCCCGCGTGATGATGTGGACCTTGCCGTTTGTGCTGGTGTACGTGCTGTTCACCCAGTTGTTGCGCGGGGTGAGCGACACGCTGTCGCCGATGCTGGCTCTGCTGCTGTCGACTGTGGTCGGTCTGGCGCTGACCCCGGCGTTCATTCGCGGATGGCTGGGCTTGCCGCAACTGGGGATTCAGAGCGCGGCGTTCGCCGGGCTGGCCGGTACGCTGGCGGCGATGGCATGGCTGGCGTGGAGCCTGATCCGCAAGGGCCATCCACTGGCGCCGGACCGGGAGTTCTTCGGGGCGTTGCGGCTGGACGGCGAGATTCTCGGCAAGGTGTTGCGCATCGGTCTGCCGACCGGGGTGCAGATGATTGTGTTGTCGCTGTCGGAGCTGGTGATTCTGGCGCTGGTCAACCAGCACGGCTCCCAGGCGACGGCGGCGTATGGCGCGGTGACGCAGATCGTCAACTATGTGCAGTTTCCAGCGCTGTCGATTGCAATCACCGCGTCGATCCTCGGCGCCCAGGCGATTGGTGCCGGGCGGCTGGAACGGATGGGCCCGATCCTGCGCACCGGACTGTGGATCAATGTGTGCCTGACCGGTGGTTTGATCGTGCTCGGTTACCTGTTGTCGCACTGGCTGCTGGGGCTGTTCCTGACCGAGGACTCGACCCGGGCGATGGCCGAGCACTTGCTGCACATCATGCTGTGGAGCCTGTTGATCTTCGGTTTCCAGGCCATCATCGGCGGGATCATGCGTGCCAGCGGCACGGTGCTGGTACCCGTCGCGATCGCGATCATTTGCGTGGTCGGTGTGCAGTTGCCGGCGGCGTACTGGCTGGACGGGCAGTTTGGCTTGCAGGGCGTGTGGATGGCGTTCCCGGTGGCGTACCTCGGGATGCTGGTGCTGCAGACGCTGTACTACAAACTGGTCTGGCAGCATCAGAAGATCGAGCGGCTGGTTTGACGGATCGTGGGTGATCGAACGGCCCGATCCGCAAAGGGTTGTCCTGTGAGGGACAGCCCTTTTTTGTGGGCGACGGACGGAGTGTCAACGCGGATTGCCGACCCGAATCAGTGGCCGACGATGCTGCCACGGCAAGGCCTGTTCGAGTTGCCCGGCCAGGCGCAACAACAGGTCATCGGCGCCGAAGCGTGCGGCAAATTGCAGGCCTATCGGCAGGCCGTTGCCGGACATGCCCAGCGGCAGTGAAATTGCCGGGGTTCCCGCGACATTGAACACCGGCGTGAAGGGCGAATGCTCGAAGACCCGCGCCGTCCATTGCCACCCGTTCATGGTTTCGGCGCCTTGGTTGTAGGTGCCGATGGCCTGGGGCAGGTGCGGCAGGGTCGGGGTCAGCAGTACATCAATGTCCTCGAACCACCCAGCCACTTGACGGGCGATGGTGTTGCGCACCTCCAGCGCGGCGGCGAAGTCCGTGCCGCGCGATTGTTGGCCGAAGGCGTAGCAGGCGAGGGTGGCCGGTTCCAGGGAACTGCGATCGACGGGGCGCCGGGTTGCGGTGGCGAGGTGATCGATCCAGCGCACCAGGCTGGCACACCAGATATGCGCATTGGCTTCGACGAAGGCGTCCCACGACAGACCGAGCGGTGCCCGGACGGTTTCAACCTGATGGCCGAGGGATTGAAGTTCACGGGCAACACGAGCGGTGGCATCGGCGGTATCGGGATCGATGCTGGCCCCGTTCCACGGCGTGTCGAGCAAGCCGATGCGTAACCGCCCGGGATCGCGGCCGACCTGAGACAGAAAGCCTTCGGCCGGGGCCTCCGTGTAATAAGGATCTCCCGGCGCACAGCCCTGCACCACATCCATCAGTGCCGCGCTGTCGCGCACTGTCCGCGACAGGCCCAATTGCACGCCGAGCCCGGCAAACACTTCATCCATCAATGGCCCGTGGGAGCTGCGGCCGCGCGTCGGCTTGAGGCCCACCAGACCATTGAAGGCTGCCGGAACGCGGATCGATCCAGCCGCGTCGGTGGCATGGGCGATGGGTACGATGCCGGCGGCGACAGCCGCGCCGGCGCCACCGCTCGAGCCCCCAGCGGAAAGTTGCGGGTTCCACGGATTGCGGGTCGGGCCTTGCAGGAGGGAGTCGGTTTCGGTGCTGAACGCCATTTCCGGGGTGGTGGTGCGGCCGAGGGTGATGAGCCCGGCGGCGTTGATGCGTTGCATCAGCGTGGAATCGCTTTCTGCGACCAGACCCTGCGCGAGTCGGCTACCCAGTTCATTACGCCGTCCGGCCGCAGTGATCGCCAGGTCCTTGATCAGAAACGGCACCCCGGCCAGCGGGCCACTGCCGCTGGCAGCCGTCGGCGTCCAGTGTTCGATGATCGCGTTGATCGATGGGTTGACCTGCTGTATCGCTTCGATGGCCAGTGTGGCCAGCTCTTTGGCGTGGACTTCGCCGGACGCAACCAACTGCGCGAGGCCAATGCCATCGTGTTCGGCGTATTCGTTGAGATTCATGGGTATCACTCCGAGAGGGAGCGTCGATATTAGGTCGCAGGGTCTCAGGTGATTAGCCCATAATCGCGGCATGAAATGTGCCATGAGTGGCACAATCCATTGTCCTCAGGCAGGCCCGAAATGATCCGCGATTTGAACGACACGCTGGTGTTTGTCCGCGTGGTGCGCCTCGGCAGTTTCACCGCTGCCGCCCACGCCTTGCAGATTCCGAAAACCACGGTCAGCCGCCGGGTGCGCGAGCTGGAGCAGGCCATTGGTGTGCAACTGCTGCGCCGCACCACCCGCCAGTTGAGCCTGACCGAGGCGGGCGCGGTGTATTACGAGCAGTGCAAAACCATCGCCGACACCCTCGAACACGCCGAACGGGCCGTGCATCAATTGCGTGACGGGCCGCGTGGCTGGTTGCGGGTAACGGTACCGTTTTCATTCGGGGTGAGTTGGTTTGCACCGTTGCTGGCGGGGTTTCGTCAGGCGTACCCGGAAATCCGCCTGGAGATTCTGGCCTCCCACGTACCGATGGATCTGGTGGGCGAGGAGATCGACGTGGCGCTGCGGTTGGGAGCATTGCCGGACTCGAGCCTGATCGCCCGCCGGCTGGCGAGTTTCCCCACAGGTATTTACGCGGCCCCGGCATACCTCGCGCATCACGGTACGCCGCAAACTCCGGAAGAATTGCTTCACCATCAAACGTTGACGCTGCATCAGGCCCGGCGCGATGTCGGTTATGTCTGGCCGTTGCGTCGGGAAGGGGCGCGCCTGAGAGACTATCGAGTCGAGCCCACCATCCTCGCCAACGATCCGGCGCTGTTGCACGATGCGTTGCGGGCAGGCGAAGGGCTGAGTCTGGGAATGGACCTGAGCATGAAAGCCGATGTGCAGGCCGGACGCCTGATCCGGGTTCTGCCGGAGTGGATCGGCCCGCCGCAGGATCTCAACGCGGTCACGGCTCGCGAACATCTGCCATCGCCCAAGGTGACGGCGCTGATCGGTTACTTGAAGGCGCGCATGAACGGTGAAGTGGCATAACCGCCCGATGTTTGCTTAAGTCAGTCGAGGCCCACCGAGGCACCGGAGCATCCCATGTCGATTCGATTGTTGTTGGTTGCCGCGTGTTGCCTGATCGTCATGCCGGCGGCGCAGGCGGTGGAGTACACCCGGGTCAATACCACCGCCAGCCAGATCAGTTTCACCTATAACCAGATGGGCTCGCGGATGTACGGCACGTTCGGCAAGTTCGACGCGACGCTGGACTTCGACACCGAGCATCTGGGCCGCGCCCGCACTACGTTGCACATCGACCTCACCAGCATCGATGCCGGCAGCGAAGACGCCAACACGGAGCTGGTGAAACCGGCGTGGTTCGACACGCAAAAGTTTCCGACGGCGGTGTTCGAATCGACCCGTTTCAGTCGGGTCGATGAAAACCATTACCTGGTTGCCGGCCGACTCACGCTCAAAGGTGTCACCCGCGAGGTGCAGGTGCCGGTGCAGTTGAAACCCGATAGCAGCATCGGCATCTTCGACGGTGAACTCGTGCTCAAGCGCGACGCATTCGGCCTCGGTGCCGGGGAGTGGGCCGACACCGTGGTTTCGAACGACATTGCGATCAAGTTCAAGGTCGTTGCACCGGCGCAGTGACCGGCCTCAATACGCCCGCCAATGCCCCGGCACCCAGCGCCATTGGTTGCCGGCCCAGCGGTAATGACCGGCGACCCAGTGATAACCCGGCGCAGGCATTACCGGGACCACTTCGACGATCGGTGGTGGCCGGTGCGGGCGGACCGGTTCGACGACGCAGCCCGACAGAGTGATTGCCACGAGTGAGGCAGCGAGCAAGGTTTTCAGGGTTTTCGACATGACGATGTTCCTGGTGGGTAACGTGGGCGGGCAGGCGAGCAATCAACGCACCCAATGACCTTCAATCCAGTACCAGTTCGGCCCGCGGGCTTGCCAGTGGCCCGGTTTCCAGCGTGCGCCGTGACGCACCGGTTGCCAGTGGCCGGGCACCCACGCGTAGCCTCGGCCTTCCCAGCGCCAGTGGCCGCGATCCCAGGCATAGCCGGGCCGTGCACCGGGCATCGGTTCCATACGCATGGGTGGCGGGGCTTCACGGATGATGATTTCGGGCTGGGCAAACACCGGGGTACTGGCCAGCGCGGCCAGTGTCAGCGGCACCAGCAGCAGGGCTTTTCGCCATTTGAACAGGGAACGCAGAACGTTCATGACAACTCCTCAGGGCCTGCGTCGGGAAATGAACGCAGCTGAAGAATTGGACGCCAGATCGGCGAAAGATCCGTTCTCGGGCAGATGAAATTTTTGTCAGGCTTGCACAGGGTATGATGTCGCGGTTCGCCGGTCGCTCAACCCGCCCGGCAGCTTGTGTTTTACCGCCGGAGTCCACCCGCCATGCCCCGCATCACCCACTACAAATCCCCGTGCCCCGAGAGCGTCAACAGCCAGATCCTGCAAATGGTGGTCGACTACCTGACCGACATCAGCGCGATCGGTCTGGGCCCGAGCAACCTGCTGTACAACGTCTATCAGTACGCGGTCGGCTACGAGGTGCATTTGTATCTGGAGGCGTTGAACGGCGAGAAGGGCACCGAGGTGGAACTGCTGGTGGCCACCGACGACGAAGACCCGGAGCAGGTGATCGGCTTCCTGTTGTACTTGCCGGTGCAGGGCGATTGGGAGGCGTGCAACGTGGCGTATCTGGCGGTGCAGCAACCGTACCGTCGTCAGGGCGTGGCCCGGGCGTTGATCGCCGATATGCTGACGCGTTACCCCCATGCCGAGTTGACGTGCAGCGTGGGTAAAGTCCCGTATTTCGAGGCGCTGGGCTTTGAAGTGCTGGGCCAGTTGGAGACCCAGGTGCTGATGAGCACCCGGCATTACCGCAGCAACGGCTTGCGCGGTTTTATCGACACCACGCCGATCTACCGCTCGCTCGAAGTGCAGCAGATCCACACCTACCTCCTGCAAAAGCACGGCAAACGGGCGATGGTCGATGCCGAGAAACAGCGTGACCGGCATCTGGATCAAGTCACGCGCCATACCGAAGAATTTGTCCGCCAGCGTCTGACCGTTCACTGATCCTGCGTCTGGCGAACGGCAAAAAGCCCTTGTTGCGATGACAGCAACAAGGGCTTTTTTGTGCCTGGGATTTCAGGACAGCTTCACGTTCATGGTGATTCGCGCCGTGAACACCTTCTTGCCTTCGGCGTCGTGGATGTCCACCGGCACGATCTTGTCGCCTTCGGTCTGCCAGTCAAGCGCTTCGCCATTGGCCACGGCGGTTACATCGGATTTGGCCTTGGCCAGGTACTCGACGGTCATGCCTTTGGGAATCCAGCGTGCACCGGCGGGAATCGACACGTCGGTCATCATCCCGGCCGCCAGTTCGGCGGCGTTGCACATGGCAATGGCGTGCACGGTGCCGAGGTGGTTGGTGATCTCGCGGCGAAACGGCACCTGTACCGTCGCCGAACCTGCGCGCAGTTCGCTGACCAACGGATTGATGCTGCTGAAATACGGCGCGACCTGACAGGCCATCTGGCTGAACGCTTGGGGGCCGGCGCTGGTGAACATGCTGAGAAACTGACTCATGGTTAAGCCTCGCGATTAGGAGATTCACAGAATGATGTTCCGTAACAGAATATTGTTCTGTAACGGAACGGTATTCTGTCCGTGGGAAATCTGTCAACCTAGGCGCGTTTCGATTACCGGCACGGGCGTGCCTTTCAACCGGATTTACAAGGCCTTCAACCCCATGGACACCGCAGATCTACTCGAGCGCAGCTACCCCGGCCGCCGGGCCGAACTCAAGCGCGACATCTTTCGCAAGGCCTTGCGCCTGTTCAACGAACAGGGGATCGAGGCCACCACCATCGAAATGATCCGTGCCGAGTGCGACACCAGTGTCGGGGCGATCTATCACCATTTCGGCAACAAGGAAGGGCTGGTGGCCGCGTTGTTTTTCACCGCCCTGGAGGATCAGGCGCGCCTGCGCGATGCGTATCTGGCCGACGCGACGACCACCGAAGAGGGCGTGCAGGCGCTGGTCTTCAGCTATGTGGATTGGGTCGAGAACCAGCCGGAATGGGCGCGGTTCCAGTATCACGCGCGCTATGCCGTGACCCGGGGCCCCCACAAGGACGAACTGGCCGCCCGCAACAAGACGCGCAATCTCAGCCTGCGCACCTGGCTGAGCGAGCCCGGGCGCGCCGCCGAACTCAATGAGTGTCCCGCCGAGCTGCTGCCATCGCTGATCGTCGGTCAGGCGGACAGCTATTGCCGGGCATGGTTGTCCGGGCGGGTGAAGGGCAGTCCGAAGGCTTATCGCGAGTTACTGGCGCAGGCCACGTGGCGTTCGATCCGTCGCGAACCTGAAGACTGATTTTCAGAGACAAAAAAAGAGCCTCAAGACTCTTTGATAGGGAGGAGTAGAGCCCGTGAGGCTCAAGATGCGCGTGAAACAAAGTGCGGGCTTGATTGGGGTTCAGGGCACCTGCACCTACGCAGCGGTTTGGCGAACCAAGCGACTGCGTATCTCCATCCTAGGAAGGTACGGTGGCGGTCTCAAGTACCGTCAGTCACTTGCTTTTGCGGCGCTGGCGGCGGCCCTTTCGACCATCGCGGCGATCGTTGCAAACAGCTCGTCACGGGCCTGTGCGGCGCTGATTTCTCCGGTCGCCGCTGCTTGAGACAGCGCCTCGGCGCCGCCGAGCATGGCGCGTAATCCCGCCTGGGTAATGTCGCCACCCTCAGCGAAAGGCGACAGCACGCTGCGGCACTTCTCCAGGAAAATCGCCTCGTACTCGCGCTTGATCTTCTCCAGTTCCGGTGTGCTCGCCAGCGCGGCGATCACCCCGGGAATCTCGTTGCCCTGGGTCAGCACACAATCGACATACGCCGTGGCAATCACCGAGGCGGTGCCGCTCAACGTCGCCTCGCAATTGCCTAGCGCAATATCCATCAGCGCGGTCTGGCGCCTGTCGAAATCCTGATACAGCGCAGCCAGCAAGCCGGCGCGGGTGGTGAAGTGGTCGTAGACCACCGGTTTGGTCACGCCAGCCTTTTCCGCCAGATAACCCAGGGTCAGGGCATCGGTGCCTTCTTCGCGAATCAATTGCCAGGCCATGTCGAGCAACTGGCGCTGGCGGTCTTCCCGGGACAGGCGTCGACGGGGTTGTGCGGGTTCGGGGATTTCAGTGGTTGACATCGCTTATATACCAAACGTAACTTACGATTCGTAACTTACCAAGAGTATATAGCCCTTGGTCAGCATCCACCAACCGGAGATTTCCCCATGCACGCATTGATTGTTGTGGCTCATGACGACCCTCGTTCGCTGACCCATGCGCTGGCGCAGCAGATTGCCAAAGGCCTGTCGGAGAGCGATCCGTCCAACACCTTCGAAATCGCTGACCTGCACGCCGAGGAATTCGATCCGCGTTTTGGCGTGGCCGACTGGGCGGTGCATCACCGTGAATCCGCACCGCCAGCAGACGTCCTGGCCGAGCAGGCACGCATCGACCGCGCCGATGCGCTGGTGCTGGTGTATCCAGTGTTCTGGTGGTCGATGCCGGCGCTGCTCAAGGGCTGGATCGACCGGGTGTTCAGCAATGGCTGGGCGTTTGATTTCGACGGCGATTCGCCCCTGAAGAAGCTCGGACGACTGCATGTGCAACTGGTCGCACTCGGCGGGGCGGATGCACGTACCTACGAACGCCACGGCTACGGCGCGGCGATGAAGGCGCAGATCGATCACGGTATTTTCGATTATTGCGGGGCGATGGTGGCGGGCTCGGCGTTGTTGCTGGAGTCCGAGTTGCGCGACCCTGCGGTGCAACTGCAGGCGGCGCGCGAACTCGGACTTGGGTTGTTCCGCTAAAGGTCTTTGGGAACCGTTTCAGCGAGCGCCGGGCCAGCCTGCTTTATCCAGGGCGGCGAGCAGGGTCGCGGCATCCAGCCCCGGCACCGAATGCCCGTTGCCTTCGGTGCTGTCGCTGGCAAGCAGGGCGTTGATGATCGCTTCTTCAACCGCTTCGGTCGCCGCCAGAAACAGCTCGCTGATGTGGTCGTTGTTGACCATTCGCAAGCCGTCACAGGTCGACGCGCCTTTGCCTTCATAGGCGGCGGGCGGGATGTGGCCGTTGCCGGTGGCGAAGGCGATGAAAATGTCGCCGCTGTGGTCTTCGTTACCGCCGCCGGTACGCGCCAGGCCGAGGCTCGCCCGTTGCGCCAGTCGCGTGCATTGATGCGGCAACAGCGGCGCATCGGTGGCCAGGCACACCACGATCGAACCCATGCCCGGATGCGGTAGCGAGGCACGCAGGAACGGCGAATCCACCTGTTCCATGTAGCGCCCGACCGGGTAGCCGTCGACCCGCAACTCGCTGCGAATCCCATGGTTGGCCTGGACGATGGCGCCCACCGTCCAGCCACCCTGAGCCTTGCTCAATCGGCGCGATGCGGTGCCGATCCCGCCCTTGAATTCATGGCAGATCATGCCGCTGCCACCGCCCACCGCGCCTTCCTGCACGGGGCCATCGACTGCATTGCTCATGGCCTCGGCCACGTGTTCGGGTTTCACATGAAAGCCGTTGATGTCGTTGAGCAAACCATCGAAAGTTTCCAGCACCACCGGCATGTTCCAGTAGAGACGACCGTCGTCCGGTTGTTGCGCGCGATCCAGCTCGATCAAGGCATCGCGCACCACGCCTAGGCTGTGGGTGTTGGTGAAGGCGATCGGACTGGTCAGCAGGCCGGCTTCGCGAATCCATTCCAGCCCCGTCGCATCACCGTTGCCGTTGAGTACGTGAACGCCGGCAAAACACGGTTGTGCATTGGTCGAACCTGCGCGCGGCTCGATCAGGGTGACGCCAGTGCAGATGTCGCGTCCGGCGGCGCTTTGCCCCCGCACATTGCTGTGGCCGACCCGCACGCCGGGTACGTCGGTGATGGCATTGAGCGGGCCGGGCTGCAGCTGGCCGATGCGGATAGGGAGATCGCGGGCTCTTGGTTTCATGGTGTTTTCTTCTCTGTTCATTTTTGATTATTGGCCGTTCTTGACCTTGCTCCAGACCCGCGTGCGCACCCGTTCGGTGGCTTTGGGCAGGGGCTCGAGGGTGAACAGCGTGGCCATCGCCGTGGCGGACGGGTACACCGCCGGGTTGTCGCGGGTGGCTTCGGCGACCAGCGCGGTGGCGGCGCGGTTGCCGTTGGGGTAGGAGAGGTGATCGCTGACCGGCGCAATCACCTCGGGCCGCAGCAGGTAGTCGATGAACGCCAGGCCCTGGGTCGGATGCGGCGCGTCCTTGAGCAGCACCAGCGTGTCGAACCACACCGGCGCGCCTTCCTTCGGCAGGCTGTACTGGATCTTCACGCCGTTACCGGCCTGCTCGGCGTTGGTCTTGGCTTCGAGCATCGCGCCGGACCAGCCGACCGCCACGCAGATGTTGCCGTTGGACAGATCGCTGATGAATTTCGAGGAGTTGAAGTAGGCGATGTGCGGGCGCAGTTTCAGCAGCAGCGCTTCGGCTTTCTGATAGTCCTCGGCGTTGGTGCTGTTCGGCGGCAATCCAAGATAGTGCAACGCGACCGGGAGCATTTCCGACGGCGAATCGAGCATCGCCACGCCGCACTCGCCGAGCTTGGCCAGGTTTTCTTCCTTGAACACCAGATCCCAGGAATCTACCGGCGCCTTGTCGCCCAGCACGGCGCGCACTTTGTCGACGTTGTAGCCGATGCCATTGGTGCCCCACAGATACGGCACGGCGTACTGGTTGCCGGGATCGTTATTGGCCAGTTTGTTCAGCAGATCGTTGTCGAGATTCTTCCAGCCCGGCAGTTGATTGCGGGGCAGCGGGGCGAGGGCGCCGGCCTTGATCAGGGTCGGCAGGCTGAAATTGCTTGCCACCACCACGTCGTAGCCGCTGTGGCTGGTCATCAGTTTGCCTTCCAGCACTTCGGCGCTGTCGAAGGTGTCGTAGACCGGTTCGATGCCGCTGTCGCGCTTGAAATCATGCAGGGTGTTCGGGCCGATGTAGTCGTACCAGTTGTAGACATGCACGCTCGGCGCATCGGCCGCTTGCGCGGTCAGTGCGACGGACACGACGCCCGCCAGGCCCAGGTTGATATACCCACGATGACAACGCATGATGCGGCACTCCTGGCCTGCGGCAGGCCGGTAATGAACAGGAGTGGTCAGCCTATCGGGCAGGCCGCACCAGACCCATTCCCATCATGGGTTACTCAAAAGGGGTAGAGCGTGGACGCGTTGCTGCAGGAATTGCCGGTGCATCAGAGCCTGTCGCGGGTATTCGCCAGCATCGGCCAGGACGGTTTCTGGCGGGCGCTGGTCGATACCTTGCGGCTGCTGGTGCCGCTGGACAATGCGCTGGTGGCGGTGATGCAGACGGGGCACCCGCCGCAATTGCTGATCGATGTCGACAGCCAGGGCCGCGCCGAGGAGCAGGAAGAACTGGCCGGTTACTGTGCCGGCATGTACTTGCTCGATCCGTTCTATCAGGCCGCGTGCGCCGGGATCGCTGACGGTTTGCACAGCCTGGCGTCCGTGGCACCGGACCAGTTTCTGCACAGCGAGTACTACCTGAGCTACTTCCGCTCCGTGGTCGGCGCGGATGAACTGCAATTCATGGTCAACACCGATGACGGTGTGCTCGGATTGTCGATGGGCCGGGCCAAGGCGTTCAGTTTGCAGGAGCAAGGGCGCCTGCTGTGTGTGCGGGACTGGGTGTTGTCAGCGATGCGCCGGCATGTGCAGTTGCTGCCGCCGCAAGGTGCGGTGGTCGAGGCGCCGGTCGGCGATCTGGCGGCGCTGCTGGACCGTTTCGACGCGCGGCTGACCGCGCGCGAAATCGATACGGCGCGCCTGATTCTCCAGGGCTTCTCGAGCAAGGCCATCGCCCAGCACATGAACATTTCGCCGGAGACGGTGAAGGTGCATCGGCGCAACCTCTATCACAAGCTCAACGTCACCGGGCATGGCGAGTTGTTTGCGCTGGTGTTGCGCCCGCGCTGAGCAGGGTCAGTCGATCTGCTTGAACAGCAGCGCCTTCAGACCGCTTTCCGGGTCGACGTCCGGAAACTCCGGCGGGTTTTCCAGCCGCTGCTCGAAACGCAGGCTCGGCGCCTCTTGGGTCACGCCATCGATCAGGAAATCCGAACCGAACGCCGGATCGTTCATGCAGGCCAGCACCGTGCCCTGGGCCGTCAGCAGTTCCGGGAGGCGGCGCAGTACGCGCTGGTAATCCTTGGTCAGCAGGAAACTGCCTTTCTGGAACGACGGCGGGTCGATGATCACCAGATCATACGGGCCGCTGTTGATGACCTTGCCCCAGGACTTGAACAGGTCGTGGCCGAGAAAACTCACCTTGCTCAGGTCATGCCCGTTCAGGCGGTGATTGTCGCGGCCGCGGCTCAGCGCCGCGCGGGACATGTCGAGGTTGACCACATGGCTGGCGCCGCCCTCGATGGCTGCCACCGAGAAACCGCAGGTGTAGGCGAACAGGTTCAGCACCCGTTTGCCGGCAGACTGCTCGCGCACCCAGTTGCGTCCGTAGCGCATGTCGAGGAACAGCCCGGCGTTCTGCTTGCGGCCCAGATCCACGCGGTATTTCAGCCCGCCCTCGACGATGGTCATCTCGTCGATTTCTTCGCCCAGCAGCCATTCGGCGGTGCTTTGCGGCAGGTAGCGATGCTGGATCAACAGGGTGTGAGCGCCGGATTGCTGCCATGGCGCTGAACCGGTGATCTCCAGCAACAGACGCTTGAGGTCTTCCAGTTGCGAAGCCTCGGGTTCCTTGAACAGCGACACCAGCACCACGCCTTGCAGCCAGTCGACGGTGAGCTGTTCCAGCCCCGGCCAGCAGCGCCCACGGCCATGGAACAGACGCCGGGTTTCGGCCGGTGCCGAAGTCAGCGCGGTGAGCAGGTGGGCGTGGAGAACGGCGAGGGCTTCAGGGTTCATCAATCGGGATCGGCAAGCAAAAGGGCGCGCATTTTAACCGCAATTACGGGTCGGCGACTGCCCGTTGACCGGGTGTTATCGAAAAGACCTGTATCAAAAATGAATTTCTGTAGAAGGCGCTGCTCATACCAGATAAGCAGCGGGATCAAGCCGCTAAATCGTTCATGCAATTCAGGGAGTGCCAGTTCATGTGTCCAATTCCGACGGCGAGCGCGCACCTTCCTGGCGGGTTGATTCTGGTAGTCGAGGATGACCCGTTGATTCTGGAGTTTTTGTGCGAAATTCTTCAGGAGGAAGGTTTCAAGGTCGAGCCGCAGACCAGTGCCGATGCGGCGTCGCGATACCTGGAAGAGCACGCGCCGGAAGTCGCGCTGCTGCTCACCGACATCACCATGCCCGGCACCCTCAATGGCGCGGACCTGGCCAATCTGGTCGGCGAGCGCTGGCCGGAAAAACCGGTGATGGTCATGTCCGGTTATGAAACGCCGGAGACCTCCGGCGTCCGCCATCCAGTGGCCTTCATCAAGAAACCCTGGGCCATCGGCCAGTTGCTCGATTGCGTGGACGACGCATTCAAATCCAAGGCGCCGCGTCTGCACTGAAGCCTTCGGCAGATGCTACATTGCCGGGCACATTTGCCCGGCTCTGCCTAAGGATGCGATCCCTTGTCTGCTCACGATGCTGTTTTCAATCGCGCGTTCGGCGCGTTCCTGTTCGACATGGACGGCACCGTCCTCAACTCCATCGCCGCCGCCGAGCGGATCTGGGCGGCCTGGGCCGAGCGTCATGGCGTGGATGTCGAGACCTTCCTGCCGACCATCCACGGCGTGCGCGCCATCGACACCATCACTCGTCTGAACCTGCCGGGCGTGGACGCCGAGGCGCAAGCGGCGTTCATTACCGAGGCGGAAATTGAAGACGTCGAAGGGATTGTCGAGATTCCCGGTGCGGCGGCGTTTCTCAAGTCGTTGCCGGCAGATCGCTGGGCCATGGTGACCTCGGCGCCACGGGATCTGGCGTTGCGGCGAATGGCGGCGGCGGGGATTCCCGAGCCTGCGGTGATGATCACGGCTGAAGACGTGACGGCGGGCAAACCTGACCCGGCCGGCTATCGACTGGCCGCCAAACGTCTGGGACTGGAACCGGCCGATTGCCTGATTTTCGAAGACGCGACTGTCGGTATTCAGGCGGCGGAAGCGGCCGGTGCGCCGTTGATGATCATCACCGCGACTCACCAGCATCCGATTGAAACCTCACACGCGACCATCGCCAGTTACCGCGACGTTGCGCTGAGCATCGACAACAACGGCCAGTTACGCCTGCAACCTCAGTAAACGCCCGGCAACAACCGCCAGCTGCGCGCGCAATAGGCATCGTATTCGGCGCCGAACTGGGTGCGCAGCAGGGCTTCTTCTGAATGGATGCGGGCAATCAGCGGGATCAGCGTCAGCGCCGCCAGCAGGATCCCGACGACCGAACGAAACGCCAGTGCCCAGCCCAGCGCATTGACCACCAGCCCCAGATAGCTGGGGTTGCGCAGGTGCGTGTAGATGCCTTCGGTGACCAGTCGATGTCCCGGCTGAATCGCCACCAATCCGCTGAAACGGTGGCCTAGAACGAACACCGGCCACAGGCGCAAGGCACCGCCAGCGATGAACAACAACGCCCCCAGCCAACGGGTGCCTTCGCGGCCAACGGTCCAGAAACCGATGCGGTCGCAGTAAGCCGGCAGAAAAGCACTGACCAGCCCGATCACGCCGAACGCCGGAATCACCCAGCGATTGGCCCGGTCCTCGCGTTCGCCCGAACTCAGGTTCACCTCGCTGAACAGCGACACCACCACCATCGCCAGCGTCGCCAGCGCCACCACCACCAGCGCGCCGTGGGAAAAGAACACCGCCACGCCACCAATGCCCCACATCGCCAGCCCCAGGTAGGCGAGAGTGGCGATTACCGCGACGACGGTCATTTGCGCTGACATTTTCATAGGCACCTCACGGCTGTTCCGTTCAGTGTAGATCGCTGCACGATCCCCGGCGTTTACCGTCGAGGGGGCAGGGTGAACTAAGCTTCAGACAGGGACGTTTCGACTTCAACCGTCCACGCGCCGGCGAACAGGTCGCCCGGGCGTGGCGTCATCAGGAGTCCGCCATGCTGCACATCCGCACGCCGTTGATCCTCCATCCGACCCTGTCGACCACTTCCCGGCGTATCTGGCTGAAACTGGAAAACCTGCAACCCTGTGGTTCTTTCAAACTGCGCGGCATGGGCCTGCTGTGCAGTCAGGCAGCGGCGCAGGGCAAGCGCAAAGTTGTCTGCCCGTCCGGTGGCAATGCAGGTCTTGCGACGGCGGTGGCGGCGGTCAGCCTGGGCCTGCAAGCCTGCATCGTGGTGCCACACACCACCCCCGAAGCCACCCGCGCGCGCATCCGCCGCACCGGTGCCGAAGTCATCGTCCATGGCAAAGTCTGGGATGAGGCCAATCAGCGCGCCCGTGAACTGGCCAGCGCGGCGGACACCGAATACGTGCCGGCCTTCGACCACCCGGTGTTGTGGCAAGGGCACAGCACAATGATCGATGAAATCCTCGAAGACTGCCCGCAGGTCGACACCGTGGTCACCTCGGTCGGCGGCGGGGGATTGCTTGCAGGAATTCTCACAGGGCTGCTGCGCCATGACCGGCGTGACTGTCGAATCATCACCTGCGAAACCCAGGGCGCCGCCTCGTTTGCCGCCGCCGTACAGGCCGGCCACCCGGTGCGCCTGAGCAAGATCGACACCGTCGCCACCTCCCTTGGCGCCGCACAAGTGGCGGAGTGGCCGGTGCAGCACATCGGCGAGTTCGACCACGAATGCCTGGTGCTGTCCGATGACGACGGGATCATGGGCGTGGTGCGTTATGCCAGTGATTTGCGGCAACTGGTGGAGCCGGCGTGCGGGGTGTCGCTGGCGGTGGCTTATCTGGATCATCCGGCGCTGGCGGGGGCTCGGGATGTGGTGATTGTGGTGTGTGGCGGGGTGAGTGTCAGTGCGCAGTTGGTGGCGGGGTGGGCGCGGTTGGGGGCTTGATTCAGTGCTGGCGGTGAATTTCAAAAGCCCCTCACCCCAGCCCTCTCCCGGAGGGAGAGGGGGCCGATTGGGGGATATTCGAGAGATCCGCCGACATGGAAGAAATGTTTTGAATCCATAATCGACTCGGTTTTTCAGGTCGATGCATCCCTCAAGACATCTCGGTCGGCTCCCTCTCCCTCCGGGAGAGGGCTGGGGTGAGGGCGTTGTCGGGTCAACGTCGCAATCGAAGCTCCTCCGCCACCCGCACAATCTGCTCCAAAACATCCCCCATCTGCTGAATCACCTCCAGATTGCTAAACCGCACCACCTCAATCCCAAGCCGTTGAAGATAGAGCGTACGCCGCCGATCATGAACCTCTCCCGCCGACTCAAAATGCTGCCCACCATCCAGCTCCACCGCCAACCTCAACTCCACACAATAAAAATCCAGCACAAACGGCGGAACCGGCACCTGCCGCCGAAACTTCAACCCCGCCACCTGCCGCGCACGCAGCCGATGCCAGAGCATTTGTTCGCAATCGGTCTGGCTGGCGCGTAAACGGCGGGCGAAACGGCGTTGGTCGAGGGTAGGGCGATTTTGCATGCTTCACGTCCTTGTGAAGTGGGATGGAACATTCACTGTAGACCAGACCAACCCTCAATACCGGCATCGCCTGTCTGCTGATTGAGTACAAGAGCTGGATGGGTTGAATCGATTACGGATTCGCCACCAATCGATCACGTCGGTGTACCTCTTGAATATCCCCCGATCGGTCCCCTCTCCCTCCGGGAGAGGGTTAGGGTGAGGGCCAGCGGATTCTCAGGCGCCGGAGATATCGGCCCCGGTCAACACCTCACGAAACGTCTCCACCAACGGCCGCAAATTGACCCGATGCCAGGCCGCCCACAACGGCGTGGTAAACGCCAGCCACGGCACCTCCCGCAACACCACACCCGGCGGGGCGTTGTGGCTCAGGCCTTTCTGGATCATCGCAATCCCCAGCCCCGAAGCAACCAGCCCCAGCGCGGTGAACGGCTCGGTCGCCTGCATCCGCACATCCGGGGTGAAGCCGGCGCGCAGGCAGGCACTCACAAAATCGTCGCCCGCGTCCTGACGGGGTTGCACGCCGATCCACTCCTGAGTGGCCAGATCCTCCGGGGTCAGCGATGCCTGTGTGGCCAATGGATGCTGCTCCGGCAGCGCCAGCAGCATCGGATCGTCCAGCACCTGGAAGCCCAGCAAGTCAGGATCGTCGGTCGTCGGCGGTTCGCTGACCAGTGCGATATCGAGACTACGCTGACGCAGGCCTTCGAGTTGTTCGGCGGAGCTGAGGTTGTACAGCGCGACGTGCACGTTCGGCCGATCCGTCCGCAGCACGCGCAGGGCATTGGGCAATACGCCCGCGTGCATGGCGTTCTCGATGTAGCCGATACACAGGCCACCTTCTTCGCCACGGCCCAGGCGTTTGCCGAGGGATTCCAGGCGATTGGCGTGGGTCAGCAGGGCGCGGGTTTCGGCAAGGAACGTATGGCCGTCGCGGGTCAGGCGGATGCGTTGCTGGCTGCGTTCGAACAGGGTCAGGCCCAGGCGTTCTTCGAGCTGGGCGATCTGCCGGCTCAGGGGCGACTGGGAAATGTGTAGGCGCTCGGCCGCGCGGCCGACGTGCTCTTCCTCGGCGACGACCACGAAGTAGCGCAATTGGCGGAAATCAATCATGTCAGACCTATAGGGACTCAAGTGCTGCACATTATGTCTTGGACGGTCTGAGTGTCGCAATCTAGGATCTGCTCAACGGTCAACCACGACCCAGACACTACGAGGAAATCCCCATGAGCTTGAAAGACAAACTGCCCGGCCAGCTGGGCTTCGGCACCGCGCCACTGGGCAACATGTTCCGCGCCATTCCCGAGGAAGAAGCCCAGGCCACCGTGCATGCGGCGTGGGATGCCGGCGTGCGTTACTTCGACACCGCGCCGTTCTACGGCTCGGGCCTGTCGGAAATCCGCCTCGGCGAAGCACTGTCCCGCTACAAGCGCGATGACTATGTGCTCAGCACCAAGGTCGGCCGGGTCATTCTCGATGAAGTCGAAGACGCCGCCGCCCGGGATCTGGGCGAAAAGAGCGGGGTGTTCGAACACGGCCGCCCGAACAGGATCGTCAACGACTACAGCGCCGACGCCACCCTGCGCTCGATTGAAGACAGCCTCGAACGCCTGAAAACCGATCGCCTCGACATCGTCTGGGTGCACGACATCGCTCAGGACTTCTACGGCGACCAATGGCTGGAGTATTTCAATCAGGCCCGCACCGGGGCCTTCAAAGTCCTGACCCGCCTGCGTGAAGAAGGCGTGATCAAGGGCTGGGGCCTGGGCGTGAATAAAGTCGAGCCGTGCGAGTTGACGCTCGACCTGACCGAGGCGCAGCCTGACGGCTTCCTGTTGGCCGGCCGCTACACCTTGCTCGATCACGACCGCGCCTTGCAGCGTCTGATGGATTCGGCGCGGGCGCAGAACGTTGAAATCGTTGTTGGCGGCCCATATAGCTCGGGAATCCTGGCCGGTGGCGCGCACTTCGAATACCAGAAGGCCAGCCCGCAAATCATTGCCAGGGTCGAGCAGATCAAACGCATCGCCGCCGTCCACGGCGTGGATGTCAAAGCGGCTGCACTACAATTCTCGCTGGCCAATCCGGCCGTGGCGGCAGTGATTCCCGGCGCGAGCAAACCGGGGCGCATCGCTGAAGATGTAGCGGCGCTGTCGGCGGTCATTCCGGCCGGTTTCTGGCAGGCCATGCGTGAAGCGAAACTGGTGTCCGAACGTGCACCATTACCTATCGACGAGGTGAAAGCATGAAGATCGATCTGAGCGGGAAACTGGCGATTGTCAGCGGCAGCACGGCAGGTATCGGTTTGGGCATCAGCCAGTCGCTGGCCGAGGCGGGCGCCACGGTGGTGGTGATCGGTCGCGACGCGGCCAAGGTCGAGCAGGCACTGGCGAGCATTCGGCAAGCCGTTTCGGGCGCGAAACTGCGCGGTCTGACGGCGGATCTGGGCACGGCCGAAGGCGCGCAGAAACTGTTCGCCGCCGAACCGAAAGCCGACATCCTGGTGAACAACCTCGGGATCTACAACGCCGTGGACTTCTTCGATGCGCCCGACGATGAGTGGACGCGCTTCTATGAAATCAACGTGATCTCCGGCGTGCGCCTGTCGCGACATTACGTGCCGGCGATGGTCGAGCAGGGCTGGGGGCGGGTGATCTTCCTGTCTTCGGAATCCGGCGTGGCCACCCCGGCCGACATGATCAACTACGGCGTGACCAAAAGCGCCAACCTCGCGGTGTCCCATGGCCTGGCCAAACGCTTGGCCGGCACCGGGGTGACGGTCAATGCAATCCTGCCGGGGCCGACCTTCACCGACGGCGTCGAAGAGATGCTCAAGGATGCCGCCGCCGAGTCCGGCCGTAGCTTGCGGGACGAAGCCGACGCGTTTGTGCGCAGGGCCCGCCCGACCTCGATCATCCAGCGCGTGGCCAATGTCGAAGAAGTCGCGCATCTGGTGACCTACATCGCTTCACCGCTGTCCTCGGCCACCACCGGCGCGGCATTGCGCGTCGACGGCGGCGTGGTCGACAGCCTGGCAATCTGAATTCCTCAAGAGAGACGTTTATTTATGGCAACAGCATCAGCATTCATCGACATCCCGGCCTCGGCCGATCAGGTCTGGCAACTGATCGGCGGCTTCAACACGCTGCCGGACTGGCTGCCGTTCATTCCCAAGAGTGAGCTGAGCGACGGCGGGCGTGTACGCACCCTGCAAACCGCCGACGGCGCGGTGGTGATCGAGCGTCTGGAGACGTTCGATAACGCGGGCAAGACCTACAGCTACTCGATCGAGCAGGCACCGTTTCCGGCCACGGATTATCTGGCGACGATTCGCGTCGAAGCCCAAGGGCAGGGCGCGCGGGTGACGTGGTCGGGACGCTTCACGGCCAAGGGCGTGAGCGATGAGGAAGTGGTGGCGCTGTTCAGCGGCATCTATCGGGGCGGCCTCGAAGCGCTGCGCGCTAACTACCCGGCCTGAGTTTCATGATCGTTCCCACGCAAAGTGGGAACGATCCCTGCCCAAAAATCAGGTCTGTGAAATCAGCCTCTGCCGGCAATCAAGCACCAGTTTCGCCCCGCCCAGATCGCTGCGACCCACCTCAAGACTGAACCCGTGCAGGCTGACAATCGCCGCAACGATCGACAGCCCCAGTCCGAAACCGCTTTGCGGTTGCCCACCCTCTGCACGATAGAAGCGCTGGAACACCGCTTCGCGTTCCGACTCGGGAATGCCGGGGCCGGAATCGTGCACTTCGATCCGTGTATGCCCCGCATCATTCACCCCACGCAAAATCACCGTGCCTCCCGGCGGGGTGAACTTGATCGAGTTGCTCAACAGGTTGGCCAGCGCCTCGAACAACAGCGCCCGGTCACCATTGAGCATCGGCAGGGTTTCGGGCATGTTCAGCTCGAAACGCAGTTCGTCTTCCTCGGCCAGCGGCAGGTAGAACTCATGCAGTTCCTGCAGCAGTCGCACCGGATCGAGCTCGACGAATCCCGAACGCCGCTGGCGATCTTCCAGTTCGGAAATCCTCAGCAAACCGCGAAAACGCGCCATCAGCGTATCGGCTTCGGCCAGCACCAGATCCAGTTGCGCCGCTTCCGGCGAGCCTTCGCCGGCCTGTTGCTGCATGCGATACAACTGCGCCCGCAAACGCGTCAGCGGAGTGCGCAAGTCGTGGGCGATGTTGTCGCACACGCCTTTGACTTCGTTCATCAGACGCTCGATGCGATCGAGCATGGCGTTGACGATGGCGGCGAGCATGTCCAGTTCGTCGCGGCGATTGGACACGGGCAATCGATGAGTCAGGTCACCGGCGACAATCGACTGGGCACTGGCCTGAATCGCGCGGATTCGCCGCAACGGCCGACGCCGCAGCAAATGCCAGCCGATGACCCCCGGTACGATTGTCAGCGAAACGCCCCAGAGCAATGCACGCAGAATGATGCGGGTCACGGCGAACAGCGAACCGTTGTCGCGCACCAGCACCAGCCAGCGACCGTCGCGGGTCGGGGTGGCGACCGCATCGCAACTGTCGGCGGGCAGGGTCGGATCGTCGGATTCGGAGCAGTCGCGCAATTCGTGGATCTTGCCGTCCAGCGGCAGGCCCGCAGGCATTTGCTGCAAAGCCCCGCCGAGGTAGGTGTGGTCGGCGGCGAACAGGCCGTAGGCATCGATGCCGCGGATATCGAACGTCATGCTGGCGGCGAGTGCATCCTCGAGCTGCTCGCCGCGAAAGTGCGAGAACAGATGCTGACGCTGCATCAGCGAATGTTTGGCCAGGCTGTCGAGGTAACCGGAGACCTCGAAATACATGACCCCCATGAGGATCCCGCTCCAGGCCACGAACAATGAACTGTAAAGCGCCAGCAACCGGCTGCTGGAGGAACGCCAACCGTCAGACGGGTTCGGCAATGACATAACCCGAGCCTCGCACCGTACGGATCAGCGGGACATTGCCCGGCGGGTCGATCTTCTTGCGCAGGCGACCGATGTGGACGTCGATCAGGTTGGTCCCCGGGTCGAAGTGATAACCCCAGACTTCCTCGAAAATCATCATCCGCGACAGGATCTGGCCGCTGTTGCGCATCAGGAATTCCAGCAACTTGTATTCGGTGGGCAACAGCGTCAGCACCTGCTCGGCGCGGCTGGCTTCATGGCTGATCAGGTCGAGCTCAAGGTCCGCCACGCGCAGGGTGGTCGGCTGGGTGCCGCCATTGTGCTGCCGGCGCAGCAACACTTCGACCCGGGCCGCCATTTCGTCGGTGGCGAACGGCTTGGTCAGGTAATCGTCACCGCCGGCGCGCAGGCCGCGCACGCGCTCATCGACGTCGGACAACGCGCTGATCATCAGGATCGGCGTGGACACACCCATGGTGCGCAGGGTGGTGACGATGGCCAGACCATCGAGTTCGGGCAGCATGCGGTCGAGGGTGATCAGGTCGTAGTTGCCGCTGACGGCGCGGTCCAGGCCTTCGCGGCCGTTGTCGACCCAATCCACGTCGAGGCCGTGGCTGCTGAGTTCGGCGACGATTTCCCGGGCGGTCACGGCGTCGTCTTCGATGGTCAAGATGCGAGTCATGGTGGGCCTGCTGATCGGTTCAAACGGAATGGCAGCATTTTGCCAAGATTTTGCAATAACGCTTTAAATTAACTTTCATGTTGTAGTTGATACAAACTCAAATGACCGGGCTTTTGTGCCAATGCATAAAGCCCGCTGATATCGGACCGTTGTTGCAAATTGCATGGCCCTGGGAAGTTCAGTCTTTTTAAGAGATTGAATTTCAACGATTTATTTAATGTTGGCGACTGGCACGGTCACTGCAATTCATCTGCTGACGAGTTGTAACACCATTTTTCATGCCGGGAGCAGAACAACAATGAATAGATCCTCTGATGGGTTTTATCCTGCCTTCGAAGGCGAGTCGAGTAACGTCTCAGGGGTGTCCTGGGGCGCGATCTTCGCCGGGGCCGCAGCCGCTGCGGCACTGTCGTTGATTCTGGTACTGCTTGGTTTTGGTCTGGGCTTCTCCGCTGTTTCACCGTGGGCCGGGGAGGGCGTCAGCGCCAAGGGCCTGGGCATTTCGACAATCGTCTGGCTGGCGGCGACGCAAATCATCGCTTCCGGCCTGGGCGGCTACATCGCCGGTCGCCTGCGGGTGAAGTGGGCGAACATGCACGGTGACGAGGTGTATTTCCGCGACACCGCCCATGGCTTCCTTGCCTGGTGCGTGGCCACGCTGGTTACTGCGACGCTGGTGGTCGGCTCGGTCAGCAGCATCATCAGCGGTGGTGTGCAGGCCGGTGCGAGTGTCGCCGGTGGTGCGGCCAGTGCCATGACTCAGGCGGCCGGGACTGCAGCGGCGAACACCGACAGCAACCAGTACGGCTACTTCGTCGACAGCCTGTTCCGCGATGACCGTCCTGCCGCTGTCAGCGATGACGCCGCTCGCGGCACCGTGACCCGGATCTTCACCCAGAGCCTGGCCAACGGTCAGCTCAGCCCCGAGGATCGTACCTACCTTGCACAATTGGTCGCGCAACGGACCAATCTGACCCAGGCCGATGCCGAACGTCGCGTCGATGAAATCTACGCCCGTACGCAAAAAGCCATTGCCGACGCCAAGGTCAAAGCTCAGCAAGCCGCTGACACCGCCGCCAAAGTCGCTGTCTGGACTTCGCTGTGGATGTTCATCGCGCTGCTGGCCGGTGCGTTCTTCGCCAGTCTGTCGGCCACCTTCGGCGGTCGCCGCCGGGATGCGGTCGAGTACGTTGAAGTCGAAACCTACACCACGGCCACACTGCCTCCGGTCCGTTAACAAGGAGAATCACCATGCGCTCACTACTGCTGTTTTTCCTCGGCGTGCCAATCCCGATCATCATTCTGATCGCTTTGTTTGTTCACTGATCCCTCTGGGGCTTGTGCCTCGGCCGCTTCCACCTTCGGGTGGAAACGGCTTTTTGCTTTCTAAAGGGCCAGCAGCCAGAATCGACGCGGCAAGCGGATCGGCCGCTTCAATTTCTGTTTAAGGATGAAGACGTTGGACAAGAAGGAAATCAAACGGCAGCTGGATGAGATGCTGGACGCCGGGCGCTCGAAGACCGAAACCTTCAAGGCGTTTTCGGGCGGGGCGGTCAAGGATCGGGTGCTGGCTTACTGGATTGGTTCACGCATTGACCCGGCGCTGCGCCGCCAGTATGCACGCAAGGTCACGATCCTGATCGTGCTGACCTGCATTCAGGCATTGCTCGGCGCGCTCGCCGGATTTGTCCTGGGCTGGGACTCCGGCATCGGATTGGCCCTGACGCTCATGCTGATCGGCGGTGGTATCCCGCTGCTGTTTGCCTGGGGTTTCTACAAATACTCCGCTCAGACCTACACCGTCTTCGTGATCCTTACGCTCAGCCAGGTTTCACGCCTGTTCAAGGACTACGCCGAAGACCCGATCTCCACCCTGATCGGCGTCGGCCTCACATTGGCCATGGTCTATTTTGTCGTGTGGCTGAAAACCAAGTTGTTCCCTGACCTCGGTTTCATCGGTTCGAAAAAGATCAAAGGGCAGTTCGTGTTTTCCAACTGATCGGCGGCAGAACCGTACAGTCATTTCCATGGCCTGGATCAATATTCTTCTGCGCGATATCCCCTACCGTGAATTTTCCAGGCCCTTGCCGCTGGATCGACTACATTGCTTGCGCGCACGTTGCTGCGCGAGCGGAACCAACCTGCCGGCCCGATAGAGAGAGATAACCCCCACGTGTCGGCAAGGTGTAGTGCAGCAAGGAGCTGTTTCAACCTCACCTGAACTTTTCACGGATGATCATCGCAATGCACTGCCTAGAAAGAACCTTCGATATCCAGCCCTTGGCGCAGGCGGATATGACTGTCCACATCAACGGCCAACCGGTCACCGCCGCCATCGGCGAAACCGTGCTCAGCGTCATTCAGTCTCTCGGCGTGCGCCAGGTCGCGCGCAACGATCACAACCAGATCAGTGGCGCCTATTGCGGGATGGGCGTGTGTCAGTGCTGCCTGGTGAAAATCAACGGCCGGCACAAACGCCGTGCCTGCCAGACCGTGGTGCGTGACGGCATGCACATCGAAACCCAGACCAACCGCATTCACGGTCAGGAGGCGCTATGAGCCAGCATCCGGTCATCGTCGGCGGTGGGCCGGCGGGGATGGCGGCGGCCATCGAACTGGCGCGCCATGGTGTGCGCAGCACATTGCTTGAGGAGGCGTCGCGCCTGGGTGGTGTGGTCTATCGCGGGCCGCTGCGTGACGGCGTGCAGCTGGATTACCTGGGGCCGCGCTATTCCGAAGCACTGAGCAAATTGCACGGTGACTTTCAGGAGCAGGCCGGGCTGATCGATGTGCGCCTGCATCACCGTGTGGTTGGCGCCGAAGGCACCCGCTCGCTAGTCGTGCTCGATGGCGATGAGCGTCTGCACGAAATCAGTTATCCGCAACTGCTGCTGGCCGCCGGTTGCCATGAGCGCAGCGTGCCGTTTCCCGGCTGGACGCTGCCGGGCGTGATCATGCTTGGCGGCCTGCAATTGCAGATCAAGAGCGGCGTGGTCAAACCGCAGGGCCCAGTGGTGATCGCCGGCACCGGGCCGCTGTTGCCGCTGGTGGCGACCCAGTTGCACGCGTCAGGCGTGAGTGTTGCCGGTGTCTACGAGGCCTGCGCGTTCGGCAAGATTGCCAAGGAAAGCCTGGCGCTGCTGAACAAGCCGCAACTGTTCCTTGATGGCTTGAGCATGCTCGCCTACCTGAAGTTGCACGGCATCCCGATGAACTACGGCTGGGGCGTGGTCGAGGCACACGGCGAAGGCGAACTGAAAAGCGTCAGCGTGGCGCCGTACTCGGCGACGTGGGAACCGGACATGAGCCGCGTCGAACGCTTCGAAGCGAAGACGCTCGCGGTCGGTTACGGCTTCATTCCGCGTACCCAGTTGAGCCAGCAAATGGGCCTGGATCACGGCTTCAGCGACGACGGTTACCTGCGCGCCAACGCCAACATCTGGCAGCAAAGCAGCGAGCCCCACGTGCATCTGGCTGGTGACATGGGCGGGATTCGCGGCGGTGAAGCGGCGATGCTGGCCGGCAAGATCGCCGCCACTTCGATCCTGCTGCAACGCGGTGTGCTGGAAGAGGAACTGGCACGGGTCCGCCGCGACCGTTACCTGAGCAAACTCAAAGCCATCGTGCGTTTCCGCGCGGCGGTGGATCGCTACACCGAACGTGGTGTCGGGCAAATCGCATTGCCAGCGGCAGACACGGTGATCTGCCGTTGTGAACACGCCACCCGCGCCGACATCGACCGGGCGCTGGAGCAGGGCGTGCAAGACATCGCCAGCCTGAAAATGCGCACCCGCGTGAGCATGGGCGACTGTCAGGGGCGGATGTGCGTCGGCTATTGCAGCGACCGTTTGCGCCAGGCCACCGGGCGCAAGGATGTTGGCTGGTTGCGGCCGCGTTTCCCGGTCGATCCGATTCCTTTTTCCGCGTTCCAGTCCCTCGGCACGGAGGCCGTTTCCCATGAGTAAGTTCTATGACGTGGTCATCGCCGGCGGCGGTGTGATCGGCGCGTCCATCGCCTATCAGTTGTCCAAGCGCAAAAATCTCAAGGTCGCGATGATCGACGCCAAGCGCCCGGGCAACGCGACCCGTGCCTCGGCCGGCGGCTTGTGGGCCATCGGTGAGTCGGTGGGACTGGGCTGCGGGGTGATTTTCTTCCGCATGATGTCGGCCAATCGCAAGCGCGAAACCCAGGGCGCGGCGGTGGCGGTGGATTCCAGCACGCCGCACATTCTGCCGCCGTCGTTCTTCGATTTCGCCTTGCAGTCCAACGCGCTGTACCCGGCGCTGCACCGTGAGCTGAAAGACAACCACGGGATGGACTTCAAGTTCGAGAAGACCGGGCTCAAGTTCGTCATTTATGACGATGAAGACCGGTTGTACGCCGAGCACATCGTCGGCTGCATTCCGCACCTGGCCGATCAGGTGCGCTGGCTCGATCAGGCGGCATTGCGCGAGTCCGAGCCGAGCGTCAGTCATGAAGCGCGTGGCGCGCTGGAGTTTCTCTGCGATCACCAGGTCAGCCCGTTCCGCCTCGCCGACGCCTACGCCGAAGGCGCCCGGCAGAATGGTGTGGACATGTACGTCAACACCAACATCACCGGCGTTCTGCATCACGGTACGCGGGTGACCGGCGTGCAAACGGCCGAAGCCGGGGTATTTCACTGCAAGACCCTGATCAACGCCGCCGGTGCGTGGGCGGCAGATCTCAGCGAGTGGGCCACTGGCGTGCGCATTCCGGTGAAACCGGTGAAAGGGCAGATCCTGTTGACCGAACGCCTGCCGAAAATCCTCAACGGTTGCCTGACCACCAGCGATTGCTACATGGCGCAGAAGGACAACGGCGAGATCCTGATCGGCAGCACCACCGAGGACAAAGGCTTCGACGTCACCACCACCTGGCCGGAAATCGCCGGGCTGGTGCAGGGCGCGGTGCGTTGTCTGCCGGAACTGGCGGACATCAACCTCAAGCGCACCTGGGCCGGGCTGCGGCCGGGCTCGCCGGATGAGTTGCCGATTCTCGGGCCCATGGCCGGGGTGGATGGCTACCTGAACGCCTGCGGGCATTTCCGCACCGGCGTGCTGACGTCGGCGATCACCGGGGTGTTGCTGGATAAGCTGGTCAACGATGAGCCGCTGCCGCTGGACATCACGCCGTTTCTGGCGGATCGGTTTGAAGTGGCGCCCGTGCAGGAAGAGCGGACGCTGGAGATGGCCTGATCAGAACCTTCCCGCGCATTGCGCGGGAAGGATTGATTGCGGGGCTCAGGACTTGCCCGATTGTTCTTCCAGTTGATCCGACTCGAACAGTCTGGCCAGTTCCGCCCGCGCTTCCTGCGCGGTCTGCAGGACTTTGGCCGCGTCGTCGTACACCGCGTGCTGGGCCTCCAGTACCTGTTCGTCATGGTGCTTGAAGCGCTTGATTCGCGCATCGGCCTGGGCCTGGGTCAAGCCGAGGCCGACCAAGGTGCGACGGCTCATTTCCAGACTGGAGTAATAGGTCTCCCGGATCGGATCGGCGCCGACATCCACCAGGCGGTGAACGTGCTGCCGGTTACGCGCCCGGGCGATGATCTTCATGTGCGGGTAGAGCTTGCGCACGATCTCGGCGGTCTTGATGTTGGTCTCCGGATCGTCCCTGGCAATCACGAAATATTCCGCTTCCCCGACCTTGGCCGCGCTGAGGATTTCCGGGCGCATCGGGTCGCCGTAGAACACCGGCACGCCGCCGAAACTGCGCGACAGTTCGATGGTTTCCACCGAGGTATCCAGCGCCACGAACTTGATGTTCTGTGCCCGCAGGATCCGCGCCACGATCTGGCCCATTCGGCCCATGCCGGCGATGACCACCCGTGGAGTTTCGGTGTCGATCTGGCGGAATTTCTCCGGCACTTCCACTGGCTGCACCTTCGGGCTGACCAGCCGTGCGCAGATCAATAGCAGCAACGGCGTGACGGCCATCGACAGGGTGATGGTCAGCACCAGCAGGTCGTACAGACGCGGCTCGAACAGACCTTGATCGCGACCGATCTTGAACACCACGAACGCAAATTCACCACCCGCCGCCAGCACGATACCGAGGCGAATCGCGCTGACTTTGCTCAGCCCGCCAGCCAGACGTCCGACCACAAACAACAGCGGCAACTTCAAACCAATCAACAACAGCGTCAGCCCCAGCACGGTGATCGGCGCGCTGAGCAGCAGGCTGAGGTTGGCGCCCATGCCGACGCTGATGAAGAACAGCCCCAGCAGCAGGCCTTTGAACGGTTCGATCTGCGCTTCCAGCTCATGGCGATATTCCGAGTCCGCCAGCAGCAATCCGGCGAGAAACGCGCCCAGCGCCATCGACACACCGACCATGTCCATCAGCCACGCGGTGCCGATGACCACCAGCAATGCGGTGGCGGTAGACACCTCCGGCAGGCCGGTTTTCGCCACCACGCGGAACACCGGACGCAACAGATATCGTCCGCCAATCACCACCACAGCGATGCTGCCCAAGACCTGCAAACTGTGGCGCACATCGTCGGCAGTGCTGGTGTGGTGATCGACGCCCGCGAGCATCGGCACCAGGGCGATCAGCGGGATCGCGGCGATGTCTTGGAACAGCAAAATTGCAAACGCCAGACGACCGTGGGGGCTGGTCAGTTCCTTGCGCTCGGCGAGGCTTTGCAGACCGAACGCGGTGGACGACAGGGCCAGACCCAGGCCCAGAACAATCGCGCTGTTCAACGGCTGGCCGAACACTGACAACGCCAGTACGCCAATCACCGAACCGGTCAAAAGCACCTGCGCCAGACCGACGCCGAACACCGATTTGCGCATCACCCACAAGCGTCGCGGCGAAAGCTCCAGACCGATGATGAACAGCAGCAACACCACGCCCAGCTCGGAGATATGGCTGACGCTCTGCGGATTGCCGATCAGGCCCAGCACCGACGGGCCGATGATCACTCCGGCAAACAGATAACCGAGCACCGCGCCCAGTTGCAGGCGCTTGGCCAGGGGAACGGTAAGCACTGCCGCGAACAGAAATACGACAGCGGCTTGCAACAGGTTGCCTTCATGGGGCATGGCACAACTCCATAACACGGTACGACGGGAGGGCAAGGATAAAGGCTCGCCCCATGGCACACCACCTGCGGGGGAAACTGATGT
This sequence comes from Pseudomonas sp. GW822-FHT03F04, assembly GCF_058801405.1. NCBI lineage: Bacteria > Pseudomonadati > Pseudomonadota > Gammaproteobacteria > Pseudomonadales > Pseudomonadaceae > Pseudomonas > Pseudomonas sp. GW822-FHT03F04. Next base: position 145,526 of record NZ_JBXANF010000005.1, read on the forward strand.
GGTGGGTGGCGGTTTCTGATGATGCTGTTCATCTTTGAACCGTCAGGCGATATCTGGTCATGTAAAGTTCTACTTTGGTCTTAGTGAGTTGGAGAGTGTTTCTCTGGAACAGCGACTAAAAAGTTCGGGTTTGTGGGGGAGAGTTTTATCCGGTCATGCAACTTGTATGACGGGTGTAATGTTGTGAAGAGGGTTGCTTGATTCGCCGGTATTGCTCAATAAAAGCAGCAGCTTATTCGATAAAACGAAGTCTTTTTTATGGTTTTTAAAAGCAGAGCAGGGTGGTTGTGTGGACTAGGTAGTTCATTAAATTATTTTGTTTGTGAAACTTTCGTAACAGTGATTGACAATGCAATTCCTCCGAACTTACTATTTTCCCCGCAAAAGCAGGTCGTTAAATGATCGTTGCAGGGAGTTTGCAAATAACGATTGTTTATCCCGTTTCACCGCAAACAAGAAGTCTGCGGCGAGGCGGTTGCGACCACACACCTGTATTGTGCTGGCCGCTTGGCAAGGCGCCGCAGCAAGTATCAGGTCTCATTCGACAGGGTGGGCAGGAAAGCCCGCTTGAAGTTAAGTTTTCATAAGGATTTGAAACCTTGTACTCGAATTCCAAGGGGGCGGCACGCCCGTTATCTGTGCCTGTCCGGCTCGCTTGCGACACGCCCCGCGTGGCGGCTGGCAAGCGTTTGCCCGTTGACGCGGCGCCCATCTTCAAAACATCCAACAACGTAATGTGCACTCGGCATTTCTCGACGTCGAACGTGCGCATTTTGCCCTTGGCCCGGCGGGCTACCGAGCATTCGTTCATTTTCAGCTCGCGTTTCAGGCGGCGGGCCGGGCGCTTCTAATTTCCAGAATTTCAGTCAAACGTCTTTAAACCACGCTCTTCGTGGCGGCCGGATGCTGTACTTGATTTGAAGCGCACTCGCGAACTTTAGATTTATGTCCGGGCTTTTTTAGTTATTTAAACCTACGGCAATGGTCGGGAATTGTTTGTTTTAAAGTTTGCCGATGGTTTGCGCGAGCGCACCAGGAAAAGTTGTGCCCGGGGTTGTTGGCTTGACGGAATAGTGGCGTCAATGATTTTGCGATGAATGAGTATTCGAGCGGTTGCGAACCGCTTGTTTCAGGTCTTGCAAGAGGGGCCTGATGGCGAAGGTGTAACTCTCGGGATCTGATGGAAGATCACTGTAAGTACTGAATTCGCATTCGCTGTAGTGGGTAAACAAGCACATTTAACGTGAAGTTTTCATAAGGATTTGAAACTGTGTACTCAGACGCCATTGATCCGGAACACCTGCGGCTTCAGTCCGACAAACACTCACAGGGGACGCCCACGGCAGCGGCCGGGAAAGGGGCAGTTGCAGCGTCGCAGTCTGGCCGCCAGCCTGAGGCTCACTCCATCTATTCGCGTGAATCCGCGACGCCGAACGGGCGCATTTTCCTGAGTGGTCAGCAGGCGCTCGTGAGGTTGCTTCTGTCCCAGTCGGCGCTGGACCGGGCCAACGGCTTGCGCACCGCCGGGTTCGTCAGCGGCTATCGCGGTTCGCCTCTGGGGGGCGTGGATCGGGAGTTGATGAAAAGCAAAGACGTGCTGGAAAGTGCAGATATCCGCTTCCTGCCTGCCATCAACGAAGATCTGGCGGCCACGGCACTGATCGGCACTCAACGCGTCGAGACCGATCCGAAAAAGCGCTATGACGGTGTCTATGGCCTTTGGTACGGCAAGGGCCCTGGCGTCGACCGCTCCGGGGACGCGATCAAGCACGGCAACTTCTACGGATCATCGCCCAACGGGGGCGTCCTGGTGGTCACCGGCGACGACCATGGCTGCGTTTCGTCGTCGATGTCCCATCAGTCCGACCGCACCCTGATGGCCTGGGGGCTGCCGGTGATTCACCCGGCGGGACTGGCCGATTACGAACGCTGCGGCCTGTGGGGCTGGGCGTTGTCGCGGGTGTCCGGGCTATGGGTCGGCTTCAAGGCCATCACCGAGACTGTTGAGGCCACCACCTCCGTCGAGTCGTCCCCGTTGCCAGGATTCGTCACGCCCGATATCGATCCGGGGCCGGACGGCCTGCACTGGCGCTGGCCCGACCTGCCGGGCATGCAGATCGAGCGGCGGCTTCCCTACAAATTCGACGCTGCCCGTGCATTTGCGCTGGCCAACCCGATCGATATCGCCGTGACGGCACCGGAGCAGCCGAGGCTGGTGATCGGCGCAATCGGCAAGGCCTATGGCGATGTACGCCAGGCCTTGCAGCAGGGCGGGGTTTCGCTTGAACAGCTGGAAAGTGCCGGTGTGGCACTGCTGAAGATCAATCTGGTCTACCCGCTGTCACCGGTGCTGGAGGCCTGGGCGAAGCGGGCCGATCAGGTGCTGATCGTCGAAGAGAAGCAAGCCATCGTCGAAGAGCAACTCAAGCAAGCGCTCTACAACGCGGAGTCCGGGCAGCGTGCCGTCATCCTGGGCAAGCGTGACGAAAGCGGCGCTCCGTTGATTTCGGATCACGAAGAACTGAGGCCGTCGCGCCTCGCGACGATGCTTCAACAACGGCTGCAAGGTCTGGGCATCACACTGAGAGTGCCCGAGTACTGGTATCTGCCTGCGGTTAGCCGGACTCATGACTGGATCCGCCGTACGCCGTACCTGTGTTCGGGTTGCCCGCACAACACCTCCACCCGAGTGCCGGAAGGCAGCGAGGCGCGGCTCGGTATCGGCTGCCACGCGATGGCGGCGCGCATGCCGGAACGTGCAACCAGCGGCAGCGTGCAGATGGGGGGCGAAGGGGTCGACTGGCTGGGGCAGGCGCCCTTCGTCGAAACCCCTCACATTTTCCAGAACATCGGCGACGGTACGTTTTTCCATTCTGGCTATCTGGCAATCCGTCAGGCCATTGCGGCCGGCGCGACCATCACCTACAAGCTGCTGCACAACGATGCGGTGGCCATGACTGGCGGCCAGCCGATCGACGGCAAACTGACGGTCAAGAAAGCCGTCGAACTGATGCAAGCCGAAGGCGCCCACCGGGTCGTGGTGGTGGCGGACGATCCGCAACGCTTCGAAGCGCCGGGCAGCCTTCCGCAGGGCGTCGAGCTGTTCCACCGTGAGCGGCTGGAAGAGGTTCAGCGACAGTTGCGCGAGACACGGGGTGTCAGTGTGCTGGTGTTCGATCAGGTCTGCGCCATCGAGGGGCGTCGGCGCAAGAAACAGTTGCCGACGCCTGTCATGAAAACCGAAGTATTGATCAACGAAGCCGTGTGCGAAGGCTGTGGCGACTGTCAGGTCAAGTCCAATTGCCTGTCCGTGACACCGGTCGCGACTCCGTTCGGCACCAAGCGCCGGATTGATCCCCACGGATGCAACACCGATCTGTCCTGCATCAAGGGCTTCTGCCCGAGCTTTGTCACGGTGACCGGCAAACCGCGCGCGCAATACCGTCGGCAAGCCGACAGCCGCCAGGTTCTGGCCCGCGCCGAGGCACTGGCACTGCCGTCTTCGTGCTCACTCGAAACCCCGTATGAAATGCTGCTGGCAGGCATCGGCGGCACCGGAATCGTGACGGTGGCACGCACGGTTGCCCTGGCTGCGCATCTGGACGGCCGGGCGGTCAGCGTGCTCGATTTCACCGGGTTCGCCCAGAAGGGCGGGTCGGTGCTCAGCCATGTGCGTCTGGCTAACGCGGCCGACGTGCTGCACCAGCATCGCATCGACCTGGGTGGTGCCGACCTGTTGCTTGCGGCCGATCTTGTGGTTGCCAGCGAAGACGATGCATTGACGACACTGCGGGCAGGTAAAACGGTGGTCATTGCCAACACCGCCCAGACCCAGACGGGAGCGATGCTGCGCAATACCGAATTGCGCATCGAAACCGCCGCGATTCAAGCCTTCCTCAAGCAACGGGTGGGTGCCGAGCACTACCACGCGCTGGATGCGGCACAACTGGCCAACAACCTTGTCGATCCGATGCAGGCCAACATGCTGTTGCTGGGTTATGCCTGGCAGCGGGGGACGGTGCCGGTGTCGCTGCAAGCGCTGAAAGAAGCCATCGATCAGGCCGGCAGCGCCGCCGCCAACCACCTGGCGTTCGCCTGGGGGCGGCTGTGGGCTCAGGAGCCGGCGTTCGTCATGCCATATCTCGACCCGGCCAGTAACGACGTGTCGCCGGTGTCGATCATCGACCTTGCCGCTCGGCGCGAAAGCATCGAACGGCTGGTCGAGACCCGCAGTGTGTTCCTGACCCACTATCAGGACGCGGCCTATGCAGCACGCTACCGTCAGGTGATCGACCTGCTTCGTTCGACGCCTGCGATCGGCGATGACAGCCCGCTCACCGAGGCCGTGGCACGCAACCTGTTCAAGTTGATGGCCTACAAGGACGAGTACGAAGTCGCGCGGCTGCTCACAGACAGTCGCTTCATGGCGCCAATCAAAGCCCGCTTCGAGAGTGGTGTCAGGCTCAAGTTCCACTTCGCGTTGCCCCTGATGCGCAACCGCAAGGACGGCAACGGCGAGCCGAAGAAGATCGCCGTCTCCGGTTGGGTGTTGCCGCTGCTGAAGGTGTTGGCCAAGGGCCGCGTGTTGCGCCACACCCGCTTCGATCCGCTGGGCTGGTCCGCCGAGCGCCGTGAGGAGCGGCGTCTGTTGCTCGACTACGAGCAGACACTGCAACGCCTGCTGCCAAACCTGAGCGCGGAGAACCTGCCGTTGTTTGTGGAGTGGGCGAATCTGCCGGACTCGATTCGCGGCTATGGCCACGTCAAGGAGCGGTCGATCGCCGCCGCACGGCAGCGGGAAAAAGAGCTGATCGTGCAAATCGTGGCGGGCACCCACAGCCTGTCGGTGGCCCCGGTCGTCGAGACCTGGCTGCCGCAATCGACCCTCGCCCCGCAGCCCCCCAAAGGCGAAGCGCGGGACGTCAAGCAGGCCTCGTAGCCGGCGGGATTTCACCTGCCTTCAAGACAACAACGACCAGAATGAGTGGACCCGACATGAACAACGAGAGCATTTCACCGGAGCTTTTGCACAAAGGCTCGACCGATGACGTACTGATCTGCGCCCCGAGAGTCGCGCTGCCGCTACACATCGACGAAGCGCTTCTGCAGGCTGCCGACAATGACCTGTTGGCGCGCCGGTTTTCGGCCGGCAGTGGCTCGCAGCGAACCTTTGAGCTGACACCCGACGTGCAGAAAAGGAGCCGCGTGGGCGGCACGGAGGCGGACGACGAATGGAGCCGGGTGAGGGCGCTGCCGTACCAGATCGTCACTCCGGCCCTGCTGGAGGGCGCGGCTGCCAACGTCAGCCCGGAGCAGGCAGTGGCGAGTTTGTGCGAGTCGGTTCCGGCCATCCGCCGTGCCAGTTCGTTCCGCTTCATCAACAACGCCGACAACTACTTTTTCTACCGCAAGTCCCACGAACATGTGCCCGGCACCATGTTCATCGAAGCGGCGCGCCAGGCGGTGTATCACCATCTGTATCACCACACCGGTTATGCGCGGGGTGACGTGACCGTCAGCGTCAATGAACTGAACGCGAGCTTCTTCGCCTATGCGGAGTTGATGTACCCCATCGAACTGGTGGTCGACAACATGACCCCGACCGACAGCACATCGCCGAAGAAAATCTTCTTCCGAGTGGCGTTCTATCAGCGGCAGACCCTGTTCACCACCATCGACACCAAGGCTACGGTGATCGACATCCGCCTGTTCGAGAAAACGCGGAACATCTTCATTCAGTCCAGCGACTGGTTCGCGCCCATCGACCCTTCGAAACTGGCGTGCAGCGTCAGCGATGGCCAGGGCCGCAAGGCCGATGTGGAGTTGCTGGGCCTGGGCAAGAGCGGCTGCGTGACGACGATGCCGGAGACCGACTTCATCGACTCGGCCAGGCTGCACATCCGTTATGAAGGCAAGCTGGATTTCTCCTCCGCCATCCTCAGTGGCGGCCACGGCCGGCACGCGTCGTGGGAATTCCCGGCACTGGGGTTCGAAGACCTGCAGACTCTGAGCGACATGATCAAGCGTGGATTCGTCAATCTGGACGAGGCGGCCCTCGGGGCGTTGCGCGCATGAGCAATGACATCGACGAGCCGATGCCGGCCACCGGCGTGCTGCAACTGGGCGCGCAGGTGGTTGCGAAAAACCGGATGTACTTTTCGTCCCTGGGCATGGATCTGTGTGACGAACACGGCTTGCCCTTGCCGGCGTTCTTTGCGGTCTACCGATCGCTGATGGACGGCGGGGCCGGTTTCGGCTTTCTCGGCAACGCCAGTGTGGATGCCGACGCACGCTACAACAGCCGTGGCCTGAAACTGACGTCGCCGGCTCACGCCGACGCCTTGCGTCCGCTGTTCGAAGTCGCCCGGCAGAGAAGCTTTCCACTGGGCGTGCAGCTGCAGCACTACGGCCCGCAGTCGATGCCGTCGGAGCAGGGCATCATCCTCAGCCCGAGCGGTATCGCGTCCGCTGCGATCCTCAAGGCCTATCCCCAGGCGCGGGCGGTGGCGATGTCGCACACGCAGATCCTGCGCTGCGTCGATCAATTCTCGTCTGCCGCCCGGCTTGCGCAAGCGGCCGGTGCCGCCCTGATCCAGGTCCAGGCATCGAACGGCTATCTGGTCAGCAGTTTCCTGTCGCCGCGGACCAACCACCGCGAGGATGAATGGGGCGGCAGCCCGCTCAAACGGGCCCGATTGCTGCTAGCCATCGTCGAAGGCATCCGTGCGGCCACCGGCGATCAGGTGCCGGTCACCGTGCGTTTGGGCATCGACGACGGGCTGGGTGAGGAAGGCCAGCGCGCGAGTCTGCTGGGGGATGTCGTGGTCGCGCTCGAGGCCGCCGGAGTGGCGGCCATCACCTGTTCCACAGGTGTCAGCGAAACCTTTCCGTTCTTTTTCAGGAACAAGGCGCAGGCGCTGGCCCTGTCGCGTGCGGGATGCCGCTACCTCAAAGGTTTTGTGCGGATTCCGGTGGGTTTCACCGGTTCGGTCAGCGATGTGTCGCAAGCCAACGAAATCATCGAGAGCGGCGATGCCGATTTCGTCGGATTCGGCCGCGCCATGCTGGCCGACAACCATTTCATCGCCAAGGAGCTCACCGGTCAGGCCGGACGGGTCAACCGTTGCCGGGGCGATGCGTTCTGTTTCCGTGACAAGAAGGATCCCATGGCCGAGCGGGTGTACTGCTGCGTCAATCCTGACTACCGCCGGCCGGAAAAACTGCAATTGCACTATGAGGAAAGTCTGAAATGAATTTCACCGGAAAAATCGCCCTGGTTGTCGGGGGTACGCGCGGCATCGGTTTCAACGTCAGCCAGAAGCTCGTCGAAGCCGGTTGCATCTGCTACATCACCGGTCGCAACGAGGATGACGGCCTGACCGCGCAAAGCCGGCTCGGCGAACGCTGCATGTTCATCAAGAGCGATGTTACGGACGAGGCATCGGTGGCCGAGCTGTTCAGGATCATCAACGACCGCCACGGGCGACTCGACCTGGCGGTGAACAACGCCGGCGTCACCTCGAAACACGCACCGATCCGTGACATGGATTTCGCCGACTGGAAACGCGTGCTGGAGATCAACCTGCTGGGCCCGCTGCTGTTGCTCAAACACCAGACGAATCTGATCTCGAAGCATCCGGGTGGCTCGATCGTCAACGTGTCGTCCTGTGCCGGCCTGCTGGGCGTTGCCAGACAGAGTGCCTATTCCACCAGCAAGGCCGCCCTGAACATGCTGACCCAGGTCTGCGCCATCGAGTCTGCGGAGGCGGCATTGCCGGAGCGCCATCCGGTTCGCGTCAACGCGGTGTGTCCCGGCCCGACGATGGGCGGCATGAACTCGGAGGAACGCCTGAAGGCCAACCCGGAGTCCACGAAACACAAACTTCAGGTCACGGTAATGAAACGTTTCGCCGATCCGGGCGAAATTTCTGCGGCGATCCTGTGGCTGCTCAGCGATGCTTCATCGTTCGTCACCGGCACCGTGATGCCAGTGGACGGCGGCTTTTCGGCCGGTAAATTCTGATGAGCACCACAGAGCGCGACCTGCCTCATCCAACTGGCAAACGGGTGTTCATCACCGGCGTGAGCAGCGGCATCGGCGAGGCGCTGACCGAGTTGCATCTGAAACACGGCTATACCGTGTTCGGCACTTCCAGGCGGGAACCCTACCGCTTCATGTCGCACCCGAACTTCCGGTTCCGGTCATTCGATCTTTCGAAAACCGGCGACATGGGTGAGTTGTTCAAAGGGCCGTTCGCCGAGATCCTGAGCCGGGGTGTCGATGTGCTCTTTCTCAACGCGGGGATCAGCGGCAACGTGCCGGCCCGGGGCGAGGAGTTTTCGGTGGCGGACGTACAGCATGTGCTCAACGTCAATGTGCTGGCGAACAAGGCCATTCTCGATCTGATCCTCGCCTCGGCGCATCGACCGACCACCTGCGTGCTGTCGGCTTCGATGGCCGGTGTGCGCTTTCGCGCGGGCACGCTGACCTACAGCCTGTCGAAAGCGGCGCTGGCGGCACTGGGCGGTGTCTACGCCGAAGAAAACCCGGACATCTTCTTTGCCGTGCTGGGCCTGTGCAATGTCGACACCGGGCTGTCGCGGCAAGTGAGCTTCAGTCAGAGGACCGCCGATTTTCCGGATCTGCGTTCCCTTCAACAACGGGCCCTTGCCCCTGGTTACATGATCTCCGCCGCCCAGCGTGCCGAGGACATCCGCGATGTGATCGGCGCACCCGCCGACTACGGCTTGAAAAGCGGCGTGTTCGTCGACATGAGGACCGTGCTGACCCGTCAACCGAAGGCGAACGAGCCGCTACCCCAAACCTAGCGAACCCGTGGACGCACCCCCAATAAAGGAATGTTGGAATGCTGAACGAAGTCAAAACCCTGGTCGAAACCGCTGTGCGGCAACAGGATCTGTTACTGAGCGAACCCATCGACCTGTCCCGTGGTGAAGACAGCCCGCTATATGGCGTCGAAGGCACCATCGACTCCATGACCCTGGTCTCGATCCTCGTCGACACCGAAGAAAAGATCCGCCATCGATTCGGTGCCGAAGTGCACCTGGCCGATACCTCCCACCTGCCTGCGACCGCCACGCCGTTCGCGACACTCGGCACGCTGTGCGCGTATGTCATGAACCGGTTGGAGTCAGCCCTGACGGCGGTCGGTGCAGAGGCTCTGGCCAATTGACTCAACGGTCGCCGTCGTAGGGCGGCACCTTTATCGAGAGGTGGACATGCAAGTCGAAACATTTCTGGAACATCTGAAGGCCGGCGCGGACAGGCCGGCGATCATCAGCGACGAAGGTCGCTTCACTTACGCCGAGCTATGCCGACAGATCGACGCCTATGCCGAGTCGCTGGCGGCGCAATCGGTCAGCGATTGCTGTGTGCTGCTGGTCGACAATTACAGCTTCAACAGCGTCTGCCTGCTGTTCGCACTGTGGCGACGCAACAATGTCGTGGCGTTGTCGGTGCCCAAAAACGGCGAGCAGTTGGTGAATCTGGCGAACGCTGCCGGCGCACGGTTTACCGTGACGGGGAACGGGCCGCAGGGTTACTCGGTGCTGGCGAACGATGGTGCTGCGGTGCCGCCGACTGTCGACGGTCTCCTGTCGCGCCGGCAGGCCGGTTTCATTGTGTTCTCGTCCGGCTCGACCGGGCCGGCCAAGGGCGTCGTGCACGACATCGCACCGTTCTTCGAGCGTTATCTGAAGGCCGAGCAATGTGGCGCGATTCTGGCGTTCCTGCTGTTCGACCACATCGGCGGGCTGGTCACCGTCCTGCAGGCGCTGGCCACACACGGGACGCTGGTCCTGCCCAACGAACGTTCGCCTCAGGAAGTCGGCCGCTGTATCGAAACGTTCAAGGTGCAAACGCTGCACGTGTCGCCGACGCTTTTGAACCTGACGACGATCACCGGCGTGTTCCAGACCTGGGACACCGGCAGCCTGCAACGTATCTATTTCGGCTCCGAGCCGAGTTCGCCCGAAGCCATTCAACGCATCGCCCGCACATTGCCGCAGGTGCGGCTGAACCAGTTGTACGGCATGTCGGAAATCGGTGTGTTGCCCTGTCGGGGTCTGGACGGCGACAGCGCCTGGATGATCGTCGAGGATCCGGCCTACAGCCTGCGGGTGGTCGACGGCATTCTGCAGGTGCGCGGAGCGACCAATATGCTCGGTTACCTGAGCGGCCCGGGCGAGCTGTCCGATGATGGTTATCTGATTACCCAGGACCTGGCGGAAGAGCGCGACGGGTACTTCAGGGTCAGCGGGCGGGCGGTCGATGTGATCAACGTCGGCGGCAAGAAGGTGTTCCCGTCTCACGTGGAGAGCGTGTTGATGGGCATCGACAACGTTTCTGACGTCGTGGTCTACGGTCAGCCCAACCCGTTGCTCGGTCAGATCGTGGCCGCGCGGTTCACCTTGCTGGAACCGGAAACGCTGGAAGCGTTCAAGCCACGTCTGTATGCGGCGATTCGCGACGTGCTGTCACCGGAGCAGTTGCCCCGGCTGATTTCCGTCAGCGACACGCCACTGTTCACCAGTCGCTTCAAGAAAATGCGCCATCCCGGCGTCCTCAGCGGGTCGTAAGACCTGATTACCACGTTATAAGGAAATGACAACATGGCCGTACTCGAAGCAATGCGCGCAAGCATCGCGGAAATCCTGACCCTGCCGCTGGATGAACTGAAGGGCGATGTCCGATTGGAGAACAGTGACAACTGGGACTCGATGGCCAGGATCGGCATTGTCGCCCTGGTGTTCGAATCGACCGGCGTGACGGTGTCTGGCGAAGAGATGGACCGTATCGTGACGGTGCAGGACATCTTTGATCTGGTAACCCTGAAAATGAAGGAAACCGCATGACCCTGCGCACCCTTTGCGGAGTGACCGTGCGTGCGGTCACGTCCGCGTTGCCCGAGCGGCGTGTGGGGCTGGACGACTTCGCCGAACTGTTCGGCGCCAAGGAAGTGGCCCGCATCGCCAAAAGCACTGGCATCGAATCGATCAGGGAAGCCGGATCGCTGGACACGTCCGACCTGGTGATCGCCGCGTGCCGTCACCTGCTGGATCAGGGCGTGTGCGCAGCGCAGGAGATCGACGGACTGATCGTCGTGACCCAGACTCCGGACTCGTGGGTGCCGGGCGTCGGTTTCCTGGTTCAGCAGGCGCTCGGACTGCCCCAGCACTGTCTGGTACTGAACGTGTCCGCCGGTTGCTCGGGGTACGTCACTGCGCTGGTTCAGGCCGGCGCGCTGATCGCCGCCGGCGCCTGCAAAAAGGTGTTGCTGTGCACCGGGGATGTGACCACCAAGCTGCTGGACGGGCGCGACCGGCATGTGAAGATGCTGTTTGGCGATGCGGCGTCGGCCACTCTGCTGGAGGCGGGCGAAGGGACGTTCGAGTTCCTGTGCGGAGCCGACGGTAGTGGTCGTGAGGCCCTGGAATCCGACATCGCCTACACGCCTGAGGGTGACAGCCAGACTCGTGCCTCGATCCAGCGTCTGCAAATGGACGGTACGGCGGTGATGAACTTTGCACTGAACCGGGTACCGCAGACCGTCAAGTCGCTGCTTGAAGCGACGGGGTTGACGCCGGCGTCGCTCGACTTGCTGGTGCTGCACCAGGCAAACGGGTTCATGCTCAACTACCTGCGGCGGATGATCGGCGTCGCGCCGGAGAAGATGCCGATCGACATCGACGATGTCGGCAACACCAGCTCTACATCGATTCCGATTGTGCTGTCTCGCCACAGCGCAGTTGGCACAGCGCAGGCACAGAACGTCGTGCTGTGCGGATTCGGTGCCGGTCTGTCCTGGGGCGCATTGAAGCTCGACCTTCGGCGCACGCTCGCCGTGCCGCCGTGCTACGTGCCTGAAAAGGCCACGCAGGCGGCCGGCACCGGCGAACGTCTGGAAGCCTGACGGGCCAATGCTGTCGGAACTTTCGGGGATGTCTGCGGGCACTCCCGAAAGGACTCCGGATTTCTCCACCGGATGAAAAGGGAAGCCACTGCATGTTCGGGACATTCTGGAAAACGCTCGGGATCTATGGCGACGGAACCGATGCCCACGGGATTTCACCCTCGCCGTTTCTTCCGCGATTCAATTTTTACGAGTTTCACCAATCGGGCGCAATTGATGCTCAGCCCGATGCCATCATCGCCGCCGTGTGTGCCTTGGACATGCGCGCGGATCGGGTGGCCGATGCCTTGCTTCGCCTGCGCGAACTGCCGGCAAAGCTGATCAGAGCCATCGGCAACCGACCGCAACCCGCGCCCGCGCCGTTCGGTTTTGACACCTTCACCTTGCTGCGGCGCACTGACCACGAAGTGTCCCTGGGACTGGCGGGGCGTTTCTGGCGCCCGGATCTGGACGCTTGCCTTGTGGCGGATGCTCCGGCGTTCATGTCGCTGGACGATTCCCGCGTCGCCAGGCTGGTGTTGCGTTTTCAAGTCATCGAGCAGGCAGAGGGCGCACGTACGTTACGCACCGAAACGTTCGTGTTTTGCCCCAACACTCGAACCCGATGGTTGTTCACACCGTATTGGCTGGCGATCCGCCTGGCCAGCGGCTGGATTCGGCGTCGAACCCTGGCGACGATCCAGCGACAATTTCCGGCACCCATCCAGTAGGCCGGGGCTGGCCGCCCTATGGGGGGATCGAATCGAGGTTCTGTAATAATTTGCATCAATTGGTTACATTTATAGCCTCAGCGAATCAATTCCTCCCGAGTCTCCCATGGCCATCAACTTCGACCTCAACGACCTGCAAGCCTTTCGCGCCGTGGTCGAGCAGGGCAGTTTCCGTAAGGCCGCGGACACCGTGCGCATCTCGCAACCGGCCCTGAGCCGACGCATCGAAAAGCTTGAAGACGCCCTTGGCGTGAAGCTGTTCGAGCGCACCACACGCAAAGTCAGCCTGACCCAGGCCGGACGTGGCTTCATGCCGAGTGTCGAGCGTTTGCTGGATGATCTGGACGTGGCGTTGCTCGGCATCAGTGAAGTTGCCTCGAACCGGCAGGGCCACGTTACCGTCGCCTGCGTGCCGTCGGCGGCGTATTACTTCATGCCACGGGTGGTCGCCCGCTATCACCAGCAGTTCCCGCGAATCAAAGTCAAAGTCCTCGACTCCAGCGCCCATGACGTGCTGACGGCAGTGGTCAATGGCGAGGCGGATTTCGGCCTGAGTTTCATGGGTACCCAGGAGGCGGGCGTGGATTTCGAGCCGCTGGTGCAGGAGAGTTACGTGGTGGCCTGTCGTCGCGATCACTCGTTGGCCGGGCGCAGCAGCGTCAGTTGGGACGAGTTTTACCAGCAGGATTACATCTCGCTGGACAAGACTTCGGGCAATCGCTTTTTGCTCGATCAGGCACTGGCGAAGGTGGTGCCGCAGCGGCCGAGCATCTGCGAAACCTTGCACGTGACAACGATGATCGGACTGGTGGAAGCGGGGTTGGGGGTGGCGGCGGTGCCATTGATGGCGATGCCGGCGGCGGATCATCCGATCCTGACGCGGGTGCCGCTGACCGATCCGCAAGTGATGCGCAGCGTGGGCATCATCAAGCGCCGGGGCCGTACGCTGACCCCGGCGGCACTGGAACTGGAGCGGCTGGTGGTGGAAATGAAAGTCCAGCCGCCGAAGGTCAGCGCTTGACCGAGTCCAGCCCCGTGGCCTGTACGTCGGCCTGGGCGGCCGGCGCGGCCAGATAGGCGAGCAACGCCTTGGCTTCCTGCGGATGCTGCGCACCGACCGGAATCCCCGCTGCAAAACGTGTTACCGACTGCACCGACTCCGGAATCTTCCCGACAAAACTCACCCCCGGCACCGGCAGCAATTCGCTGACCTGCTGGAAGCCCAGTTGATAATCGCCGGTGGCGACCACCGAGCCCACCGGGATTTTCGGGATCATCTTGGCTTTCGGTTTCAGCTGATCTTCGATGCCGAGCTTCTTGAACAATTGCTGCTCGATGTACACGCCGCTGGCGCTGTCCGAGTAGGCCACCGATTGCGAATCGAGCAGGGTTTTCTTCAGGGCGTCGACGTTGCTGATGTCCGGTTTCGGCGCGCCTTCGCGCACCACCAGGCCGATCCGTGAATCCGCCAGCTCAACCCGAGAAGCCGGGTCGACCTTGCCTTGTTTGATCAAGTCGTCGAGGGCGTAGCCGACCATGATCACCACGTCGGCCTGCTCACCCCGGGCGAGACGATTGGGGATCGCTTCCGGGGCCTTGCCCATCGACGGGCCGAGAATGGTGTCGAGGGTGTTGCCGGTGTTCGCGGCGAACTTCGGGCCGAGGACTTTATAAGCCGCGGTGAAGCCGCCGGAAGTCATCACCCGCAACTCCTCGGCTTGGGCGAATGCGCTGAAGGCGAGGAGGGCGAGGGCGGTCAGATTGAAGAGCTTTTTCATGTTGGCTGGCTCCTCAAGCGACCGCAGGTTGCAGACGACCGCCCGCACGGCGATACAGATACAGCGTCGCGCACAACGCACACAGCGCGCCGACGCTCATCCAGTAACCCGGTGCGGCTTTGTCGCCGGTGTACTGAATCAGGACGGTCGACATTGCCGGCGTGAACCCACCGAACACGGCAGTAGCGAGGCTGTAGGCCAGCGAGAAACCGGCCACCCGCACTTCCACCGGCATGATTTCGGTCAGCGCCGGAATCATCGCGCCGTTGTACATGCCGTAGATGAACGACAGCCACAGCAGCGACATCAGCATGTGGCTGAAGCTCGGCGCCTGCACCAGATACGACAGCGCCGGATACGTGGTGGCCAGGGCAAGCAACGACATGGCAATCAACAGCGGACGACGGCCAATCCGGTCGGACAGCGCGCCGCCAATCGGCAGCCAGAAGAAGTTCGAAACGCCCACCAGCAACGTCACCAGCAACGCATCCGACGTGCTCAGGTGCAGCACGGTTTTGCCGAAGGTCGGCGCGTACACGGTGATCAGGTAGAACGCGGTGGTGGTCAGGGCAACCATCAACATCCCGCCAAGCACCACGACCCAGTTCTGGCCGAGGGTGCGGAACACTTCTTTCATGCTCGGGCGATGTTTGCGGGCGGCGAACTCTTCGGTTTCCGCCAGGTTGCGACGCAGCAGGAAGATGAACGGCACGATCATGCAACCGACGAAAAACGGAATCCGCCAGCCCCAATCGGCAATCACGTCCGGCGCCATCCACTGGTTCAAGGCAAAGCCCAGCGCAGCTGCAACGATGATCGCAACCTGTTGGCTGGCCGACTGCCAGGCCGTGAAGAAACCTTTGCGGCCCGGTGTGGCAATCTCCGAGAGATACACCGAAACGCCGCCCAGTTCAGCACCGGCCGAGAAACCCTGCAGCAAGCGCCCGACCAGCACCAGTGCCGGGGCAAACAGACCAATGGTTTCGTATCCGGGTACCAGCACAATCAATATCGTGCCGCTGGCCATGATCGACAGGGTGACGATCAAACCTTTGCGACGCCCGACGTCATCGATGTACGCACCGAGCACGATCGCCCCCAGCGGACGCATCAAAAAGCCTGCGCCGAACACCGCGAACGTCATCATCAGGGAAGCAAACTCACTGCTCGCCGGAAAGAACACCGCCGCGATCTGCGTGGCGTAGAAGCCGAACAGAAAGAAGTCGAACTGTTCGAGGAAGTTGCCCGAGGTGACCCGGAAAATAGCGCCGGCCCGCGAGCCGCCGTGTGGGATTGAGGCTGTCATCGAAAAATACTCCACCGCTTTTATGACGTGCGCGACGGGGAGGCGGCGCACGGTTTTTATTGGGGCGGATAGTGGCGCAGGGGGATCGATCTGTTAATTGCATAGTTGGCATGGATTGATGCGCAGGGCGGATCAATCCATCTGGATGGAATCATTCAGACCGGGAGCAAAGGCGCAGGGGTTGGCAGCCAATGCAGACCGGTTCCCGCGCGCGAAAGCGGATGCCTACCCGCGCTCGAGTGCAGCCTCAACCTTTTCAACGGGTGCAAAGCTGCCATCCCACTGTGGATCGATACGCCGGATTCGCTCGCTTAGATTGGGATGCGTGGCAAACAGGCGACTCAGCGGGTTCGAAACACCGGTGCTGAAATACAAATGACTGAACTCGCTGGCCCCTGATGCACTGATCGTCGAACCCTGCGTGTGGGTCGCGATCTTCTTCAGGGCGCCAACAATGCTCTGCGGATTACGCGTGTACTGCACCGCGCTGGCATCGGCGAGGAACTCGCGTTGCCGGCTGACTGCCGCTTTGATCAGGCTGGCGAAGAATGTTCCGAGAAACCCACCGACGAATAGAACAACGCCAACAAACAGCGCAATGCACATCAAAACGAATTCGTTTTTATCGTCCTTGTCCTTTTTTCGGGGTTTGTTGTTCATATTGGCTTTTACCAGAGCGACGAGGATCAACGTTCCGGCCAGCCCCAACACCAGCAGGCCGTGAACAGCTGCCACAAGTTGGGTATTGAGGCGCATGTCCCCGTTGAAAATATGGCTGAACTCGTGGGCGATCACACCTTGCAGCTCATCTCGGGTGAGCAGCGATACCGCGCCTTGGGTAATCCCGATCGCTGCGTCTTCGGGCGTGAAGCCTGCTGCGAAGGCGTTGATGCTCTCGTCCGGCAACAGATACACCGCAGGCACAAGAGTGCCGGAGGCAATCGCCATTTCCTCGACGACATTCATCAAGCGTCGTTCGTCCGGCGTGTGTGCATTGTCGTTGATCAATCTCCCGCCAAGCTTTTGTGCGACGACTTTTCCACCCGCTCGCAGTTGCCAATATTTCACCAGTCCACCGATCAGCACGACGCCGCTTACCGATGCAGCAACGATAGCCAGCGCCTGCAGGGCATCTTTGAGCGTGCCAGTCCCGCTCAAGTATTTGTCGATGCTGGAGAAGACGAAGGGCAGGCTGATGAGTGCAATCATCGTCAGCAACGCGAAGATCATCAGGATCACTAGCCGGGTGGTATGGCGCCGGGCCTGGTGTTGTTGTTCGAAGAAGTTCATGTGCCGTCCTTGGGCGGGAATCAGAAGGAAACCTTGGGTGCGGTTTTGATTGCCAGCGTATCCGCAAACTTCAGCGGCACGGCGTCATCGCGATGGCCAAAACTGGCTGCCAGCAGCACCGCGGGAAAACTCTGCTTGAGGGTGTTGTAGGCCATGACCGCGTCGTTGAAGGCCTGGCGCGCGAAACTCACCTTGTTTTCGGTGCTGCTCAGCTCTTCGCTCAGTTGCTGCATGTTCTGCGAGGCCTTGAGTTCCGGATAGGCTTCCAAGGTCAGGTTCAATCGACCCACGGCGCTGCTGAGTGCGCTGTCCGCCAGGCCCAGTTGCGCGATGTGCTGGGCATTGCCCGGTTTGGCCTGTGCAGCTTCGAGTCCCGCCACGGCGGTATTGCGCGCGGCGATGACCGCTTCCAGGGTTTCGCGCTCATGGGCCAGATAGCCCTTGGCGATGCTGACCAGATTGGGGATCAGGTCATAGCGGCGCTTGAGTTGCACTTCGACCTGGGCAAACGCGTTCTTGATCTCGTTGCGCCGGGCAACGAGCTTATTGAAAAGACTGACAGCGTAGAGGCCCAGAACCGCAAGCAGCACAAGATTGACGATGAGGTAGATTTTCACGGTGATGTCCTTGTTCACTCGGCGGGGGCGCGCGGGATCTTATCGCAAATGAATGCCGTTGACTGTATTCGCTCCGTGGCGGGCGAGCCTCGGTTAGCGTTCCGGGGGATGGCTACAATCTCAAGTCCGGCATCATCAAAAAACAAGGAATGATTCCAGAACCCCGCAGTCGGAGTTCAGGTATCACACATCTGAAGGAGGTTCACCGATGAACAACAAGACCCTGATCGCCAGCCTGGCCCTCGTCGCCGGCATCACCGGGATCAGCCCGCTCGTTCAAGCGGCGCCAACCTCGACCGACACCGTCGAACGTTCGCCCATCGACGGCCGCGAACTGAAGGTCAACGACCGTGCTCCGGATGTCTATCAGCGCAGCGAAAAAGCCATCAACAACTGGAAACAGAAAGGCCTCAAGCAACCCGATCCCCAGGCGCAGTGGGTGCAGATGAACGACAAGTACGTGATGGTGATGATTACCAACGGGACGATTGTGGATATCAAGCCGGTGGAGCGTTAACGCTCACATTCCAAATCCCGGTGCACTTGCCCGCACCGGGCTTTCGCCACCTAACCGATACTGATTATTCCCGCTGCGCTTGGCCTCGTACATCGCCAGATCCGCAATGTGCAGCAGCCGATCCATGGTCGGCGCATGGTCGGGGAACACGGCGACGCCGAGGCTGGTGCCGATGTGGCGCTGGTCGTTGCCGATGGTGATCGGTGGGGACAGTTCGATGAAGATTTTCTGGCAGATGCTCCGCGCTTCGTCCTGCAGATTCAGGCCGGGGGCGAGGCCCTGGAGAATGACCACGAACTCGTCGCCGCCGATGCGGGCGACGGTGTCGCTGACCCGCAGGATGCGTTTCAAACGCGTGGCGGTGGTGATCAAAACGCGGTCGCCGGCGGCATGGCCGTAGCGGTCGTTGATGCTTTTGAAACCGTTGAGATCGATGAACACCAGCGCCACCCGGGTCTCGGTAGCGCGGGCATGCTCCAGCGCTTCCGACAGGCGTTCTTCCAGCACCAGTCGATTGGGCAAACCGGTCAGCGGGTCGAAATGTGCCAGGTGCTGAAGGTAACTGGCCGAGGCCTTCTCTTCGGTGATATCGCGCACCACGCCCATCATCTTGATCATCGCGTCATGATCGTTCTTCACCACATTGCCGGTTTCCCTTAGCCAGCGAATCGTGCCATCGGGCCAGACCACGCGGTATTCCTCGTCGTGGTTTTCGCCGGTTTCCAGGCAACGCAATTCCCCGGCGCGCACCTTGGCGCGGTCGTCCGGGTGGACGCAGGAGCAGAACAAGGCGTAGGACGGCGTCACTTCGCCGATCTTGAAGCCGAACATGCCGAAGATTGCGTCGGACCAATAGAGCCGATCAGTGTCGACTTCCCAATCCCAGGTGCCGATCCGGGCGAAATACTGACTGCGCTTGAAGCGTTCGGCATCGCCATCCTGGTGAATGTTCTGGCCTTCGGCGGCGCGGGTGAGCAGTTCGCGATACTCGGCAAGCTGCCGACGCAGGGCACGCTCGCGACGAATCAGCACGGCGATCACGACCATCAACACAACGAAAATGGCGAAGCTGATCCAGAGTTGAGTCATTCAAGCGGTGCTGTCATGGCGTATCGATCCGGGAGTGATGGCGTGTCGCTATCTTAATTCACGGCCAACGCCGGAAACAGCGGCAACCTTGGGTCAAACGGTTGCCAATGGCCGGCATTTCTGGGAAAACGGCGGCCAGCGGAACAATAGAGTGAATGTTATGAATGATGAACTGCAGATAATCGATCTTCAGCCCGGCGACGGAAAAGCCGCCGTCAAAGGCGCATTGATCACCACCCAATACACCGGTTGGCTGGAAGACGGCACCGAATTCGATTCGTCCTGGAGCCGGGGCAAACCGTTCCAGTGCGTGATCGGTACGGGCCGGGTGATCAAGGGCTGGGACCAAGGGATCATGGGCATGCAGGTCGGCGGTAAACGCAAACTGCGGGTGCCGGCGCATTTGGGCTATGGCGAGCGGACGATGGGCAAGATCCCGCCGAATTCGAATCTGGTGTTCGAGATTGAGTTGCTCGAGGTTTTGACGCGGGAGGATTGATTCCGGCGTTTGATGATCACAGTCAGGAATTGGCGCATGGACGTGTGGCACATGATTTTCCAGTTTGCCGAGTGGTTGGGCGAGAAGCACTCGTCGCACGGGCGCTGGTCTTACGGGTATATGGCTGTGCTCAACGCTGCTGTGGCGGTTGGCACTTGGGTTGTGGCCAGGGAACAGATAGCAAAGAGCAAAGTGCTCAAGGATCGTGTGACGACGACGCTGGCGTCTCGAAGCCTGACAGTGACTTCCTTTGCAGAAGAAGGCGGGCAACAGGTCAGATTCACCGGCGTTCTGCTGGAGGAAGAGGGGGTTTATACCGTGACCCTGACTCGCCAGGATGTTCAAGGCTCCATCGTTTCTTCGAGCGACGGATTGCACTCGTTGGAAGAGGTCGATCGTTACTTGAGAGGTCATACGCCGTTTATCCTGTCTGACTTTCGGCGCTGATTGCGTCCGCCTATACAACCCGCTGCCTCCTTTTACGGAGCCAGCGGGTTTTTTCTTGCCTGTTACCTGAGGCGTTACGCAGCCATTGCCATCTCATCCAGCGTTGCGGCAACCGTGCTGGTCAGGCTCGGAAATCTGCGTTTTACGCTGTGGAGTGCCGGCATTACGCGGTCCCGGTCCAGTTTGCCGTGATCGCGGGCGAGTTGGACGAGGACGTCGAGGGCGGCGGTGACGATGGATTTTCTTTCGCTTTCGAGCAGGAGCAGGCAAGCCTTCTCGGCCCATTGGCTGTCTTTCTCGTTGAGGCCGATGGAGATCAGGGCGGCGACGACTTGTGCATCGGATTTGCTGGCCATGGTGTTTCCTCAGATCGCGGGGTCAATGGTGTCCAGCGCCCTGTTGACCGCCAGTTCGCCGAACATCACCACTTGGGCGATGCCCAGCACGGTACTGCGGTAGGGCGGGTCCAGCAGCGCGGCGAAGTCGCTGAGCATCACGCTGGCCGAGGCCATCGATTCGCAGGCGTGGGCCAGCAGGGAATGCTGATCCATGTCGGGGGCGACGAGGAACATGCGGCCGGGGCAGTGTCGTTTCGGGGCGGAAGGTTTCAGGTAGTGGTCGAGGGCGCGTTCGGCGGCTTCGTGGAGTTTTTTTGAATCGGTTGTGGAGTAGGGAGAGGTCGGGTCGGATTCGGACGATACGTCTGTTTCCGGAGGATTAGGCGTTGGCTTGATCATTTGCTTGGAAACCTCCAAAAGAGGCTGACACGTTCTTGCGACTAAACAATAGGTGGCAGCTGTACGCAGGTTAGTCGACCAGTATCCAAGCACTACTGGCGCGCCCTAGAGCGCCCTACGCACAGCCGCCATTGAGTACAGGCGTGGAAATGCCTGACTGAAAAACAGCTTGCGAGCTTGGATAAAACGCCGAGCGACTAAACCCGTTCACTGACCATTCAGTGATGCGAATCAAGTTACGGGCAGGCCCCAAACCGCACAAGCCGGCGGATTCTGGCGTAGTTGTAGGCAAAGGCGCAAGGCGATGTAGCCTCCCGGATGGGGGCAAAATGATGCGTCATTTTTCAGTCCGCCTTCGCGAGCAAGCTCGCTCCCACAGGGGGGCTGTGTCGGCTTATCAGGGGTGCTGGCTCGCGAAATTCTGCTTTGTGATACCAAATGTCAGATAAGCCAATTCAAACTTGATTTATATCGGTTTCGATATAGTCTGCTGGTATGTGATCGCTGCCATTCCTTGCAACACACCGCCGCCACACGATTCTGTCCGGGCTATTACGCTTTTCCTTCCAACACAGGAGAAGCCAATGCCAAGACACAAGGACGTGGTGTTTGTCGGGAGTGCGCTCAAGGATCTGAGAGCTTTTCCCCTCGATGCTCGCAGAGCCGCAGGATTCCAACTGGATCTGTTGCAACAGGGCGACGAACCCTTTGACTGGCGCCCCATGAAAACAGTCGGGCGGGGCGTCAATGAAATCAGAATCACCGAGGATTCAGGGGCGTTTCGAGTGTTTTATGTGGTCAACCGGCCTGACGCGATTTATGTGCTGCACGCCCTGCAAAAGACCACGCGCAAAACCGAGACGCGAGACATAGAACTGGCACGGGCCAGATATCAGGAAATAGGTTGAACCATGACGGATCATCAAAACTCTTCCCAGCGTTTCGCAAGCGTCTGGGATGCACTGGAAGACACGCCGCAGGAAGCGGCCAACATGCGTCTGCGGGCCAAGCTGATGCGTACGCTGTGCGAAACGATTCGTGCCTGGGAGCTTCCGCAGAAGGAGGCGGCCAAGCGTCTCGGCATCACGCAGCCGCGCCTCAACGACGTACTCAACGGCAAAATCGACAAGTTCTCTCTCGATGCGCTGGTCAACCTGTCGGCCGCAGCGCAACTGGATGTAGACCTCTGCTTCTCGTCGTCCTCGCCACTGCAATGGGCCTGACAGACGAGGGTACCCAACGGCCCTGCCTCTGAAAAACCTTCCAGAGGCGGCGCCATCTGACGCGCCGCCTCATTCTTTCGCATCAAAATCTCAACCCGCGACGGACGGTCGAAAACAGGCCTTGCCCCTATCGATCGGAACAGCGACTATGCTCTCCATATAGGGGTAGGGGGTATAGGTATGTCGCACACGCACGAACACAAAGGTGAGTTGCTCAATCGGGTCCGGCGCATTGCCGGGCAGGTTCAGGCAGTTGAACGGTCGCTGGAATCCGAGGCCGATTGTGCCAAGACGTTGCACCTGATGGCGGCGATTCGCGGCGCGGTCAACGGTCTGATGGAACAGTTCATCGAGGCCCATGCCCGCGAGCATGTCGCCCATCCCGACCTCAGCGATGAAGCCCGCGCCCAGGGCGTGGAAGAGTTGCTGCAAGCCATCCGCCGTTATTCCAAGTGAGCACCGACCCCATGAATCTGACGACTCGGTCTGACGACTTTTCCCACGATCACCAGTTTCTTGGCGCGTCCCATGACGACAACGCCCGCCGCACCTTGTGGGTGGTGGCGCTGACGTTCGTGATGATGATCGGCGAAATTGCCGCCGGTTACCTCACCGGTTCCATGGCACTGCTGGCCGATGGTTTCCACATGGCGACCCACGCCGGCGCCCTCGGTATCGCGGCGGCGGCCTATGGTTTTGCCCGGCGCAACGCCAACAACCGGCGCTACAGTTTCGGCACCGGCAAGGTCGGCGATCTGGCGGGTTTTGCCTCGGCGATGGTGCTGGGGCTGGTGTCGCTGGGGATTGCCGGGGAATCGGTTTTCCGCCTGTTCGAGCCCACCAGTGTGGCGTTCGGCGAAGCAACCTTGATCGCCGTGATCGGCCTGGGCGTCAACCTGCTCAGCGCCTTTTTGCTGGCTGGTCATCACGGTCATCATGACCACGGCCATAGCCACGATCATGGCCATCACCACCATCACGACAACAACCTGCGCTCAGCCTACGTGCACGTATTGGCCGATGCGTTGACGTCGGTGCTGGCGATTGCCGCGCTGCTTGCCGGTCGCTATCTGGGCTGGGTCTGGATGGACCCAGTGATGGGCATCGTCGGTTCCATCGTCATCGCCAAATGGGCCTGGAACCTGATGCGCGACAGCGCCGCCGTGCTGCTCGACACCACCGATGAACCGGTGGCTGAGGAGATCCGCGAACTGCTGGAAACCTCCGACGATGTGCGCATCAGCGACCTGCACGTCTGGCAGGTCGGCCCGCAGGCACGAGCGGCGATTGTCAGTGTGGTGGCGGCTGCGGGCGTGACTGCCGAGGCGATTCGCGAGCGTCTGGCACCGGTGCATGAGCTGTCGCACCTGACCATCGAATTGCGCAACGCTTAAGTCGTTGCCTCGCAGAACAATGGAATCCGCCCATTGAGAGAAGGGCGGTAATGCCAGGCGAACCGCTTCAGGTCGATGTCATGGGCGAGGATTTCACCGACGGTGGCGCTGGCAATGGTCATCGCCAACCTTTGCCCCGGGCATTGATGACGACCGCTGCCGAACGTGAAGCTGCGGCGGTTCGCGCGATCCGGCAGAAAACAATCCGGGTTTTCATTCAGTGCCGGGTCGCGGTTGGCTGAGGCGAGCAACACCAGAATCACGTCGCCCGCTTCAAGTCGCACGCCGTCGATTTCGCAGGTGTTCGCGACAAAACGTCGGGTGTTCTGCACTGATGGATCGAAGCGCTGCACTTCGGCCAGCAGCGAATCGACTGACACGTCGTGTAATTCAGGCTGACGCTGCAACGCCACCAGCGCGTTGCCGATCAGGCCGGCGGTGGCTTCAAAGGTCTGCGAGCAAAGGCCGATCAGGTTGGCGATCAGCACGTCTTCTTCGCCTGAAAAGCGCTGTTGGATGTCGGCGAGAAACGGGTTTGGCTCCGCCAGTAATTCAATGAAGTAACCGTACAATTGCTCAGCCGCTCGATGCGCTGCCGCCAGTTGCAGGTCATTGCTCAGCGGTGAAAGGCACGCCGCGAAATCCGCCGTCAGTTCACTGATGACCCGCGCCTGCGCCGGGGTGAAGCCAAGCAGCGCTGCAACCACGCTCACCGGGCCGCGAAACATTGCTTTATATAAGCCGTCGGCATCGTTAGTCACCAACCGTGCGGCGACCAGCGCCCTGACATCTTCGTCATTGATCAGCCCCAGCGGCGGCTCAATGGCCGAACGTGGGCAGCGCTGAGCTTCGCCGTCATTCATGCGCATCAACTGGCCAAACACCTTGCCCGCCATGCCATCGGCGATGGCTTTGGGCACCGGTTCCTGCACCGGGCGCACCCGGCAATCCGCATGCGCCAGCACCGCGCACACCGCTCGGGCGCTGCTGGCGATCCACAGTTTCAGTCGGTGATGAAAGGTCAAACCGCCCGCCGCGCGCAGTTCGGCGTAGTAAGGGTAGGGATCGGCGTGAGTCGCAGCGATGATCGGGTCCATGGTTCGCAACCTTGTCGGTGGGGAAAGTGTTGCTACTATCTCCAGTCCTTGAGGGTGATGATTCGTCCGGGAGCGAATTATGCGCGCAGAACATCAAGACATCGGCGTCTCGCAAGTGGCCGCCGCCATCGCGGAACCGGCGCGAACCAAAATGCTGTGCTCGCTGATGGACGGCCACGCCCGCACCGCCACGGAGCTGGCGACCCTCGCCGACGTCAGCGCTTCGACCGCCAGTGCGCACCTGGCCAAACTCAAGGACCTGGCATTGGTGCGCCTGCATGTGCAGGGCCGCCACCGTTATTACCGTCTCGCCGACAAACGCGTGGCCCAGGCCCTCGAAGCGCTGATGGTGATCGGCCAGAACCCCGCGCCGGCCTTCAAACCCCACACACCGGATCGCCTGCAATTCGCCCGTACTTGCTACGACCACATGGCCGGGACGTTGGCGGTGTTGCTGCATGACCGGTTGTTGGAGGGCGGTTGGCTGGTGGAAACCGATGAGCAGGCCTACCGCTTGAGCGAGAGCGGAGAGGCGCTGTTCGAAGGGGTGGGCATTGAGGTCAGGGATCTGTCGACCTTGCGCCGACGCTTTGCCTGCCCGTGCCTGGACTGGAGCATGCGCCGGCCGCATCTGGGCGGATCGCTCGGGGCGGCGTTGTTGCAGACCGCGTTGAAGCGCAAATGGGTGACGCAGGATCTGGACAGTCGGGCGCTGACGTTGACGGCGACGGGGCGCAAGGAGATGACAGCGCGGTTCGGAGTGAAATGGCCCGAAGCGATGCAGCCTGTCCCGGTGCGTAAATCCTCGACCATCGCAGCTGACAGCCGACTGTAATAAGTCTGACTGACGAAGGGGCGTTTTACGGCTTGTGGCCCGTGGGCGGACTCTATACTGTATATGCGAACAGTATAAGGTCCGTGCCATGCAACTCATCGACAAGCTCAGCATCCTCGCCGACGCCGCCAAGTACGACGCCTCCTGCGCCAGCAGTGGCGCGCCCAAGCGCAGCTCCGAGGGCAAGAGCGGGCTGGGTTCCACCGATGGCATGGGCATCTGCCACAGCTACACGCCGGACGGGCGCTGTGTGTCGCTGCTCAAGGTTCTGCTGACCAATTTCTGTCTCTATGACTGCCAATACTGCGTCAACCGACGCTCCAGCGATGTGCCCCGTGCGCGTTTCACGCCCGAGGAAGTGGTGACGCTGACCCTGGATTTCTACCGGCGCAATTGCGTCAGTGGGTTGTTCCTCAGCTCCGGGATCATTCGTTCGGCGGACTACACCATGGAGCAACTGGTGCGCGTCGCCAAGCTGTTGCGTGAAGAACATGAATTCCGTGGCTACATCCATCTCAAGACCATTCCCGAAGCGGATCCTGCGCTGATCGAAGAAGCCGGGTGTTATGCCGACCGTTTGAGCGTCAACATCGAATTGCCCACCGATGCCAGCCTGCAGACGCTGGCGCCGGAGAAGCAGATCGGCTCGATCAAGCAAGCCATGAACACCATCTACACCGGTGTGCAGACCGTACTCAACGAGCCCCGCGCACCGAAGTTCGCCCCGGCCGGGCAGAGCACGCAGATGATCGTCGGTGCCGATGACACCGACGACAGTACGATTCTGCACAGCGCTCAGGCGCTCTACGGCAACTTCCGCCTGCGCCGGGTCTATTACTCGGCGTTCAGCCCGATTCCCGACAGCCCGAAAAGCGTGCCGCTGGCCGCGCCGCCGCTGATGCGCGAGCACCGCTTGTATCAGGCCGACTTTCTGCTGCGCAGTTACGGCTACACCGCCGGTGAATTGCTTCAAGGGCCGGGCAATCTGGCGCTGGACATCGACCCGAAACTGGCCTGGGCGCTGCAGAATCGCGAGGTGTTTCCGCTGGATCTCAACCGCGCCGAGCCGGCGTTGATCTCGCGCATTCCCGGCATTGGCCTGCGTACCACCGAGCGATTGGTGGAGCTGCGTCGGCAGCGGCGCATTCGTTACGAGGACGTGGCGCGCATGCGCTGTGTGCTGGCCAAGGCCAAACCGTTCATCATCACCAGCGATTACCACCCGCAGCAGTCGGAAGTCACCAGCCAGATGCTCTATCAACAACTGCGCGACCGGCCGATGCCGCAGCAGATGGGGTTGTGGGGATGATCAATCTCGATTGCGACGACCTGTTCGACACCTGGCGCCAACAGGCGCGCTGGCTGCTCAGCCATGAAATCGATCCGAGTCTGGTGAGCTGGGCTTCGGAAGGGGTGAGTGATCTGTTTGCCAGTGATGTGTCGGTGCCTGAAGGGCAGGGGCCCTTTCAGGCGCGGATTCCGCGTGCGTTGCTCGACACCCTGGAACAAGCGTCGCGATACCGTGGCGATCAGCGTTGGAGTCTGCTTTATGAAGTGCTCTGGCGCGTCAGCCATGGTGATCGCACGGCAATGATGGCCGGCGACAAACTGGGCAGCGAGTTGCAGCGACGGATCAAGCAGGTGCAGCGCGAAGCCCATCATCTGCATGCGTTCGTGCGTTTCATCGAGCGTCCGTCAGAGCTGCCGGGCCCCCAATACGTGGCATGGCACGAACCGGCCCACGACATCCTGCACAGCGCCAGCGAACACTTCATCGGCCGCATGGGCCGGCATCGTTGGCTGATCGCCACGCCGCGCGACGGGGTTTATTACGATGGCGAACAGCTGATTCATCATCGTCAGTGCCCGGTGGAATGGCGGCAGCTGGCGCAGAGCGTTGATGATCCGCAGGGTGAGTTGTGGCTGGCTTATTACAGCCACATCTTCAACCCGGCGCGGTTGAACGAGAAGGTCATGCAGGGGCATTTGCCGATGCGCTTCTGGAAGAATCTGCCTGAAGGGGAATTGATCCCCGGATTGATTACCCAGGCGCGTATGGGCAAGCAGCAGAACGGGCAGGCCGGCGGAATTGCCGGGCGTGGCGGCAAGCGTATTGCGTTGAAACAGGTGGAGCATCCGCCGTCTGATCAGCGAGTTGCCGAAGCCATCAACAGACCAAAACCGGCAAAGGTCACGCCCGAGACTTTCGCTGCCAGCCAGGAACCTTTCGGGCTCGATAGCCAACCTTTGGCGGCATTGGCGAGCAGGGCATAGCTGCCGTGCACCAGAATCACCAGCACCGCGTAAGAAGCTACCAGTTTGAAAAACTGCGGATGGAAAGCCTGAGCGGTGTCGATGAACTGCGGAAACACCGCCAGAAAGAAGAAGATGGCTTTGGGATTGAAGAACTGCAGGGACGCGGCTTCCAGAAAACGGTAACCCGGGCGAGAAGGGCGGACGTCTTGCAGGGTACGGAAACGATCCGAACGCCAGCTCTTGAAACCCAGGTACAACAGATAGGCGGCGCCGGCGTATTTCAGCACGGTAAAAGCCGTTGCCGAGGCGCTGAGAATCAGACCGACACTGGTAGCGCTGAGGGCGGCAACCACGAACGCACCCGAGGCAATCCCCAGAATTCCCGGCACTGCGCCGGCCCAGCCCAGGCGCACGGCGTTGGACAACGTCAGCACCACACCCGGGCCAGGGCTCAAAATGGTCAGGGTGGCGAAGAGTACAAAGAGTCCGTAACTGTGCATGTCTGGCTCCGTCAGGGCGCGGGATTGGGCGTGCGGGAAGATTGGCGCGGCGACGAGCGAGTGACAAACGCTTTAAATGCAGCGCATACGTGACTAAATTAGACCCATGAACAAATCACTCCCACCGCTCAACGCGGTTCGTGCCTTTGCGGTCGCCGCCCGTCATCAGAGTTTCACGCTGGCGGCCGAAGAACTGCATGTGAGTCACAGTGCTGTCAGTCGACACATCAAATTGCTGGAAGAACACCTGGGTGTGCTGCTGTTCG
Organism: Pseudomonas sp. GW822-FHT03F04; assembly: GCF_058801405.1. NCBI lineage: Bacteria > Pseudomonadati > Pseudomonadota > Gammaproteobacteria > Pseudomonadales > Pseudomonadaceae > Pseudomonas > Pseudomonas sp. GW822-FHT03F04. Next base: position 174,020 of record NZ_JBXANF010000005.1, read on the forward strand.
AACGACGCATCCGGCAATCGTTGTTGACGCCCGCCGGCCAGCGTTTCTATCACCAGGTCAGCGCCGGTCTGGCGCAGATCGCCGACGCTGCTGCCGAGTTGCGACAGCAGGCGGCACGGCCGACCGTGATCATCAACACTCGACCGTCTTTTGCCCAGTTGTGGCTGATGCCCCGGCTGGATGCCTTTATGGCAGAGCACCCGGACATCGAGCCGCAAGTGATCACCCAGACTCGATCCCCGGATCCTGCACAGGACAGCTTCGATATTGTCATCCGCCGTGGTCGTGACGACTGGGCGCCGACCATCGAGTCGCACGCGTTGTTCGAGGATGAATTGCTGATGGTGGCAGCGCCCGAGTTGATCGAGCGACTACCACTGGCGGATCTTGCGGATCTGGGCCGGCACACCTTGCTGACCGTCAGGGCCCGGCGTGAGGACTGGCACCACTGGGCGCTGCGCTTCGGCCAGAGCCAGAGTGCCACCCAGGACATTCGCCAGTTCGATTACATGCATCGGGTGTTGGAGGCTGCCGTGGCGGGCGAGGGCATTGCCTTGTGCCCGACCACGTTGCTGGGCACGCATCTGTCGAGCGGTCGACTGGTCTGTCCGCTGCCCGACTTGCGCATGCCGTTGCCACGTTATTACTACGGCGTTGCACCACAGGCGTCCGCATCGGCTCAGGTGTTTCTGGCGTGGCTGCAAAAACAGACCCCATGAAAAAGCCCCCATCGATCACTCGATGGGGGCTTTTGTACATCTGGTCGTCAGATCAAACCTTGACGATCCAGCCTGTTGGCGCTTCGACGTCGCCGGTCTGCACGCCGGTCAGCTCTTTGTAGAGCTTCTGGGTCACAGGGCCCACTTCGGTTTCGCTGTGGAACACGTGCAGGTGGTCGTTGTAGCTGATGCCGCCGATCGGGGTGATCACCGCAGCGGTACCGCAAGCACCGGCTTCCTTGAAGTCCGACAGCTTGTCGATGAACACGTCGCCTTCGACCACTTCCAGGCCCAGACGGGACTTGGCCAGTTCAATCAGGGACAGACGGGTGATGCCCGGCAGTACCGATGGCGAGTTCGGGGTCACGAACTTGTTGTCGTGGGTGATCCCGAAGAAGTTGGCCGAACCGACTTCCTCGATCTTCTTGTGGGTCAGCGGATCCAGGTAGATGGCGTCAGCGAAGTGCGCTTTCTTGGCCTGGGAGCCCGGCATCAGGCTGGCGGCGTAGTTGCCACCGACCTTGGCGGCACCGGTGCCTTGTGGCGCGGCGCGGTCGAAGGAGGAGATCTGGAAGTTGTGCGGGGTCAGGCCGCCCTTGAAGTAGGCGCCCACCGGGATCGCGAACACCGAGAAGATGAACTCCGGTGCGGTGCGCACGCCGATGTTGTCACCCACGCCGATCACGAACGGACGCAGGTACAGCGCGCCGCCGGTGCCGTAAGGCGGGATGAAACGCTCGTTGGCGCGAACCACGTCCTTGCACGCTTCGATGAATTGCTCGGTGGACACATGCGGCATCAGCAGGCGGGCGCAGCTGCGCTGCATGCGGGCGGCGTTCTGGTCCGGACGGAACAGGTTGATCGAGCCGTCCTTGCAACGATAGGCCTTCAGGCCTTCGAAGCATTGCTGGCCATAGTGAAGGGCAGTGGAGCCTTCGCTGATGTGCAGCACGTTGTCTTCGGTCAGGGTGCCTTTGTCCCACTCGCCGTTGCGAAAGTACGACAGATAGCGTTTATCGGTCTTGATGTAATCAAAACCCAGCTTGTCCCAATTGATGCTTTCGTTACCCATGACACCCTCTATCACTTAACAACCGTCGAAACGGTTCAAGGCTTCTGACGTTTTTTTGGATGGGCACAACAATACTTCATTCTTGAGCGGTTTCGCAGCCCGGGCGATGGGGGGAGCAGCAGATTTATTAGCCTGCTTATGAAAAAACTCCCCCGCGTCGGGTTTTTACAGGTGCAACGCATGCCCGAGGGCACGCAACGCCGCTTCCTGCACCGCTTCACCCAGCGTCGGGTGTGCGTGGATGGTGCCGCCGATGTCCTCCAGTCGCGCACCCATTTCCAGGCTTTGCGCGAACGCGGTCGACAGCTCCGACACCCCGACACCGACCGCCTGCCAGCCGACAATCACATGATTGTCCCGACGGGCGACCACTCGCACGAAGCCGGTTTTCGATTCCAGGGTCATCGCCCGACCATTGGCCGCGAACGGGAAATTCGATACGATGCAGTCCAGTCCCGTCGCCTTGGCCTCGTCCGGGGTCTTGCCGACGACCACCAGTTCCGGGTCGGTGAAGCACACGGCAGCGATGGCGGTCGGGTTGAATTCGCGGGTCTTGCCGCTGATCAACTCGGCGACCATCTCGCCCTGGGCCATGGCGCGGTGAGCCAGCATCGGCTCGCCGCTCAGGTCGCCGATGGCGTAGACGTTGCGCATGCTGGTCTGGCAGCGGCTGTCGATCTTGATCGCCGAGCCGTTCATGTCCAGGTTCAACGCTTCGAGGTTCCAGCCCTGGGTATTGGGTTTGCGACCGACGGCCACCAGCACCTGATCGGTTTCCAGGTTCAGGGTGTCGCCGTTCGGATCGCGGACCTGCAATGTACCGTCGAAGCCCAGCACGCTGTGCTTGAGATACAGCTTCACGCCCAGTTGCTTAAGCGCGTCGTGCACCGGTTGGGTCAGTTCGGCGTCGTAGGCCGGCAGGATCCGATCCTGTGCCTCGACCACACTGACCTCGGCGCCGAGCTTGCGGTAGGCAATGCCCAATTCCAGACCGATGTAACCACCGCCGACCACGATCAGGCGTTTCGGTACCGACTTCGGCGCCAGTGCTTCGGTCGACGAAATGATCGGCCCGCCAATCGGCAGGATCGGCAGGTTGACGCTTTTCGAGCCGGTGGCCAGCACCAGATGTTCGCACTGGATGCGGGTGTCGCCGACGTCCACGGTCTTGCCGTCGATGACCTTGGCCCAGCCATTGATGACCTGAACCTTGTGCTTCTTCAGCAGCGCGGCGACGCCGGTGGTCAGGCGATCGACGATGCCGTCCTTCCACTCGACGCTCTTGGTGATGTCGAGGGTTGGCGCGGAAACGCTGATGCCCAGTGCCGAATGCTGATTGTGATGTTGAGTCTGGTGAAACTGCTCGGCCACATGAATCAGCGCTTTCGACGGGATGCAGCCAATGTTCAGACAGGTGCCGCCCAGCGATTCGCCCTCGACCAGAATGGTCGAAATGCCCAGTTGTCCGGCACGAATGGCCGTTACATAACCGCCAGGGCCGCCGCCGATGATCAGCAGCGTGGTGTTCAGAGTTTGCATTGCATCACTCCACAAACAGGGTCGCGGGTTGTTCGATCAGGCCACGAATGGCCTGGATGAAGAGCGCCGCGTCCATGCCGTCGACCACGCGGTGATCGAAGGAGCTGGAGAGGTTCATCATCTTGCGGATCACCACCTGGCCTTTGACGACCATCGGGCGTTCGACGATTTTGTTCACACCGACGATCGCCACTTCCGGCAGGTTCAGCACCGGGGTGCTGACGATGCCGCCGAGGGCGCCGAGGCTGGTCAGGGTGATGGTCGAGCCGGACAGTTCATCGCGGCTGGCCTTGCCATTGCGGGCGGCGTTGGCCAGGCGGGAAATTTCTGCCGCGCTGTCCCACAGGCTGCGCGCCTCGGCGTGACGCACCACCGGCACCATCAGGCCGACATCGCTTTGGGTGGCGACGCCGACATGCACCGCGCCGAGGCGGGTGATGACCTGGGCTTCATCGTCGTAGCGAGCGTTCATTTGTGGGAAGTCGCGTAGGGCGACGACCAGTGCACGCACCAGAAACGGCAGCAGGGTCAACTTGCCACGGCTGGCGCCGTGTTTTTCGTTCAGGTGGGCGCGCAGTTCTTCAATCGCGGTGACGTCGATTTCCTCGACATAACTGAAGTGCGCGGCACGCTGAGTGGCGTCTTGCATGCGCTGGGCAATCTTGCGGCGCATGCCGATCACTTGAATCTGTTCTTCATCGTTACGCTGGGCGTAAGCGGCGGCGACAGGTGCTGACGCGTTCGACTGACCTTGCGCCAGATAGGCGTCGAGGTCTTCGTGCAATACGCGCCCGGCCGGACCGGAACCACGCACCAGACGCAGTTGGATGCCCAGATCCAACGCATGTTTGCGCACGGCCGGCGAGGCCAGCGGGCGCTCATCGGCTTCGCGGGCGACCATCGGGCCCTGGCAAACCGGAGCCGTACGTGGCGCGGCGGGTTTGCTTTCAACGACAGCTTCAACTTTTGCTGCGACAGGTGCTTCTTTCGCCGCAACAGGCGCCGGTTTGTCGGACTCCTTCAGATTGCCAGCGCCTTCCACTTCGATGCTGATCAGAATACTGCCGACCGCCATCACTTCACCCGGCTGACCGCCGAGTGCAATCACCTTGCCGTGGACCGGCGACGGAATGTCGACCATCGCCTTGTCGGTCATCACATCCGCCAGCACCTGATCTTCAACGACCAGATCGCCGACCTTGACGTGCCACTGCGACAGTTCTACTTCTGCGATGCCTTCGCCGATGTCCGGCATCTTGATAACGTGCGTGCCCATTCAGACCTCCATGACCCGTTTCAGCGCCGCGCCCACTCGGGACGGCCCAGGGAAATACGCCCACTCCTGCGCGTGCGGGTAGGGGGTGTCCCAACCGGTGACGCGCTCGATCGGCGCTTCCAGGTGGTGGAAGCAATGCTCTTGCACCAGCGATACCAGTTCGGCGCCGAAACCGCAGGTGCGGGTGGCTTCGTGAACCACGACGCAACGGCCGGTTTTCTTCACGGATTTGACAATGGTTTCCAGGTCCAGCGGCCACAGGCTGCGCAGATCGATGACTTCAGCATCAACGCCGGATTCTTCGGCGGCGACTTGCGACACGTAGACGGTGGTGCCGTAGGTCAGCACGGTCACGTCCTTGCCCGGACGGGCGATGGCGGCGACGTCCAGCGGCACGGTGTAGTAGCCGTCAGGCACCTGCGCGGCCGGGTGTTTCGACCACGGGGTTACCGGACGTTCGTGATGGCCGTCGAACGGGCCGTTGTACAGGCGTTTGGGTTCGAGGAAGATCACCGGGTCATCGTTTTCGATGGAGGCGATCAGCAGGCCCTTGGCGTCATACGGGTTGGACGGCATGACAGTGCGCAGGCCGCAGACCTGGGTGAACAGGGCTTCGATGCTCTGGCTGTGGGTCTGACCACCGTAGATGCCGCCACCGCAAGGCATGCGCAGGGTCATCGGCGCAGTGAATTCGCCGGCCGAGCGATAACGCAGGCGTGCCGCCTCGGAAATGATCTGGTCGTAGGCTGGGTAGACGTAGTCGGCGAACTGGATTTCCACCACCGGACGCAGACCGTAGGCGCCCATGCCTACGGCGGTCCCGACAATGCCGCTCTCGGAGATCGGCGCGTCGAACACCCGCGAGGTGCCGTACTTGGCCTGCAGGCCTTCGGTGCAACGGAACACGCCGCCGAAGTAGCCGACGTCCTGGCCGAACACCACAACGTTGTCGTCACGCTCAAGCATCACATCCATGGCCGAGCGCAGGGCCTGGATCATGGTCATGGTGGTCGTGGTCATGGCGGTTTCCAACTGAATATTGTTGTTGTGATCGTTCATGTCAGATCCCCAACTGCTGACGCTGGCGCTTCAAGTGCTCCGGCATCTCTTTGTAGACGTCTTCGAACATGGTCGCGGCGCTTGGAATCTGGCCGCCGGCGAGGGTGCCGTACTGTTCGGCCTGTTTCTGCGCGGCGATCACTTCGGCTTCGAGCTCGGCGCTGACGGCGGCGTGCTCTTCTTCCGACCAGTGGCCGACCTTGATCAGGTGCTGTTTCAGGCGGGCAATCGGGTCGCCCAGCGGGAAGTGGCTCCAGTCGTCGGCAGGACGGTATTTGGACGGATCGTCGGAGGTCGAGTGCGGGCCGGCGCGGTAGGTGACCCACTCGATCATGGTCGGGCCGAGGCCGCGGCGGGCGCGTTCGGCTGCCCAGGCGGAGGCGGCGTAGACCGCGTAGAAATCGTTGCCATCAACCCGCAGCGAGGCGATGCCGCAACCGACGCCGCGTCCGGCGAAGGTGGTGGCTTCACCACCGGCGATGGCCTGGAAGGTCGAGATCGCCCACTGGTTGTTGACCACGTTGAGGATCACTGGCGCCCGGTAAACGTGAGCGAAGGTGAGGGCAGTGTGGAAGTCCGATTCGGCGGTGGCGCCGTCACCGATCCACGCCGAGGCGATTTTGGTGTCGCCCTTGATCGCCGAGGCCATGCCCCAGCCCACGCCCTGAATGAACTGGGTCGCGAGGTTGCCGGAAATGGTGAAGAAACCGGCGTCCTTGACCGAGTACATGATTGGCAGCTGACGGCCCTTGAGCGGGTCGCGCTCGTTGGACAGCAGTTGGCAGATCAGGTCGACCAGCGGTACGTCGCGGGCCATCAGGATGCTTTGCTGGCGGTAGGTCGGGAAGCACATGTCGTCGATGTTCAAGGCCAGGGCCTGAGCGCTGCCGATGGCTTCTTCGCCAAGGCTTTGCATGTAGAACGACATTTTTTTCTGACGCTGGGCGACCACCATGCGGTTGTCGTAGATCCGGGTCTTGAGCATGGCGCGCATGCCTTTGCGCAGGATCTCGACCGGCACGTTCTCGGCCCATGGGCCGAGGGCGTTGCCTTGGTCGTCAAGCACGCGGATCAGGCCACGGGCCAGGTCGGCGGTGTCGGCGGGTTCAACGTCGATGGAAGGTTTGCGCACCGTGCCGGCATCGGTCAGATGCAGGTAGGAGAAATCGGTTTTGCAGCCTGGGCGGCCCGAGGGTTCAGGGACGTGCAGACGCAGCGGTTCATACGCTTGGGTCATGGCTTCTACGCTCGATCTTGTGAATTTCTTGTAGTGAGCTGGCAGTCATTCTTCGATAAAAGAAATCTTGTCCTACAACAATCATAGGCCCGGGCAAGAAGAATATTTCTCTCTGTTTCGTTGCACTGGAGATCATTTGCAGATAGAAATTCTGCATAAACATAAAAAACAGGTGGTTTTGTCTCATGCGCAAACTGGACCGTACCGACATCGGCATTCTCAACAGCCTTCAGGAGAACGCGCGCATTACCAATGCCGACCTGGCCCGTTCGGTCAATCTGTCACCGACACCGTGCTTCAACCGGGTCAAGGCGATGGAAGAACTGGGGTTGATCCGCGAGCAGGTGACCCTGCTGGATGCCGACCTGCTCGGGCTGCACGTGAACGTGTTCATTCACGTGAGCCTGGAGAAGCAGGTAGAGGAAGCGCTGCAGCATTTCGAAGAGGCGATTTCCGACCGGCCGGAAGTCATGGAGTGCTACCTGATGGCCGGCGACCCGGACTATCTGATCCGGGTGCTGGTGCCGACCATTCAGTCGCTTGAGCGCTTCATGATGGACTTCCTGACCAAGGTGCCAGGGGTGGCCAACATCCGGTCGAGCTTTGCGCTCAAGCAGGTGCGTTATAAAACGGCGTTGCCGTTGCCGGCGAATGGTTTGACGTTGGGTGTTTGAAGTCTGGGGTGCAGGGCTATCGGGTCAGCAGACGTCCTGCACATTGCCACAGGCATCAGAAAATGCGTCGGTACAGGTTGCAAATCAACGGGAATATCACTTTGTGAGCCAATTCAAGGGCGATGTAGGCAACAACGGCAGCAAGAAAAGGGTCGAAACCGAGTGTGGTATCGGTCAGCCCGCCAAGATTGGTGAAGTAGGTGAAATGGTTAACGCAGCCCGGTGTGTCGAAGGTGAGGTCATATTGGGCGACACTGTCGGGAACGGAACTGGACTCGCAGATGTTCGTTCCGGCAGTTCCCTCGAACTTCAATAGCCAGCCAAATGCCAATATGGACGCCACCCCAAGAATATCCGCTACAAGCCCGAACCGCCTCCCCATTCCTATGAAAATGACCTTGGATATCGCTAGCTCAACGAGCATTAGAAATGCGGTTCCCAATATAAAAAATGTAGTCGTCATCGAGGATCTGGCTCCAAGCCTTGGAAAAGCAAAATGCGTCATCAATGATGGCAAGTGGCCTTTATTTGGGCAAGGAATAGTCTTTGGAAGACAAATGCTTGGAGCTATCCGTGTCTGCTGACAGGCAGGCACTTCTTATTGTTTTGGCACCTTATAACTTGTTGACAGGGATCTTCAGGTAAGTCACGCCATTGTCCTCCGCCGGCGGCATGTTCCCCGCCCGCACATTCACCTGAATCGCCGGCAGCAACAGCGTCGGCATGCCCAACCCGGCATCACGTTTGGTGCGCATCTCGACGAACGCGGTTTCGTCGACGCCGTCATGCACATGGATATTGCTTTTACGCTGTTCGCCAACGGTGGTCTGGCACTGTGAGGCGCGACCTGCGGGTGGGTAGTCGTGGCAGACGTAGAGCTTCACGCTGGCTGGGAAGGCCAGCAGTTTGTGGATCGAATTGAACAGTTGATTCGCGTTGCCGCCGGGGAAGTCGCAACGGGCGGTGCCGACGTCGGGCATGAACAGCGTGTCGCCGACCAGGATCTGCTCGCCGTCGATCAGGTAGGCCATGTCCGCTGGTGTATGGCCGGGAACGTGCAGGGCGGTCGCCTTGAGGTTGCCGATCCTGAACGACTCGTTCGGCGCGAACAGGTGATCGAACTGCGAACCATCGACGCGAAATTCCGGCTCAAGGTTGAACAGCGCCTTGAACACGTTCTGCACTTTGCTGATCGATTCGCCAATCGCGATTTTTCCGCCCAGTTCGCGGCGCAGATAGGGCGCGGCGGACAGGTGATCGGCATGGGCGTGGGTTTCCAGCAGCCACTGCACTTGCAGGTTATGGGCGCGAACAAAGGCAATGATCTTGTCGGCCTGGGCCGTGCAGGTGCGACCGGCGGCGCCGTCGTAATCAAGCACCGGATCGACGATTGCGCACTGCCCGCCATCGGCCTCGTAGACCACGTAGCTGTAGGTCGAAGAGGCGGGATCTAGGAAAGCTTCAATCAGCGCGGGCATGGACACGGTCCTGTGCAGGAAGGTGGAAAGTCAGGGTTGCAACACTTTATGTAAAAACATAATGTTCGCAGCTTAAGTGACGTTGAAGGCATCCTGCAAATGCAATCCAGTCTGACCGAATGTGAAGTCGCCCAGCTGCGGGCCTCGGCCTCCAAGGCCTGTTCGCTGCTCAAGGCCTTGGCCAACGAGGATCGGTTGTTGATCCTGTGCCAGTTGACCCAGGGCGAACGCAACGTCGGCGAGCTGGAGAAAATGACCGGCGTGCGTCAGCCGACCCTGTCCCAGCAATTGGGCATCCTGCGTGATGAAGGGCTGGTCGCGACCCGTCGTGAAGGCAAGTACATTTTCTACGGCCTCGCCAGTCATGAAGTCATCCAGGTGATGAAAACACTGTCCGGACTCTACTGCGGAGCCGTGCTCAAAAGCTGGGCGCAATAGACCCGGCTATCCTTGCGTGCAGCAATAAGGAACAAGCAATGAACGATCAACACTGGGGCCCATCCATCAGTGCGGACATCGTGGTCATCGGCGGGGGCACTGCCGGCATCGGTTTTGTCGCCAGCCTGCTCAAACGTGACCCGCACCTGAATATCACGGTGATCGAACCGAGTGCCCAGCATTACTACCAACCGGCCTGGACGCTGGTCGGCGGTGGCGCCTACGACGCCAAAGACACCGCCCGACCGATGAACAAGGTACTGCCGCGTCAGGCCACCTGGATTCAGGCGGCAGTGACCAACATCGATCCCGACACACGCCAACTCACCCTCAACGATCAACGCACTGTCACCTATCAGAACCTGATCGTCTGCCCCGGCCTGCGCCTGGCGTGGGAGAAGATCGAAGGCTTGCAGGAAAGTCTCGGCCAGCACGGCGTGACGTCCAACTACAGCTATCAGCATGCGCAATACACTTGGGAACAGGTGCAGAAATTGCGCGGCGGCAAGGCGCTGTTCACTCAGCCGGCGATGCCGATCAAATGCGCCGGTGCCCCTCAGAAGGCGCTCTATCTGTCCTGCGACCACTGGCTCAAGAAGGGCGTATTGAACAAGGTCGAGGTTGAGTTCAACCTGGCCGGCGCCGCGCTGTTCGGTGTGGCGACCTTCGTGCCGCCGCTGATGAAATACATCGAGAAATACAACGCACGGCTGGCGTTCAATTCCAATCTGGTGAAGGTCGATGGCCCGTCGAAAACCGCCTGGTTTGACATCAAGGACGCGGACGGCAACGTCACCCGTGAGGCGAAAACCTTCGACTTGCTGCACGTGGTGCCGCCGCAGGTTTCGCCGGACTTCATCGCGCAGAGTCCGCTGGCCGAAGCCGCCGGCTGGTGCGAGGTCAACCCGCACACGCTGCAACATCCGCGTTATCCCGAAGTGTTTGCGCTGGGCGATATCTGCGGCACCACCAATGCGAAAACCGCGGCGGCAGTGCGCAAGCAGGTCGTGGTGGTGGCGGAAAACCTGCTGGCGTTGCGCAAGGAGCTGGCGCTGCCGCTGAAGTACGACGGCTACGGTTCCTGCCCGCTGACGGTGGAGAAGGGCAAGGTGATCCTCGCCGAGTTCGGCTACGGCGGTAAGTTGCTGCCGACCTTTCCCCTCGACCCGACCGTGCCGCGCCGTTCTGCATGGTGGCTGAAGGCGACCCTGCTGCCGTGGTTCTACTGGCACGGCATGCTCAAGGGCCGCGAATGGCTGACGAGCCTGTCCAAAGTCGACTGAGAACACTCTATGTTGCTGGCAAGTCTGTTTGGCGTGTTGATGGGGTTGATCCTCGGTCTGACCGGGGCCGGCGGCGGGATTCTCGCGGTGCCGGCGCTGGTGCTCGGGCTGGGCTGGACGATGACGCAAGCGGCGCCGGTGGCGTTGTTCGCCGTCGGCAGCGCGGCGGCGGTCGGTGCCATTGACGGTCTGCGCCATGGTCTGGTGCGTTATCGCGCGGCGCTGTTGATTGCGGCACTTGGTGCAGTGTTTTCGCCGGTGGGCATCTACTTCGCCCATCAGTTGCCGGAAAAGATCCTGATGATCCTGTTCAGCCTGCTGATGGTGATGGTGGCGTGGCGCATGCTGCGCCGCGAACGCCAGGAGCCGGGCCCGAGCGATCATGGCCACGCCAGTTGGGGGCAGAAGAACTGCATGCTCAACGAACAGACCGGTCGCTTCGACTGGACCGCCAAATGCACCGCGACCCTTGCGGCGCTGGGTGCTGTCACCGGCGTGGTGTCTGGTTTGTTGGGCGTTGGAGGCGGGTTTCTGATCGTGCCGGCGTTCAAGCAACTGACCGATGTGCAGATGCGCGGCATCGTCGCCACATCCTTGATGGTCATCAGCCTGATTTCCGCGATTGGCGTGATCGGCGCGTTCCATGCCGGGGTGCGGATCGATCATTTGGGTGCGGCATTCATCGTGGCCAGCATCGTAGGCATGATCGTCGGCCGCAAACTTTGCGCGCGGGTACCGGCTCGGGCGTTGCAGGTGGGGTTTGCCAGTGTGTGCCTGGTGGTCGCGGCTTACATGCTGCTGCGGGCGTGAGTCGTTAAACAGAGAAAAATCGCAGCCTTGGCTGCGATTTTTTTTCACTGGTTGTACGCCGCCTCGGTGTTGTCGATCAGCGGGTTTTTCTCGGTCAGCACCACCTGGGCAATCTGATCCTTGCGCATGAACGTCACCTTCGGATGCGATTGCGCGTAACGGATAAAACGCTCCATCGCCTCGACCATCGCCGGCGTGCCGCCGATGCGGTCGTGCAGACTCACCGACATCATCCGCCGTTTGCTCGCGCCTTCGGCGTAGAGGCGATCGAATTCCAGCACCAGTTGCTGATAGAACTGCTCGGCGGAGAAGTGCCGGCCCTCGACCAGCACGATGTCGTTGTTGCGCAGGGTGTAGGGCACCACGGCGAATTTGCGCCCGCGAACCATCGTCACGAAGGGTTCGTCGCGGCTGACGTCGTCGATGTGGTAGGTGAAATTCAGATCCTGCAGCACCTTCAACGTATTGGGACTGCGGCGCAGCCAGTTGGCGTTGTAGCCGACCGAGCGCTGGCCGGTGATTTTTTCCACGGCTGCGACGCCGTCGCCGATGAACTGTTTTTCCTGGGCGTAGTTCATGTTGTACGAATCGGCCCAGCGCATGCCGTGGGCTGCCAGTTCATGGCCGCGCTCGGCGATGGCTTTGGCCAGTTCCGGGTGCTTGAGCGCCGCTTCGCCGACCACATGGGAAGTGACCTTGATGCCGGTGCGGTCCCACAGATCAAGCATGCGCCACAATCCTTCCTTGTAGCCGTAATCGAACCAGGTCTGCGCCGGCAGGTCCGGGTAGCCTTTGGGCAACGGTGTACCGGAGAACGGACTTTCAGCGCCTTCGGGCTGGCCGCCGGTTTCGAATTGCATCGACACCGAAATCACCAGTTGCGAGCCATCCGGCCAGGGACGTTCCTGGGCGAAGGCGAGGGTAGGCAGCAGCAGGGCGGCTGCCAGCAGGTTTTTCAGCAGACGCGGGGAGCGTTGCCAGCGGGAAGTGGTCATAACGGGCACCTTGCAGGTTGAGAAGTGCTGCAGGTTGGCATTCGCTACGCTTGGGAAAAATCCGCTGCGGGCGAGATGACCTTTAAACAAAATTTACGAATCCCGGCGACCCCGGCACACTGATGCCATCTTCGGCACAAGGCCTTTCAATGAATCAATACGCCCCGCGCGACTGGCAGCCCCACGAGAAGCCCAGTCTGCCCGGTTCCCCCTCGACGCCGCTGCACTCCAACCCCAGGCGCCTGGCCTATGCGCTGGTGGGGTTGCTGGTGGCGCTGACCGGTGGCTTGGGCAATTCGCTGGTGGTCGCCAACCTGCCTTACCTGCAAGGCGCGATCGGCGCGACCACGGCCGAAATGGCCTGGTTGCCGGCGGCGTATGTAATGACCAACGTGTCGATGAACCTGCTGCTGGTGAAGTTTCGCCAGCAGTTCGGTTTGCGGGCGTTCACCGAGGTGTTCCTGGTTTTGTATGCGCTGGTGACCTTCGGCCATTTGTTCGTCAATGACCTGAGCTCGGCGATTGCGGTGCGTGCCGCTCACGGCATGGTCGGCGCGGCGTTGAGCTCGCTGGGCCTGTATTACATGGTGCAGGCGTTCCCGGCCAAATGGCGGATGAAGGCGCTGGTGCTGGGGCTTGGCACTTCGCAACTGGCGTTGCCGCTGGCCCGGTTGTTTTCCGAAGACCTGCTGCAAATCGCCGAATGGCGCGGCCTGTACCTGTTCGAATTGGGCATGGCGCTGCTGTCGCTCGGCTGCGTGTTGATGCTCAAGCTGCCGCCGGGTGACCGCTTCAAGACCTTCGAACCCCTCGACTTTCTCACCTTCGCCATCCTCGCCAGTGGCGTTGCACTGTTGTGCGCGGTGTTGTCTTTGGGCCGGATCGACTGGTGGCTCGAGGCGCAATGGATCGGCATCGCCCTGGCCGCATCGATTGCCCTCATCCTCGCGGGGCTGGCCATAGAACACAACCGCAGCAACCCGATGCTGATGACCCGCTGGCTCGGCAGCGGAGTGATGATCCGCCTGGCGCTGGCGGTGATCCTGATTCGCATGGTGACCTCGGAGCAATCCACCGGCGCCGTGGGTTTCATGCAGAACCTGAACATGAGCAGCCAGCAGTTGCACAGCCTCTACGTGGTGATGCTGATCGGCAGCGTCGCCGGGCTGCTGACCAGTGCGCTGACCATCGACCCGAAGCACCTGCTGATGCCGCTGATCGTGTCGCTGGCGTTGATGGCCACCGGTTCGATCATCGACAGCTCTTCGAACAACCTGACCCGTCCCGAAAACCTCTATTTCAGCCAGTTCCTGCTGGCGTTCGGCAGCACATTCTTCCTCGGTCCTACCATGGTCCTCGGCACGCGCAACGTGCTGACCAATCCGCGCAACCTCGTGAGCTTTTCGGTGTTGTTCGGGATCTGCAACAACTTAGGCGGCCTGATCGGCGCAGCGTTGCTGGGGACATTCCAGATCGTGCGCGAGAAATTTCATTCCAGCCATATCGTCGAGCAACTGGTGCTGTCCGATCCGTTGGTGGCCGTCCGGGTACAGAGCGGCGGTTCGGCGGTCGGCTCCCTGATTGCGGACCCGAGCCTGCGCAACCTGCAAGGCATTCGCAGCCTGGCCAACGCCGCTACCCGCGAAGCCAACGTGTTGGCCTATAACGATGTGTTCATGCTGATTGCGGTGATCGCGATCCTGACCATGATCTGGATTTCCCTCCGTGCGCTGTGGCTGATCAGCACCACCAAAGCCGTCGCCCCGACACCTTCCGTACCTTCCAGCGGTGCCACTTCTTCATGACCGAACCGACCACCACGACCACCAATGCCATCGCCGCCACTCCCGAGGGAGAGGCGCCGCCGTCATCACCGAACACTGAACCGCGCTCGTTGCGGGTGCGGATCATCTCGTCGCTGGGCTTTGCCGCGATTGCCATCGTCGGTGTGCTGATCGTGCTTTACGCCTGGCAGTTGCCGCCGTTCAGCAGCGCGGTCGAGACCACTGAAAACGCCTTGGTGCGGGGGCAGGTGACGATCATCGGTCCGCAGCTCAGTGGTTATGTGTTTGAAGTACCGGTGCAGGACTTTCAGTTTGTGAAGGAGGGCGATTTGCTGGTGCGTCTCGATGACCGCATTTATCAGCAGCGTCTCGATCAGTCGCTGGCGCAACTGGCGGTACAGAAAGCTTCGCTGGCCAACGTCGTCCAGCAGCGCAACAGCGCCGAAGCGACGATCAAGTTGCGGCAGGCGGTGGTGGCTGATAGCGAGGCGCAGCTGCGCAAAAGCGAGGCTGACTTGCGACGCAACACGGCGTTGGTCAATGACGGCTCCGTCTCCAAGCGCGAGATGGACGTGGCGCTGGCCGCCAACGCGCAGGGCATTGCGTCGGTGGCGCAGGCCAAGGCCAACCTGGAGATCGCCCGGCAGGACCTGCAAACGGTGATCGTCAATCGCGGCTCGCTGGAAGCAGCGGTGGCCAGCGCCGAGGCGGCGGTGCAACTGGCGCGGATCGATCTGTCCAACACCCGGATCATCGCCCCGCGCGACGGCCAGCTCGGGCAGATCGGCGTGCGCCTCGGTGCTTACGTCAATTCTGGGGCGCAATTGATGGCGCTGGTGCCGGATCAGAAATGGGTGATCGCCAACATGAAGGAAACCCAGATGGACAACGTGCGGGTCGGGCAACCGGTGACCTTCACCGTGGATGGCCTGAACCACCGCAAGTTCACGGGTCATGTGCAGCACATCTCGCCGGGCACCGGTTCCGAATTTGCCTTATTGCAGGCCGACAACGCCACCGGTAACTTCGTGAAAATCGCTCAGCGGGTGCCGGTGCGTATCACCATCGATCCGGGGCAGCAGGAGAGCGAACGGCTGCGACCGGGGATGTCGGTGGTGGTCAGCATTGATACAGCGGCGGGTGATACCCAGAAGCACTGACTTCAGGCGGCGATCATCGGGGGCAGGGTGCCGAGCACGGACACGGCCGCCACGGCGCCGATCCCCAGCAACCATTCGAGCATCACGCTGCGCTTGAGGGTGTCGATCCGTTGTTCGCAATCACTGATGCGCAAGCGGTTGAACAGCGCCAGTGCGAGCATGCCGAACACCAGCAATGCCTTGATCAACAGAATCAGGGCAAATCCCGAGAACAACGGCGTCGGCCACCATTGGCCGGTGAGGACGCGCACGTTGATCAATCCGGTCATCAACAGACCGGCGACTAGCACGTAACCGAGCCCACTGAACCGTTGCAGGACCTCACGAACCGTTTCGCCGGACTGGCGCAGGATCATCACCAGCATCAGCAGACCACCGAGCCAGGCGCCGACGCACGTCAGGTGAACCACCTGATTGAGGATCAGCATCTGGCCGCTGAAGCCGTCGAGCATGGCCCCGTGACCGACCGGGGCGAGGGTCATCAGCAGCAACGCGCTCAGGCCCAGTCGCAATGGTTGGCTCGATCGCCACGGGGTAAACAGCAACGCCAGCAACAGTGCATTGATCAGCAGATGCCAGCGCCACACCTGACCGAAAAACGTATGGCCCAGCACCAGCTCGACGGTGTCCGGATCGAACGCCGCAGCGGCCGAACCGGCCATGCTCGCGGTGATCAGCAACGCCCAGGCAACGCCGCTGACCAGCGCAATCGCCGCCAGCCAACGGGCCAGCCGCGCCAGGTGTCGATCCAGCGCCGGCGCTTCACCCTTGAGCAGCAGCGGCCGGAACAGCCAGGCCCCGAACAGCATCAACACCACGATGAAATGCAGGAACCGGCACAACACCAGCGCTTCACTCATGAATTACTGGCCAACCTTGAACTGATAGGCGCCTTCGCTCTTGTGCGTATCGACCGACACCGCATGCCATTCGACCTTGTATTCGCCAGCAGTCAATGGTGCTTCGGGGGTGACGATCAGGGTTTTCTTGTCGCCTTCGGTGGTCAGCGGCTTGACCTTCACCGGCGCGCCATCGTGGGTCACGATGACTTTGGTGAAGCTGGCTTCGACGCCTTCGGAAAACACCAGGCGCAGATCCGCAGGCGCAGCGACGGTGCTGTCGGCGGCCGGGGTCTGGCTTTTCAGATGCGCGTGGGCGAACGCCTGGGAAGTGACGACCAGCGAGGCGAGCAGCGCGCCGGCGGTGAACAGGTTTTTCAGCTTCATGGGCAATCCCTTTTCAGTGAGTGACGGCGGACAGTATAGGGTGTGCCGTACACGTTGCCTTGAGGTGAGACAAGGAGGCGGGTGGCGATCCTAAACCAGAAAACTGCCCGGGTGTGTGAAGAATCGTTCTCGGCTGTCGCCCCTTACACAGAGCGGATGCTAGTCTTCAACAACGTTGTCTTCAGGGAGCCCTCATGGGCAATCACAAGATCGAAATCCGCCGCACCAATGTCGACAAGATCCTGCTGGCGGCGGAAAAGGTATTCGCCGAAAAAGGCTTCGGTGGCACCGCCATGGCCGACATCGCCGCCGAAGTGCAATTGCCGCGTTCCAACCTGCATTACTACTTTTCGACCAAGAGCGAGCTGTACAGCGCGGTGCTGTTCGACCTGCTGGAAGTGTGGAAGCAGGACGCCCTGTGCTTCGAGATGTTCGATGATCCGCGAGTGGTGCTCAGCAGCTACATCCGCGCCAAGATGAACCACTCGCGCAGCCGGCCTTACGGCTCGAAAGTCTGGGCCAACGAAATCATCCACGGCGCGCCGACCCTGGGCGAGGCGCTGGATGTCAGCCTGTACGACTGGGCGAAGATGAAAGAGGCGAAGATTCGTCAGTGGGTGGAGGACAAGCGGATTCTGCCGGTGGAGCCGTCGAGCCTGCTCTATATGATCTGGGCGTCGACCCAGCACTATGCCGACTTCGATCATCAGGTGAACATTCTGAATGAGCATCAGCCGTTGTCGGACATGCAGTTCGAGCGGGCGGTGCAGACGGTGACGAGTGTGATTTTGCGGGGGATCGGGTTGGAGCCTTGATCGATCGTTCCCACGCATCGACGTGGGAACGATCTGTGACTCAGGCACTTACATGGTAGGGATTGCGCGGATCATGATTCCAGTCCAGAAACGGCTTGCCCGTCTCCATCGGCACCATCTCGATGCAATCCGCCACCGGGCAGGTGATCTGGCACAGATTGCACCCCACACACTCATCATCGATCACTTCATATGTGTGCGTGCCATCGGCCTGTTTCAGGCTGCTGATCGCCTGGTGTGACGTGTCTTCGCAGGCAATGTGGCACCGCCCGCAACCGATGCACGCTTCCTGATCGATCTTCGCGATGACCTGATAGTTGATGTCCAGGTACTTCCAGTCGGTCGTATTGCCCACCGCACGTCCGGAGAACTCGGCGATGCTGGCGTAGCCTTGACTGTCCATCCACCGCGACAAGCCATCCTTCATCTCATCGACAATCCGGAACCCGTGGAGCATCGCCGCCGTGCACACCTGCACCGCACCGCTGCCCAGTGCAATGAACTCCGCCGCATCGCGCCAACTGCCGATGCCACCGATGCCGCAGATCGGCAGGCCTTGAGTTTGCGGATCACGGGCGATTTCCGCGACCATGTTCAGCGCTATCGGTTTGACCGCCGAGCCGCAATAACCGCCGTGGGTGCTTTTGCTGCCGACGGTGGGCAGGGCGACCATGTGTTCGAGGTCGACGCTGGTGATCGAATTGATGGTGTTGATCAGCGATACCGCATCGGCGCCGCCCCGGTATGCGGCGCGGGCGGCGACGCGGATGTCGGTGATGTTCGGTGTGAGTTTGACGATCACCGGCAGCGAGCAATAGGTCTTGCACCAGCGCGTGACCTGCTCGACGTACTCCGGCACCTGACCGACTGCCGCGCCCATGCCGCGTTCGGGCATGCCGTGGGGGCAACCGAAGTTCAGCTCGATGCCGTCGGCGCCGGTGGCTTCCACCAGTGGCAGGATGTTTTTCCACGACTCTTCGACGCAGGGCACCATCAGTGACACGATCAACGCGCGATCCGGCCAGTCCTTTTTCACCTGGGTGATTTCCCGCAGGTTGATTTCCAGCGAGCGGTCGGTGATCAGTTCGATGTTGTTGATGCCCAGCACTTCGCGGTTGGCGCCGTAATGCGCCGAGTAACGCGAAGAGACGTTGACCGCCGCCGGGTCTTCACCCAGGGTTTTCCAGACCACGCCGCCCCAGCCGGCTTCGAAGGCGCGCACCACGTTGTAGGCCTTGTCGGTCGGTGGCGCGGAGGCCAGCCAGAACGGATTGGGGGCTTTGATACCGGCGAAGACAATCGAGAGATCGGCCATTTACGCAGCCTCCACGTTGAGCATCAATTGAGCGTTGATCGCCTCGGCGGCGCGCTTGCCGTGTTGCACCGCTTGCACGGTCAGGTCCTGATCGAGGCTGGTGCAGTCGCCGCCGGCGTACACGCCGGGGATGCTGGTACGCAGGTTTTCATCGACCTGGATGCGTTCGCCCTGACGCTTCAGCTCGCGGGCCAGCGGGTCGGCGAGGGCGCTGCCGTCGAAGGCCTGGCCGATGGCTTTGAAGATCGCATCGGCGGCCAGCTCGAAGGTCTCGCCCGTGGTTTGCAAGCGACCTTCCACCAGATGCGTGCGGGCGAAGCGCATGCCGCGCACCTTGCCCTGAGCATCGAGCAGCACTTCGTCCGGTTGCGCCCAGGTCAGCAGTCGTACCTGATTGGCCTTGGCGATGTCCTGTTCATGGCCGGTTGCGCCCATGTCCGCCGCGCCACGGCGATAGACCAGATTGACGTCGCGCGCACCGAGGCGGGCCATTTGCACGGCCATGTCGATGGCGGTGTTGCCGGCGCCGAGGACGATGCAGTGTTCAGCCAGCGGCAGTTGCGACAGGTCATCGGCCTGGCGCAGTTCGCGGATGTAGTCGGTGGCGGCCAGCAGGCCGGGGGCGTCTTCGTGGGCCAGGCCGAGTTGCTTGCTGGCGTTCAGGCCGAGGCCGAGGAACACCGCGTCGAACTGCTGATGCAGTTCGCTTAAGGTCAGGTTGTCGCCGAGTTTCTGCCCGTGGCGGATTTCGATGCCGCCGATTTGCAGGAGGAAATCCAGTTCCTTCTGCGCGTAGTCGTCGACCAGTTTGTATTTGGCGATTCCGTATTCGTTGAGCCCGCCAGCCTTCTCCCGCGCTTCGAAAATCACCACGTCATGCCCATGCATGGCGCTGCGATGCGCGCAGGACAAACCCGCCGGGCCGGCACCGACCACCGCAATGCGTTTACCGGTGGCGGCGGCGCGCTGGAACGGGTGCTCGGTGAAGTGCGCGTTGTCCACGGCGTAGCGTTGCAGCAGGCCGATCAGTACCGGCGCGCATTCGTGGGCGTTGTTGCGTACGCAGGCTTGCTGGCAGAGGATCTCGGTCGGACAGACCCGCGCGCAACTGCCGCCGAGGATGTTCGCCGAGAGGATTTTCTGCGCGGCGCCCGGCACGTTGTCCTGATGGATATTGCGGATGAACGACGGGATGTCGATTTCGCTCGGGCACGCATTCACGCACGGCGCGTCGTAGCAATACAGGCAGCGCGAAGCTTCCAGATGCGCCTGACGGTCGTTGAGCGGCGGTGCCAGATCAGTGAAATGGCCGGCGAGGGCGGCCGCACTTTCGTGCGGGTGCGGGAGATGATTCAGGGTCTCGATCACGGTTTTTTGCCTCACGGTTATTTGAGGTTTTCTGCCTCTGTCGGGCAGTGGTTTGATCGTTCAGCTTGAGAACGATCGGAGGTCAGCGTTTGACGGCCACAGGTCTGTGCAACTCAGCCCGCTTGCTCAACAAGTCAAACACCGCCGGATACGCCGGCCGTTCGATATACCGGCCTGCCCCGCGCTCGGCGCGCAGGTCGCCGTCGGCCCAGACCACCCGGCCCTGGCTGACGGTATGGCTCGGCACACCGGTCACGGTCTTGCCTTCGAAGATGTTGAAGTCCACCTGCTGATGGTGGGTCTTGGCGGAGATGGTGCGGGTGCCTTGCGGATCCCACAGCACCAGGTCGGCATCGGCGCCGACGCGGATTGCGCCCTTGCGTGGATAGAGATTGAAGATTTTCGCGGTGTTGGTGGAGGTGAGGGCGACGAAGTCCTGCATCGACAACCGTCCCGAGTTCACCCCTTCATCCCACAACACCGCCATGCGGTCTTCGATGCCGGCGGTGCCGTTGGGGATCTTGCTGAAGTCGTCGCGGCCGGCGGCTTTCTGCTCGGCGCAGAAGCAGCAATGATCGGTGGCGGTGGTGTGCAGATTGCCGCTCTGCAAGCCATGCCACAGCGCCTCCTGATGCCCGCGCGGGCGGAACGGCGGGCTCATCACGTAACCGGCGGCGGTCTGCCAGTCCGGGTGCTGGTAGACGCTGTCGTCCAGCAGCAGATGCCCGGCCAGCACTTCGCCGTAGACCGGTTGACCCTTGCTGCGGGCGTAGGTGATTTCGTCGAGGGCTTCCTGGGTCGAGACGTGTACCAGGTACAGCGGCGTGCCGATGGTTTCAGCGATGCGGATCGCCCGGCTCGCGGCTTCACCTTCGACCTGCGAGGGCCGCGACAGCGGGTGCGCTTCCGGCCCGGTGATGCCCTGGGCCATCAACTTGCGCTGCAGGTGATAGACCAGCTCGCCGTTTTCCGCGTGCACGGTCGGCACGGCGCCGAGTTCCAGGCAGCGCTCGAAACTCGCCACCAGCGTGTCGTCGGCGGCCATGATCGCGTTCTTGTAGGCCATGAAATGCTTGAAGCTGTTGATCCCGTGCTGGCTGACCAGTTCGGCCATTTCCTCGCGCACCTGCTCGCTCCACCAGGTGATCGCGACGTGGAAACCGTAGTCGGAGGCGGACTTCTCCGCCCAGCCACGCCACTGATGAAACGCTTCGAGCAGCGACTGCTGCGGATTGGGAATCACGAAATCGATGATCGAGGTGGTGCCACCGGCCAGGCCTGCGGCGGTGCCGCTGTAGAAGTCTTCGCTGGCCACGGTGCCCATGAACGGGAGTTGCATGTGAGTGTGTGGATCGATGCCGCCGGGCATCAGGTATTGGCCGCTGCCGTCGAGCACTTCGGCGCCGGCGGGAATATCCAGGTTTTCACCAATGGCTTTGATCACGCCGTCAGCGCAATAGACATCGGCGCGGTAACTTTCATCATGGGTAACAACGGTGGCGCCACGGATCAACAGAGACATTCCGAGTTCCTCGCAGGCATGACCGACTTGTGCCGGTTCTAGATGTTTTATTGTTTGCAGCGCCAATGCGTAATCTTGTCAGCGCTGTCAGGAATAGACGCTAGTCGCAGTTTTACAATTGAGCAAGAATATTTTTTATAAGCTTATATCTGTTTTAAGTGGCTGATAAATAACGATAAAAATACAAAATCACCAAAATGGTGAGGTGCTTCACCATTTTGACGCACTTGACAGGTTGGAAATATGAGCAAGATTTCCTATGTGAAATCAGCCGCTTGAAGTTGAGCTGCGGTTGATCGCCCACGACGAAAAAAAGTGCAGTGCACCAGATTGAGTCCTGACAGTTCGGACAACTTGCCTGGCATTTAGCCTGAGTGTTCAGTCAAGTTTTCACGGCCTCATAAGGTAAATAATTAAAACTGATAAACATCAGTAAGTTACAAGAAATAGAAAGCACGGCCCAAGCGCCAAGCGGTTCCCCCGGCACGTTTATTGATGCCGCCGCTGACACCATGGCCGGTGCAAGAAAGTTGTCAGTTCCTCCGGCCATCGTCCGGCTTGCACCCGCGTGTGCAGCCGCCTGATGAGCAAAAAAATAATCAGAAGAACAGTGGAGCGGCCATGCAACAGAACAGATCACAAGTGATCGAGCGCGACGGCTTGTTCGAGCTCGAAGCCGGCAGCGACGTCCTCGACAGTCCCCGTTACAACCACGACATGGCACCGACCAAGGTGCGCGAACGAACCTGGAATAAATGGCACATCACCGCGCTGTGGATCGGCATGTCGATCTGCGTGCCGACCTACACCCTCGGCGGGGTGCTCACCGCGTACTTTGGCCTGACCGTTGGCGAGGCCTTGCTGGCAATTCTGTTTGCCAACGTCATCGTCCTGATTCCTCTCACGCTCAACGCGTTTCCCGGCACCAAGTACGGGATTCCGTTTCCCGTGCTGCTGCGTTCGTCGTTCGGGATTCTCGGCTCCAACGTGCCGTGCCTGATCCGGGCGCTGGTGGCGTGCGGCTGGTTCGGCATCCAGACCATGTTCGGCGGGCTGGCGATTCACCTGTTTCTCGGCTCGGTGTTTGAGGGCTGGAAATCCCTCGGCGGGACGGGGGAGGTGATCGGTTTCATGATCTTCTGGGCGCTGAACCTGTGGGTGGTGATTCGGGGAGCCGAGTCGATCAAGTGGCTGGAAACCCTGTCGGCACCGCTGCTGGTGGCGGTCGGCATCGGGTTGCTGGTGTGGGCCATGCCCAATGTGTCGATGACTGAATTGCTGGCGATTCCACCGAAGCGTCCCGAAGGTGCGAGCGTGGTCAGTTACTTCGCCGCCGGGCTGACAGCGATGGTCGGCTTCTGGGCCACCCTGTCGCTGAACATTCCCGATTTCAGCCGATATGCCCGCAGCCAGAAGGATCAGATCCTCGGGCAGATTTTCGGCCTGCCGCTGACCATGTTCCTGTTCGCCGCACTGGGCGTGGTGATGACCGCCGCGTCGGTGAAACTGGTGGGCGTCAGCGTCTCCGATCCGGTGACCCTGATCGGCCATATCCAGAGCCCGGTGTGGGTCGCGGTGGCCATGGCGCTGATTATCATCGCCACGCTGTCGACCAACACCGCCGCCAACATCGTCTCGCCAACCAACGATTTCCAGAACATCGCGCCCAAGGTCATCAACCGCACCAAAGCGGTGATCCTCACTGGTTTCGTCGGTCTGGCGCTGATGGGCCATGAGCTGCTGAAAAAGCTCGGATGGATCGTCTCCGATGTCAGCCTGGAAACCGTGTATTCGAACTGGCTGCTGGGCTATTCCAGCCTGCTCGGGCCGATCGCCGGGATCATGGTGGTGGACTATTTCCTGATCAAGAAACAGCAACTGGACCTGGCCGGCCTGTACCGCGACGACGTGTACCCGGCGTGGAACTGGGCCGGGTTCATCGCGTTCGGCGTGCCGGTGGTGCTGACCCTGCTGTCGCTGGGCAGCAGCGCATTCAGCTGGTTTTACAGCTACGGCTGGTTCACCGGCTCGGCGCTGGGCGGATTGATCTATTACGGGTTGTGCGCGATGCGGACCAGCCCGGTGGTCGTCAAATCGCCGTTGTAATTCCCATAAGAACTGCCTGAGGAGATCCCCATGAACGCAGCCGTAGACGTTCTGCAATCGACCCATCAGCACATCAACCGCGATCGCTTGTGGGCGTCGCTCATGGAACTCGCCAAACTCGGCGCCACGGTCAAGGGCGGGGTCTGTCGCCTGGCCCTGACGGACCTCGACCGCCAGGCCCGCGACCTGTTCGTGCAGTGGTGCAAGGACGCCGGTTGCAGCGTCACGGTCGATGAAGTCGGCAACATCTTCGCCCGCCGCCCCGGCCGCAATCCGAACCTGCCCCCGGTGATGACCGGCAGCCACATCGACACTCAGCCCACCGGCGGCAAGTTTGACGGCTGCTTTGGCGTGCTGGCCGGGGTCGAAGTGTTGCGCACCCTCAATGACCTGGGCGTGGAAACCGAGGCGCCGCTGGAAGTGGTGGTCTGGACCAACGAAGAGGGCTCGCGCTTCGCCCCGTGCATGATGGGCTCCGGCGTGTTCGCGGAAAAATTCACCCTCGAAGAAACCCTGGCCAAGGTCGATGCCGACGGCGTGACCGTTGGTGAAGCGCTGAATGCCATCGGCTATGCCGGGCCACGCAAGGTCAGCGGGCACAAGGTCGGGGCCTACTTCGAAGCACATATCGAACAAGGACCAATCCTTGAAGACGAGCAGAAAACCATCGGCGTAGTACTCGGCGCGCTGGGGCAAAAGTGGTTCGACCTGAAACTGCGCGGCGTCGAAGCCCACGCCGGCCCGACCCCGATGCACCTGCGCAAGGATGCTCTGGTCGGCGCTTCGGTGATCGTCGGCGCGGTCAATCGCGCGGCCCTCGGCCATCAACCTCACGCCTGCGGCACGGTCGGTTGCCTGCAAGCCTATCCCGGCTCGCGCAACGTCATCCCCGGCGAGGTGCGCATGACCCTTGACTTCCGCCACCTGGAACCGGCACGTCTCGACTCGATGATCAGCGAGGTGAAACAAGTCATCGAAGCGACGTGCGAAGAACACGGCCTGAGCTATGAACTGACCCCGACCGCCGACTTCCCGCCGCTGTACTTCGAAAAAGGCTGCGTTGAAGCCGTGCGTGGCGCCGCCAAAGGTCTGGGCCTGTCGCACATGGACATCGTCAGCGGCGCCGGACACGACGCAATCTTCCTCGCCGAACTCGGCCCGGCCGGGATGATCTTCGTGCCGTGCGAAGGCGGCATCAGCCACAACGAAATCGAAAACGCCGCGCCGGAGGATCTGGCGGCCGGGTGCGCGGTGTTGCTGCGGGCGATGCTGGCGGCTTCGGCGGCGGTGGCGGGAGGACAGCGCGCCGCCTGACTTCAAACTGTCATCTGTACGTGCGACGTTGCCGCCCCTGAAAGGGAAGCCAGGGACGCGCAATGTCGCCCATCAAAGTCATCACCTCAGGCTCGGCGTATCTGGACATCGACGCCTACGCCTGTTGCATCGCCTACGCAGAGTTGCTCAACCTGCAAGGCATTCCTGCCCGCGCCGTCAGCAGCGCAAAACCCAATGCCAGTGTTTCGAACACCGTGCTCGGCTGGGGCGCGGTGCTGCACGATTACCGCCCGACCTCCAACGATGAGTTCATTCTGGTCGACGTCTCCGATTACCACCATTTCGACCCGATGGTCGCGCTCGATCGGGTGGTGGAAGTCATCGACCATCATCCGGGCTTCGAAGACCATTGGGCACAGACACTTGGATCGGCCGCCGACATCCGCCCGATCGGCGCGGCAGCGACTCAGGTTTTTCAGCGCTGGAAAGCCGCAGGCTTGGTGCCAAGGATCAGCGAACAAAGCGCCGCGCTGCTGGCCACGGCGATTCTGGACAACACGCTGAATTTCACCGGGCAAATGACCACAACCGCGGACATCGATGCCTACGCCGAACTCGCGCCACACGGGAAACTCACGGCGGACTGGCCCGGGCAATACTTCCTCGAGTGTCAGGCGGCCATCGAATCAGACATGTCGGCTGCATTGGCCGCCGATCTCAAACGCATGAAACCCGAAAGCCGGTTGCCTGAGGTTTTTGCGCAGATGACCGTATGGGATGCCGACGCGCTGATCGAGAAGTATCGCGGCGAGATTTGCCGCTGGATGGACGGGCAGGGTGATGACTGGTTGCTGAACGTCATCTGCATCAGCCAGTACAAGAGTTGTTTGCTGGCCGAACCCGTGGTCAGCCAGCAGAAGTTGAGTCGTTTGCTGCCGATGGAATGGCAGGCTGGATTGGCGGTTCTAAAGCCCTCGATCTTGCGCAAGGAGCTACTGAGCCTGGGGCTGAACGCAAACTCAGGCGGGTGAAGTGATTACCCGGGATTGTCGGTTTTACTCGCCGCGCCTTTTCGTCGTTCAACGCCATTCGGGTTGCCAACGTCCAGCAATCGTCTTTCCACCAGCACGTTCTCGAGCGCCTGGCGTTCGGCTGGCGCCATCTGGTGTTCGCGCTTTTTCAGCTCCAGCAGGATGGGGCTGGACCAGGTGCGATAGGTCTGTTCGATGAGGCGGTTGGATGTCATCAGTCTCTCCTTGATCAAGAGCCCGGTGTAGCAGGCAGGGGCTCAATCCGATGAGGTACTAACGTTAGTCGAGAAAGCCGAAAGTCGCGAACGCCGCCGGTGGGAGCTGACGAGACCAATCGTCGCACCGTCGCAGACGTCCGGGCCGAGCCATCCGTGTTTCGCGTCGGCTATGACGACCCGCAGCTGCGCAATGAATTGCTGATCCACGAGCCGATCCACGTGGTGATGCCGGCGGATCACCCGTTGGCCCGGCGCGACGTATCGGGCGGACGATGCCTCGCCGGTGCTCAAGCTGTTTCTGGATACGCTGCGCGAACTGGTCGATCACACATCGCGATAATCAGGGACAAAGTTGCCCGGCACGATCACAACGGCCTGCGGTCGTAAACTTCACATGCGTGCATTTGTGGAGAGCCAATGAGCCGGGACGTCCTGACCACCGAAACCAATCGCCGTCAGTTGCAGCAGATCATTGCCGGCCTGTCCGACGGGGTGATTCTGCTGGAACTCGACCAGACGATTCTCTGGGCCAACGAGGCGGCGCTGGCGATGCATGGCGTCAGTCGCATCGGCGAGTTGGGCAACAACGCCGGGGAATACGTCGAGCGTTTCAATCTGCGTTATCGCAACAACCATACGCTGACGCTGGAGCAGTACCCGATCAGCCGTGTGGCCGCCGGCGAGACCTTCAGCGACGTGCTGGTCGAAGTCACCCCGCGCATCGATGAGGAGCGCACCTGGGTGCACAGCGTGCGCAGCATGGTGTTGACCGACCGCGACGGCGAGACCGAGTCGTTGGTGCTGATCATGAGCGACGTCACCGATTGGGCCAACGCCGAGCAGCGCTTCGAAAAAACCTTCAATGCCAACCCGGCGCCGGCAGTGATCTGCCGCCTCAGCGATCTGCGTTACATCAAGGTCAATCCGGGGTTCCTGGAAATGACCGGCTACACCCGCGATCAGGTGATCGGCGCCTCGACCTATGAACTGGATATTCTCGAACAGGCCGAGCGCAAGGACCTGGCGATCCAGCGCCTGCGCGATGTCGCGACCATTCCGCAGATGCAGGCTGAATTGCGTCTGCCGGACGGTGGCAGCAAGCAGGTGATCGTGGCGGGGCAGCCGCTGGTGCTCAATGACGAGGACTGCATGCTGTTTTCGTTCGTCGACATGGAGCCTCGGCACAAGGCCGAAGTCGCCTTGCGCCAAAGTGAAGAGCGGTTCGCCAAGGCCTTTCGCCTGACCCCGGTGCCGATCCTGATTTGCAGTGCCGACGAGCAGCGGCTGATCGACGTCAATCAGGCCTTTCTCGATACCCTGGCTTACGAGAGCGACGACGTGCTCGGCAAGACCGTCGCGCAACTGGAATTCATCGATGAACCGGCGGAACGCGCCCGGTTGCTGGCGGCGCTGGAGAAGACCGGCCGGGTTGATCGCGTCGATATGCGGATCCGCAGGAAAGACGCCGAATTGCTGGAGTGCGCGGTGTCCGCCGACACCGTCAACATTCAAGACACGGTGTGCTATCTGCTGGTGCTGATGGACATCACCGAGCGCAAGCGCACCGAGCTTGAGCTGGTGGCGGCGATCGAGGAGGTGATGAAGGATGCTTCGTGGTTCAGCCGTACGCTGATCGAAAAACTGGCCAATGTGAAGAAGGTCAATTCGCCGCAACTGCCGAGTGTGTCGTTCACCGATCTCACCGCCCGCGAGCGCGATGTGCTGGGGCTGATCTGTGAGGGGTTGGCGGACAAGGAGATTGCCGCGCGGTTGAAGCTGGCGCCGAACACGGTGCGCAATCATGTGGCGACGGTGTATTCGAAGCTGGATGTGCACAGTCGCAGTGAGGCGATTGTCTGGGCTCGGGAGCGTGGGTTGTTTTCGGGGGGTGGTCGGGGGCAGTGGTAAGGTGCAAATGCACTAGTTCTCAAGGTGCAAATGGGGGTTTAGAGTGGGCGGCGTGCTACTTAGTCTGTTGGAGTGCAATACGAGTTTTTGCCCGTGTAGCGTCCCTTCGAAGTAGCTAAAGGAACGGTCCATATGATGAATCTGGCACAGTTGCGAGTGCAGCTTGAGCGCAGTTTTTTGCCACTCGCGTGTGAGTGTCTGGTGGATGGTGATCATTCATTGACGGTGAAGCTTTATCATCCGGTGTCGGGGCAGGTGGATCTGGTGATTAGTGGATTGCGGCTGAATTCGCTGCGTACGCCAGAGTCAATTGAGGCTTTAATTGAAGAGTTGAGATATGAGTTGGAGAGTAACTTGTTATAGTGCTCTTGCGCTTTTTTCTTTGTACAAGGGATCGGTAATATCTGAAGAATATACAACAGTGTTTAGTTGGGGGTGGAGGGTGTTGTGGTGGCAGTTTTTTTTGGGGGTATGTCGGTAATTTACTTGTCGGTATATGAGAAGTTGATTGATAATGCGTGAGTGGTGTGAAGTGCACTTCTGTTTGTTAGCTAGTGCACTTTTGTATCGAGTGCTGTTTTGATTTTATCTTATCGGTTTTTGTAGGCATACTCCCCAGGAAGCAACCATTCTTGATAAGTTTAGATATGCAGAGTCTCGTCCGTTATCTATTGCTTCGGATAGCTTATGTATTGTCATGGACTTCATAAGATCAATAGAATGATCTAAGAAATGATTGCCTAGTGAACCACAGATAAAGGTATCGAGGATCTGCTCAGTGTTGCTGGGGAGCAAGTCTTCCCAGTATTTTTCTCCCTGGGTTTTGTCGAGTTCGAGAGCCTCCTTGATGGAAATTCCTTTTTTGTGATCAAGAAATTTTCTGATGGCTGGGGAAATGTCTGAGAATTTTTGTAGCTCAGGATTATTTGTTTTTTCGAGAGCTTTTTTTGCGATAGCCCAAGGTACTAGATTCTCTGCTTCGGTACATTCCAAGATATGAAGCCAGTATCCTTGACCCCAACCGCACTTATATGAAGAAAATCGCGAGGCTGTATCCTTCGCTCCTTCTTTTGGATGTTTTTTATCACTATCCAATATGCACAGTATTAGATCTTTTTGATTTAGGTGATACTCAAATGACTCGATTGTTGGATTTCCTCCACCTGATACTTTCCTGAATTTTGTATTATATATGCCGAGTAGTTTTTCATTTCTTAGGTGGACTTTGCCACCTAGCTCATAAAACTCCACGTCTGAGAGGTTTTCTGCAACGAATATTGGTGGTTGAACCGATGCGCTGTCAGTGAAGTAAGAATAGCTAATGGTTATTTTGTTAGGCTCTGAATAGTCGAAGCTTTTTATTCCTGTAAAGTCTACTTCTATCGAGAAGTCGAAGCTGTTTATAGAGGCTTTTGCAAGTCTTGAGTTCTCTTTGAGTTCATGCAGTACTTGAAGTTGATATCCGTGTATTAGATTGGAGGAAATAAGGCTTTCGATTTTTTTTGCAGGCATCCATAACACATGCTTTCCTTCACCATAGGCTAGAAGAATATTGTTTATAGCCTTCAGTTTTTCTGGTGATTTTGTCAGGTCGCCTGTTTCATTAATAACTATGATCATGGCGACAAAAATCCAGCTGGCCAACTAACAAGATACCCTGAATCGTTAAATGTCGAGTGCGATGTTTTCGTAAAGCCGCTTTTATCTTTTTCGAATAAGGTGATGTTTACATCGTCTAGGCTTATTTGCTTTTCTTCTATGCATTCGCCAATGGCATCGATAATGTGCTTGCTGTGTGTTTCTAAAACAAAGCAAAAATTCTGTGAGTTCTGGAGGTTTGCTATTTTGGCAATGGCTCGTCCAAATTTGTATTGAAGTTCTGGGTGGAGATGGAGTTCGGGCTGTTCTATAGCTAATATAAGTTGAGGGGAATCACTTGGGCGGAAGGGTGCCTTTTTTACCTTTATATTGTTTTCAAGCCATATGGATACAATAATTGGTAGGAGTTGTGAATAGCCGAACCCCATATCGCTAACGTTATGGAAGTTAGAGGCACTACTTTCTTTGATTTCGATGGCGTAGTGTGATCCTGTATTTGTAAGTTGTAATTCGAAACCAAAATTTTCATGTATCCAGGTATTTAGCTGCGCGCGCTCTGTTTTTTTTAAAGAATTAATGACCATCGGAAGATTTGATCCCGTATGATCTACTTCTGCGACTTGGAGGTCTTGATAACGATAGAAGCGTTCAGCAGAAGCCCTGACTGGGCCGAGATATTTCACGCCTGAGTAAAAATTTGTGAGAGCGGAATCAATTGCTTTTAAGAATTTATGTAAGTTTGCGCCAAGGATATAACTAAAGCATTCGTCAACTACATTTTCTTTGTTTGATGTCAGGTCAGATAGTAGTTTTTTGTTACTATTGAATAATTTTTTAAGTTCGGTGTGTGTTTTGTTTTTTGGTTGTAGCTTGATGCTGGTTGCGGCGGATATTAGTTGTTCTCTTTTTTTGTTTTGTGCATTTTCTCCAAGGGCGTAGTCAGCAAGCATTTCTCTGAATACAAAGCGAATCCTTTCCGTTGGCCAAAAGCTAAAGAGGTTTTTTGATTTTTTTCGGTCGGAAAAATCAATAGGGATCAGGTTTCCTTTTTCAATTATCTCTATCTCCTCGAATCCCTTGAATAGGGTTTTTTCTCCGACTTTTAGTTCAATGCTTATTACTGTTTCTTCTTTATAAAGTATCTCTATGGTGGTTTCGGCTGTTTGGATGCTGATTCTGTTTATAGTGTCTAGGTGGGTGTCTCTACTAATGCCAAGTGTAAATTTTATTGGGAAATTATTCGATGCGGTCTTTTGAGTGGGATTGAATTTTTTAATGAGGTTAGAGGCCATTTGGTCTAGGGTATCAATTTCTTCCTGTATGGATACCTCTAGGTTGAAGTCGAAGAATATTTCTTTCGCCTTTAGATTGGTAGCGGTTTTGATGTCTCCGAAATCAACAAAGCTTCCATACCAAAGTATTGGGTTTTTAGTGTCTGCTTGAACTGATTGCCTTAATAGGGGAAATGTCCTTAGTAGCGAGCTTTTTCCGCAGCTATTTTTTCCGACTAAAATATTTATTTTCTTAAGTGGAATATGTTCATTATCTTCGCCGAAGCTTCTTAAATTTCTGACTCTGATTGATTTTAAGTGTTTCATATACGTCCTTATATAAAGCTCGTTTAGTCTGTCTCGGCTTTTGACTTCAAGGTTAATGGTGGTCGAGATGTCACATTGCCATGAGTATTCTAGTTTTTAAAAGGCGCTACTAGCAAATTTTTTCGTCTCACAAGATAGCGTTACTATTGAATAGCCTACGTATTCGGGCAAGACCTCTCATACATTCTTGCCTTCTATCTTAGGGGTATCAGCGTTATATGAGCCGAAAAATGGCTTAGCTATAGTCCGGAATTCCAATCCACTGGCGCAAGCGGGGCGGTCGGCTATAAAGAATGAGTGGTTAGGTCTTCCGTGGTCGATTCGGTCGCGGGAGTGGCTCTTCCATTTACCGCGGGTTGAAATATGAACAATCCTGGGAAACGCGTGTTGCCGTTAGCTTTTTTCACCGTTTTACTAGTGGGCTGTGCCAGTCCTCCACCCCCTCCGCCGGCCGCGCCGCCTCCGCCACCTGAACGCACCTGTCAGGTGATGGAAAATACCGAGGTCGCCGGTGACATGTATGCCGACGGGCAGGTAACCCGACACATCACCAAGACTCGTTGCGTCACTCAATAACGCACGCGCCGTCGAAGGCGCGGGTCGAGCGGATTGTGCTGGTGGCCGATCTGGTCGGCACGGCGGTGTTTGCGGTTGAAGGCGCGATTGCGGCGATGCGCAGTCAGCTCGATCTGCTCGGGGTGATGGTGATTGCCTTTATCGTCGCACTCGGCGGCGGGGTGACCCGTGATCTGTTGATCGGCGCTACACCACCCAAGGCTGTGGCTGACTGGCGTTATCCGGCGCTGGCGTTTGCCATGGGCGGGGTGGCGTTTGTTTTTCATGAACTGGTGCTGGGCTGGTCCGGTTCGACCTTGATCGTGCTGGACGCGGCGGGGTTGGCGCTGTTTGCCGTGGCCGGGGCGCAGAAAGCGTTGAATTTCGGGATCTCGCCGTTTGTGTCCATGCTGATGGGCACGATTACCGGCGTCGGTGGCGGGGTGCTGCGTGACATCGTGCTGGCGCGGGTGCCGGTGGTGTTGCAGGCGGATTTGTATGCCAGTTCGGCGTTTGTCGGCGCAGCGGTGTTGATCATCGGGCGCAGGCTGGGGGTTCCGCCAGTGGCTGCGGCGTTGCTGGCGGGGGCGGCGTGTTTGTTGTTGCGGTTGTTGTCGGTGCATTTTGGCTGGCAGTTGCCGAAGGTTCTGGAGGCATGAAAAAGGCAGCCCTTGGGCTGCCTTTTCGTTTGCGTCAGAAGCGGATCAGGACAGGAAACCGCCGTCCACGTTCAGCGACACGCCGGTGGTGTAGCTCGACGCATCGCTTGCCAGGTACAGCACGGCGCCGGCCATTTCGCTCGGGTCGGCTACGCGTTTTAGCGGGATCTGTGTCAGGGCCTGTTTCAGGATCGCGTCGTTCTTCACCAGGGCCGAGGCGAATTTGGTGTCGGTCAGGCCCGGCAGCAGGGCGTTGCAGCGGATGCCGAATTGCGCGCATTCCTTGGCGAAGACTTTGGTCATGTTGATCACGGCGGCTTTGGTCACCGAGTAGATGCCCTGGAAGATCCCCGGCGAAATGCCGTTGATCGACGCCACGTTGATGATGCTGCCGCCACCGTTTTCGCGCATCAGCTTGCCGGCTTCCACCGACATGAAGAAGTAGCCGCGGATGTTCACGTCGACGGTTTTCTGGAAGGCGCCGAGGTCGGTGTCCAGCACGTTGCAGAACTGCGGGTTGGTCGCGGCGTTGTTGACCAGAATGTCGAGGCGCCCGAACTGTTCCTTGATCCCGGCGAAGACCTGGCTGATCTGTTCCATTTCGCCGATGTGGCAGGCGACCGCTGTGGCCTTGCCGCCGGCGGCGATGATGGCGTCGGCCACGTGTTGGCAGCCTTCGAGTTTGCGGCTCGAAACGATCACATGGGCGCCTTGCTGGGCCAGCAGTTTGGCGATGGCTTCACCGATGCCACGGCTGGCGCCGGAGACGAAAGCGATCTTGCCGTCGAGGTCGAACAACTGAGTCTTGGACATGGGATTCCCTTGTAGTAAGCCTTGTTATAACGCCGTCATCAGAGGCTGGATTTGGCAATGACCTGCAGGCTCATGTGCTCCAGCAGTTTGTTCATGTGAATGAACTGCGCGAAGCGTTTGTCCTGGGTCTGGCCATGGAAGAAGCGGTAGTAGATCTGCTGCACGATGCCGGCCAGGCGAAACAGGCCGTAGGTGTAGTAGAAGTCGAAATTGTCGATCTGGATGCCCGAACGCTCGGCGTAGTAGTCGACGAATTCGCGGCGGGTCAGCATGCCCGGGGCGTGGCTCGGTTGGCGGCGCATCAGTTGCACCGGTGCCGGGTCGTCGGCCTGGATCCAGTAGGCGAGGGTGTTGCCCAGGTCCATCAGCGGATCGCCGAGGGTGGTCAGTTCCCAGTCGAGCACGCCGATGATCTGCATCGGGTTGTTCGGGTCGAGGATGACGTTGTCGAAGCGGTAGTCGTTGTGGACGATGCTGGAAGTCGGGTGATCGGCCGGCATCTTGTCGTTGAGCCAGGCTTTGACCTTTTCCCAGTGCGGTGCATCCGGGGTCAGGGCTTTTTCGTAGCGTTCGCTCCAGCCTTTGATCTGGCGGGCGACGTAGCCTTCAGGCTTGCCCAGATCGCCGAGGCCGCAGGCGTTGTAATCGACCCGGTGCAGCTCGACGAAACGATCGATGAAGCTCTTGCACAGGGCTTCGGTTTTCGCCGAATCCAGGCCCAGTTCCGGTGGCAGGTCCGAGCGCAGGATGATCCCCTTGACCCGTTCCATCACGTAGAACTCGGCGCCGATCACCGAATCGTCGGTGCAGTGCACGTAGGCTTTCGGGCAATACGGGAAGCCGTCGCGCAACTGGTTGAGGATGCGAAATTCGCGGCCCATGTCGTGGGCGGACTTGGCCTTGTGGCCGAACGGCGGACGGCGCAGGACGAATTCCTGATCCGGGTATTCCAGCAGGTAGGTCAGGTTCGACGCGCCGCCGGGAAACTGGCTGATCTGCGGCGTGCCGGTCAGGCCCGGAATGTGCGCCTTGAGGTACGGATCGATCAGGCTGGCATCGAGTTCTTCGCCAGAGCGGATACGGGTGGACTGGTCAGTAAGCGCCATGCTTATCCCTTCTGCTTATTTTGGAGGCCAGACATCATTGGCTAATCTAATGGCGCGCTCGGGCGGTCACAAGCGCGGTTCGGTCTTATAGGTTAGCGTGTTGCACGATAATCACCTTTGGGAATGTGCGCGGCGGGCCGCTGGCGACTAAGGTTTAGCGCGAATGCCTTGTTCAGAAAGGAGCTTTGAAATGGGCTGCCCGCAAGTCTGTGCCAGCGCCACCCTGCAATGCAGTTTCGGCGCCGCGCCGGCAGTGCTCAACGTGCTGCCGGTCAACCGCACGCTGACCGGCGGAATGCCGGCGGCGAACATCATGGATCACATTCCGCTGGTCAACGTCACCACGTTCGGCATGTGCATGAGCATGGCCAACCCGATGGTCGCCGCCGCCACTGCCGCAGCGCTGGGTGTGTTGACGCCGATGCCGTGCATTCCCGCCACCGCCTCGCCGTGGATCCCCGGCGGCGCGCCGACCTTGCTGCTGGGCGGGATGCCGGCGATCGATGCCAACAGCACGTTGATGTGCAACTGGGCGGGGGTGATCAAGATCGTGATGCCGGGGCAGATGCAGATGTTGATTCCCTGAGTCAGGCCTGCGCCGGATCCGTCCATTTGCGATACCACCAGCGCACCCGGGAAATCGGCTTGCCATCGGCATCCAGCGGCCGCCCGTCCTCGGCGAACCCTTGCTCCGGTTCCATCAACTGCCCATTCAGATAACGCGCATCCACCGCCGGTTTGCCGTTCGGGTGAAAGCGCTGATAGCGACCCTCACGCACGCCGTCGCGATAGAACTCGGCCTCCGCCACTTGTCCGTCGGGAAAGTAATTGAACGCCTCGCCATGCAATAACCCGCGCCGGTAGGTGGCCTTGCGCTGCAACCAGCCCTCGGGCGCGTAGAAACTGGCGATGCCCTGCAGTTTGTCGCGCACGAACGGCATCTGCGCCGACACCTTGCCGTTGGGGTGATAGAGCAGGGACGTGCCCTGCAATTCGCCCTGACTGTAATTCAGGTCTGCCTGTTGGCGACCGTCATCCTTGATGCTCAACGGACCATCGAGTTGCCCGTCCTGCAGACGCCCCTTGAGGTGTTTGTCATCCTGCTGCAAATCCAGCGGTATGATCGCCATGGTGACTCCGTGTCAGTTGACCTGCACCAGCCCGCCCTTGATGGTCAGCATGCCGCCGCCGTCCACGGTCTGCGAGGCCGCACCCTTGTTGGTCAGGCTGATGCCAGCATCATTGGTCAATGTTGTCCCGGCCTTGTTGTCCAGCGAGGTGCCGGCCTGGTTGGTCATGGCGGTGCCGGCCTTCTGGGTGATCGAAGTGCTGGCGGAGGTCGCCAGATCCGCGCCGCTCTTGATCGTGAAACTGCCGCCGCTTTGCAGCGTGAGGGTGCCGCTGACCTTGATTGTCAGGTTGCCGTCCACCGTCAGGCTGTAATCGCCCGTGACCTTGTCGGTGTAGTTGCCGCCGGTGCTGTGGGTCTGGTCGGCGCCGACCTTCACGGTGCGACTGTCCTTCACATCGAGGCTGTCGCTGCCGGTCTGGATGGTCACGCTGCGTTTGCCTTTCTCAAGCGTCACGGTTTCGTCGCCTTCCTTGACCGTGCGGGTGCGGGCGTTCTGCACCGTGAGGGTTTCGTCGTGGCCGACGGTGGCGGTGGTGTCGTTGAGCACGTTGATCTTCAGGTCTTTCTGCGCTTGCAGGAACACTTCTTCGGCATCCTTCTTGTCCTCGAAACGCAGCTCGTTGAAACCGCCGCCGCCCTTGGACGACTGGGTCTTGATCCCCGATTGAGTCTGGTTGGCGGGCAAGGCATAGGGCAGGGCGTTGTCGCCGTTGTAGACGCATCCGGTGACCAGCGGCCGATCCGGATCGCCGTCGATAAAGGTCACGATGACTTCCTGGCCGATGCGCGGCACAAACTGCATGCCGAACCCCTTGCCGCTCCACGGCAACACCACGCGCACCCAGCAGGAGCTGGTTTCATCGTTCTTGCCGTCGCGATCCCAGGGGAACTGCAACTTGATCCGGCCGTACTCGTCGGTCCAGATTTCTTCCCCGGACTTGCCGACCACGAGGGCGGACTGCGGATGCATGCGCGGTTTCGGTGTGGTGCGTTGCGGGCGAAAGGGCGTGGCTTTAGGGATTGCTTCGAAGCGGTTGCGATAGCTTTCGTGGCTGGCGTCGTGGGTGACATGCGTGACCACCCAATCGATATTCAGGCTCGGATCTTCGTGGCCGTCGAGGGTGAACCAGTGGCCCGGGATCAACCAACGACAATCGCTTTCGCCGACAAATCGCTTCTCTTCACTGCGCAAACCGTCGACCCGTTGCTTGGTCAGCGCATCACCCCGAGCCTTGGCGTTGTAACCACCGGGATGCTCGTAGATAGAGCGCGGCCCGGCCACGGCTTCGGCCTGGCCATAGAGCGAGGTGGTCGGCGTGGTGAACTCGTAATCCGTCGCTCGATACACGCCCGCGACAGCCTGCACGCACACCTGGCCGGAGCGGATGCCGTGCAGCTCACGTTCACCCATTTGCTGACCCAGATACTTGACCTTCGGACCGTTGGGGATCTGTACAAAGGCGTCATTGCTATCACCCAGCACCAGCGTGTGCTTGCCGTCTTCGTGGGTGAAAAACCAGAAGATGCCTTCCTCTTCCAGCAGTCGCGAGACGAAGGCGAAATCGGTTTCGCCGTACTGCACGCAGTATTCGCGTGGCGTGTAACTGCCGGTCAGCGACAGTTTGAAATCGCTGAAACCGTGAGCCTTGAAGATCGTGGTGACGATGTCCGAAGTGGCGAGGTTCTGGAATACCCGGTTGTTGCTGGCCAGGGTCAGCCACCAGAGCCACGGGCGCAATACGAGTTGATAGCGCTCGGCGGTGGCGTCGGCAGGGAGTTGGCGGATTTCGGCGACCAGTGCGTCGAAGGGACGGAGTTGGGCGTCGTTGTGCAGGGTGGTGGTGACGTGAGTGGCGACAGCGCTGGTCAGGGTGAGGGCGGTGCCGTCGTTGAGGCCGTTGAGGGTTTGCGAGCCGAGTGAGTTGAGCGATTCGTCACCGGCCAGCGAATCGGGGTAAAGCGCCGACAGCGAGGGGGCGGTGAGGGAGAGCGTGGTATTGCTGTCGGTGGAGCGGGGCATCAAATGGCCTGCTATTGATAGTTCAACTCATGAACGACAGTACTGGCATTGCCGTCCTGATAGTAGAAGTGCCACTTTGAGGTGAACGGCCAGTATCGGGCCACGTATTCACCCCAGATGACAGCATCTGTCCATGGGCCAAAATGTGTATAGGAAGTCGCGTTGTTCAGAGTAGCCGCGTTGTACTTGTCCGCCGGCAATAACCAGGAAATGTTAGTGCCGTATCTGGCCAGATCATCACGGGAGAAGACCGGTTTGTGATCGTCCTCAGTCGCCAGGTTGTAATGACGAACCCTGATAAAACCACCGTAATTCTGAATGCCTACGCAACAGCCCGTGAGATTTGCCGTAAGAAAAACAATCGGGTCGGTTCCGGTGGGGGCGGCAGGCAGGTCAATAAACAGTCCGCTGTCCTCACGCCACGCCAAGTAGTAGGCCCGATAAGGCCCGCCGGAATTGACCAGCATGTATTGCGGACCGGAAGACGGACGTTCCAGGTCGAAGTCAACGGTTCCTGAATGAGTTGTGTCTATGTTCATCATCAGGTGTGTTTTTGTTCTTTCGAGAATACTTTTCAACATGATGACTTTTCCTTATGTCTACCACGTGCTGCCTCATCGACTCCCGTTTGATTCTTTGGAGCTGTTCTCTTGCCGTCCGGTTTGCTTTTACCAGGCGTCAGTCCAGGAACGTTCCCAGTAAAGGCGCGTTCTTGTTAAGCCACGTGTAGTCAGATCCCCACATCAATACGGTACAGCGGTAAACCGACCAGCCGGCATCGGTTTTTACCGAGACAACCGTGTGTTCAAACCAGGTCTTCACAAACTTGTTAATGTCCTTCGCGCCTTCCTCGGCAGCCTGTTTGGCTTTGACGATAAATGCGCTGAGGTCGGTGGAGTCGCTTCCGGAAAAGTCTGCATCTGTGCGGCGAAACTTGGGGAGGGGCTCAACACCTTCAGGTAACGGATCGGGCATGTGTTTGCCGTCGGCATCATGAAAGAAGCGGTTGCCGGTTGCCGTTCCATGAACGGACAGCGCACAACCGTTCATTGAACACGTCACAACCAGCGTGCCTGTGTCCTGCCCTTTTGGGACCTCGATAGAACCCGCGTCAAAGTTTTTATAGGGGATATACCAATCGATGCCCGCCGCCGTGACGTTCAATTGCAATACACTTTTATTGCCCGTCGAGACGGGTGAAACACTGCAGTCCGGGGTGGCGGAGCCGCCTCGCACAATCAGGGCATGGCTGCCGAAAAAGGCTTCAGGGTTTGTGCGCAGCAATGACAGCAATGCTTCAGGCTGATCGGCCTTTTTTGAGTTTGATGAGGTATTGCCCATGGTTGAACGCCTTTTGAATAAATAAGCAGCGAATGACGAATAGCTCGGCCCGTTTGATTCCTTGCAAATGAAGGGTGCTATTCCAGCACCCATTCCGCTAACTTCCCGGTCACCTGCGTCATCAACACGTTCTCGACATCACGCGCCCCGGCCGCGCTGCATTTGGCGAGTACTGCTTTGACGATTCCTGCATCAAACTCGAACTGTTTGCCGGTCGCGGCCTTGTAACGACCACGCAATTTCTCCAGCTTCGCCAACACAATTCCTTCCAGCGTCGCCTCATCCAGCGGCCGGTACGCAACCACCGTCATGCGTGCCAGAAACGCCGGGCGGAAGGCTTGCAAAAGGACTTTGTGCAGCGCCTCGTTGAAGGCTTCAGAGCCGATCTGTGACACGGGCGTATCGAGTAACAGTTCAGCGCCGACATTGCTGGTGGCGAGCATCACGGTGTTCTTGAAGTCCACCACCAGCCCGGTGCCGTCTTCCATCAAGCCTTTGTCGAAGACGTTGTAGAACGCCTCCAGCACATCCGGATGTGCCTTCTCGATTTCATCCAGCAACACCACCGAATAGGGTTTGCGCCGCACGGCTTCGGTCAGTACGCCGCCGCTGCCATAACCGACGTAACCCGGAGGTGCGCCCTTGAGTTGGCTGACGGTGTGGGCTTCCTGATATTCCGAGAGGTTGATGCTGATCAGATTGCGTTCGCCGCCGTACAAGGCATCGGCCAGCGCATACGCGGTTTCGGTTTTGCCAACGCCCGTGGGCCCGACCAGCAAGAACACACCGACCGGTTTTTGCGGATCGGTGAGCCCGGCGCGGTAGGCCTGCAAGCGCTGGGCGATGGTCGCGAGTGCCGTTTTCTGGCCCATCACACGCAAGCCCATGCGCTGTCCGAGGGTGCGCACGGCATGGGCTTCGTCGGCAAGCATTTTGCCGACGGGGATGCCGGTCCAGCCTGCGATCACGGCAGCGACGGTTTTGCTGTCGACCTGTTCGGGCACCAGCGGATCGTCCTGGCGAATCGCATCGAGCCCGGCTTCCAGGCGCAGCAGTTCAGCGGCCAGATGATCAATGCGGCTGTCAGTGGCTTCGTCGGGCTTGTCGCTGTCGGCGCGCTCGCTGAGGTCGAGCAGTTCGCGGCGGGTGTCGAGCAGTTCGCGAACGGCGACGCGCTCTTCGCTCCAGCGGGTTTCCAGTTCGCGGATCGCCTGGACGTTGGTCTTCGATTCACTTTCCAGCAAGGTGATGCGTTCGCGGTGATCGAGCCCTGTGGCTTGTTCGCGGCGCAGACGTTCGACTTCTTCTTTCAGGCTTTGCTGGCGATGGCGCAGGCTCTCCAGCGGTGGCGGCACGTCGTGCTGGCCGAGGGCGACCCGGGCGCACGCGGTGTCGAGGACGCTGATGGCTTTGTCCGGCAACTGACGGCCGGAGATGTAGCGGTGCGAGAGTTTCACCGCTTCATGGATCGCCGCATCCAGCACTTGTACGCCGTGGTGTTGTTCGAGTTTGGCGGCCACGCCACGGAGCATTTCCACGGCGGTGATTTCATCCGGTTCCTCGACCTGCACAAGCTGGAAGCGGCGGGCGAGGGCCGGGTCTTTCTCGAAGTATTTCTTGTACTCCATCCAGGTCGTGGCGGCCAACGTGCGTAACTCACCACGGGCCAGCGCAGGTTTGAGCAAGTTGGCCGCATCGCTGCCACCCTCGGCTCCGCCAGCGCCGATCAAGGTGTGCGCTTCGTCGATGAACAGGATGATCGGTTTGTCGGCGCTGCGAACGGCGTCGATCACGCCTTTGAGCCGTTGTTCGAATTCACCTTTGACCCCGGCCCCGGCCTGCAGCAGGCCGAGGTCGAGCACCCGCAGGCTGACTTCCTGCAAGGAGGGCGGCACGTCCCCGGCGGCGATACGCAGCGCCAGGCCTTCGACCACGGCGGTTTTGCCCACGCCGGGTGCGCCGACCAGAATCGGGTTGTTTTGCCGGCGCCTCAAGAGAATGTCGATGCACTGACGAATCTCGCCGTCGCGACCAACGATGGGGTCGATGCGCCCGGCGTGAGCGTCGGCGGTGAGGTCCTGGGTGTACTGATCGAGCACCGAGTCCTGCCGTGGCGCAGGGTTTCCAGAGGCGACAGAGCGCGGGCCTGCGTGCTCGCGGGAGTTCTCCGTCCACTCCAGCAGGTTCGCGCGCAGGGCTTCTTTTGGAATGCGCAGCAGTGACGATGCACTGTTGAGCAACAAACTGCGGCGCTCATCGCGATCGATCAATGCCAGCAACAGCAGCCCGGAACGAATGCTGTCGATCCCCAGCACGCTGGCTTGCACCACCGCATCTTCCAGCAATCCCAGCGTGTGCGAAGACAGTGCCGGCGTGCGGGTACTGCCAGCCTTGAACAGGTCCAGCGCCTTGTTGATTTCAGCCGTCAATGCATCCCGTTCCAATCCAAAACGCGGCAGCAGAAAGGCAAAGTCGCCGCCCTCGATATCGAGCAACTCCAGCAACAAATGCTCGATCTCGACAAAGTGATGCCCGCGTTGCAGGCATCGTTGCGCGGCGCGTTCGAGGGCGCGGCGGTTGTCCGGGTTGAGGCGTCCGATCAGGCTGGCCAGTTCCATTTCAGGTGATCTCCAGCTGACGAAGACGGGTTTCGATCCGTTGTACTGCAAGGCTGGCCTGACGCTGCAAACCGCCGTTCCAGCTCAACAACGCCGGGGTCTGACGACCGAGTTTCATCGGCCCGGCACCTCGCACCAGCATCACCAGTTTCACGTCCAGATCCGGGCCGAAATACAGCGCTGCCAGGCTGGCCAGTGCCGGGTGCGCCTCGCCGTCCGGCAAAAAGCGCCCGGCCTGCGCCGAGGACAATGGGCCGAGCGTCAGGCGAATCCCGGCGTGTTCATCCCAGACCCGAGTGCCGGCGACCGCAGTGCGACCAAGTTGCAGATTGCGCCCGCCAGCCTTCATGACGCTGCGGCTGGCGGCCGGAATCTCACGCCACGCGCCTTCATAGGCGCTCAGCTCCACCGGCACGGCAAATTGCTCGCGGACAATAGCTGCGAACCCCGCCAACGACCGGCGGCCATCGGCGTACAACGCCGTGCAGGCCAGCACGGCGCAGTCGGGAATCGCCTGGCGCTCCTGCAACGACTTGGGCAGCAACCCGGTCAGCGCCCGCAATTGCGCCTGCACCGGCGAAGCGCCGGGCGTGGTAAAGCCGAGGGCGATCCGGTGTTTGCGCATCACCTTGTAGAGCAGGCTGAGCAACCGATGCTGGAACAGGTCGAGGAACTCGGCGGGCGCGTGATCCTTGGCCCGGGCCCGTTGTTGCAGCCATTCCTGATAGGCGTAAGGCAACGGGCCGTCGGGGCCGCCGAGGCCGAACATCGGTGTGTTCAGGGTCAGCGGTTCGCCCGGTTTTTCCTCAAGGCTTTCGATCTGGCTAGCGGCGAACACGGGCGTCAACGGCCCGCGCAATTTCAACGCTTCGGCCTGCGGCGACGTACCGGAACCCAGGGAGTCGGCCTGCGGCTGTTCGCGCTCCAGCAACAGCAACGCCTGCAACCATTCGAAGGCCTGCGGATCGCGGCGCAGTCGCTGACCGAGTGTCAGAGCGACAGGGGCATGCCGGCTTGGGGTTGCCATGCCTTGACCTCCTTGTCAGCCTGCATGAGCACCGTGCGCACAAAGCGATTGGCCGTGGCGTACACCGAAAAGAATTGCGCGAGCACCGCCGAGAACAGCACCGCGC
Organism: Pseudomonas sp. GW822-FHT03F04; assembly: GCF_058801405.1. Classification (NCBI taxonomy): domain Bacteria; kingdom Pseudomonadati; phylum Pseudomonadota; class Gammaproteobacteria; order Pseudomonadales; family Pseudomonadaceae; genus Pseudomonas; species Pseudomonas sp. GW822-FHT03F04. The sequence continues at coordinate 216,902 of NZ_JBXANF010000005.1, forward strand.
TGCTGCCGACGAAATGCTGCGGATCAAGCTGCAACTGCACTTCAAGTCCGTTGCGCCAGCCGCGCCAGGCATCGGCACCGACGTGGCCGATCACCCGTTCGCAAGCGAGGCTCAGCAAGCCTTCGATCTGGCGCAGGGCGCTGGCTTCATCGCGCAGGTTATGCAGATGAAGAATTTCCTTCAGTGCGTCCAGCGCCTGTGGCCCTTCGACCAGCGACAGGTGATTGAGGGTCAGTTGCGACACCAGCCGCCAGCGTGAATCGCCGTCCAGTCGCGGCAGACTCTGCGGGCTCGGCGGATTGCGCAGGCGTGCCCACGCTACCGGGCCCGGCCGTTCGAATCCCAGCGGCGTACCGGCCGGCAGACTCTGTGCCAGATGCCGGTTGGTGCACAGCAGTTCGGCCGTGAGGCTGTAGTCGGGCAGATCGGTTTGCGGTTCAAAACGGGTGTCGACGACGCTGACCAACAGATCGCTGCCGAGCCGGTTTGGCGACTGGCCACTGACTCGCCGCGCATGCCAGTAACGCTGTTGATCGCCGCCGCTGTGCTGGCTGCCGTAATAGGCGGGCAGGCGTTGCACGCCGGCACTGGAACTGGCGCGCATGCCTCGGATGCTGTGGATCTCGACGCTGTTTTCCCGGTGGCTGTCGGCGACCAGTCGGTACTCGCTGCGGGTGCCATCGGGGCGCAACGGCTCGGAGGTGCGTGGGAACAGATTGATCACCGGCGCACAGCCCAGTGCGATGTCGCTGGCCTGCAAGTGCAGTCGGCCGGCCGGCGCACGGTCGAAAACGATATAGAGGTAGAGCGTCTGGCTGTTGCTGGAAACGCCGGAGAGCGGCAGGTCGAAGAAGTGGAATTTTTCCGGGAAGGCAAAGTATTCCGCCAGCAGACGCATGCCCGGGTGCACGCCGTCCTCGTCCGGCAGCAGCACTTCGTCGTCGGCAAACCCGACGATCTGCGGCAGTCCCGTCACCTTCGCCGGAATACTCCCCGGCGAGCCTGCAAGTACCTGCACCGCGTGGGCACCGAGCAAGTCATAGAGCCCGGCGTTGATCACGGGTGAGGCGGCCAAGTGAATGCGTAAACTGTCGATCTCCAGCTCGGACCATTGGCTTTCGCCCAGGCAACGCAGGCTCAGGCGCAAGGCCGAACGGGACTGCGCCACGCCGGTCAGCGCCTGGGCTTCGTCGCTGCCAAGCAGCAGCGCTTCAGTCACTTCGATCGGCCACAGCCGCACGGCGGCACTGGTGCGAAAGTGAATGCTTTCGCCCTTGCTGGTGGTGACGAACAGCGGCGTGTCCCGGGGCAGGGGATAGCCGCCGTCGAGTTTGCCTTTGCTCGGGTCCGGCTCGAACTGCACGATGGCGCAGGACGGCAGCGGGCGCACGGCCAAGGGATAGAGCTGCTCCAGCAACGCATCGCTGAACTCGGCGTAGTCGTCATCCAGACGCCGTTGCAGGCGCGCCGCGAGCAGGGCGAAGCCTTCGAGCAATCGCTCGACGTGCGGATCCGGGCATTCACCGGGCGACAGTTCCAGCCGCCGCGCGACTTTCGGATAGCGTTCGGCAAACTGGCTGCCGGCGTGGCGCAACCAGGTCAGTTCGCGTTGGTAATAGTCGAGCAGTTGCGGGTCAATCGAGTCGCTCATGGCGCACCTCCAGCCCTTCGTTGCCGGGCTCGATGACAAAGGCCACCGGCCAGTGCTGCGAGCCGCTGCGCAACTCGCCGAGCAGACGGATGCTCAATCGCTGTGGCTGATCGGGGAGGGGATTGACCTGAACCTCGCCCAGCAGCAGGCGCGGTTCGAAATGGGTGATGGCCTCGCGAATGTCCCGCGCCAGGCGACGGCGGTCATCGCTGCGCTGCTGTTGCAGGGCACTCCAGTCGGCGATGCCGTAGTCGATCACGCTGGGGGGCACCGTCAATGTGCGCGGGCCGCGGCGGGTGTTGAACAGGCGCCCGAGCTCGGTGTGCACCGAGTCGAGCAAATCCTGCCGATCGAACTCCGGCGGCTCGTCGGCCTCGCTCCAGGCGAGGCGTTCGAACAGCGGTGCGCGGATGCCGGTGCCAGCCATGGCGAGGGCGTCCGGTTACTTGCTGGCCTTGTTGGCCGCCAGGTCCCAGACCGTGCCGGCGGTGCCTTCCTTGGTGCCGTCGTCTTTTTGCGCCGTGAGTTCCCATTTGATCTTGGTGAAGTTCAGGGAAATGGTTTCCACCGGTTTGCCACCGGTACCGCCGCTGACGCTGACGTTGGACAGCACTACGTTGGTCAGGGTGTAGATGATGAACGGCATCAGTTGCCCGCTGCCCTCGGCGGCGTTGCGGCCGATGGTGATCTTGGCTTCCGGGATCGGTTTGCCGGCGCAGCAATATTCGTTGAGGGAGGGCGTCGAGCTGTCGACGAATTTGGTCAGGGTGAACTCGCCGATGTGTGGGCGGCCGGAGGTGCGCTCCGAGTTGCTGACGTCGTTGGTTACCTGCATCGCCACGTTGTGGCTGTAGGACATGACTTCGATCTTGTCCTTGTAGCCCTCGAGCAGGCTGTCGCCTTTGATGTCGCCGCCGAGGTCGAGAATGATTGCATCCATCGCTTGAAACTCCTGAAAGGTGTCGCGCTAGACAAACAGGGGAGCGCCCGCAGGAACATCCTGCGGGCGTATGCGGGTCAGGCGGCTACCGGAGGCGGCAGCGTGGCGACCAGGCGGATCGATGCCGTCAGTTCTTCCAGCTGGAAGTGCGGCCGCAGGAACACGGTCGCGCGATAGGCACCGGGTTTGCCGGCGACTTCGGTGACGTCCACCCGCGCTTCACGCAACGGGTATTGCGCCTTGATTTCCTGCGGCGCGTTGTCGTTGATCAGCACGTAGTCGGCGATCCAGTTGTTGAGGTAGGTCTGCACGTTGTCGCGGGTCATGAAACTGCCGACCTTGTCGCGCATGATCACCTTCAGGTAATGGGCGAAACGCGAGGCCGCGAGCACGTACGGCAACATCGCCGAGATTCGCGCGTTGGCGTTGGCCTCGTTGGTGTTGTAGACCTTGGACTTGTTGGTGGTCTGGCCGCCGAAGAACACCGCGATGTCGCTGTTCTTCTTGTGGCACAGGGCGATGAAACCGAGGTCGTTGAGCTCTTTCTCGCGGCGGTCGGTGATCGCCACTTCGGTCGGGCATTTGAGCGACAGGTCGCCGGAGCTGGTGCGGAAGGTGTGCGCCGGCAGGCCTTCGACCGCGCCGCCACCTTCAGCACCACGGATCGCCGCGCACCAGCCGTACTTGGCAAAGGCTTCGGTGATGCGTTGCGACAGCGCCCACGCGGCGTTGCCCCACAGGTATTTGCTGTGGTCGGTGCCGTTGGTGTCTTCGACGTAGTTGATGCCTTCCACCGGCGAAGTGTCCGGGCCGTAAGGCAGGCGCAGCAGGAAGTGCGGCAGCACCAACGAGACGTAGCGCGAGTCTTCGCTCTCACGGAACGAGCGCCACTTGATCAGCTCCTGGCTCTCGAACACTTTCGACAGATCACGCGGCACAGCCAGTTCGGTGAAGCTGTTCATGTCGAACAGACGCGGGCTGGCGGCAGCGATGAACGGGGCGTGGGCGGCGGCAGCGACGTTCGACAGTTTCTCCAACAGGCCGATGTCCTGCGGGTGGCGGCCGAAGGTGTAGTCACCGACCAAAAGGCTGAACGGGTGGCCACCGAAGGTGCCGTATTCCTCTTCGTAGATCTTCTTGAACAGGGCGCTCTGATCGAATTCGACGGCTTTTTCCAGGTCGTTCTGCAGCTCTTTCTGCGTCACGTTGAGCAGACGCAGTTTCAACCGGGTGCTGGTTTCGGTGTTCTGCACCAGCATGTGCAGGCCGCGCCAGGACGCTTCGAGTTTTTGCAGGTCCGGGTGATGCAGCACTTCGTTGAGCTGGGCGCTGATCAGTTCGTCGATCTGGCTGATGCGGTCGTTGATCATCGCCACCGTGTCCTTGTCGATGGCCATGCCTTCGTCGAGTACCTGGGTGGCGAATTCCGCGAGCATGTCGCGGGCGTAGTCCTGCTGGCTGTCGTCATGGGCCATGCGGCCCTCGGCGATGATCCGGTCAAGCAGGGATAAAGTCTCGGCAGCAGCATTTTCGCTGGCTTGATTCTGGGCGGCGGCGGGCATGGCGAATTCTTCCTCGGTCAGGTGGACGATCAGGCTTGCGGTTCGGCCGGAGCCTCGGCATCAGCTGCCGGGGTAGCGGTGTCCGGACGGGCCGATTTGATCTCTTGCAAGCCTTCGGTGTTGGCGATGACATCGCGCAACAGCTTGTCCAGATCATCGTTGCCGTCGAGTTTGGTCAGCAGATCGCGCAGGCGCTGACGGGCTTCGAACAGGCGGCGCAGCGGGGTGACTTGCTCCACCACCTTGACCGGGTCGAAATCGTCGATGTGTTTGAAGTTGAGTTCGATGTTCAGCTTGCTGTCGTCGCCGCTGAGGGTGTTGTTGACTTGCAGCGTCGCACGGGGGCCGATGGAGGCGAGCACTTCGTTGAAGTTGTCGCGGTCGATTTCGGTGAAACGTCGCTCAGTCAGTTTTGCCAATGGTTCGAGCGGTTTTCCCGAGAGGTCGGCCAGGATCCCGACGACCAGCGGCAATTCCTTTTTCTCGATGGCGTTGCCGATTTCGACGTCATAGGTGATTTGCACTCGAGGCGGGCGAACCCGGTCGAGCTTGTGCTGGGTACTTTCTGCCATGTCGGCGGACTCCGATGCGATGAGCGGGCGCAATGCATCGGGGAGGCCCGTTCATCGCTTTCCCTTGCTGGACCACAGGTTAGAAAGGGAGGCAGATGACCTGTCGTTCCTTTGACAAACCTTCCACATTCGGCTGTAGGAACCGAACTACCCAAGACGCTAGAACAGGTCTATAAAAATGCAAGCGAAAAACATTTTTGGACTGTCTCGCGAAAAGGAAAATTCATTTTGTCTGGACGACTTTTTCTAACACTCGGGTTTGCGCTGCTTGCGGGCTGTTCGTTCTTCGGGCCGAAAGTCGACCTCGACAGCCTGACCCTCGACGTCGCGCCCAAGGCCAATGACGACACACCGATCGCCGTGGATTTCATCGCGGTCAACGACCCGGATCTGCTCAAACAACTGTCGGGCATCAGCGCCCAGCAGTGGTTCGCCGGGCGCGAGCAGTACCAGCGCGACTATCGTCAGCTGATGAGCGTGTGGGGACTGGAGCTGGTGCCGGGGCAATTCATCGACCGCCAACCCTTCCCGTTGGGGGGCAAGCGGGCGGCTGGACTTTTAGTCTTCGCCAGCTATAACACACCCGGAGCGCACCGCTTGCGGCTGGACGATCAGAGCGATGCCTGGCTCAAGTTCGACAGCCGCGAGATGAGCCTGGTCAGCAAGGAAAACTGAAAAAAACCGTCCGCCGCCGGTTTGCGGTGCAGTCGAAGGGAGTCGTATGAGTCTGCTACCTGACGCGGTCTGCTGGCATGAAGGCATGCAATTGCTGCCACAGCATTTTCAGTTGCAGGGCCTGCGGGCCGAAGCGCTCGGCGCGCATCTGGCCCAGGCGTGCAACCCGTGGTTCTTTGGTGTCGGCCACATGGAGTTCGACCCTTCGGCGATGAGTGCCGGGGTGGTGCGGGTGCTGTCGTTGCAAGGGACGATGCCGGACGGGTTGCCGGTCAATCTGCAGGCAGGTGTCGGGCCGTTGCTGGAGCTGGATGTCGGCCCGTCGATCAACGAAACCGACGATGCGACCGTCACCGTTTACCTGGCGATCAGTCCACTGTGGCGCGCCGGTCAACTGTTGCCGCTCAAGGGGCGATTGCAGTCGGTGGTCGGCGAGGCGCTGCCGGATCTCACCAGCGGCGAATTCCCCGAATCGATCACGGTGTGGCGACCCAACCCGCGTCTGTGCACGCAACTGAACAAGGCCGATTCGATCTGCCTGCCACTGCTGAAAATCCGCAAGGAGGGCGGCGGTTTCCTGCCGTTGCCCTATACACCGCCGACGCCGGTCCTGTTACCGGAGTCGCCGCTGGGTCGGCGCATTGCCGGGCTCTGCGCGCGAGCCCGGGAGAAATGCCTGTTCCTTGGCGGGCGTCTGCGTCAGGCACAACAGTCCGGCAATCAGGACGATGCGCTGGAGATCCGCCGCCAACTGACCGCGTTATGGACGCGGCTGCCGGAAGTCGAAGGCTCGCTGAACAGTCGCATTGCCCATCCGCAGGGTTTGTACGTGCAGTTGCTGGGGCTGGCCGGCGCGTGGTCGGCGCTGGATCCGCTGGCGGGCGTGCCGTCGTTCGCGCCGCTGGACTTTTTCGAGTTGCAGCGCGGATACGAGCCGCTGCTGGACTGGCTGGAAACCACGCTGGAATTGATCCGCGCCGGTTACCGCAGCATCGCTTTCGAACGCAGTGAACACAGCTTTTCCATTCAGTTGCCGGACGAGCAACCCAGTCAGCGGCTGGTCATCGGCCTGCGCATGCCCAACGGTGCCAGCGAGCAGGCGGCCGGCGAGTGGCTGCGCGGTGCGATCATCGCCTCGGCGCCACACATCGCCTTGCTCAGCCGCCAGCGCATGAGCGGCCTGATGCATCAGGCGATGAGCCGCAGTGAGCAAGTGGCCTACAGCGTCGGCGATGACACCCGACTGTTTGTGGTGACGGCCGAAGGCAACTGGTTTGACGCGCAGTTGCCGCTGATGATCGCCGCGCCGGCCACCCGGCTGACCAGCAGTCCGTGGCAAGTGGTGCTGTTTGTCGCCCAGAACAGTGAAAGTGCCTGATCACACAAGGAACGCCGTATGTCGCAAGGAAGTGCCGCAAGCCTTGGGTTGCAGGACGCACCGTTGAGCAGCGCGTTCCGTCAGACGTGGCAGCAATGGCAACTGGACTGGACTCAATTGCCCAAGGACATCGAGGACGATGCGGCGCTGGTCGAAACCGTGGTCGAGCTGTCCACCCAGGCTTCACAGCGACTGTGGCGCACGGCGTTTTCGCGGGTTGGCGACTCGGCGACCGAACAGGTCAAGGCGCTGGTGTACGCCTTCGTTGCGCTGGTCGATGAAACCCTGCTGTTCAGCCCATGGCCGGGCCAGGGCGCCTGGCAAGACAAACCGCTGGAGTCGCGCCTGTATTCCAGCCGTCAGGCGGGTGAGCAAGTGCCGGCGGCGATTCAAACCCTTCTCGATGAACAACAACCCACCACCCGTGACCTCGCCAACGTCTACCTGCAATGTCTGATCCTCGGTTTCCATGGGCGTCTGCGTGGCGAGCACAGTCAGGCGCAATTGGAAAAGTGGCGGCTGGCGCTGTTCACCTTTGCCTGGCAGGACGAGGCCAGTTACGACGATGTCAGCGAACGACTGGTCCAGCCGTCGCTGGTCGCACCCCTGCAACTGCCGGTGCGCACGGCGTTGCCGGACGGTTTTCGTCTGGCGTTGGGCATTCTGGCGATGGTGCTGTTGCTGACCGGGGTCGGCCAGTTCTTGTGGAGCGACATTCGTTCCGAACTGGAACCGGTGCTGCAAACCACCGACTCGATGGCGGCGCCGGAGCAAGACTCATGAGTACCTTGTCGATCGTCGCGTGGGTGGTCGCGGTGCTGTTGCTGCTGGTGATCGTCGGTGTGGCGGTGTGGTGGCTGCGCACTCGAAGCGGCGCGGCGATCCGCAGCTTCTATCTTGCGGTGCGGCACATGGAGCAAGAGCAGGGCACTCACGATCGCTATCAGTTGCCATGGTTGCTGATGCTCGGCGATGAAGTCCAAGGCACGCAACTGGTGACCGAGTGGCGCCTGCAACCCACCGACAAACCGGCCTGGTTCGGCCGTTGGTGGTCGGACCCGGAAGGTGCGGTGCTGGTGGTGCCCCAAGGCTTGTTTCTGCCGGAAGACGGCATGCATCTGCAACGTGGCGGCTGGTGGCGACTGCTCGGGCTGATCCTGCGCCTGCGCAGCAAGCGTCCGCTCGACGGGGTGATCTGGACCGTGCCGGTCAGTCGCCTCGGCAATCTGGAGCAGGCGACGCAGTTGGGGCTTGCGGCGCGCCGACGTTTCATCGATCTGCTGCAGCGCTTTGGCCTGAGTGTACCGGTGTACGTGATCGTCACCGGGCTTGAGGAACTGCCGGGGTTTCAGGACCTGATCAGTGCGCTGCCTGATGAGGCACGCGAACGCACCCTGGGCTGGTCATCGCCGTTTGCGCGGGATGCGGTGTGGCAGGGGCAGTGGAGTGATCAGGCGCTGGATCGCCTGCACCGCGCCGTCGCCGAAGCAGTGATTGAACTCGGCACCTTGTCCGGGCATTTGAGTGCTGACCTGTATGCCTTGCCGGAGCGTCTCGAAACGCTGCGACGGGGTCTGCAAAACGTGCTTGAGCCGGTGTTTCAGGGCAACGCGCAGGGCGAGGCACCGTGTTTTCGCGGTGTGTATTTCAGCGCCAATCAACCCTGCGAGGATGCGCTCGACGGGTTCAGCGCCGATGACAGCGGCTTGCAGCGCAGTGTGTTCATGCGTCAGTTGTGGCGCCAGCGCCTGGTCGGTGAGCGTGGTCTGGCGCAAGGGGTGCCACGGCTGTTGCGCCTGCGTCAGCGTTGGCAACGACTGACGGCCGGCGTGGCGCTGGTGGTCGGGGTCGTCTGGGCGCTGGCGATGTTCTGGGTGTGGAACCAGTCGGTCAAGGACGCCCATGAACTGGCGCGGCTGATGCAAGGCGCGCACAAGAGCTACGTCACGGTCACCGACGAGGCGCACCGCGTCGAGCCGACCCGGCGCAACGTGCAGAGCTTCTGGCGGGTACTGGAAAAAGCGCCGCACTGGCACTACGTGTCGCTGGCGTTTCCGTCTTCGTGGATTTCCTCTGTGGACGTGAAGATCGAACGGGCGGTGTTCCAGGCTGCCCAGCGTCATATGGTTCAGCCGCTGCATGCGTTGCTGGTGGCGGAGCTGGCGAAGATCAAGGCGATCCGCGTGGCGGATCGGCGCAACAGCGTCGAAAGCGAAGACCCGGCCCAGTGGCAGAACTACCAGAAAGCCACGGACCTGGTGGACCGGGCGCTGCGCCTGGAGCAACAGAACCAGTTGTTCGCTGAGGTGCAGAACAATCAGCGGGCACCGCTGGACGATCTGGTGCAACTGAGCAACAACGCGCTGTCGCTCAACCTCAACGCGGCGACGGTGCCCCACGCCGCTTATTACAACCGGCTGTTGGCGGCAGGGGACAATGGTGATTTGCAGGCGCTGGATCTGAGTGTCGAGCGGCCGCTGATCGTCAGCAACTTCAACGGGCTGATGGAGCGCTGGCTCGATCAGTATTTTCTGGCCGACAATTTTGTCAGCAAGGCCGGCTACCTCAAGCTGCACCTGGAACAGCTTGAGGCCGGGAGTGGCAACAGCCTCAGCGAGCTGGAAGACCTGCGCGCGCTGATCGATGACCTGCAAGCGGCGATCGCCCTGACCAATTCGACCTGGAGTCGCGGCAAGGGCCAGGAACTGGTGCCGGGCTACCGCGAGTTTCTCGACAAGGTGCGCAAGAGCACGTTGCTCGGGCCGGCGGTCGAGCAACAACTCGACGCCCAGGCGGGCAAGTTGCAGCAGAGTTTCCGTGATCAGTGGATCGCTCAGGTCGGTTCGCGCGGCAACTTGCTGGTGCAGCAGGGCAGCGGGCAACTGGCGTTGCAGGATCAGGTGGTGAAGCTCAATAACGCGGTGCAGGCGCTGTTCAAGCGCGACTTCGTGTCCATCGCCATGCGCGCCACCGAAGACAACGTCAACCTGCAAGGCCAGACCGTCGATGGCGACGATCTCAACACATCGCTCAACTATTTCGCCAGCTACAAGAGTTATGTCGCCGAAGAACTGCCGCGCATTCCCCCGGCTTATCGCGGTGCGCTGCTGCAAGCGGCTGAAGGCGCGGCGGCGCAGGCCATGTGGCTGAGCCTGAAAGATCACAACGACCAGACTCATCCCTATGCGGTGTTCAATGTGCAGGCCGAGCAGGCCATGGCTTTGCAGAAGGCGTTTGTTGAAGTCCATCGCAGCGATCTGGCGGCGCGTCTGCAAGGTGCGTTGAACCGTCGGGCCATGGCGCAGATCATCAACGGTCTGGATGAAATCACCGCACAACCGCTGTTCGGCGGACGGACTGAAATCAGCCAGTGGGACGGCTCGAAAAACCTCGGTCTGCAACTGTACGGCGCCAGCGATGTGCAGGACTTGAAGCTGAGCCTCAAGCAGCAATTCAACACCATGCTCGGCATCACCGAGCGGCGCACGTCGGCATTGCAATGGCTGATGACCCAGCAGGGCAATCTGTCGGCGCTGGATTACGAACGGGTGACCCAGTTCAGCGCGCTCAACGACGAACTGCTCAAGTACAAGGATTCGAACCCGGCCAGTTCGCCGGCACAGATCGAGCAATTGGTCAGCCGCGATTTCATCGAGATGGACACCGGCTCCTGCGTACAGGTGTTGCAAACCGCCAATCTGGCAGGCGGGCGCGGCACTCTGGCAATGCGTGCGGTGGAATTGCAACAGTCGGCCATGCAGCGTTGCCAGTACCTGCAACAGCAACAGGCAGCAGCGGCGTGGAATGAACTGGCCAACTATTTCAATCAGTACCTGGCCGATCGCTTCCCGTTTGCCAACGGTTTGCAGGCGCAGGATGCCGACCCGGCGCGGGTGCAGCATTTTCTGGAAATCATCGACAAACGCTTGCCGGTCGCCCAGGCCGGGTTGGTGCTGAGTCAGACCCCGGAACGACTGGCGGCGGAAGATTTTCTCAACCGTTTGAAGCAGGCGAGCCTGTGGCTGACCCCGCTGTTCGTACGCGACAAGAGCGGCATTCTCGGTGTCGAGATGGACGTTCGCTGGCGCACCGACCGCGACGATGAGCGCGGTGCCGATCAGGTGATCGCCGGAGGCTTGCTGGCGGGCAGTCAGCAGATCAGCTATCCCACTGCCGAGCAGACGAACCTGCGCTGGATGGTCGGCCAGCCGATCCGCCTGACCCTGCGCTGGGCGCGCAACGGTCGCGAGCGCCCGGTCAACGATCCGCTGCAACCGAACCTGGTGGTGCGGGACATGGAGGCGGGCTGGGAGTACGGCGGGCCATGGTCGTTGCTGCGGCTGATGCGCGCGCACTTCTCGGTGCAGCGTCAGCCGAGCATGGATTACACGGACTTTCCGCTGACCCTGCGCCTGCCGGTCACCGCGCTCAACGACAGTGTCACCACGGAGTTCACCCGGATGTTCGTGCGCCTGTCGTTGATGAGCCAGGGTTCGAAACTGCCGTTGTCGATTCCACCGTTGCCGACCCGTGCGCCGCGTTCGCCGTTTCAGGCGACCGGCACCACCGCCGCCATTGAATCCCGCGAGGAGGGCCTGTGAGCCTGCCATCTGCAACCTTGCCCGACCTGATCGATCAGTTGCTCGCCCCGATCAGCGCCGACGCGCCGTGTGGTGCGGATCTGCGTTACGAACGCGAGTTCGATCAATTGCGCGACCTGCGTCGCGAGGACGATGCGAGCCTGCCGACCGGGGTCTGGCAATCGACGCTGAAACAGGCGAACTGGCCGGAAGTGGAAAAACTCACCACGACGTTGCTGATCGAACGCAGCAAGGACCTGATGCTCAGCGCCTGGCTCGGCGAGGCCTGGCTGCACCTTCAAGGGCTGGACGGATTGCCCGGCAGCCTGGCGCTGATCGCCGGATTGTGTGAGCGCTATCCCGAACAGTTGCACCCGCAGGCCGAGGAGGGTGATCAGTCGTGGCGGGTGATTCCGCTGGAGTGGCTGGTGCGTCGGTACAGTGAGGTGCTGCTGACCCGGGTGCCGCTGTTCGGCTCGCACAACAGCGATTTCGAGGCATACAACCTGGAAACCTGGCGCCGTTTACAGGTGCAGCAGGTGCAGGTCAACGACAGCAAGAATGCCAAGGCCTCGGCGGAAACCGCACGCAATGAACAGAAGAAACTCAGCGATCAGGTGCGCGCCACGCCATTGGCATTCTGGCTGCGCCAACAGGGCAACCTGCTGCTGAGCCAGCAACACCTGCAGCGTCTGAACGCCTGGAGCGATATGTATCTGGGCGATCAGGGGCCGGGGTTGCAGCCCTTGCAGGAGATCATTCAAGCGCTGCTGAAACTGGTACAGGAGTTCATCGCCATGCACCCACAAAAACCGGCGCCGGTTGCCCCTGTCGAAGCCCCCGTGGTGGAGGCGCAGCCGGTCGATGAAGCGCCCGTGGCGGCGCAGGTCTTTCGTGAGCCGGCGAACCGCGAAGAAGCCTATCGGCAATTGCTGCTGATCGCCGAATACCTGGCCCGCACCGAACCTCACAGCCCCGTGCCATACCTGATCCGGCGCGGGGTGGAGTGGGGCAACAAGCCGTTGAGCGAACTGCTCGGCGAGTTGATCTCGGCCGACGCCGAATCGCGGCGGCTGTGGACGTTGCTCGGCGTGCTTTAGTGCACGCGCTGGTTGTTCTGCTTCGGCGGCAGTGTCAGCGGTGTCAGCACCGGCTCCCCGGCAAAGAACGCCACCAGGTTTTTCCCCACCAGCTCCACGGTGCCCTGGGTGGCTTCCGGTGACAGCCCGGCGACGTGCGGGGTGAGAATCACGTTGCTCAGGGTTTTCAGTGCGTCCGGCACCCGGGGTTCGTGGTCGAACACATCCAGTGCGGCGCCGGCGATTCGCCGTTGCTCAAGTGCCGTGATCAAGTCCGCCGTGGCGATCACGCTGGCGCGGGCGATGTTGACGATAAAGCCTTTGGGCCCCAGTGCGTCCAGCACGGGACGGGTCACCAGATGCTGGCTGCCGATGCCGCCGGGCGTCGCCACCACCAGAAAGTCCGAGGCTCGCGCCAGTTCGGTGGGGGTCGAACAGAAGGCGTAGGGCACATCGCTGCGCACCTGGCGGTTGTGGTAGCTGATCTCCATGTCGAAGCCCAGGTTCGCCCGTTTGGCGATGGCCATTCCCACCGCGCCGAGGCCGAGAATCCCCAGCCGCTTGCCCGCCAGGGACGGGCGCATGATCTTCGGCCATTCGCCACGGCGCACGGCCGCGTCACAGCGCGGAATGTCGCGCACCAGCGACAGCAGCAACGCCATGGCATGGTCAGCCACCGACGAGGCGTTGACGCCGGCGCCGTTGGTGACGGTCAGGCCCCGGTTGCTGGCGGCTTGCAGGTCCACCTGTTCGTAGCCGGCGCCGATCACGCAGATGATTTTCAGCGCGGGCAACGCGGCGATTTCTTCGGCGTACAACCCCAGCGGGCCACGGGTCAGCACCGCGTCGATGCGTGCGCCGTGGGTGGCAATGGCCTGGGCGCGTTCGGCGGGCGTCGGGGCGAGGATCAGGTGAAAGCCCTGTCGTTCAAGAATGGGCAGGTAGTCATTGATGGTTTCAACCAGTACCAGAACGGTGGCGGGCATTGCTCGGCTCCTGTGATCGTCGGCGTGTCGGTCGCGAAAGTCGTGTCAGAGTGCTGATTCCAGAGCGGTTTGGCAATGGCCGGCACTGCCCCGCACCAGCCAGTGTAGGAGCTGATACGGGGAGCGCGCGGGCGCTTCGTCAGAAGGCAACGTCGGCAGTGTTGATCAACCGCGCGAACGCCGCGCCGAGGGTTGCGTTGTGGTGCTCGATGATCGCTTGGGCCGGTAGTGCGGGTGTGTCCATGCAAGTGTGGGCATCGGCTACCAGCAATGGTTTGAAGCCCAGATCGGCAGCGGCGCGGCAGGTGCTGTCGATGCAGAACTGGGTTTTCATGCCGACGATGTACAGATCTTCGATTTTCGCGGCGTTGAGTTGTTGAGCCAGATCTGTGCCGTGGAAGGCATTGGGGCGGGATTTGTCGATGAAGGTGGCGTTTTCAGCGGCCAGCTCAAGTGCTGGCAATAACTGCCAGAACGCGCTGCCGGCGGCAATCGGCGAGCCAACCGGGCCGGTGTGGCGCACGGCAAGGATCGGCACTTGCTGTTGGCGTGCCTGGGCGATCAAGTGCTGGATGTTGGCGAGCATACGTTCGCCGTCGTGGGGCTTTTCCTGACCCTGGAACAGGCCGACCTGCATATCGATGATCAACAGTGCTGCGGGCATGGTGTTTCTCCTTCGGTACCAAACGTGCCGCACGGACGGGAGAAACAACAAGGCCCCGTCCATTGCTGGCGGGGCCTTGGGTTTGCTGCGCTGGATTTACCTCAGGCGCAAACACCACGACCCGCCGGTGGCGGTCGTGGTGGTGCGGGTGAGGTGCAACGCGCAAAGGTTCATGGGGCCGATCATGCTGGCGGCGTCAACGGGCTGTCAACAGATGCATCAACTGGCGTACTGGGCGATGCCGTTGCCGAATGACCAGTTTTCTTTCTTCACTTCCACCAGATTGATGAACACATCCTCCAGACGGATCGACAGGTGCGTGTTCAGGTTCTGGGCGATGGTCTGGTACAGCGCTTTTTTCTGCTCCAGCGTCCGGCCCTCATTGAGGGTGATCTGGATGATCACCAGTTGGTCGCTGCGCTGGATCCCCAGGTATTGCGTATCGAAGATGAAATGCTCGCCGTCGTGCTCGGCCAGGATCTGGAAGTTGTCGTGCTCCGGGACATTGATCGTGCTGCGCATCGCGGCGTAGATCTGCTCGCCGACGCGTTTGGCGAAGGTCGGGTCGGGACGTTTCTTGAGTTCGACACGGACGAGGGGCATGAAAAGGCTCCTTGGGGCAGGGGACTGGAAGCGGCTGTCAGTCGGTTCGCCATTGGGTATAGCCGAAAAATGCCAGTCGGTGAGGCTGTTTAAAGCCGTTCGACGATGTCAGTGCCGTCCTGCAAAAGTTACGGAAGCTGCCTACGGATGCTGGTGGATTTATCCGCTATCTGACGGGGTGAGAAATGCGAAATCATTCAGGCAAGACGGGATGCGCTCTTCAGGATGGGGCAGCAACCTGAACGGTGATTGCCATTAGCCAAGGAAGGCCAATGCTTCAGAACAACCGCGAAGAGCTGGAACTCGAAAGGTTACTGCATGAATCACGAAAACTCGTTGCTGAAAGGCAAAAGCTTTTGGCGGAGGTTAAAAAGCTGAACAGTGAAATATACCTGTATCCAATCGCAGTATTGGGTGGTGTGGTGACCGCAATCACTGCAGTAGCAAGTGTTTACTTCAAGTTTTGAGTATTCGCTACTCATAAAAAACAGACCCTTGACCCGAAGGAGCCAACATGAACACATTTGACCGCCAGGCCATCATTGAACAAGCAGATCGAGAGTACGATGAGTGGGTCGAAAAAATGCGAATCAAAGACAAAGAGGGCAGGTACCCGGTCTGGAGCATGCTGGGTTTCGGTCTCTTCTGCATGTCACTTGGCTTCATAGTGGGCCGATCGATTTGACCAGGTTTTTCTGATCACATTCGGCACCGGGACGCGTCATAAAACGACATCAAGCGTACCTGTTGCCGACAGCAATATTCCAAGAAACGACATCGCTCCAATCTGCTCCGCACAACCATTCCTCAGCTAAGTCTTTGCTTCCGCTCATTTATCGCGGAGAATCGCGCCCCTGTTTCGGCCGGAGCATGTCTGTCGGTTTTTTCCGACGCGTCCTGACCGAGTGGCAAGTGACCGGAATGCGGAGATCCGACCGGATGAATGATCAGGCCAATAGCGTCGAACAACGCTTTGAAGCGGCAGCACCAGCGCAACTGTCGAGCTGGAATCGCCATGACACTACCTGGATGTTGGGACTGTTTGGGACGGCCATCGGCGCCGGTACCCTGTTTTTGCCGATCAACGCAGGTCTGGGTGGCTTCTGGCCGCTGGTGATTCTCGCGCTGCTGGCATTCCCCATGACCTTCTTTGCACACCGCGGCCTGACCCGCTTCGTGCTTTCCGGTCGCGAAGGCGCCGACATCACTGAGGTGGTGGAGCAGCATTTCGGCATCAAGGCCGGTGCGCTGATCACGTTGCTGTACTTCTTCGCGATCTTCCCGATCCTGCTGATCTACAGCGTCGGCCTGACCAACACGGTCGCCAGCTTCCTCGAACACCAACTGCACATCACGCCGCCACCGCGCGCGCTGCTGTCGTTCGTGCTGATCCTCGGCCTGCTGGCTGTGGTGCGCTGCGGCGAACAAGTGATCGTCAAGGCGATGAGTCTGATGGTGTATCCGTTCATCGTTGCGCTGCTGTTCCTCGCCGTGTACCTGATTCCGCACTGGAACGGCGGCATCCTGTCCACCGCTTCGCAGGTGCCGGCGCCGTCGGCGCTGCTGCACACGCTGTGGCTGGCGATTCCGGTGATGGTGTTCTCGTTCAACCACTCACCGATCATCTCGGCGTTTGCGGTGGACCAGAAGCGTCGCTACGGTGTTCACGCTGACGAGCGCAGCTCGCAGATACTGTCCCGCGCCCACCTGCTGATGGTGGTGATGGTGCTGTTCTTCGTCTTCAGTTGCGTGCTGACCCTGTCGCCAGAGCAACTGGCTGAAGCCAAGGCGCAGAACCTGTCGATCCTGTCGTACCTGGCCAACCACTTCAGCAACCCGACCATCGCTTTCGCAGCGCCGTTGATTGCGTTCGTGGCCATCTCCAAGTCGTTCCTCGGTCACTACATCGGTGCCAGCGAAGGTCTGAAAGGCCTGATCGTCAAAAGCGGCAAGCGTCCGGGCGCCAAGGCGCTGGATCGCATCGTTGCGGCGTTCATGCTGGTGGTGTGCTGGATCGTGGCGACCCTGAACCCGAGCATCCTCGGCATGATCGAGACCATCGGTGGTCCGGTCATCGCGGCGATCCTGTTCCTGATGCCGATGTACGCGATTCGCAAAGTGCCGGCAATGGCCCGCTATCGTGGCCAGGCGTCGAACGTGTTTGTCACCGCCGTCGGCCTGGTGGCGATTTCGGCGTTGATCTACTCGCTGACGGCCTGATTCCAGACCAGCAGCACCAAGCGGGGGCGAGCGATTCGCCCCCGTTTTTGCAAGACCTTCCGGTGCCTGATCCAGGGCACACATCCCACGGCATAAACGGCTACGCTTGAAAGGCACTTTTCCCGGAGATGCCTCATGCCCCGTGCCCGACCGCAACTGATCAGCGCCAAACTGGAAAAACTCCATCCCACCCAGCTCACGGTCGGCCTCGCCGAAGTCGCCGACAAGCGTCAGGAATGGAAGAAACTCAAACGCAAGGAGCGGGCGGCAGCGCTGGATAATCACTGGTTCCCCAGTGTGCTCGGGCCTGAAGGCGTCTATTACATCGTCGATCACCACCACTTCGGTCTTGCGCTGATTGAGGAAGAGGTCAAGAAGGCTTCATTGCTGGTGCTCAAGGACCTTTCCTTTGTCGACCCGGTGACGTTCTGGAGCGTGATGAACTTCAACCAGTGGGCGCATCCCTATGATGGTCGCGGTGCCAGGCGCTCCTTCGAAGCGATTCCCAAATCCATAGTCGATCTGCAGGACGATCCTTATCGCAGCCTTGCCGGACGCTTGCGCCGGGCCGGTGGCTACGCCAAGGACGCCACGCCCTACAGCGAATTCCTGTGGGCGGACTTCTTTCGCAGCCGCATCGCCAGCGACCAGATCAACGATCTGAGTCCGAAATTACAGACCAAAGCCATGAACCTGGCGCGCAGCCAGGAGGCTCGGTATCTGCCGGGGTGGGTGGGTCCGATTGTCAACTGAACCCCTGAGCGCTTCCTCCCGACCCGAAGTACAAAGTCGCAGTCAGGATCTGCTGGCCGGGTTGTCGATTGCCGGCCTGTTGCTGCCCGAGGCGGTGGCCTACTCCAGCATTGCCGCGCTGCCACCCCAGGCCGGGGTGATCGCGTTGTTTGCCGGGTTGTTGTGTTACGCGCTGATGGGCACCAGTCGGTTTGCCGTGGTTTCGGCCACCTCATCCTCGGCAGCGGTGCTGGCGGCGGCAACGGCTTCGCTGGCCGGTGGTGATCCGGCATTGCGCCTGAGCCTGGCAGTCGGTCTGGTGTTGATGACCGGCGTGCTGTTTCTTTTGGCGGGACTGTTCAAGCTCGGCAGCGTCACTTCGTTCATCGCCAAACCGGTGTTGCGCGGGTTCGCCCTGGGGTTGGCGGTGACGATCATCCTCAAACAGGTGGCGAGCGTCGTCGATGTTCACCTGACGGACAGCAACCTGATTCGCTTCCTGCCGCAGTTGTTGGAGCAGTGGCCGCAATGGAACCTGGCGGGTGCCGGGGTCGCGCTGGTGGCGTTGCTGTTATTGATGGTCTGTGCGCGTTTTCGCCGGGTGCCGGGCGGTTTGATCGTGGTGGCGTTGGGCATTGCCGCCAGCCAATGGCTGAACCTGCCGGCCCACGGGGTGAAACTGATCGGGGTCATCGATCTGGCGCTGGAGGTGCCACGCCTGCCGAACATGCCGTTTGCCGACTGGCTGCGCCTCGGGGAACTGGCGTTCGCCATGGTGATGATTCTGTATGCCGAGTCTTATGGCTCGATCAGCTCGTTTGCCCTGAAGCACGGCGACAAGGTTTCTTCGAACCGCGATCTGTTGGCTCTAGGCGCGTCCAATCTGTTGTCCGGGCTGTTTTATGGCATGCCGGCCGGAGCGGGGTATTCGGCAACATCGGCCAATGAAGCAGCAGGCGCCACATCGCGATTGGCGGGTATTGTCGCGGCGGCAGTGGTGCTGCTGATCGTGTTGACGGTGCTGCCGTACATCGCCCTGACCCCGGAACCGGTGCTGGCCGCCATCGTGATTCATGCCTTGGGACGGGCTTTGAGCCTGCAACCGCTGGGCCGGTATTTCATCTGGCGCCGTGATCGTTTATTGGTGATCTGCGCCGTGGCGGCGGTGCTGGTGCTGGGCGTGCTCGACGGTTTGCTGTTGGCAGTAGCAATCAGCGTGGTGTTGATGCTCAAGCAGATGTCATCGGCGGATATCCAGGTGCTGGGGCAAATGGGCGGTGGTCACGACTATGTCGACGTGCAGCGCCATCCGGATGCCCGGGAAATCCCCGGCGTGCTGATTGTGCGGCCAAGTGAGGCGCTGTTTTTCGCCAATGTGGAGCGCATTCTCGGCGGTGCGCTGCGCTTGGCCCGTCATGCGCCGGCAGCGGTGCACACGATCATCCTGAGTCTGGAAGAATCGCCGGACCTGGACGGCACCAGCATCGAAGCGCTGGAAGCGTTCTTCCTGCAGGTGCGGGCCGAGGACAAACTGTTGATTCTGGCGCGCCTCAAGCATGAGGCGCAGACCGTGCTGACGCAGTTGCCAGAACTGGAACGCGAGCAGGTGTTGCTGAGCGGTTTGAGTGTGGACGAGGCGGTACAGCAGGCACTCAAGCTCAATGCATGAGTTTCCGGAGGCATAAAAAAACGCCGCACATCTTGCGATGGGCGGCGTTTTTCATTGCGTTGCAGCGTTAGGCTTGAACGACCGGAATGTTGGCGTTCGCAGCAGCTTCACGGAACTCGGCAATCTGGTCGAAGGACAGGTAGCGGTAAACGTCGGCCGCCATGCTGTCGATCTTGCCAGCGTATTCCATGTACTCCTCGACGGTCGGCAGGCGACCCAGGATCGAAGCAACGGACGCCAGCTCGGCCGAAGCCAGGTAGACGTTCGCGCCGTCGCCCAGACGGTTCGGGAAGTTACGGGTCGACGTCGACACCACGGTGCTGTTCGGCTCAACGCGTGCCTGGTTACCCATGCACAGCGAGCAGCCTGGCATTTCCATGCGTGCGCCGGCCTTGCCGTAGATGCCGTAGTAGCCTTCTTCGGTCAGTTGGTGAGCGTCCATCTTGGTCGGCGGCGACAGCCACAGACGAGTTGGCAGCTGACCCTTGACCTGATCCAGCAGTTTACCGGCAGCGCGGAAGTGACCGATGTTGGTCATGCACGAACCGATGAACACTTCGTCGATCTTCTCGCCAGCAACGCTGGACAGCAGACGGGCGTCGTCCGGGTCGTTCGGCGCGCACAGTACAGGCTCGCTGATGTCGGCCAGATCGATTTCGATGATTTCGGCGTATTCGGCGTCGGCATCGGCTTCCATCAGTTCCGGGTTGGCAACCCAGGCTTCCATCGCTTGAGCACGACGTTCCAGAGTACGCGCATCGCCGTAGCCTTCGCCGATCATCCAGCGCAGCAGGGTGATGTTGGAGTTCAGGTACTCGGTGATCGACTCTTTCGACAGCTTGATGGTGCAACCGGCAGCCGAACGTTCGGCCGAAGCGTCGGACAGTTCGAAAGCCTGTTCCAGGGTCAGACCTTCCAGGCCTTCGATTTCCAGGATGCGGCCGGAGAAGGCGTTTTTCTTGCCTTTCTTCTCGACGGTCAGCAGGCCGTTCTGGATAGCGAAGTAAGGAATGGCATGAACCAGGTCACGCAGGGTGATGCCAGGTTTCATTTTGCCTTTGAAGCGCACCAGGATCGATTCCGGCATGTCCAGCGGCATGACGCCGGTGGCAGCGGCGAACGCGACCAGACCGGAACCGGCCGGGAACGAGATGCCCATCGGGAAACGGGTGTGCGAGTCACCACCGGTACCCACGGTGTCTGGCAGCAGCATACGGTTCAGCCACGAGTGGATGATGCCGTCGCCCGGACGCAGGGAAACGCCGCCGCGGGTCATGATGAAGTCAGGCAGGGTGTGGTGGGTGGTCACGTCGATCGGCTTTGGATAAGCCGCGGTGTGGCAGAAGGACTGCATCACCAGATCAGCGGAGAAGCCCAGGCACGCCAGGTCTTTCAGTTCGTCACGGGTCATTGGACCGGTGGTGTCCTGAGAACCTACGGTGGTCATCTTCGGTTCGCAGTAGGTGCCAGGACGAACGCCTTTGCCTTCTGCCAGACCGCAAGCCTTGCCGACCATTTTCTGCGCCAGGGTGAAGCCCTTGGTGCTTTCAGCCGGAGCTTCCGGCTTCTTGAACAGGTCGAACGCAGGCAGACCCAGTTCGGCGCGAGCCTTCTCGGTCAGGCCACGGCCGATGATCAGCGGGATACGGCCGCCGGCGCGGACTTCGTCCAGCAGAACCGGGGTCTTCATTTCGAAGGTGGTGATGACTTCGTCGGTACCATGCTTGCAGACTTTGCCAGCGTGCGGGTACAGGTCGATCACGTCGCCCATGTTCATGTTCGATACGTCGAACTCGATTGGCAGTGCGCCGGCATCTTCCATGGTGTTGTAGAAGATCGGAGCGATTTTGCTGCCGAAGCAGAAACCGCCGCCGCGCTTGTTCGGCACGTAAGGGATGTCGTCGCCGAAGAACCACAGAACCGAGTTGGTCGCGGATTTACGCGAGGAACCGGTACCGACCACGTCACCGACGTAGGCGATCGGGAAGCCTTCGCCGCGCATGGTTTCGATCTGCTTCATCGGGCCGGTCTTGCCTTGCTCGTCCGGAACGATGCCGTCACGGGCCATTTTCAGCATGGCCAGGGCGTGCAGCGGGATGTCTGGACGCGACCAGGCGTCTGGAGCAGGGGACAGGTCGTCGGTGTTGGTTTCGCCGGTCACCTTAAAGACGCGCAGGCTGATCTTGTCGGCCAGCACAGGGCGCTTCTTGAACCACTCACCGTCAGCCCAGGATTGCAGCACGGCCTTGGCGTGAACGTTGCCGTTCTTGGCTTTTTCAGCCACGTCGTGGAAGGCATCGAACATCAGCAGGGTGTGCTTGAGTTCTTCGGCAGCCACTGGCGCCAGCTCGGCGTTGTCCAGCAGGTCTACCAGGGTCACGATGTTGTAGCCGCCCTGCATGGTGCCGAGCAGTTCTACAGCGCGCTTCTTGTCCAGCAGAGGGGAGGAGACTTCGCCCTTGGCCAGTGCAGAGAGGAAGCCGGCCTTGACGTAGGCGGCTTCGTCCACTCCTGGTGGAACGCGATTGGTGATCAGGTCAACGAGGAAAGCTTCTTCGCCAGCCGGAGGATTCTTCAGCAGCTCGACCAGGCCTGCAGTTTGTTCGGCGTTAAGCGGCTGGGGAACGATACCCAGGGCTGCACGCTCTTCGATATGTTTGCGGTAGGCTTCAAGCACAGTTATTACCCTCATCAGTGGTCCCAAATGGGTGTCCGGGACGCTCATCCCGAAATTGCCGTACTCATGCTCCTCACGACGTTGTGGGTCGTTCGGCCAGAATTACCGGCAATTCCTTACAGAAGCTGCTTTCAAAGTTTTACGCCTGCAGAACGGGGAGCTGATGAGGGTTGGCGTATGGCTTTTCCCCGCTGGAAAAACCTTACGCCAACACCGCTCTGAAGGAACGACTGTGCTCGTGACGCTTTGAAAACAGCTTCTAACGGACATTGGCGCCTAAAAAGGCTGGCTGATTCTACGGCAAAAAAAATTTAAAGGTAAGTCGCGCTCTATTGGACTTTGGTTGCGTTGTGCACGGGTGGGGCAAACCTTGATCCAGCACTTGTCCCTGACGTTTGAGGGGTGATGAATGCCGGACAAAGGGCTAACATGCCGACCTGTTCCGCGTTTCAAGTGTTTTGCCCATTCTATGCCCAATCAGACCATCAAGACCCCCTGCGTCGGCCTCTGCTCCACTGTTTACGGTGATCTGGTGTGCCGTGGCTGCAAGCGTTTCCACCACGAAGTGATCCACTGGAACGGTTACAACGAGGAAGAAAAGCGCGCAGTGTGGTTGCGTCTTGAGCAATTGCTGTCACAAGTGATGGCCAGCAAGGTCGAGGTCTTCGACCCGGCGCGGCTGCGTCAGCAACTGGAACAGCGCAAGATCCGCTTCGTGCCGCATCAGTCGGAATATTGCTGGGCCTATCAGCTGATTGCCCGGGGCGCGCGGGTGATCATTAATCTGGAAGCCTACGGGATGGTGCTGCTGCCGGAGTTTCGCGACTGGAACCTGCCGGAACTGCGCGATGCCATTGATCGGGAATTTTTCCTGCTGTCGGAAGCGCACTATCAGCGCTACATCGCGCCCGGTTTTCTGAAGGATGCGCTGGGCGAGTGAGCATTACCTGTGGCGAACACGCTCGCCACAGGATGACAACAATGCTTAATGTTTCACCGCCAACTCCACCAGATGGTCTTCAACCTCCTGCGGCTTGAGCACCAGCACATCACTCTCCAGCGCATCCAGCACCACTTCGGCGGTATTGCCGATCAGCGCCCCTGACAACCCGGTGCGCGCCACGGTGCCAATCACTGTCACGGCCGCCTGCAGCTTGTGCGCCATAAATGGAATCAGCACATCCGCCGGGCCTTCCTCGACATGCAAGTGCTCGTCGTCGACATCGAATTCAGCCTGAAACGCCCGGCATTGCTCGCGATAGCGCGCCTCGATGGTTTCCTTGAGCTGGAAGGTCGGGTCCGCCGCCGACAGCATCGGTGACGGATGGGCGGTAATGACGTGCAGATGCCCCTTGGCCAGGCTCGCAATGTCATAGCCGTGATCGATGAGGGTGGTGTGCAGGTGGCGGTGCTCGCCATCGGCATTGCCCACATCGACCGCCACCAGAATCACTCGGTCTTTCCAGGAGGCCGAGGTCTTCACCAGCAGCACCGGGGTCGGGCAGTGGCGCAGCAGTTTCCAGTCCGCCGGGGTCAGCAGGGCCTTTTTCAGCGAGCTGTCGGGGAAATGCTGTTTGATCACCAACCCGCAGCCTTCGGCTTGCTGCACATCGATGATGGTTTCGTGCAGGCTCTCGTTCCACGCCTGTTCGGTGGTGACGCTATAGCCGTCCGCCAGCAGCGCGGCCTTGAGCACGCTGAGCATGCCGGCGTGATCGTGCTTCTTGTCGCAGACCAGCAGGTGCAGATGGGCCTGGGTCACCCCGGCGATCAGCTTGGCGCGCTTGAGCGCCAGGCTTTCCGCGTGTTCGGGTTCGATGACCACCAGAATGCTGCGAATGGCTTGCATGAGTGAGTCTCCAGCAATGAAAAGGCACGGCGTTGCACAACTATAGTTGCTGCTCATCCGTCTGCGACTTGATGCATATCAACGCGGGCGGCTGGTGGTCTGCGGGCAGGCCGGTATAATCGGCGCCCTTCGCTCGAACACCTTTTGACCGTGAGCCCCATGATCCTTCCCGAAATCCACGAATTCCTTGGTTGCCGCACGCCTGACGCTTGGGTCCAGGCCGCGCTGGCCGATCAGGAAACCCTGCTGATCGACCACAAGAACTGCGAGTTCAAGGCCGCCAGCACCGCGTTGAGCCTGATCGCCAAGTACCATTCCCACGTCGATCTGATCAACATGATGTCGCGTCTGGCCCGGGAAGAACTGGTTCACCACGAACAGGTCATGCGCATCATGAAACGGCGCAAGATCGAACTGCGCCAGCTGCACGCCGGCCGTTATGCCTCGAGCCTGCGCAAAGTGGTGCGCAGCCACGAGCCGGTGAAACTGGTCGACACCCTGGTGGTCGGCGCCTTCATCGAAGCGCGCAGTTGCGAGCGGTTCGAAGCACTGGTGCCGCATCTGGACGAAGAACTCGGCAAGTTCTACTTCGGCCTGCTGAAAAGCGAGGCCCGGCATTTCCAGGGTTACCTGAAACTGGCCTACCAGTACGGTGACGCCAAGGACATTGCCCAGGTGATCGAGAAAGTCCGCGCCGCCGAGCAGGACCTGATCGAGTCGCCGGACGAGGAATTCCGTTTCCACAGCGGCGTGCCCGTCGCGGCATGAATTGTTAAAAACTCTTAAGAGTATGAAACATCAACGAAAACCGGCCCAAGTGGCCGGTTTTTGCTGCCTGCGATAAACGTCTGGCCTGCGAATGCCGCCATAATGGCGCCCACTTCACTGAGGGTTGGCGACGGTTGTTATGGATAACCTGGGTTTTGGCAGAGTCCTGCTGGTGGAAGACGATGAGCGTCTGGCTGCGTTGATCGCGCACTTTCTCGAACAACACGGCTACGAGGTACGCACGGTGCATCGCGGCGATCTGGCCGTGGCCGCGTTTCTCGAATTCAAGCCCAAAGTCGTGGTGCTCGACCTGATGCTGCCGGGGCAAAGCGGCCTGCACGTGTGCCGGGAAATCCGCAGCGTGTCGGACACGCCGATTGTCATCTTGACCGCCAAGGAAGATGACCTCGACCATATTCTGGGCCTGGAGTCCGGGGCCGATGACTACGTGATCAAACCGATCAAGCCGCCGGTCCTGCTGGCACGCCTGCGTGCCCTGCAACGTCGGCAAGTGCCGGACAGCGGCGTGGTCAGCTCGCTGGAGTTCGGCAAACTGATCATCGATCGCAGTTGCCGCGAAGTGCGTCTGGCGGGCGAGTTGATCGAGCTGACCACCATGGAATTCGAACTGCTGTGGCTGCTGGCCAGTGCCGCCGGCAATATCCTGTCGCGCGATGACATTCTCAATCGCATGCGCGGCATCGCTTTCGATGGCCTCAATCGCAGCGTCGATGTGTACATCAGCAAGCTGCGCAACAAACTCAAGGACAATCCCCGCGAACCGGTGTGCATCAAGACCGTGTGGGGCAAGGGCTATCTGTTCAATCCGTTCGCGTGGGAGCTGTAGATGCTGCGGTTATTTCTGGGACTGTTTCTGGTGATGACAGTCGGGCTGGTGGCGGCGCTGCAAACCGTCGAACACACCTTCAACGCGTTGCTCGACAACCAGATGCAGGCCTACAACCGCGAGGCGGTGCGGGGCCAGGCCTGGTCGCTGATCGAGCACATGCGCGACCAGCAAGGAGCGGCGCGCGAGGCGCAACTGGAGGCGTTGCGTCCGCATTACGGGCTGACGTTGAACCTGATCGAGTCCGATCAACTGGCCCTGACGCCCGAGGAAAAGGCTGAACTGGCGCAGAACCTGTTGGTGATTCGCGACAACTACACCCAGTTCATCAGCAACATCGACGGCGGTTCGCAGGTGCTCAGCATCAAATTGCCGCCCGAGCCGAGCCTGATGCCGTTCTACATCGCAGCGGCCTATCTGATGCTGGCGGTGCTGCTTGGCATCGTCTTGTACTTCTGGGTCCGTCCGCACTGGCGCGATCTGGAAAAACTGCGACTGGCCGCCGAGCGATTCGGCGACAACGACCTCTCGTCGCGCATACAGCTCTCCAAACGCTCGAACATTCGCGATCTGGCCGAACACTTCAACCTGATGGCGGCGCGCATCGAAGGCCTGATCGCCAATCAGCGCGAACTGACCAACGCCGTGTCTCATGAACTGCGCACGCCGATTGCCCGGCTGTCGTTCGAACTCGACCAGCTCAAGCAACAACCGGACGCCAGTCAGAACCGCGAACTGATCGCCGACATGTACGCCGACCTTGGCGAGCTGGAAGAGATGGTCTCCGAGCTGCTGACCTACGCCAGCCTCGAACGCGGCGCGACGGTCATCACCCGCGAAAATATTCAGGCCGCCAACTGGCTCGACAGTGTGGTGGGCAGCGTCGCCCTGGAAGCCGAGGCCGCCGGGGT
Source organism: Pseudomonas sp. GW822-FHT03F04 (assembly GCF_058801405.1). Taxonomy (NCBI): domain Bacteria; kingdom Pseudomonadati; phylum Pseudomonadota; class Gammaproteobacteria; order Pseudomonadales; family Pseudomonadaceae; genus Pseudomonas; species Pseudomonas sp. GW822-FHT03F04. The sequence goes on from NZ_JBXANF010000005.1 coordinate 243,265, forward strand.
GCAATTGCTGATCGGCGAATGCCGGGTCGAAGAAGTGCGGATCGAGCCGCGTTTCATGGCGCGGGCGGTGATCAATCTGCTGCGCAATGCCATTCGTTATGCCGAGCAGCGGGTCGAGGTGTCGCTGGTGCGCATCGGCGATCAATACGAAGTGCAGGTCAATGACGACGGGCCGGGTGTACCGCTGGCAGGTCGGGAGAAGATTTTCGAACCGTTCTCGCGCCTGGACGCCAGCCGCGACCGCCGTACGGGTGGTTTTGGTCTCGGATTGGCATTGGTGCGGCGAGTGTCGCAATCCCATGGCGGCCGGGTTGAGGTTGGCGATTCACCGTGGGGCGGGGCGTCGTTCCGCATGACCTGGGCACATCTGGATTGATTGAATTTCCTCCCCCGAAGGGGGAGGTGTCGGATCAACTCAGCACGTAGTCCACCGGTTTCAACGCCGGTGGCAACGGCTCGGTGCCCAGCTCCGAGAGAATATCCCGCTCGATGCCACGCACCAGCGCATCGGTTGGCAGGTCGTTTTCATCCCGGCCGAACGGGTCTTCCAGTTCATCGGCAATCGCATCCAGACCGAAAAAGGTGTAGCTGACAATCGCCGTGAACAGCGGCGTCAGCCAGCCCAGCGGTTCGGCCATGGCGAACGGCAGCAGGATGCAGAACAGGTAGATCGTGCGGTGCAGCAGCAGGGTGTAAGGGAAGGGCAGCGGCGTGTTCTTGATACGCTCGCACACCGCTTGCGCCTGGGTCAGGCTGGTCAGGTGATTGGCCAGCAGCATGTAGCGCCATTCACTGAGATCGCCTGCCTCATGCAGATCGGAACATTGCTGGCCGACGGTTTGCAAAATGCGCCCGCTGTAGTCCGGCACCTGTGCATCGTGTTGTGGCGTGATCCATTCGGCGCTGGCGGCGGCTTCGTTTTCCCGGCGCAACCGCGCGTTCAGGGCATGGGCAAAACCGCAGAGATTCAGCAGCAACAGCCGACGCTGCGCCGACTCGCGGATGACGTGGGTTTCGCGGATCACCGAACGTACATGCACGATCACCTCACCCCAGGCCTTGCGCGCTTCGTACCAGCGGTCGTAGCAGGCGTTGTTGCGAAAATTCATGAAGATCGACAGTGACAGACCGAGCAAGGTGAACGGCGTGGCGTTGACCTTGGTGAAGTTGCTCGGATGGAGCATTTCCACCAGCACGATGGCCGACGCCAGCAACGTGACCATCAGGGTGCGCAGGGCGATGCGCTTGGCAATCGAACCCTTGAGGGTAAACAGGACGGCGAACTGGTTGATCTTGGGCCGGATGATCATGCTTTTTTGCCTTGAAAACGTGGCGGTTCAGCCGCCGGTCATGTTCATGAAACGCACCACTTGCACGTCGTCGTTCACTTCAAAGTTGTGCCGGTAAGGCTTGAGCTTCATCGCTTCGATGATCGCTTTCTCCAACCGCTCCGGTTGACCCGGATGGGCGCGCAGCACCGCTTTCAAATCCACCGAATGCTCGTTCCCCAGACACAGTAGCAAACGCCCCTCGACGGTTAGCCGCACCCGGTTGCAGGTGCCGCAGAAGTTGTGGCTGTGGGGCGAAATGAACCCCAGCCGAATGTGCGGCGCTTCTGCCAGCCGCCAGTAGCGCGACGGGCCCTGGGTCGACTCGGCGGAATCGATCAGGGTGTAGCGTTCGGCGATCTTTTCGCGCACCTGGGTGCTGGAAAAGAACGACTCGGCGCGACTGTGTTCGCTGATGATGCCCAGCGGCATTTCCTCGATAAAGGAAATGTCCAGATCCCGCTCGATGGCGAACTGCACCAGGTCGTTGATCTCGTGATCATTGCGGCCCTGCATCACCACGCAGTTGAGTTTAGTGCGGGTAAATCCGGCCTCGCGGGCGGCATCGATGCCGTTGATCACTTGTGCCAGGTCGCCGGTGCGGGTCATTTGTTTGAAAAGCACAGGGTCAAGGCTGTCGAGGCTGACGTTGAGGCGCTTGACCCCGGCGTCGAACAGCGGGCTGGCGAGTTTGCCGAGCTGCGAGCCGTTGGTGGTCAGGCACAACTCGCGCAGGCCGGGCAGGGCAGCAATTTGCTTGCACAACCCGACGACGCCGGGACGAATCAGCGGCTCACCGCCGGTCAGGCGGATCTTGCGGGTGCCCAGCGCAACGAAGCTCTGCGCCAGTTGATAGATCTCCTCCAGCGTCAGCACCCGTTGGCGCGGCAGGAACTGCATGTCTTCTGCCATGCAATACACGCAGCGAAAGTCGCAGCGGTCGGTGACCGACATGCGCAGGTAGTCGACGCGGCGGTTGTAACCATCGATCAAGACGCGCTCTGACATGACAGCCTCGCTTGGGTGAAATCCGCTATTGAAGGGATTGGGTCGGCGCAGGTTATGAGCAACTTCGAACTGCGTCCAATCACTCTTAATGACCGGCCGATTGATGCTGTCGATGATGAAATAATTATTCCGGTTTTTGCGCTTCTTAGTTTTGCAAGTGCCCGTATTTAAAGGGTTTAACGCCGTGATAGATGATTTCGATAACGCAGTCATTAATAGCGATTAGACAAGTTTTTGCAGCGGTTCATATCCTTGGCCCCGTCAAACGAAACGACCGCTTTTGAACTTGAAAGTCAGTCGTCGCTGTTTAAATCCGATCAGGTTTTTGCCTGTGTGCATCGTCATGGAGAAGTCCCATGTCACAAGTCGACCGTTACAAACCCTACAAGGGCGCCGCTGCGGGTTGGGGCGCTGTGATCAGCCTCACCAAGAACTGGCTGGGCAGTGAAAATGCCCTGAAAAACATCCGCGCCATGCTCAAGACCAACCAGAACGGCGGCTTCGACTGCCCCGGTTGCGCCTGGGGTGAAGCACCCGGCGCGAGCATGCTGAAGTTCTGCGAGAACGGCGCCAAAGCGGTGAACTGGGAAGCCACCGGCCGCTTGGTCGATCCGGCATTCTTCAACAAGTACACGGTGTCGACGCTGGCCGAGCAAAGCGATTACTGGCTCGAATACCAGGGCCGGATCACCCATCCGATGCGTTACGACGCCCGGGTCGATCGCTATGTCGAGACCACCTGGGACGAGGCGTTTGCGCTGATCGCCAAGCACCTCAAAGGCCTGAAATCGCCCCACGAGGCCGAGTTCTACACCTCGGGGCGTGCCAGCAACGAAGCGGCGTTTCTCTATCAGTTGTTCGTCCGCGCCTACGGCACCAACAACTTCCCGGACTGCTCGAACATGTGCCACGAAGCCAGTGCGGTGAGCATGGGCGAGACCCTGGGCGTCGGCAAAGGCACCGTGGTCTATGAAGACCTGCACCACGCCGACGCGATTTTCGTCATCGGCCAGAACCCCGGCACCAACCACCCGCGCATGCTCGAACCGTTGCGTGAAGCGGTGAAGCGTGGCGCGCAGGTGGTGTGCATCAACCCGCTCAAGGAGCGTGGGCTGGAGCGTTTCCAGAACCCGCAAAACCCGATCGAGATGCTCAGCAACGGCTGGGAAGCGACCAACACCGCGTACTTCCGTCCAGCCTTGGGTGGCGACATGGCGATGATCCGCGGCATGGTCAAGTTCCTGCTGCAATGGGAGCGTGAGGCCCAAGCCACGGGCGGCGAACCGGTGTTCGATCACGCGTTCATTGCCGAGCACACGTCGGGCTTGGACAGCTATCTGGCCGAAGTCGATGCCACGAGCTGGGAGCACATCGTCGAACAGTCCGGCGTGCCGCTGCATGACATCGAACTGGCCGCGCGCATGTATGCCCGCGCCAAGAGCGTGATCATGTGCTGGGCCATGGGCCTGACCCAACACGTGCACTCGGTGCCGACCCTGCAGGAAGTCATCAACCTGCAACTGCTGCGCGGCAACGTTGGCCGTCCGGGTGCCGGGCTGTCGCCGGTGCGTGGCCACAGCAACGTGCAGGGAGACCGCACGATGGGCATCAACGAACTGGCGCCGAAAGAGCTGATGGATGCCCTGGAAAAGCGCTTCAACTTCAAGGTGCCGCGCATGCACGGCCACAACACGGTCATGGCGATTGGTGCCATGGAACGTGGCGAAGCCAAGGTGTTTATCGGTCTGGGCGGCAACTTCGCCCAAGCCACGCCGGACACCCCGCGCACCCACGAAGCGATGCGCAAACTCGACCTGACCGTGCACATCTCGACCAAGCTCAACCGCAGCCATTTGGTGACAGGGCGTGACGCGCTGATCCTACCATGCCTCGGTCGTACCGACATCGACGTGCAGGCCGAAGGTCCGCAAGGCGTGACCGTGGAAGACACCTTCAGCATGGTGCACTTGTCGTTCGGTCAGTTGAAGCCGAAGTCGGCGCATCTGAAATCCGAGCCGGCGATCATTGCCGGGATCGCCGCCGCGACCCTGGGCAAACACCCGATCGACTGGGAATGGGCGGTGGGCGATTACGGGCGCATCCGCAACCTGATCGCCGACGTGATTCCGGGCTTCGAGAATTTCAACGAGAAGCTGCTGATCCCGGGTGGGTTCCACCTCGGCAACGACGCCTCCGACCGTGTCTGGAACACCGAATCCGGTAAAGCCCAGTTCACCCCGTGCGTGCTGCCGGAGCATCTGATCAGCGAAGGTGTGCGTAACCTGCCGGTTAAACCGCATCTGATCCTGCAAACCATGCGTTCCCACGATCAGTACAACACCACGCTGTACGGCCTCGACGACCGTTATCGCGGGGTTTACGGCATGCGCGACGTGGTGTTCGCCAACGAGCAGGATATCCGCCGGCTCGGTTTCGAACCGGGGCAGAAGGTCGATCTGGTGGCGCTGTGGGGCGACGAGCGCGAGCGTCGGGTCAGCGGTTTCACCCTGATCGCCTACGACATTCCAGCGGGGCAAGCCGCTGCGTACTACCCGGAAACCAATCCGCTGGTGCCGCTGGAAAGCTACGGTGATCGCACCTATACGCCGACCTCCAAGTTCGTGGCGATCCGCCTCGAAGCGGCCGAGGCGAGCAACCTGATCCCGTCGTCGGTGGCCTGACCGACTCACGCGATCCAACCCTTTTGCAATTTGACTGGCTGCAGGCGTTCACGCCTGGCGGTGGCCCGGCCGTGTGCTGCCGCTTTTCAGCCTTGATGAGGACATCATCATGTTCAACCTGGAGGCACTGGACCTGGCGCGAATTCAATTCGCGTTCACGGTTTCGTTCCACATCATCTTCCCGGCGATCACCATTGGCCTGGCGAGTTTCCTGGCGGTGCTCGAAGGCCTGTGGCTGAAAACCGGTAACGACACTTACCGCGATCTCTACCACTTCTGGTCGAAGATCTTCGCCGTCAACTTCGGCATGGGCGTGGTCTCGGGTCTGGTCATGGCGTACCAGTTCGGCACCAACTGGAGCGGGTTTTCCGACTTCGCCGGCAGCGTCACGGGGCCGTTGCTGACCTATGAAGTGCTGACCGCGTTCTTCCTCGAGGCCGGGTTCCTCGGGGTGATGCTGTTCGGCTGGAACCGCGTGGGCCGTGGCTTGCACTTCTTTGCCACGGTGATGGTCGCCATCGGCACGCTGATCTCGACCTTCTGGATTCTCGCGTCCAACAGCTGGATGCAGACTCCGCAAGGCTTCGAAATCGTCGACGGTCGGGTGATGCCGCTGGACTGGCTGGCCATCGTGTTCAACCCGTCGTTCCCGTTCCGTCTGGCGCACATGGCGATTGCCGCGTTCGTGGCCACGGCGTTCTTTGTCGGCGCTTCGGCAGCCTGGCATTTGCTACGTGGCAACGACACCAAACCGGTGCGCAAGATGTTTTCCATGGCGCTGTGGATGGCGCTGATCGTGGCGCCGATTCAAGCGGTGGTCGGTGACGCCCATGGTTTGAACACCCTGGAACACCAACCGGCGAAAATCGCTGCCATCGAAGGCCACTGGGAAAATGCCGACAACGGGCCGACCCCGCTGGTGCTGTTCGGCATCCCGGACATGCAGGCGGAGAAGACCAAATACGCCATCGAGATTCCGTACCTCGGCAGCCTGATCCTCACCCACAGCCTCGACAAGCAGATACCGGCGCTCAAGAGCTTCCCGAAAGAAGACCGGCCGAACTCGACCGTGATCTTCTGGAGCTTTCGTGTCATGGCCGGGCTGGGCATGTTGATGATCCTCGTCGGTGTGCTGGGCCTGGCGTTGCGGCGCAATGGCAAGGTCTACCGTCATCGCGGCTTCCAGCGGCTGGTGCTGCTGATGGGGCCGAGCGGTCTGATCGCGCTGCTGGCGGGTTGGATCACCACTGAAGTCGGGCGTCAGCCGTGGGTGGTGTACGGCCTGATGCGTACCCATGACGCTGCGTCCCATCACTCGGTGGCGCAGATGAGTACCTCGCTGGCGCTGTTCGTTGTCATCTACTGCTCGGTGTTCACCGTGGGCATCGGCTACATGATGAAGCTCGTGAGCAAAGGCCCGCAGCCGCACCACGAACACCCGCCTGAAGGCACCCAGATACAGACCCCGCGCCGGCCTCTCTCGGCGGTCACCGACAACCTCGAATCCGCGACCCGGATCCACTGATAAAGGAGCGTTGAGTCATGGGTATTCAAGGTATCGATCTCTCGTTGATCTGGGGCGTGATCATTGCCTTCGGGGTGATGATGTACGTGATCATGGACGGCTTCGATCTGGGCCTCGGGATCCTGTTCCCGTTGATCAGCGACGAGCAGGAACGCGACGTGATGATGAACACCGTCGCACCCGTTTGGGACGGCAACGAAACCTGGCTGGTGCTCGGCGGTGCGGCGCTGTACGGCGCGTTTCCGCTGGCTTACGGGGTGATTCTGGAGGCGCTGTATCTGCCGCTGATCTTCATGCTGGCGGGTTTGATTTTCCGCGGTGTGGCGTTCGAGTTTCGCTTCAAGGCGCCAGCGGAAAAACGCTATCTGTGGGACTGGGCGTTCATCGGCGGTTCGCTGCTGGCGACGTTCTCCCAGGGCGTGGTGATCGGCGCGTATGTGGCCGGGATTCCGGTGGTGGATCGGCAGTTTGCCGGTGGCGGTCTCGACTGGCTGGCACCGTTCCCGCTGGTCTGCGGCGTCGGTCTGGTGGTCGCTTACGCCTTGCTCGGCAGCACCTGGCTGCTGGTCAAGACCGAAGGCATGTTGGAGTCTCGGATGCGTCACTACAGCCGTCCGCTCGCTTGGCTGTTGCTGGCGATGGTGGTGGTGATCGGCGCGTGGACGCTGCAACTGCACCCGGAACTGGCCACTCGCTGGTTCAACCATGCGCACCTGACCGTGTTCGCCGGGCTGGTGGTGCTGGCGGCATTGTCGCTGTTCGGGCTGTTGCGTTCGCTGCGTCAGCGGCACACCCACTGGCCATTCGTGTTCACCCTGGTGCTGATGTTCCTCGGTTACATCGGGCTGGCGCTGAGCATCTGGCCGAACATCATCCCGCCCTCGGTCAGCCTGTGGGCGGCGGCATCACCGGCCACCAGCCAGTTGTTCGCCCTGATCGGCGCACTGTTCATCCTGCCGGTGATCCTGATGTACACCTTCTGGAACTACTACGTCTTCCGCGGCAAAGTGAGGATTGGCGATGGCTACCATTGAAATGCGTGAAGTGAAAAGCCGCTGGTACAAACGACTGGGCTGGTTGCTGCTGATCTGGTCCGGCAGCGTGGTCTCGCTGGCGGTGGTGGCGAGTCTGCTGAAACTGGCGATGTATGCGGCGGGGATGAGAACCCACTGACCAAAAAAAACCGGAGCCTGGCTCCGGTTTTTTATTGCCTGCATTTTCCTTCCTCCCCAGATGGAGAGGGTGCCCTGAGGTTTAATCCCCGCCAAACATCGCCGTCCAGTAAATGCCGGCGCTGCTCTTCGGATCGACGGCATAGGCCGCGCCCAGCTCACGGTATTGCGGGTTCATCAGGTTGGCGCAATGACCGGGGCTGGCGAGCCAGCCGGCAACGACTTTCTGCACGGTATCCTGCCCGGCGGCGATGTTTTCGCCGACCTGCTGACCGCTGTACCCGGCCAGTTCGGCGCGGTCGCCGGGGGTACGGCCGTCGCGGTCCTTGTGGTCGAAATAATTGTTGTTGGCCATCTGACGGCTGTGATCCTGCGCCACACCGCCGAGCACGGCGTTCCACGCCAGCGGCGCGGCGGCCGAGAAGGCCTGGCCGCCGCACTGGCGTGGCTGGCTGCGGGCGGCGTTGAGTTGTGTCAGCAACTTCTGGCCTTCGGCTTGCCCATCGCCCAGGCGCGCCGACAGCAGCGGTCGGGCCAGCGTGATGCGCCAGTCACGGTCGGCGCGGCTGACGCCGATATCGACGAACTGTGGATCCAGCACCACCTGGCAGAAGCTCTCCTGAATCGCCTTCATCGCCGACGCCGCATCGCGAGGGCCGTTGAGGGTGATCGCCTGCACATTGACCATCGGGTAGCTGGCACTGGCCATCGCCTGCTGCAGATCGACGACGCCGCTGGCCGGCAGAATCAGGCGCGGGTCGGCCGACAGCGGCGGCAACTCACTGGACGCCTGCGTGCCGCAACGCTGCGGCTGGCTGCGGTAGCTGTTGATCGACTCGACCAGTTGCGACTCGTCGGTAGCCATGGCCGAGGTGGCCAGCGCCAGTCCCGTGGACAACACGGCGAGTCGCATAACGGATGGCATGAAGCGCATGGAAATCTCCCTTGGGCTGAGTGCGCCCATGATGCGCGAAAGGCCCCGGGTTCGCGCAATGTCTTTTTCTTCACCGAGCGGTTTTTTCTGCGGAACGATGCCGCCGACTCTACCGTCTACCCTCTGCGAGGGCCCCGGAATCCGGGCGTCTCAGCCACGTAACACTTTGCCCGCAAGGGGCGCTGCCGGAAGAATCGATCATGAAATTGCACGGGCTGATCTGTTGTCTTGTGTTGACCCTGCTGAGCGGCGCGGCAATGGCCACCGATCAGGCGCCCATCAAGGAAAAGGCCGAAGCGAAAGCCGAGGTACTGGAAGAGAAGGCTGCCGACAAACCCGACGCGCCCCCGGCGCCGAAGTCCGAAGCCATCACCCCGAAAGAGGTGCAAGCCGTCGACCCGGCCGGCACCGCGCCGCTCGACGACCCGATCACATGTCTGGCGCGCAGTATCTATTGGGAAGCCAAGGGCAAGGACACGGCGGAAATGGAAGCCGTGGCCAACGTGGTGATGAATCGTCTCGGCCACGACGGTTTTCCGGGCACCGTGTGCGAGGTGGTCAAGCAGGGCTCGGAAACCAAGAGTTGCCAGTTTTCCTGGTGGTGCGATGGCAAGTCCGATCAGGTCAAGGAAGACGCCGAATACGCGCTGGCCAAGGAGATCGCCGGCAAGGCGCTGAACCGCCAGCTCACGGATCGCACCCATGGCGCGCTGTACTTTCATGACCACAACGTCGACCCGAGTTGGGCGAAGAAGTACACCAAGACCGCCGAGACCGGGAAATTCCTGTTTTACAAACCCAAGGACGGGGAGGCGCGCTAGGCGCAAACCTCTCGCACACAATTGCGCAACCAGCGATGCGCCGGATCGGCGTCCATGCGTGGATGCCAGAGCATGGACACGCTGATGTCCGGCATGCGCAGCGGCAGGGCGAAGCTGTGCAGGCCCGTCCGCAGTTTGCTGGTGTGACGTTCCGGGACAGTGGCGATCAGGTCTGATTCACGGACCAGCGTCAGTGCTGCCGAAAACCCGCCGAACGAGGTGACGATATCCCGCGTCAGGCCGAAGGCGAGCAATGCCTCGTCCACCGGGCCGCTGCTGCGCCCGCGGCGTGACACCAGAATGTGCTGGCCTGCAGCGAAGCGTTTGGCGCTGACCTTGCCGCTGCTCAACGGATGCCCCTCACGCACCACACCGATCCACTGATCCCGGAACAGGATGCGACTGTGCAGCGTCGGGTCGGTGCTGTCGTCGACCACACCGGTTTCCAGATCCACCCGGCCTTCGCGCAACAGCGTGCTGTCCTTGTCGGCTTTTTGCACAAAGCGCAGACGTACGCCGGGCGCCTCTTCGGCGATGCGGGCGAGCAGGGCGGCGGCAAAGGTTTCGACAAACCCGTCGGTGTTGCGCAGGGTGAAGGTGCGCCGCAACTGGCCAGGATCGAGCACCTCTGCAGGGCGCAGAACCGCTTCGGCTTCCTGCACCAGATAACTGACCCGGTCGCGCAGCTCCAGCGCACGCGGGGTTGGCACCAGTCCGCGACCGGCGCGTACCAGCAGCGGATCCCCGGTGGTTTCCCGCAGACGGGCCAACGCCCGGCTCATGGCTGACGGGCTCAGGCGCAGCCGCTCGGCGGCGCGGGCCACGCTGCCTTCGCTCAGCAGCACGTCGAGGGTGATCAACAGGTTCAGGTCCGGTGCATTCATGACATGGCGTTCCATGCAGGTATCAAGTGCAAAGCATGCGTCTTGCGCCTTGTATTGTCGAGGCTCAGGCTATGTCCCATGACCTTTGCCCTGTGAGCCCCCCATGCACCGAGAACCCCTGAGCCCTTCAGCCCGCTGGGCGTTGACCAGTCTGGCGCTGTCGATGCTGATGCCATCGCTGGACACCAGCATTGCCAACGCCGGATTGCCCACGTTGGCGGCGGCGTTCGATGCGACGTTTCAACAAGTGCAGTGGATCGTGCTGGCCTATCTGCTGGCGGTCACCACGTTGATTGTCAGTGTCGGGCGGCTGGGTGACGGCTTCGGTCGGCGGCGCTTGCTGTTGATCGGCATCGGTATCTTTACCGCCGCTTCGCTGGCTTGCGCTCTGGCGCCGAGCCTTGGCTGGCTGATCGGTGCGCGGGCGGTGCAAGGCCTGGGTGCAGCGATCATGTTCGCTTTGACGGTGGCGCTGGTGGCCGATGCGGTGCCTAAATCCCGGGCCGGCAGTGCGATGGGGTTGCTGGCCACGATGTCGGCCACCGGCACCACCCTCGGGCCGTCGCTCGGTGGGCTGTTGATGGCGCATGTCGGCTGGCAGTCGATATTTGTGATCAATGTGCCGTTGGGCTTGCTCAACGCATGGCTGGTGTATCGCTATCTGCCCAAGGATCGAATCGCCCGCAAGCCAGTTGCGTTTGATTATCCCGGCACCGCGGTGCTGATGGTGACGCTGGCGACCTATGCACTGGCGATGACGGTTGAGGGATTCACCCAGACGTTGTTGCTGATCAGTCTGTTGGGCGTGGGGTTGTTCGTCCTTGTCGAGATGAAGAGCAAGGCGCCGCTGATTCACCTGTCATTGTTCACCGACACACGAATCAGCAGCAGTCTGGCGCTGACGTTACTGGTGACGACGGTCATGATGACCACGCTGGTGGTCGGGCCGTTTTACTTGAGCCGAGGACTGAGCCTTTCCAGCACTCAGGTCGGCTTGGTGTTGTCGATCGGGCCACTGTTGGCGGCGTTCAGCGGTGTACCGGCGGGGCGTCTGGTGGATCGTTTCGGTGCGCGGCGGATGGTGCCGGGCGCATTACTGGGATTGGCCTGCGGTTGCGGACTGTTGGCGTTGTTGCCGATGAGTTTCGGAGTGTTTGCGTATGTGCTGCCGATAACGCTGGTGGCCTTGAGTTATGCGCTGTTCCAGGCTGCCAACAACACCGGGTTGATGTCCGGCGTCGCTCAGGATCAGCGCGGGGTGGTCTCGGCCATGCTCGGGCTGGCGCGCAATCTGGGCTTGATCACCGGGGCGGCGGCGATGGGCGCGGTGTTTGCCCTGGCCACGGACGATCCGACTCAGGCGCCGGCCGCAGTCATCGCCGCCGGATTGCACATGACCTTCGGCGTTGCCACAGCGTTGATGGTCGCGGCGCTTGCGCTCGGAGCCCTCACACACCTGCGTCTCGCGTCTCCCGGGCTGGAAAAAACAGCTCAAAGCAGGTGACACCATCAGCACTGCTGACGCTGTAGCGGCCCTGATGCAATTGCATGATGGTCGCCACGATCGACAGACCCAGACCGTTGGATTGGGCCGAACGCTCGCGGGACGGATCGGCGCGATAGAAGCGTTCGAACAGCCGCGACAGGTGTTCGGCAGGAATCGTCGCGCCCTGATTGCACACCCGCAGATAGCTGCCGTCCGCTTCGGCAATGGCCTCGACCTGCATCGTCGAATCCGCTGCGCCGTACTTGATCGCGTTTGCGCACAGATTGGCCAGGGCCCGACGCAGCAGCATCGGTTCGGCCCAGATCACGCCACTGCCTCGGGCCTCGATGCTGATGCCGACATCCGCCGCCAATCCTTCGAAGTAATCGGCGATGCGCTGCATCTCATCGCAGGCGTCCAGCTCCTGACGCTGGCTCAGGGCACTGGCCGGGTCGGTGCGGGCGAGAAACAGCATGTTGTCGAGCATCCGCGCCAGCCGTTCGAGTTCTTCGACGTTGGAGGCGAGCAGCTGTTGATAGGCGTCGACGCTTCGGTGCTGTTGCAGGGCGACCTGGGTTTCGCCGAGCAGGTTGTTGATCGGCGTGCGCAGTTCGTGGGCCATGTCGGTGGAGACCTGGCTCAGTTGCGCAACACCTCGGTCGAGCCGGTCCAGCATCGCATTGAAGGCTTCGATCATTGGCTGCAATTCCCGAGGCGTGCCGTGGCGGTCGAGGCGTTCGCCGAGGTTGGCGATGCCGATCCCGTGGGCATGCCGGGCAATCCGCCGCAACGGCAGCAGGCCGCGATACACCAGCAGGCAGCCCACCAGCGCCAGGACAATCGCCGCCAATGACGCCAGGCCGTACACGCTGAGTCGGTAGTTGGCGAGCATCGCCGTGCGTTCGCTCATCACCTTGCCGATCAGCACTTGCAGATTGCCCTGGTCGCCGGAGTCGATACTGGCCGCCACCGCCGAGAACGGCACGCCGTTGATGCTCGGCAAATGCTGCACGTCGTTGAGGGCCATTACATGGTCGACCGGCACGGCGGGCACACTCGGCAGTGCCAGGTCGCTGGGGTTGACCACGAACAAGGGCGGTTGCCCCGGCGCACCGATGGTCAACAGCGCTTCGCGGTTGCCCAGCATGTTCTGAAACAGCGCCGGTTTGTTCTTGATCAACTCCAGGGTGTTGCTGTCGTTGAGGATGGTGCGCAACTGATCGATGCGGCTGACCAACTGGATGTCGTCGCGGCGGGTCAGTTGTTCTTCCAGCTGGTTGTAAAGCGCCGCGCCCAGGCCTGCCAGCGCAGCAAAGGCGAGCACCGCGAACACCAGCGCCAGGCGCAATGTCAGGGAGTAAGTGCCGGTGACTTTCATGGCTGGGTATCGAAGCGGTAGCCGATGCCGCGCACGCTGTGGATCAGCTTGAGCGGGAACGGGTCGTCGATCTTCGCCCGCAGGCGGCGCACGGCGACATCGACCACATTGGTGTCGCTGTCGAAGTTCATGTCCCACACCCGCGAGGCAATCAGCGAACGCGACAGCACCTGGCCGGTGTGGGTGGCGAACAGTTGCAGCAAGGCGAATTCCTTGTTGGTCAGGGTGATCCGGCTGCCGGCGCGGGTGACCCGGCGTTTGAGCACGTCGATCTGCAAGTCGGCCACCTGCAATTGCTCTTCTTCATGGATCGGCCCGCGCCGGGTCAACGTGCGCAGGCGCGCCACCAGTTCGGCGAAGGAAAACGGTTTGATCAGGTAGTCGTCGGCGCCCAGTTCCAAGCCCTTGACCCGGTCGGCGATGTCATCCCGGGCGGTGAGGAACAGCACCGGCGTGTCGGCTTCCTTGCGCAGCCGGCGCAGAACTTCCCAGCCATCCATTTTGGGCATCATCACGTCCAGCACGATCACGTCGAAGTCGTGTTCCAGCGCCAGGTGCAGACCGTCGGCGCCGTCCCGGGCCAGGCTTACGTTGTAACCCAGTTCCTGCAAGCCGTTGAGCAGGTAATTGCCAGCCTTGGGTTCGTCTTCGACGACAAGGATATTCATGGGCACTGCGCCTCACTGGTCAGTTGGTGCAACCGCTGCCTTGCACTTGATAGTCCAGCACATGTTCGCGGCCCTGGTGGTCGAGGTAGTTGAGTCGTGCGGGAATGACGCCGCAGGCTTGGGAAATATCGGTGCTGGAGAGGACTTTGTCGACATCCAGGTGCACATAGAAGCCGTTGGTGTCGTGAATGACCGTGTTGTCCGGCATTTCGGCGGCGAACACGGTGCCAGTGGCGAGGAGGGCGGTGAAGGCAAGGATCAGGGTTTTCATGATGAGTCACTCGTGTCGGTGAAGTGGATCGGCAGTGGTGCCGGAACAACTTCAGGCTACCGAGCGATCCGCTCGGCAAACCGACAACTCAATGACAAAGCTGTAATGAAACCCTGAAAACACAAATCCCCTGTGAGAACAGGGGATGTTTTTTACAACGAATATTTTCAGCTACCGTGGGTGCTGAGAATGCTGGCGATCTGTTGCGGCTGGCAGTTGAGATACGGCGAGGACTTCAGCCAGTGCTGATCCGGGTACCAGGAAAACATGTACTGGCCGTCCTTCAGGCTGTCGATCACGCGTCTGGCAACCTGCGGGCGTACGGCCGGGCAACCCTGGCTGCGGCCCAGCCGACCTGTACGTTTGCTCCAGAACAGGTTCACGTAGTCGGCGGCGTGGATCACAATGGCGCGGTCACGGGCCATGTCGTTGACGCCCGGTTCCAGACCGTCCATGCGCAGCGAATAACCGTGGGTGCCTTCGTAACTTTCCTGGGTGCGGAACAGTCCAAGGCTGGACTGGAAACTGCCTTCGCGGTTGGAGAACCGGGTGGCGAAGTTATCACCGGACATCGATCCGTGGGCGACCAGGTCGCGCAGGATCAGTTTTTTCTTGGTCAGGTCGAAGATCCACAGGCGTCGCTCGGTGGACGGTTGCGAATAATCGATGATCGCCAGGTGACGGGACTGCTTCGCGCCGTTGTTGATTGCGCATTGCATGGCGTTCAAGGCACCTTTCAGCGCCTGGGGATTGAGTTCCGGAGCGGCGTGGGCGAGGCTGTTGTAGAGAACCGGCTGCGAGGTGCCGGCGGCAAAAACCTGACTGGTCACCAGCCCGATGGCAGTGGCAGTCAGCAGAAGTCGGCGCAAAAACGTCAACATTTAAAGTGAGTCCTCACTGGTTACATGTTTGGCACTTTGGCTCCTGACGTCCAGTCGTCCCCGGCAGGCCCGCGAATCGGACCTGACTGTATCACCGCACCTGATGTAAGGTTGACCGTCAATCAAGACGGCCATGGATTGGAGTAAAGCAGTTGTTCAAAAAGTACGCATGCTACTTGAGCATTTGTTTGCTCGCTGCGCCGTTTGTCGTTTGTGCCGATGAGCCTCTGCCGGCACTCCCGACACTGCCGGCAGAAATGCCTGTCGAGCCGCAAAGCCCGCTGCAGGCCGCGTTGATCAGCCTGCCTCAGTTCTGCCCGGCGATTGCCGCCCGTCTCGGCGGCCCGGCGCTTGAACAGTTGCAGGCGTTCTATCAGCAGCAGGACTGGCTGCCGGTGTGGGCGGCGGCCGGGCAATTGCCGCAATTGCACGCGCAATTGCAGCTGCTGGCCGACGATGGCCTCAATCCGAAACGCTATCCGGTCGCAGAAACAGTTCCGCAGGACGGCGATCTGTGCGCCGACATCGACATCAGTCGCAACTACCTGCAAGCCTTGCAGGACCTGCATTACGGTCGTCTGCTGCAATCGCACTTCGAACCGCTGTGGCACGCCGACGAAACGCCGCGTGACCGTCAGGCCGAACTGCTCGCCATCGCCGTGCCGGGCATGCATGACATGGCGGCGGCCTTCGATCTGGCGCGGCCGAACCTGGCGCAATATCAGAACCTGCGTCACCTCTATGCCGCACAACGCCTGCAAGCCTTGCCGCACTGGCAATCGGTGGGCAACGGGCCGCTGCTGCGTCCGGACATGGAAGACAAACGCGTACCGGAACTGGCCAAGCGGCTGTACAGCGAAGGTTATCTGAGCAGTGTGGTCGGCACGCCGGACAACGCTTATCACGGTGTTTTGGTGGAAGCGGTGAAAAGCTTCCAGGCCAACCATTCGTTGCAGGCCGACGGTGTGGTCGGGCCGGGAACGATTGCCGAGATGAACATCAGCCCGCTGACGCGCCGCGAGCAGCTGCGGGTCAACCTTGAACGGTTCCGCTGGCTGGCCCAGGACATGGAGCCCGATGGTTTACTGGTCAACGTCGCCGCTGCGGAACTGACCCTGTATCAGGACGGCGAGCCGGTGTGGCAGACCCGCACCCAGGTCGGTCGCGCCGAGCGCCAGACGCCGCTGCTCAAATCCCGGGTTACGCGCCTGACGCTGAACCCGACCTGGACCGTGCCGCCGACCATCTGGAAAGAAGACAAACTGCCGGCAATCCGCAAGGATCAGACCTTCCTCAGCCGTCAGAACCTGCAAGTGCTCGACGCCAATGGCCAGCCGCTGGCCGCCGCCGACATCGACTGGGACAACCCCGGAAACATCCTTCTGCGCCAGGACGCCGGGCCGCGCAATCCGCTGGGGCAAATGGTCATCCGCTTCCCGAACCCGTTCTCGGTGTACCTGCACGACACGCCGAGCAAGGCGCTGTTCGACAAGGGCCCACGGGCGTTCAGTTCCGGTTGTGTGCGGGTCGAGCATCCGATGAAACTGCGCGACTTCCTGCTCAGCCCGGCGGAAAGGGCTCGCACCGACACCTTGCTCGCCACCGGCGCTACCCATGAATTCCGCCTGAGCAACCCGGTGCCGATCCTGATGACTTACTGGACGGCACAGGTCGACGGGAAGGGCCGCGTGCTCTACGCGCCGGACATCTACAGCCGTGACAGCGCGTTGCTGGCGGGCCTTGACCGGGCGCATTGATTCTCAGCGGCTGGCGCGTTTCCAGAAAAAACGCGCCAGCCACGCATCCACACTCAATTTGCCGGCCCCGGCAAACACCAGCGGCACCAGCGCAGCCAGGTAAATCGCCGGCAGCTTGAAGTTGCCGAAGCCCTTGTTGGTGATCGCGTAGCCCTGCGCCAGTTCGCTCAACGACGACCAGTCTGCCGGCCAGTGCACGGCGGCGGTGGCGACGACCGTCACCACGATCAGCGAAATGGCCGAGATCCGCGTGCCGAGTCCGATCAGGATCGCCAGCGCGCAGATCAGCTCGGCCCACATCGACAGCTCCCAGTTCAGCGTCGCTGGCAGGTGATCGAAGGGAAACGGGAAACGGTCCTGAATGTCTTCGAACCAGTTCTGGCCGTTGAATTTCTCCAGGCCCGATTCGAAAAACTCCCAGGCGATGAACAGGCGCAGGGTCAGCGGCGCCAGCCATTGGCCTGCGCGGTCGAGGTTCAGGTGCAGGCCTTTGACGGCCGTCGAGAGAGCAGTGGTCATGGGATGGCTCCGTTCAATCAAGGGAAAACGGGACACCGGCGTGCCCCGTGAAGAGGGTTATTCGCCGGCACCGCACTTGCCTTCGCCGCATTTGCCTTCCGAGGTTTTTTCCGGGGTGTCGGCCTGGGCCTGGGTCTGGCTGTAGCCGTGATCCAGTTGCTTGACGCTGAACGCCTCGGAAGCCGAAGCGGCGTTGGACAGGGCCAGGCCACCGGCAAGCAGCAGGCCGAGCGTCAGGGAGGTTTTCGAGAGTTTGGTCATGGTGAATCTCCGATACGAAATGTGAGTTCAAAGGCTTGATCGGGGCTGCCGATCGACAGGTTCATTTGAACGTCGGGCTGTATCGGTGATGTGTCGCGAACGGGGGGATTTGTGCTCGTGGTGTGTCCGTCGCCGCGTCGTATACAGTGCGATACACAAACGCGGTGTGATTCGGCTGGCGGGCGCAGCGTCTAGCCACGGTGTCCCCGCAATCCCATGGGGCGAGACTTCGAGACCCGGCATGCAAGCGCTGTTGAACGAGATCCTTGACGCTGTCCGGCCCCTGATCGGGCAGGGCAAGGTGGCTGACTACATTCCCGCCCTCGGCACCGTGCCGCCCGATCAACTGGGCATCGCGGTGTACGGCAACGACGGCGAGATGTATTGCGCCGGCGATGCCGAGACACTGTTCTCGGTACAGAGTATTTCCAAGGTGTTCAGCCTGGTGCAGGCCATCGAACACTCCGGCGAGGCGATCTGGGAGCGACTGGGCCACGAGCCGTCCGGCCAGCCGTTCAACTCGCTGGTGCAGCTGGAATTCGAACGCGGCCGTCCGCGCAATCCGTTCATCAACGCCGGGGCGCTGGTGATCTGCGACATCAACCAGTCACGTTTTGCTGCACCGGCCTTGTCGATGCGCGATTTCGTGCGACGGTTGTCGGGCAATCCGCAGGTGATGGTCGACGGCAAAGTGGCCGAGTCTGAATACCAGCACCGCGCACGCAACGCGGCGATGGCCTACCTGATGCAATCCTTCGGCAACTTCCACAACGACGTCGAAGCGGTGCTGCGCAGCTACTTCAGCCACTGCGCATTGCGCATGAGCTGCATCGACCTGGCCCGGGCGTTCTGCTTCCTTGCCAACGACGGCTATTGCAAGCACAGCGGCGAACAGATCCTCACCCGTCGCCAGACCCAGCAAGTCAACTCGATCATGGCCACCAGCGGCCTGTACGACGAGGCCGGCAACTTCGCCTACCGCGTCGGTTTGCCGGGCAAGAGCGGTGTCGGCGGTGGCATCGTTGCCGTAGTGCCGGGGCAATTCACGGTGTGCGTGTGGTCGCCGGAACTCAACGCAGCGGGCAACTCGCTGGCGGGCATGGCGGCGCTGGAAATGCTCAGTTCGCGGATCGGCTGGTCGGTGTTCTGAGCCTGTGTTGCTTTGAGGGTGGGCAAGCTATACATTTTCCGGCCGCCCTCAATATGGTGAATCCGCTCCATGTCTCTCGCGCTCGAACGTCTCGTCGCTGGCACGCCCATCCCTTTCGCCGGTAACCGCGTCACTGTGGTCAGCCCCGAACTGGCCGAGCGTTTCCGACCCGGCGACCACCTGTTGGTGGAGCAGGTGAGTGGCGAGTTGTTGCTGATTCCGGTGGTGGATCAGCAGGCGGCTTCGGTGGCGATCGAGCGTGCAGCGGCGGCGTTTACTGCGTTGTCTGCTGTGTCGGATGAAGCCATCAGCCGTTTCTTCGATCTGTTTGCCCAACGCCTGGAAAACCCGGACGCCTGGGCGCTGATCGAAACCGCCAACCTCGCTGACATCGAACGGGCCAAGGCACGCGGTCGTTCGACCACCCGTTTGCTCGCCGACGAGCGCATGCGCCGCGACATGATCGCCGGCCTGCGCGCCTGGCGTGATGCGCCGGCCACGCGCGGCAAGGTTATCAGCAGCGTCGAACACGACGGCTGGAAGGTCGAGCAAGTGGTGTCGCCGCTGGGCATCGTCGCGTTTGTGTTCGAAGGCCGGCCGAACGTCTTCGCCGACGCCGCTGGCGTACTGCGCACCGGCAACACCGCCGTGCTGCGCATTGGCAGCGATGCATTGGGCACCGCACAAGCCATCGTCACCCACGCCTTGAACCCGGCGCTCGCCGATGCCGGTCTGCCGGCGGGTGCGGTGTCGCTGGTCGAGAGCGTCAACCACGCCGCCGGTTGGGCGATGTTCGCCGACCGGCGTCTGTCGCTGGCGGTGGCCCGTGGTTCGGGCCGTGCGGTCAGCCAGTTGGGCAGCATCGCCCAGCAGGCCGGCACCGCCGTCAGCCTGCACGGCACCGGTGGCGCGTGGCTGATCGCCGATCGCGATGCCGACGCCAAACGCTTCGCCGCTGTGGTGCGCAACTCGCTGGATCGCAAGGTCTGCAACACCCTCAACGTCTGCCTGATCCAGCGCGAGCGTGCCGCTGAACTGGTGCCGTTGTTTCTCGACGCGTTGCAGCAGGCCGGCACCGCGCGCGGTCAGGGCTGCAAATTGCACATCGTCGAAGGCAGCGAAAGCTACCTGCCGAGCGACTGGCAGAACGCGACGGTCGAGGTCTATCGCGCCGAGGGTTACAAGACCGAAGCGCAGGCCGAGCCATTGCCGGAATCGCAACTGGGCCGCGAGTGGGAATGGGAAGAAACCCCGGAAACCAGCCTGATGATTGTCGACGATCTGGATCAGGCCATTGCGCTGTTCAACCGCTACAGCCCGCAGTTCACCGTGTCGCTGATCAGTGAAGACGCTGCCGTTCAGGAGCGTTTCTACAGCGCGGTCAACGCGCCGTTCGTGGGCAACGGGATTACCCGTTGGGTCGACGGCCAGTACGCGCTGAACAAGCCGGAACTGGGGCTTTCGAACTGGGAGAGCGGACGGTTGTTCGCTCGCAGCGCGATTCTTTCCGGAGACGGTGTGTTCACCGTGCGCAGCCGCATGACCCAGGTCGATCTGGGCGTAAAACGCTAAAACCAAAACGCCGCGCCTGTCGCAATGACAGGCGCGGCGTTTTCGTGTCACTTGGCGGTGGTGGCGGATTCGATCAGGCTGGCCACGGTTTTCGGATTCGACACCATCACCACATGGGACGCGCCTTTGACCACCACGGTCTTTTGGGCGTGCGCCCGTTCGGCCATGAACGCCATGGCTTGTGGCGGAATGTTCTTGTCCTTGTCGCCGTACACGAACCACGACGGAATCGTTTTCCATGCCGGCTCGCTGGCCGCCTCGTTCAGCGCGGCCTCGGTGACCGGGCGCTGGGTGGCGGCCATCAGTTTTGCGTCGGCGTTTGGAACATCGGCGGCGAACTGGTCATGGAACTTGTCCTGCTGGATGTACAGATCCTTGCCGCCATCCTTCAGGGTAACGGGCGGCGCGAGGGTCGGGCCGAGGGTGCTTCCGGGGAATTTTCCGGCCAGTCCGGCCACGGTTTCACCCGCTTCGGGCGCCAGTGCCGCGACATACACCAGCGCCTTGACGTTGGCGTTGCCGTACGCGGCTTCACTGATCACCGGCCCGCCATAGGAGTGGCCGACCAGCACCACAGGCGACTTGATTCCGGCCAGCACGTCGGCGACTGATTGCGCATCGCCCTTGAGCGTACGCAGCGGGTTGGCCGCCGCGATCACCGGATAACCATCCTTTTCCAGAATCTTCACCACACCGTTCCAACTGCTGGAATCGGCAAACGCTCCGTGCACCAGCACCACGGTGGGTTTATCGGCGGCCATCGCCGAGGTGGCGCCGGCCATGGCGGCGGCGAGGGCCAGTCCTGCAAACAGCTTGTTCATCGAATGTTCCTTGTGTCGGGAGGAGGGATGCAGCGTCAGGGCTATTCAAGGTGCCCGCTGTATCGCTGATGTGTCCGCCTCCCGGTGCGGGTGCATGGAACTGTGTCCGGCAGGGCGCTGGCTACACGCTGATACAAAGCAAACGCCCCGGCAGGTGCGGGGCGTTCGGTTCAGGCGGCATCGACCGTTTGGCCATACACCGCGCACGTCGACGGTTGCTCGGCCAGCGAGACGAAGGTGCGGCGGTCGGCGCTCAAGGCGTCGATGGAGCCGGTCTCGATGTCGTACACCCAGCCGTGCAGGTTCAGCAGGCCTTTCTCCTGGGCCAGACGCACGCTCGGGTGGGTCTGGATGTTCGCCAGTTGGGCGATCACGTTCTCGCGCACCATCGAACTCAGCTTGGCGGCGTCATTGGCGTGTGGCCGCGATTCGTTGACCACTTTCGCCGACTCGGCATGTTGCAGCCAGCCGCTGACGGCGGGCAGATGATCCATGCATTTGCACTGGGCGATGGCGGTCATGGCGCCGCAATCGGAGTGGCCGCAGATCACGATGTCGGTCACGCCAAGCACGGCCACCGCGTATTCCACCGTCGCCGAAACCCCACCCGGGTGCGGGCTGTAGGACGGCACGATATTGCCGGCGTTGCGGATCACGAACAGTTCGCCGGGTTCCTGTTGGGTCAGCAGTTCCGGAATTACACGGCTGTCGGAGCAAGTGATGAACAAGGTGCCCGGGGTCTGGGTAGTCGCCAGGTATTTGAACAGTTCAGTGCGTTGCGGAAAGGCTTCGCTCTGGAACTTCAGGAATCCTTCGATCAGGTTTTTCATGGTGTGTCCTCTCAGTTGGAGCAGCCAGTGCCGAACTCGCTGTATTGAAGAATGTGTTTTGCGCCATTGCTGTCGAGGTAAGTCATTTCGACCGGTACCACGCCGCAGACGTCGGCGACCGGGGTGATGCTCACGACCTGCGCGATGTCCAGTTGCATGCCGTAGCGGTAGGCGACAGCTTCTTCACTGGCCTGGGCTTGAGCGCAAAGGCCGGCGAGCAGGGCCAGGGACAACAGAATTTTTTGCATGGGGCAGCCTCCAGACGGATGTGGTGACGACTTGGCAATTCAGGTTTGGGTGGCCCGCACGCGGGGTGCGGGCTCGGGATGGATCAGAACGGACGCAGCGGGAGGAACTTGCCGTCGAGGGTGACCACGGCGCGGGAACCGCCTTCAGGGTCTTCGACTTTCTTGATGTCGAGCTTGAAGTTGATTGCGCTGATGATGCCGTCGCCGAACTGTTCGTGAACCAGTGCCTTCAGGGTGGTGCCGTAGATCTGGATCATTTCGTGGAAGCGGTAGATGGTCGGGTCGGTCGGCACACCATCGAGGCTGCCGCGCAGCGGGATGATTTGCAGGGCGGCGACGTCTTCGGCGCTCAGCTCAAGCTTGTCGCCAACGACTTCCGCGGCGGCTTTTGGCAGCGGGTGTTGGCCGAGGAGGGCGGCGGTGACGTAGGCCAGGCTCAGGCCGGTGCCGTCGGCCAGGTCCTGCCACGACAGGTTTTTCTGTGCCTTGGCATCCAGGGCGCGAGTGGTCAGGGCGATGCGGCTGTCGTTGTAGGCTTGAGATTGCATGGTGTTTCTCCTTTCGGGGTTGGCTTGCTGTGTGGGGTTCATCTTCTGCCGATTGATCCATAGCGTCCAAGACCGATATACAATGCAAGGCATAAGCACTGCCTATAGATGGAGAGCCCCATGCTGCTGCGACATTTGCGTTACCTGCTGGCCGTGGCCGATCACGGCGGTTTCACCCGGGCGGCCGAGGCGCTGCACGTGTCGCAGCCGACCCTGTCGCAGCAGATCCGCCAGTTGGAGGAAAGCCTCGGCGTGGATCTGTTTGATCGCACCTCACGTTCCGTAAAGCCCACTGACGCTGGTCAGGCCTATATCGAGTGCGCGCGGCGGGTGCTGGTGGAACTGGAGGCGGGCAAGCGCGCGTTGCATGACGTGAAGGATCTGTCCCGAGGCTCGCTGCGCCTGGCCATGACCCCGACCTTCATGGCGTATCTGGTGGGGCCGTTGGTGCGCGATTACGTGGCGCGGTATCCGGGGATTCACCTGGAGATTTTCGAGTTGTCGATGGATGACATCGAGGCCGGGCTGGCGGATGACTCGCTGGATATCGCGATTGCTTTCACACCGGTGCGCAACACGGACATTGAATGCATTCCGGCGTTTGTCGAGACGCTGGGCGTGATGGTCGGGCGTGAACATCCGTTGTATGACAGTGCTGCAGTGCTGACGCCGGATGATATTGCGCAACTGGATTTCGCTCTGTTGGCGCCGGACTTCATCACGCGGCTGTCGATTGACGAGTATTTCCGTCAGCACGGCATCACGCCCAAGGTGCAGATCGAGGTGAACTCGGTAAGTACATTGCTGGAAGTAATCCGGCATGCGCCGATTGCGACCATGTTGCCGGAGGCCATTGCGACCGAGGATCGGGCGTTGCGCCGGTTGCGGGTCGAAAGTGAGGCACCGCAACGAGGGGCGGCGTTGTTGCGGCGCAAGAACAATTATCACAGTGCAGCGGCGGTGGCGTTCATGGAGATGGTGTTGGAAAACCGTTCATGAACATTGCGGGTGATCAATAAAAAAGGGCCTGCTCCTTATCGGAAGCAGGCCCTTTTGTTTATTGAAGTTAGAACTCAGTAGAACCGATCAATCACCCGAACTTCGTTGTTGTTCTGCATCGAGTCCCACGCCTGTTTCAGCGTTTGCAGAACATTACCGATGAAGTCTTTGTCGGCCGCGGCTTTCTTGCCGACATAGCCGTGGCCGCGGCGGTACATCTTCAGGCGGGCCAGCAGATTCTGGTTGTTCCGGTCGAACTCGTCTTCACCAGCATGGGGCGACAGGCAGTCGATATGCACCTGCCCCGACTTGCTGATCCACAGAATATGGCTGTCGTGGCTGTCTTTTTGCGCAGCGAACATACGAGCCAGTTCTTCGATAGTTGGTTGATTGTTCAGATTCATGATTTTGCCCCTTGACCAGTCTGGTGATCTTTCAAAGTTGATTCGCTAATACAGGTAGCCCATCGGTTAGTTGATCCCTGGCACCGAAACCAGGACGTCAGCGGTCGCCCGTGTGAAGTACGGGGTCATGCATCTGTTGCATGTAGTCGTGTTGAATAACTGCTACGCAATAGCGTCACAACGAGGAGAAGCAGCGAAAACCGGGAGGCTCCTTGACGACGTTTTCAGGGTCGACCACAAGCGTCTTGAGAATTTTCGCCAGCGCTTCTCGTCCTTGTACTGGACGTTCAGGCCAGGTCAGCTTCTTCAATCTGCCTTGTGGGCAGCGTGTATCCGGAAAAAACAGCTCGGCGGTCAGACGAGCTTGCTCAAGCGTGTTGCCAGTGCTCCCGATCGGGGAGACGTCTGCATCATGCAAAAGCAAAACGACGCCGTCAACGGTTTTGTAGTGATTATTTTTGGTCACTACATATTGTCGGACAAAGTCATTCTGGAATGAGAAAAGGGCTGTTCAGGCAGCGTGGGAAGGGCTGCGCAGGCAGTAGAACGTGCAGGGATAACCGTCTACGGTTTTCTGCTGGCGAGTGAAGTCGCCGCCGCTCACCTCGGGGATCACCCTGGCCCAGAACCGCTGCGCAGGCAGGTTGGCGTCGACATGGAAAATCTGCCATTGACCAGGCAGATGGCTCAAGAGGGCAGAGGCGACAAACTGCGCGACGCCTTGGCCACGCCAGCGCCGGCTGACGAAGAAATAGCCGATGTTGTAATCGGCGCCTTCGATGAGAAGGTGGTCATCGACGGTCACGAACCCCGCCAGTTCACCGTCGACGTGAATCAGGAATGGCCGGGTTGCCGGTTGGCGCCAGTAATCGTCCTTCAACTGGATCGGGAAGAAACCATGCCCGCCCAGCTTCAGCGGCAGCCATTCGCTGAAGTCGTAGGTGTAGAACTGCATCAGGTTTTCGAGGGTGTCCAGTTCGTCGCGCCGGGCGACGCGCAGTTCGATGACAGACATGTCGCTGGCTCCTGACAATCACTGCAGAAACAGTAGCGCGCAGCGGGCTATTTGGCTGCCGGTTTCGTCGTACGTTTGCTGGTGCCGGTGGTTTTGCGCCGAGTGGTCTTGCGCTTGTTCTTCCACGGTGCAGCGGCTTTGCCGGCAGGGGGCGGGCCGCTGATGGTCAGGCTCAGGCCGGCACAACGGGTCACTTGCTTGCTCATCCACGCGGCCTGTTTGGTGACGAACTCTTCCAGACTCATCTCGCCGCTTTGCACCATGTCCAGCGCCTGTTCCCAGATCGCCGTGGTGCCGGGGTCGGCAATCGCTCGCGGCACCGCGTCGATCAGGCTGAACGCGGCGGGCGTGGCGGCGAGGGCCTTGCCGTTTTTCACCAGATAACCACGATCCAGCAGGCCTTGAATGATCGAAGCGCGGGTGGCTTCGGTGCCGATGCCGGTGGTGTCCTTGAGTTTTTGCTTGAGCAGCGGGTCTTCTACCAGTTTGGCGACGTTTTTCATCGCCTTGATCAGATCGCCTTCGGTGTAGGGCTTGGGTGGCTGCGTCCACAAGTCTTTGAGCTTCACGTCAGCGATAGCGCACTCGGCGCCCTGGGTCAGCGTCGGCAGGGTCTGTGGCGCAGGGGCTTCACGGCCCTTTGCCGGGGCCAGTGCTTCCGGCAACGCGCGTTTCCAGCCCGGCTCGATGATCTGCTTGCCGACGGCACGCAAGGCTTCACCGGCGCAATCGAAGTCGGCCTGGGTGCGGTCGTATTCATGATTGGGCAGGAACTGCGCCAGATACCGCGCACGAATCAGCGTGTAGACCGCGCGGTGCTTGCCGGTCAGACGCTCCAGATTCTTAGCGGCGGCGGTGGGGATGATGCCGTGGTGGGCACTGACCTTGGCGTCGTTCCAGGCGCGGGAGCGGCGCTGTGGCTCCAGATGTTCGCGCAAGGCGTCGAGGCTCGGGTCGGCTTGGCGCAGCGCTGCGAGAATCCCCGGCGCCTCGCTGTGCTGGCTCACGGGCAGGTAGCCGCAATCGCTGCGCGGGTAGGTGATGACTTTGTAGGTTTCGTAGAGGGCCTGGGCGATGTCGAGGGTTTCCTGGGCGCCGAGGCCGAGCTTCTTCGAGCAGACTTCCTGCAAGGTGCCGAGATCGAAGGGCAGAGGCGCCACTTCGCGCATGCGCTCGGTGCGCAGCTTGACCACCCGGGCGCTGGCGGCGCTGCTGATTGCGGCGGCCGCTTGCTGGGCGAGAGCCTGATTGAGGCAGCGATCCTGATCGTCACAGGCATCGTTCGGCGCACGCCATTGCGCCGTGAACGCCGTGCCGTTGTGCAGCAGTTGCACATCGATGGCCCAGTACGCCACCGGCACGAAGTCAGCGATGCTGCGGTCGCGATCCACCACCAGCCGCAGGGTCGGCGTCTGCACCCGGCCCACCGGCAACACGCCTTGATAGCCGGATTGCCGGCCAAGCAGGGTGAACAGGCGACTCATGTTCATCCCGATCAGCCAGTCTGCTCGTGAACGCCCCAATGCCGAGTGATAGAGGCTGAAGGTTTCTGCGCCCGGCTTCAGAGCCGCCAAAGCCTTGCGGATCGATGCTTCGTCCAGCGCCGACAGCCACAAGCGGCGGATCGGCCCGCGATAGCGGCAATGTTCCACCAGTTCCCGGGCGATCATCTCGCCTTCGCGGTCGGCGTCGGTGGCGATGATCAGTTCGCTGGCCTCGCCGAGCAGGCGTTTGACTGCCTTGTATTGGCTGGCAGTGCGCGGCTTGACGGTCATTTTCCACTTGTCCGGGATGATCGGCAGGTCCGCCAGCACCCAGCGCTTGTAGCGTGCGTCGTAGGCATCCGGCGGGGCGGTTTCCAGCAAGTGGCCGATGCACCAGGTCACCGTGACGTCCGTTCCCAGCCAGCAGCCGTCGCCTCGGCGCCTGGCGCCCAGCACGGCCGCAATATCCTTGGCCTGGGAAGGTTTTTCACAGAGGTACAGCCGCATAACCACCGTCGTCGATCATTGCCCGAAGAGGCGCACAGAATGGCCTGACTCGGGCGAAGGGGCAACTTTTATCTGTATGGATATACAGATAAAAGGATTGCCGGTCATGACAGCCGTCGCCGGGGCAATCGGGGACGCTATCGAGAAATTGATTAGCGCCCCCCTTGGCGGCTGTGGCAGGTTCAATCTGCCTCAACAGGGCAAGTGACAGGACGATCTCGCCAGAAGATCGCCGTTTTTCTGTCTGACACTGACTCTTTAGAAACAAGGACGTACACCATGTCTCAACCTTCCTCTCAGGCCACCAGCGCCTTCACTGCGGTCGACACCTTCAGCCACCTGTATGACCGTGGCACCGGGACCGTCAACGGCAAACCGTCGTTCACTGCCGACCAGGCCGCCGACGAAATCCTGCGCAAGGGCATGTCGTGGCAAGACAAGAACGCTGACGGCAAGATTGATCTGACCTACACGTTCCTGACCGACAAACCGTCGAACTACAACCCGAAACTCGGCAACTTCAGCGAGTTCAGCGCTCAGCAGAAAGACCAGGCCATCCTGTCGATGCAATCGTGGTCGGACGTGGCCAAAGTCACCTTCACCGAGGGCAAGGGTGGCGACGGTCACATGACCTTCGGCAACTACGACGTCAGCACCGGCGGCGCGGCGTTTGCCTACCTGCCGCAGGGCAGTAGCTACGACGGTCAGTCGTGGTATCTGATCAACGATAAGTACCAGGTCAACAAGACCCCGGACACCAATAACTACGGGCGCCAGACCCTGACCCACGAAATCGGCCACACCCTAGGCCTGTCGCACCCGGGCGCCTACAACGCCGGCAATGGCAACCCGACCTACGGCGACGCCAAGTACGCCGAAGACACCCGTGGCTACAGCCTGATGAGCTACTGGAGCGAAGCCAACACCGACCAGAACTTCAGCAAGGACGGCAGCGGCGCCTACGCCTCCGCACCGTTGCTGGACGACATCGTCGCCGTGCAGAAACTCTACGGTGCCAACCTGGAAACCCGTGCCGACGACACCGTGTACGGCTTCAACTCCAACGCCGACCGCGACTACTACAGCGCTACTTCGGACACCTCCAAAGTGGTGTTCTCGGTGTGGGACGGTGGCGGCAACGACACCCTGGACTTCTCCGGCTTCAGCCAGAACCAGAAGATCAACCTCAACGAAGGTTCGTTCTCCGACGTCGGCGGCCTGGTGGGCAACGTCTCCATCGCGTATGGCGTGACCGTTGAAAACGCGGTGGGCGGCTCGGGCAATGACCTGCTGATCGGCAACGCGGCGGCCAACGACCTGATTGGCGGTGCCGGCAACGACATCATCTACGGCGGTGGCGGTGGTGATTCGCTGTGGGGCGGTGAAGGCGCAGACACCTTCGTGTTCGGCGCTGCCAGCGATTCGACCATGACCGCGCCGGACTGGATCATGGATTTCACCAGTGGCCTGGACAAGATCGACCTGTCGGGCATCGCCGGTTTTGCCACGGGGGCGGCCACGCTGAACTTCGTCAGCGGCTTCACCGGGCACGCGGGCGACGCGATCCTTACTTACTTCGAACAGACCAACCAGACCAGCCTGATGATCGACCTGACGGGCCAGGGTTCGGTGGACTTCGCAGTGGGTGTAGTGGGGCAGGCCGTGGCGACCGATATCGTCGCCTGATCTGAAACCGGAAAACCGCAGCCTTCGCCGGCTGCGGTTTTTTTATGGGCGGAAAAAACCGTTCGGCTGCGAACCCGACGAGATCCGGCGGCATGGGTTATACCTGAAGCGCTCCCTTCGCTGCTGTCAGGAGAAACCGATGAAAACCTCCGGTCCCAGTCCCGTCATCACCATCGCCGAGCAGCCAGGCTGCCTGCTGGTGAAGTTCCATGGCATACAAGTCGCCGCCTCCGCCCGAGCATTGGTGCTGCTCGAGGCCAACTACCCGCCGGTCTACTACATCCCCCGCGAAGACATCGACGAAAAATACTTCGCTCGCACCGACCACACGAGTTATTGCCCGTACAAGGGCGACGCCAATTATTTCAGTCTGCAAGTGCCCGGGCATGAGGGGGCGAACGCGGTGTGGACGTACGAACATCCGAAGATTTCGGTCAGCCAGATCAAGGATTACGTTGCGTTCTATCCCGATCAGGTGAAGTTTGAATTGCTGGAGGCGGAGGTCTGAGATTCAGTGCGGTGGCGAGGGTGTGAACCCCTCGCCACACTGATCAAGGATCAGTTCCTGTCCAGATCGATATTCTTCGTCTCACGCAGACAAATCATTCCCACCACCAGGCTCACCCCGGTAATCAGCACCGGGTACCACAGCCCGTAGAAAATATCCCCGGTGTACACCACCAGCGCAAACGACACGGTCGGCAGGAAACCGCCGAACCAGCCGTTGCCGATGTGGTACGGCAAGGACATCGAGGTGTAGCGGATGCGGGTCGGGAACAGTTCGACCATCAGCGCCGCGAGCGGGCCGTAACACATGGCGGAGATGATGATCAGGGCGACGATCAGGGCCACGATCATCGGCTTGTTGATCTGTTGCAGGTCAGCCTGTTGCGGGTAGCCGGCGAGGGTGATCGCGCCGCGCAGTGATGCCTCGTCGAAGCCATCGAGTTTGACGTCGCCGACGCTCACTTGTACCGCGCTGCCCGCCGGGGCGGCGACGCTGGAGTAGGGCAGGCCTTGCTTGACCAGGAAGGTCTTGACCTTGTCGCACGGGCTGTCGAATTTGGCCTTGCCCACCGGGTCGAACTGGAAGGTGCAGGTGGCCGGATCCGCCACAACGGTGATCGGCGCCTGTTGGCTGGCGTGGTCGATGGCCGGGTTGGCGTAGTGGGCCAGGGATTTGAAGATCGGGAAGTACAGCGCCGTCGCCAGCAGCAGGCCAAGCATCAGCACCGGTTTACGTCCGACCTTGTCCGACAGCCAGCCGAAAATGATGAAGAACGGCGCGCCGATCACCACGCTGATGATCAGCAGACTGTTGGCCACCGCCGGGTCCATTTTCAGGAACTGGGTGAGGAAGAACAGTACGTAGAACTGTGCGGCGTAGAAGGTCACCGCTTGCCCGGCGTTGATGCTGAACAGGGCGATCAGCACGACTTTGAGGTTTTCCCATTTACCGAAGGATTCGCGGATCGGCGCCTTGCTGGCCTTGCCTTCCTCTTTCATCTTCAGATAGGCCGGCGACTCGTGCAGGCTCAGGCGAATCCAGGTGGAAATCCCCAGCAGCACGATCGACAGCAGAAACGGAATGCGCCAACCCCAGACTTCGAACTGATCGCCAGTGAAGTAACGGCAACCGAGTACCACCAGCAGCGACAGCAGCAGACCGAGGGTCGCGGTGGATTGAATCCAGCTGGTGTGGAAACCGCGTTTGCCGATCGGCGCGTGTTCTGCCACGTAAGTCGCGGCGCCGCCGTACTCGCCGCCGAGGGCCAGGCCCTGAAGCATGCGCAGCCCCACGAGAATGATCGGCGCGGCGATGCCGATGCTGGCGTAGGTCGGCAGCAGGCCCACCGCGAACGTCGCCACGCCCATCAGAATGATGGTCGCCAGGAAAGTGTATTTGCGCCCGATCATGTCCCCCAACCGACCGAACACCAGCGCCCCGAACGGCCGCACGATGAAGCCTGCGGCAAACGCCATCAACGCGAAGATGAATGCCGTGGTGTCGTTGACCCCGGCAAAGAACTGCTTGCTGATCACCGCCGCTAGGGCGCCGTAGAGAAAGAAGTCATACCACTCGAACACCGTCCCCAGGGACGAGGCGAAGATGACCTTTCGAGTATCGGGGCTGGCGTCCGTGCTGCGCACGGCGTCCAGAGACTGAACGTGTTCTGACATATCGGTATCCCTCACAGTGATTGTTTTTGTTGTTCCACTGTCGGCGCCGACCTCGTGGGCTGGCGCCGCTATTCCTTTGGTCAAGAGAGTGCGGGCAATGCTTTTTCTTCGGCGGGAAAACTCCGGGCGGTTGGGTTGAGGATCAGCTGTGCCGCTTTTTCGGCAATCATCAGCGTAGGCGAACAGGTGTTGCCCGAGGTAATGCGCGGCATGATCGACGCATCGGCAATCCGCAGACCGGGCACACCGTGCACGCGCAATTGCGCATCGACCACCGCGTTCGCGTCATTGCCCATGCGACAGGTGCCGACCGGGTGGAAAATCGTCGTGCCGATCTTCGCCGCCGCTTCGTGCAGTTGTTCTTCGGTTTGCAGGCTGGCGCCGGGCAGGTATTCCACCGGGTTGAAGGCTTGCAGGGCCGGGGCGCTGACGATGCGCCGGGTCAGGCGAATCGCATCGGCGGCCACGCGCAGGTCTTCGGGGTGGCTCAGGTAATTGGGCTGGATCAGCGGCGCTGCTTGCGGATCGGCGGAACGGATCTCGATTCGGCCCCGGCTCTGCGGCCGTAAATCACACACCGACGCGGTGAACGCGGGGAAGCTGTGCAACGGCTCGCCAAAACGCTCCAGCGACAGCGGCTGCACGTGGTATTCGAGATTGGCCGAGGTCTGTTCCGGCCCCGAGCGGGCAAACGCGCCCAACTGACTCGGCGCCATCGACAACGGCCCGCTGCGGTCATACAGATAGCGCAGGCCCATGCCCATCTTGCCCCACACGCTGCCGGCGATCTGGTTGAGGGTGCGAGCGTTCTCCAGTTTGTAGATCAGCCGCAGTTGCAGGTGATCCTGCAGGTTGCCGCCGACGCCCGGCAGTTCATGCACCACGCCGATCCCGAGCTTTTCCAGCAGCGGACGGGGCCCGATTCCGGAGCGTTGCAGAATGCTCGGCGAGCCCACGGAACCTGCGCACAACACGATCTCCTTGCGCGCCTTGAAGCGCTTTTCTTGACCCTGCCAACGTGCGCTGACCCTTGCGGCGCGACCGTCCTCGAACAGCGCGCGATCCACCTCTACGTCGGTCAACACCGTGAGATTGGCCCGATCGCGAATCGGCTTCAGAAACGCCTTCGCCGCATTCCAGCGCACCCCGGCTTTCTGATTGACCTGAAAGTAACCGCAACCCTCGTTGTCGCCCTGGTTGAAGTCATCGATGCTGGCGATGCCGCTCTGTTCGGCAGCGCTGCGAAACGCATCGAGAATCGGCCATGACAAGCGCTGGCGTTCGACCCGCCATTCACCCTGGTCACCATGAAAGTCCGCCGCGCCGGCAAAGTGGTTTTCGCTCTGTTTGAACAGCGGCAGCACGTCATTCCAGGCCCAGCCAGGATTGCCCTCGGCGGCCCAGCCGTCGTAGTCGTTGGCCTGGCCGCGCATGTAGATCATGCCGTTGATCGACGAACAGCCGCCCAGCACCTTGCCGCGCGGATAACTCAGCGCGCGGCCGTTAAGGCCTGGTTGTTCTTCAGTCTTGAAGCACCAGTCGGTGCGGGGGTTGCCGATGCAGAACAGGTAACCCACGGGGATGTGAATCCACGGATAGTTGTCGCGCCCGCCGGCCTCCAGCAGCAACACGCGCTGCTGAGGATCGGCCGACAGCCGATTGGCCAGCAAACACCCGGCCGGCCCGGCGCCGACCACGATGTAATCGAATTCATCGAGGGAAGTCTGCATTCCCTGACCTCGCTTATTGTTTTTGTTGTCAGTCATCCTAGTTGTTAGCTTTCGTCAAAAGAATGTTAGTTTTTGCGCAGCCGCTGTGCGTTTTCAAACAGCGCTTTCTGACGATAGCCGACAAGGACAAGCCATGTTCGACTGGAACGACCTGCGGTTCTTTCTCGAGTTGCAACGCAGCGGCCGCTTGCTCACGGCCGCCCGCCGCTTGAACACCACGCACGCCACCGTTGCCCGGCATATCGAGGCCATCGAAAAAAGCCTTGGCACCGCGCTGTTCGTCCAGCATGCCCAAGGCTACGAAATGACCCCGGCGGGGGAGGCGCTACTCAAACACGCCGAAGCCATGGAAAACGTCGCGCTGCTGGCTCAGGAAGAAATCACCCAGTCCACCGCGCCGCTGGGCAAGATCCGCGTTGGCGTGACGGAAGGGCTGGGCATCATGTTTCTCGCCAGTCGCATGATCGGGCTGTTCGAACGCTATCCAGGGCTGGAAGTGGAACTGGTGGCGGTGCCGCGCTTCGTCAGCATCCTCAACCGCGAAGCGGAAATCAGTATTCACCTGGAACGGCCGGCGGCGGACATGCTCGTCACCCGCAAACTCACCGATTACCGGCTCGCGCTCTATGCCAGCCGCGCTTACCTCGACAATGCGCCGCCGCTGCGCAGTCGCGAGGATCTTGGCCGGCATGCGTGGATCGGCTATGTCGACGATCTGCTGTTCAGTCAGGAACTGATGTTTCTCAACAGCTTCTGCCGCAATCCGCGCGTGGTGTTTCACAGCACCAGCGTCATCGCCCAGCAGCAGGCGGCACGTTCGGGGCTGGGGATTGCGGTGCTGCCTTGTTATATGGCGGCGTCGGATCCGGATTTGGTAGCGCTGTTGCCGGATGAGAGTATCGAGCGCAGTTACTGGATCAGTACGCGGCGGGAGTTGCACAAGTCGGTGCGGTTGCGGGTGGTTTGGGATTATGTGGTGGGGTTGTGTGAGGCGGAGCAAGCGCTCCTTCGATAATCTTTCTCGGTCCATGGCAGGGTCTATAGTTGCATGGTGGCTATGTGATGCCGCCCCGATGAATCATCTGCACGAGAGATCGGTCATGGACATTCTGATTTCGTTAATAGGTGTTGTACTTGGATTAAGCATTGCAACAGAGCGTGTCGTTGAAATCGTAAAAGGATTCATACCCGCTCTGAATCAAGTGAACGATGATCCCAAGGCAGAGGGAAGGCGCCGGTCCTATCTGCAAATACTTGCCGTCGTAGGCGGGGTCATCACAGCGTTCCTTTCCCGTGGAGCCATACCGGGCGACTTCGTCTTTCTCAAGTCTGATCTCGGCGTGGTGTGTCTGGGACTGTTGGCCAGTGGCGGGTCAGGTTTTTGGAATGCTGTCCTGATGTATGTCACTCAGGCCAAGGAACTGAAGAAAGTCGAGGTCAAAAAGGCTCAGGAGAGTCCTGCGGTCCCGCCTGTCTGAGAACGAGCGGCGCCCATCGCCTTGGCGGTGGGCGTGGTGCAACTAAGTTCTAGGGCGACAGGTCATTCAAGTTGCAGAGGTTGAGTCATCTCGCAGAACCTCGACTACGAAGACGCTTCCCGTGGCCACTCACCTCGATCGCCGCAATAACCTGTCCCTCGACAGCCTGAATTTCTTCCTCGCCGACGTGCGTGACGGGCTCGGTCCCTATCTGGCGATTTATCTGCTGGCGGTTCACCACTGGGAGCCGGCGAGTATCGGTCTGGTCATGACCATCGCCGGGATCGCCGCGCTCATCACGCAAACCCCGGCAGGCGCGCTGGTCGACAGCACACGCTTGAAGCGGGCGCTGATAGCGATTGCCGCACTGGTGGTCACCGTTAGCTGTCTGCTGCTGCCATTTGTGACGTCGTTTACCCTGGTGGCCGTGACGCAAGCCATCAGTGCCGTTGCCGCTTCAATCTTCGCCCCCGCCATCTGCGCGATCACCCTCGGCATTACTGGACCTCGCGCCTTCACGCGAAGAACCGGGCGCAACGAAACCTTCAACCACGCCGGCAACGCCTGCGCCGCACTGCTGGCCGGTTTGTCTGCGTACCTGTTCGGCCCGGTTGCCGTATTTTATCTGATGGCGGTCATGGCGCTGGCCAGCGTGATTGCCGTCTCGTTCGTATCGGCCGATGCCATTGATCACGATCTCGCCCGAGGTCTTTCACCCAGCGAAACGGGGCAGGGCAAGCAGCCTTCGGGGCTTTCCGTGTTGCTCACCAACAGACCGCTGCTGATGTTCGCGATTTGCTGTGCGCTGTTTCATCTGGCGAACGCGGCGATGTTGCCGCTGGTGAGTCAGAAACTGGCGCAAGCCAATCTGCAGATGGCCACGCCGCTCACCTCGGCCTGCATCGTGGCGGCGCAAATGGTGATGGTGCCGGTCGCGTTGCTGGTGGGCGCAAAGGCCGATCTGTGGGGGCGCAAGCCGTTGCTGTTGGCGGGGTTTCTGATCCTGCCGTTACGTGGGGGGTTGTATGTGCTGTCGAACGATCCGTGGTGGCTGGTTTCAGTGCAGTTACTCGATGGCGTCGGCGCGGGGATTTTCGGCGCGCTGTTTCCGGTGGTGGTGAAAGACCTGACGCTGGGAACCGGGCATTTCAATGTCAGCCTCGGGGCGATTTCGACGGTGTTCGGTCTGGGCGCGGCGTTGAGCAATAGCCTGGCGGGAATTGTGGTTCAGGAGGCGGGGTACAGCGCTGCGTTTTTGACATTGGCGGCGGTGGCGATGGCGGTGCTGGTGCTGCTTTGGGTGGCGGTGCCGGAGACAGTGCAGCGGTCTGGTGTTGAATCAACCCGGCAGCCGAGTGCCGTCGTACCCTGATCTCTGATCCGGGTTCAATTTCTCAAAAAAACGGCCGATGGAGTTCGCATACTTTCAACGGACAGACTCCATGAACAAGGCTGTTGCTTTATTGGCTCTGGTGACCCTCGTCGCAGGTTGTAAAACCACCTCGCCAACACCCCAGGAACAGAGCTTGGCCGGTATGCGATGCCGGATATTCGCCACGACAAAAGACATCTCCAGAGACTGGGTCGAATACATCCGCGAGGCCAGCGACGACGGCAATCTTCAATGCCGGATCGCGCTCGGCGTTCTGTATGAATTTGGCCGTGGGCTGCCGCAAGACATGGGCAAGGCCAGAGCCCTTTATGAGTCCGTTGCTGCCCACGATGCCGCCGGCTACGAACAACTTGCGCGCATGGCGGAAGAGGGCAGCGGTCAAGTGGCAGACGCTAGTGAAGCGCGACGGCTGTATCAGCGAGTGCAACCTGGCAGTGCGTACAGTGATGCCCGGCTGGCGCGCTTGATGGAGGAGGGCAAAGGTGGCCCACAGGATCTGTCCGGTGCAATGACGCACTACCTGAGTGCCAGCCGATATATCGGCGACACCTCATGGGAAGGCGTTCAGCGAGTTCGTGCTCAAGGTCTGGCCATGACGGCCGAGCAGGTCGAGCGCTACAACACAATCTGGTATGAGAGTACCGGCAACAGCCTCTCCGGAACGGTGGGCGACATGGAGTTTGCCCTTAAGAAACAGATCAAACCTGGTTCCTCCAGTAAACCCGTCACGCTGGAAATCAAAGGCAAACCCGGCTCGCTGGTGCCCGAAATCATATTGGTCGAGAGTTCGGGAAACGCCGCTGTCGATCAAGCCGTGCTCGAGGCCTTTGGCAATTACCGCTTCCCCGCCGAGCCGATAATGAAGGCTGGACAAGAGTCCTGGTCATCAAAACTTTCCGTCAGGGCAGGTTTGAACTGAGACAACCGGGCGCACTTGCCGGGCCAGCGTTTGGCGTCCAATCTATCGATCGACGACAAGGAGCGTTATCCGACACTCCGTCGAGATCTCAGGGAGCTTGCAGCATGAGCGAAGACGCAAAAGTGAAAGGCCCGGCATCCTACTTTCCCTCGATTGAAAAAAAGTACGGCCAGCCCATCGATCACTGGCTGAAGCTTCTCGCCAGTATCACCGACAAAAAACACATGGAACTGGTCGCCTGGCTCAAGACCGGACACGGCATGGGCCACGGGCATGCGAACGCGCTGGTCGCCCATCATCTGGCAAGCGGCAAAAAGTGAGGGCAGGGCAGCCATGAACTTGAACCACAGGCCGGTGAAGGCTGACGACGTCAAAACCATTTGCAGTTTTCCGCAGGGCGTTCAGGAGTTGTATTTCATGTTCCCGAAGGCGGAATTTCCGTTGACGGAAGCGCAGATGAACGCTGCGATCAGTCAGCGCTTCGACTCCACGGTGGTCGAGGCGGAGGGCGAGATTGTCGGGTTCGCCAACTTCTATCGCGCCGAGCGCCAGGGCATTTGCTGCATCGGCAATGTGATTGTGGCACCGAGTGCCCGGGGCAAAGGCGTGGCCCGGTTTATCGTCGAGACCATGACTGAACTGGCCTTCGAGCGCTGGGAGGCCAAAGAGGTGCAGCTGTCCTGTTTCAATGAAAATACGGCGGGATTGCTGCTGTATCCGACGCTGGGGTTTGTGCCGTTTGATATCGAGGAGCGCGCCGCGCCGAATGGCGGTCGGACGGCGTTGATTCACATGCGGCGCAGTAGAGTCCCTGTCTGATGCATGTCTCTTGTTGCGAGGGGGCTGTCGGTTCGCTGGCCCCTTTTTCAAGTGCATTTTCGAACACTGTTTACCCATCGGTTTGACCGCACAGAATGTGCTAACTACGCTGCCTTTGAAGGAAGTCTCATCTCGCACGACAAGGAGTGTCGGTTATGCGCGCAGCCGTTCGTTCGCCCTTTTTCCTGACGTTTTTCGCCTCCCTCGCATTCAGCGCCGTGGCTGCCCAGCCACCGCTCGACCCGCTGGAAACCCTGAACCGCATCAACCGCAACTACAACACCCTCAAGGATGCGTGCCAGGAGCCTGACACCGGCGCCGCTCGTGGGCATTACTACTGCAGTGGTGTGACGTTGCGCATGGTCAACGACGGGCCGTTCAACCCTTGGGACTACAGCCCTTACGCGATCAAGATCGGTGCGACGTCCTACTCGTGGATTCGCAAGGATCTGAGCACGCGCATCCTCATTCACCCGGCCGGTTTCATCCTGCGCAATCCCACCGATGCAGCGGCGCTGCAACTGCCGGTCAAGGAGCAAGGCTTCACCTGCATCTACGCTTTCGATGGCGGCACCGGGCCCGAACGCAAGTGGTATGGCTGCGGCTTTTTCGACAGTCGTGAACCGCCGCGCGCCGCCCAACCACCGATGAACAACAAGAACGCTGCGCTGGCTTATGGCACCTGCGCGGAGGCCGGAGTGAACACTGCCGAGCAGTGGACCAACAAATACACCGGGCTGATGAAAGGGCCGATCCAGTACGGCCAGTGTTCCTGGAACGCGGAGAAGCCCAGCGACTGGAATGCGATGATCCGCGTCCACGAATCGCGGGTGAACACCACCAATAAAGACCCCTTCGCCTTCAGCGCACAGGTCAACGAATTCATGTTGAAGAATGCCTCGGCTACCAACGATGGCAGCGAAAACATGAAGTACATCGACGCCTTCATCTACAACGTCAACAGCACCCAGAACTTCGCCACTCGCGGCGATCAGGCGCCACCCAAACCGGAAGACGGCCTGAACAGTGCGCGCAATTTCCAGAAGAAACTTCAGGCCCAGGGTTACAGCGTGCCGATCCTGCGGCTGGATTTCACCAAGCCGCCGGAGCAGCGCTTCAGCTATGTCGCGGCGGATCAGGCGATTGATCTGACGACCGCCGGCAACGGCCAGCCTGCACCAGTGACGTCTCGCTACATTGCGTCGGCCAATTGGGTCGAGCGCCACGACCCCGGCACCGGCAAGAACGAATGGACGCTCAACGTCACGCCCACCGCTCAGGGCAAGGCGATTCAGGCCAGCGACCAGGAGGCGTTGTACAAGGAATTGTTCGCGCTGCGCGGGGCCGACAGTCAGTGGCGCGACAACGAAAAATCACCCGGCAGCATGCGTCAGCAACTCAGTTGTCTGGTGCAGAACTACCCGGGCAAGACCGAGTGGAATCTGGAACCGTTCCGCCCCGTCGTCACCCCTCAGGAAGCCGCCAAGGCCGGTTGCAACCCGCTGCCGGTCAAGGCACCGCAGTACATCGCTTCCGCCGACTGGGTCAAACGCTACGACCCGGGCACCCGTCAGGACGAATGGACCTTGAGCGTCGTGCCGACAGCCGCCGGGCGCGCCTTGCCCAATGAGCAGATCGATGCCCTGTACCAGCAGTTGTTCGCCCTCAGAGGTGCCGATGGCAACTGGCGCGACAACGAGAAATCCGCCGGCAGCATGCGCCAGCAATTGAACTGCGTACTGGTGAATTACCGCGCCAAGACACCGTGGAATCTTGAGCCGTTCCGGCCTGCGCTTTCGGACAGCGAGACCCGTGCGGCGGGGTGCAATCCGGTTACGCGCTAAGCCCCGCCGGGTACCGGACGTCATTGAACAGGGAAGACGAGAAGAACAATCAGGGAGAAACACGTCATGAAAGAACGCTGGAGCAGGATCGTCCCACTACTTGCGGTTCCGTTGTTTCTGCACGCGACGTCGGCCAACGCCGAGTCCTGCGAAGACACGCTGAAACGCGTTGAAAGCTTGTACAACAACACTACCGCCAGTTGTGGCAAAGACCCGGCGTCGGACTGTTCGGGTTTGCTGATTCGCGGCACTCACCGTGCCGATCCGGCAAAAGGACAGAAGTGGGATGTCTGGAACCCCAGCCCCAAAGCGGTCGAGCTGGGCACGTTTGCCGCGTCCTACATGCGGGCCGATGGCATCAGCTACGAAGACCCCGGCATGAGCACCCAGAACGGCTACATCATCACCCCGGTCGACATGGTGCGTGACCCGGAAAATCCGGTGCACGTTTACTGCGCGTTTCCCAACGATGCCTGGACCGATTTTCGCGACGACCGTGGCTGCGGCAACAACAAGAATACCAGTCAGACCGAGGCAGTCTGCCAGTCCATGGCCCCGCCGATCACCAACGTCAACGCCTGGGTCGCGCACTTCACCAAGTTCAACA
Organism: Pseudomonas sp. GW822-FHT03F04; assembly: GCF_058801405.1. Classification (NCBI taxonomy): domain Bacteria; kingdom Pseudomonadati; phylum Pseudomonadota; class Gammaproteobacteria; order Pseudomonadales; family Pseudomonadaceae; genus Pseudomonas; species Pseudomonas sp. GW822-FHT03F04. The sequence goes on from NZ_JBXANF010000005.1 coordinate 283,074, forward strand.
ACGACCGCAAGCAGGACCAGTTGCAATGCGGTTTCAACATGCGCAACCCGATGAGCAGCCAGGATCGGGTCAACGCGTTCCAGAACTTCATGGGCGCCCGACGCGTCATCAACACCCGTGAATTCCAGACCCAGACCGAGTTGCGCCTGGGCAATCCGAAGACTGATGAGTTGCCGATCCTGGCCTTTTTCTACAGCGATTCACGGGGTCTGAACGACGCCCTGGCCAACCAGCGCGACTACAAAGCCAAGACCGGCAAGGACCGCAACATCGTCAAGATCGACTTCCCAAAAACGCCGACCAGCAAGGCTACGTTCTCGTGCATCCAGACCGCGGCGCCACCGGCCCAACAGTTCTGCGACAAGTACATCGAATCCAGCACCTGGGCCCAACGCGACGACCCGAAACTCGGGCCGAAGACCTGGTCGCTGCAAGTCGTGCCGACTGCTTGTGGGCGTGCGATCAAGGATGACCAGACCGACCGGATGTTTGCCGAGCTGTACAACAAACACAAAGACGACGAGCAATGGCGGATGTACAGCGTCAATGGCGGGTCATTGCGTCGGCAGCTGGTTTGTCACTTGGCCGCATCGTTCGATGGCAAGCCTGTGAGGAACAAGCCAGAGTGGAACCTTGAGCCTGCGCGGCCGTATGTAGATCAGGCGACGGCGGTGGCTCAGCGGTGTAATCCTTACTGAGGTTGTTGAGTGGTGGAGCCCTGTCTGCCGGTGCCTTGGGTATTGGCAGGCAGGGTTGTGAGCAGCCGTCTCTTGCTCATCAGGTCAGAGGTAGAACCTATCGACTGTTCAATCCAGGCCTTGGAGACCGGGCATCAGGAATACACAGAGCCCGGCGGCAGTTCTATGCCACACAGAGCGCGATAACAAACCCCCGTTCCATAGGCCAGGCCTGTATTTTGGGCCTGAGCTTTAAGCACGAACGTTCGCAGCGTGCTAACAAGCCGAAGTGCTCGACGCCTGAGTAACATCGGTTGTATGGGGCGGGGCTCTTGTCTTGGGTACTGAATGGTACCGAGATACTCCTGCCAGCTTTTCGGTCGCTGATTCAGTTCCATTTCGAGATTATTCAGAATCTCCAGAACCTCATCTAACTCATGGTTCCTGAGGTGGAACTGTGCATGCAATGATGTAATGCCTATCTTTGAATCCCGTTGAGCATATTGCTCAAAAGCAGGCGCTATGAGGGAAAAATATCCCCTCGAATGAAAGTGACCAGACCTGAAAACAATTCGCTCCAGTGGGTTCAACGTACGCAAACGCTCTCCTTCTTTTGAGGTGCATACGCCGATTACGTGATACATGGTGCTTTACCTGACGGGTGGGTTTGTGTTGCGTTTCAGTCGCGATGATGTTTTGTGTAGATGTCTCTTGTGAAACCGAAAGCGGCTACTGACGAGCTACCGCTTTCGGCCAGAAGCGGATGTAACAGAGCTTGTGTAGTATCTGCCTCTCTTTCGACCTGTATGAGGTGCCCGATGTCTAGCCGACACTCCCCATCCCCTACAAGAGCTGTCCTAGACCTGCAAAACGCACGTTCGCTTTTGGGAAAGCGGCTGGGTGCGCTGCTGCACGACCAGTACTATTTCAACGACGAGAAAGATCTGGGAGACATAGGTTCTCTAGAGTGGCGTTTTGGCGAGCGAGAACTTCTATCCATGTATCTCTTGAGTGATGGCGAGAGAGTAGGCGCGGACTTGTTGCCTTCTGATACGCCGGCTTCCTTCGAGATAGAGCCGAACGTGACATGCTCCTGGAAAAGGGAAAACCTGCTTGCAGGTTTATCAGCAACCCACCTTGAGAACACAAAAATTTGCGCAGTTGAGGGAACTCTTGACTCTTTCAACGGGCAAGAGCCTTGGCTAGCCGGATTCAGGATTACGTTCGAGACCGGTGACTCATTGATCTACCTTAACCAGGGCGACGATGCCGTAGTATTGATTAATGCGCTACCGCCAGTAAGTGTAGGCCTCGAAACCCGCTTCGTTACCTCAATTTAATTACAGCTATGAGTCGGATGCAGCCCTTCACGACAGACAGAGATCGGCCAAAAGCGGCTGCTTTCGACCCCAATCGGACGTTCGAATTAATCCGCGTTCAGTCCTTGGTGCCAGAGCTTATGAAATCGTGTCCCAATAGAAATGAATGTACTCGTCGTCATACTCTGCGAACAGTGAAACGATGAAGTCCGTCTTCATTGAGTACATCAACAACGCTCCGACAAAACCTGTCGGCTCATGCAGCGGTTGCTTGAGCGGTGCAATCAAATCAATCGTCCGGTCCGCAATCATCTGATTGAAAACAGCTTCCGAGATTTCCTCAAACTTAGCGTCGGATACGTGCTGTGGGAAATGGCTGTCATTTTCAGGTTGGCAATCTAAGTACTCTGCTTGGAGCCAGAATTTTAGTCCGTTTTCACCATGCCGTTTGGGTGCGCGAGTTATCCTGATGGTCTCCTGCGACTCAGGATATCGAAAGGCGTCGTTTGGATAGGTGACATAGTAGAGACCGCGACAAACACTTTGTGCAGCCCTACAAATCTGCTGTTCCCTTGAAAGTTGATCAAAGTCGCTTCTGTCGAACATGTAAATACCTGAGGTTTACTTCGTGCAATTGGGCTATAGCGCGCGATAGTAGCAAAATAGTCTTGCTGATTTTTTCAGGAGGCGTCCGCTTATGGCCGGAAGCAGTCTATCGGCAACGACTGCTTTTGGCTGCGGATTCAACCGGCTGAAGTCTGACCACCTCACTCAGATATGCAACCAGGCCAGCGAACCCAACATGACACCCACACCCGCCGCCCCAAACGAGACGCGCCTGAGCCATTCCTTGCGTGTCAGCAAGGTGATGGCCGCCAGTGAAATGGCGATTTGAATCGCGGTCATGGCCTGGGCCCAGCGGTGATGCTGATGTAGCACCTGCTCAGACTTCTCGTCCCACTCTCTTGCCTGTTGCTCGAGAGTTTCCGCCTTTTTGCGGGCTTCCTCTTTCTGCTCCGCGTAGCGCCGCGCCTCGGCAACATAGTGAGCGGAATCCAGCCCCGGAAGATGGCTGGCCAGCTCCGACAGGTTCTGCCGGCTGGACTTGGCCTGGTAGTAGTTCCACTCGTTGGCCGCTTCGGTCTTCTGGATGGCCGCGTTGTTTTTGTCCATGGCGGCCTCGCTCTCCGTCGAACCGGCCTGATAACTCATCAGGGCGCCGACCGTCGCCATGATCGCCGTCATGACCGCAATCTTGCTGGCAAAGCGATCGCCTTTTGCGTGGGCATGATGGGTGGTGTGTTCAACGTGTTGCTCGTGAGGACTGGGGACTTCGAACTCTTCAGGCATGACGGTCGGACTTGGATTGATGAAGGAATTTGCGCGGATTATGCAGGGTGGCCGGTTTTTTAGACACAGGGGGCTGGCGGTGTCTGGATGAAAGCGGACGAGCTGATTTACGTATTCCTGTCGGACTGCGAAACAGTCTCTTTTGTCAGACATTAAACGCGAAACACGTGGCCTGTTTATGCGAGGTCTCTTGTCACATCCCGATGCCCACAACGCCTTGCGCCACGCCCTACACCTAAGACAGAATCCGCCGGCTTGTGCGTCTGGCGCTCCCTCCGTAACTTGATTCCCGTCACTGCCCATCAGTGATCGGGTCTGCAAGCCCGCCGGAAAACCAGTCGCACAGCCCTGCCAAAAGGACGCTCGTTTGTGTCCGCTCAATGGCGGCTTTGTGCGGGAGACCTTCGGGTCTGCCGGGTGCCTGGTTTCCCGGTCTTGCAGACCCGCACTTGGCTGCCACCCATCATCTGCAAGTGATGCTGGTAGCTCCTAATCAAAATCAGGAGTTTCACCATGATCAAACCAACACCGAATCCACCAGAAACCGATCCAGTCTCACCCTACCAATTCCCCGATTCCCGAACCCTGAACGAAGCCGCCGAACGCGCCCTCGACCATTACCTGACCCCGCAACAACGCATCATGGGCAGCCACACCACACACGACCCCATGTTCCTGGCCAACCCCGCCTACAACAGCGAATCCCTGTTGGCCAACGCCAGCGAATCCCTCGATTCCGCCAGCGAAATGCTCAGCAACTTCGCCGCCACCCTTGAGCCTGCACATCGCAAGACTGCTCTGGGCATCGCACAGGTGGTCATGGTAGCGGGGCTGGCCGTGAATCAGGCGCTGGATAAAGTAGAGCTGAAAGCGTAGAGGCTGCCCTTAAGTAAAAAGGGAGCAGATCCATTACCTGAATCTGCTCCCTTTTTTGCTCGATGAGCTCAGCCGTTGGCGTCTGCTCGCTTTTGCGCCGTCACGATGCAAGCCTTGTAGAAATTGGAATGGAAATCGCTGATCGCTTTCTGCTGCAAACTCTCGCTTGAGTACTGAGGAATCGCGTACGCCTCGCGAATCAGCGTCTTGAACAACTCACCCACATACTCGCTCTGCTTGCCTGCCGCTTCGGCCAGTTCCCACACCGAATCCATGGGCGCGCCTTGCTGCCTGCTTTTCATGACCTGTTTGGCCGAGTTTTCTATTCGCTGGCACTCTTCGAGCTCTTCCTGCGGCACAGGGGAGGCATGAGCGGAAAGACTGATGGTGAAGGTTATCGCTGCTGCAGCAAGAGATCGTTTGTGCACGAGGTGTCGTCCGTGATTTTGAGGCTGAACCTTATCATTCGTGGCTTGGCGCTACCATTGGAGCCAAAGGGAAGGGGGGGCGTCCACCTGATATACATGGGTTGGAGGAGATATACCAAGGGGCTGCAGAATCAGTATGAACGTGCTTCTGCTTTTCAGGCAGGAACGGCGTATCGAGCGTGCCCAGTGCTATCGAAACCCAGTCGGCAAACTCACCTTGAGATCGTGACCAGAACAAAGTAGAACCGCATTCCGAGCAGAACTCGCGTAATACCGACTCCGAAGAAACAAAGGATTTAATGCTGGCGGAGCCACGGAGTATGCGAAGTGCGCTTTGCGGAACACTGCCGTACGAAGCGAATGCGGCCCCGTGACCTTTACGGCATTGACTGCAATGGCAATGGCTCACTGCTTTTGGTGAGGTGGTTAATTCGTAACCGACGACTCCGCACAAACAGCTTCCCTGGTACACCTCTGACATACGCTTTCCGTTCAGGTGAAAAACGTCAGCGTAACCGTCTCAGTCTGATCAGTCGACCAATCGCTTGATGCCTGAAGTTGGGATTCGGGAAATTAAAACTTTCGCCAGGAGCATCCCGGACAATAGGCTGTTACTGATCAGGCGTGCTCCCCGATACACCACCACTGAACTTCGACTTCATCATCGTCCTGGGTTACATCATGCCCATGCTCAATGAAGTTCTCGGGCACATCCAACACAAGCCTTTCGCTCAAGTGTATCGGGGCAAGCGAGTTATGCTGCCCCAGAAAACTCAAGTAGTACTCACGGTCATAGAACACTGTCACTTCGCTCTGGTGTAACCAGGGCCATACCACCAGGCAGGAAATGCGGTAGTAACCTTGGCTGCGATCCGCTGCGCGGGAAAGATGAGCCGCTGCTTCGAGCAATTGCTGAACACAGAAGGCCTGCACTTCGATACGTGCTTGCGGACCTTGAACGAGGTTGTTGAGTACTGGGATTTTCCAGTGTGTGTAACGCTCTTGCTCATCGCTGCGAGGATGGAGCTCGCCGCTAAAACTCGCGGCCCAGTGCTCCAAGGAGCGGAGGTGACGGGGGATGTTTCGGACTTTTTTGTTACTGAGGAACAGTCTTCGCAAGGGGATATCCTTATGTGGCTTGATGACCAAACTATTTTTTATATTTATGAAACGAGGATGTTAACGGCAGCAGTCCCCAACCGCTCCCCATTAATCGTTACATGCACCGCATGCTCCCCCGCATAATGCTTCCTCGTAGTGAAATCCTTAATCACTTGCCTGCGCGCCACAACCTCGCTCCCAAACCCCGCCAACACCAACGTCTTCAACTTGAAAACCTTGGCCGAAGTCCCGCCATTCGCCTTCACGTAGTCAATCGCATAATCAATCACCAACCGTTGTTCCACCGGCACCAACGACCGCACGGTGAATGACAAAGTGATCGTCTCTCCGAGCCGCACAACCGCCGGTTCAACCTTCACATCCAGCAACTCAACCTCAGCCTTCGCCCCTGCACCAATAACAGTGAGCGCCCGCAAATCCCCCTGTTTGATCAGACTCCGCAGTGCATGCTTCGCAATCCACGCCGTGTGCCTGTTCTCCAGTGCCCATCCCTCAACCGTATCCAGCACCCACTCCGGATGTTCCTTGGTTACGTCATTCAAATGATTCGCCACAGACTTGCGCACATACAAACTCTCATCCGCCTTCAGCCGATCAAGAATTCCGGCGGCGAGGCGCGGGTCGGCCTGCACCGGTTCCAGGCGAAACGACCACGGCAGGCGAGGGCGGCTGCCTTCGCTGGCGAGGCGGCGGACATGGTGATTTTCGTCTCTTGCCCAGTCGTGCATCAGTTCCAGCGAGCGCTCCAGGTCACTGCGCAGGAAGTGGCGGATGGCGAATTCGGAGGAGCCGAAGGTGGTGAAGTACTTCAGGGCCTCCATCGAGGTGTCGAACGCGTGCGTGCCGTAGCTTGCGACGTAGTGCGGCAGGCTCATGCTGACGAAGCCGCTGTTCAGGCGCGGGGCGAGTTCACGTAGTACGGCGAGGGAATCTTCGTAGTCCAGTGGCAGCACGGCGTGCAGGCTTTCGCTGACGCGGGCCATGCGTTGCATGACGGAGAGGTCGGCGAGGCCGTCGTTGGCGTGCTTGAGAAATGCCTTGGCCTTGAACGCCGGGTACACGGTGCTCATTTCTGTGGCGATGTGTTGCAGGCGTTCGGCGTTGAAGATTTCTTTCAGGGCCGGGACGGCGGTTTCGGTTGTGCTCATGGTCAGGTCATCGGGGTGCTGATGAACGCTTGGAGGCCTTCGGCGTACGCGGTGTATTGGGCGATGCGCGGGAATCGTCCGGTGTCGATCTGGTCGGGGACGACGAGGTTGGTGAAGCTCCAGGCGACGGCGAGGGTGATACCGTCCTGCTGGAGGGGGCCATCGTTGGGCAGTGGGTGTTTTTGCAGTTCGTGTTCCAGCGCGGTGAATGCTGCGGCGAGTTGGCCTTCGACGCGTTCGACCCATGGCTGATATTGAATGTCGGCCGGGCGCAGGTTGCGTTCGTAGTAGAGCTGCACGGCTTTTTCGCAGGCGGCGAGGCCGAGGCCGATCAGGCGCAGGGCTTTTACCCGTTGGGTCAGGTTGGTGGGCAGCAGGGTTTTGCCGGACAGGGCTTCGAGGTAATCGAGGATCAGCGTCGAGTCGATCAGTACCTGGCCGTCGTCGAGCACCAGGGTCGGCGCCTTGACCACCGGGTTGATCTGCTGGAAGCGCTCGAAGTGGCGAAACACCGACACCGGGTCGTGTTCCAGTTCGATCCCGAGGCACTTGGCGGAGATCGCCACGCGGCGCACGTAGGGTGAGTCGAGCATTCCTATCAGTTTCACGTGCAACTCCTTGGGGCAGATCACGGCCATTCGATGGATGTCGAATTTAGCGGGAAAGCTTGTCGGCTGACTACTGGGTAACTCGGCCGTTGAGGTTTTTCATTGTTGAAACAGAATCTGTAACAACCATGAAACACCCGAAAATAAAGGCTTTCGAGGACCTTGCCAGTGGTTCTGTCGTATCTATAGTCAAAGTGCCAGCACCGACCAGGGATGGAAAAGTTAAGCGAGTTCAGGCCCTCTGACTCAGTACTCGTTTGTATTACTCCCTTGCAGTCCATGACCCCTAGATCGTTGAGGTGCCGACGCCCGCGCGCCAGTAAAAGTTAGCGGCGTAGGTCACATAAGAAGGGCACGAGGGTTTTGTCATGAATACGCTTTATCGATTGACGATAGGGATTTTGTGTATGGCTTCAGTGGGGTGCAGTAACCGTCCGGAAAGAGGTGCGGTGGTGCAGCAGTGGTCGGCCAACACGGAACAATTGAATTTCAAACCGATTTTTCCGCCGCGAGGTAACTTTGAAGTTGGCGATTTTTACGTGGTTCGGGCAGCGAAAGCCGGCGCCAAGATGAAAACCGTCGATTACTACATGGGCTCGGTCTGGTTTGACCGGATGCGGCTCGATGATGAGTTGAGGAAAGCTGCGCCCTACATCACCGCAGCTAAAACGCCGGCTGACAAGTCAGGTCTTGTAGCGACAACGAGCGTACCGGATCTTTATTTGCCAAACAGCTCAGTGAAAATAAACGCGTTGGTGGCGTTTCCCGGTTTTACCTTTGCCTCCCTGGCAGAAAGCGATATCGGATTGGGAGTCAGCAACAGTTCGATCGGTGCACTGTTTGGTGGCGCCCGCAAGTCATCGTATTCGGTTGCCTACTCGGTCCCCGTGGCGGAAACCTACGGAGTGCTTTATGGGGATGCTCATGTAGCGGCAGATAGGTACCTGAGCAAGTACACCAATATCCAGCGCGAAAAACTGCAGGAAGCGGTAGTTTCGTTGAAAAACGACACCAAGGCTGATGACAAGAACGACACCACTTCGGTGCTCGTGCTGGTGACACAAGTTTATTTGGCGCGCTCATTGGATGTCGTGATTTCTTCGACCGAAAGTAATGGCGCTCAGTTTTCCGCGGTAACGCGGGCGCTGACGGATCTGGATGAGCGCAAGACAGCCATTGAAACTCAGCTTCGAGCATTGAAGCCGGCTGCCAAAGGTGAGTCTGCTGCAGACGGAAAGGGCGCAGATGCGAAGGCAGGCGATACAGCCAAAGCCGACGCCGCGAAGGCGGCTGCGTCAGACAAGGGCGTAGCGCAGAAGCCTGAGGTAGTGCCCGCCACGAATCAGGCGTTGATCAGACAGAAGGAGGCGGAACTGGCACAGGTCAATGCCGATATCCGCAAGCGAGTGGAGTCCGTAACTCCGGCAATGCCAGGTGTGACTGGCTCCGTGGTGAAGTCTTCTGCGTCAGGTCTGACATTGCGGCAGGTGTTTGATGCACCGGTCGCCATTGGTTATTCCGGCATCAACATTGATATCGACAAATTGGTTGCGACGGGAAAAGTCAGTGAAGCACCGAACATCGATACATTCCCGCTGAAAATGCAAATCAAGATCCCTCTCGAATAATTTTGGAGATCCTGTCACCGACCAGCCTGGGCGGGTCGGTGATGGGGAGAACCTCAGCATTGAGCCCTGCGAGTGAAAGGGTAAAAAATGCGACAAAGCGCCGCTCATCCGCCGTTTGTCTTCTATATGCATCCGCTCGACTGAATTTCTTGCTATAAACGCACTCCGATGACCGCCGTGAGGCCTGTGTCAGAGCACTTTCCGGGCTTTGTCGGACAAATTCCCTGTATTTACAGTTGCTGAGGCCTCAAACGGGCCTTAGACTGCCGCCCCTTCGTAAATTGAGTGCCGGGTGGCGTTTGCAATAAACGATGCCTTTCCGATGACCGCAGGCGGTTCGCCGGAACGCTCCCTAATTCGCCTTAATGCACGTTTTTTTATAGAGATATCAATGACAAAGGACAAGTTGCTGGCCATGCCGGCAGATGACTACATGAATGCCGAGCAACACGCTTTCTTCAGCGAGCTGTTGCAGAACATGAAAGTCGAAACCCATGAGCGCATTGAGCAGAACCGTATTGCCATCGAGAGCCTGGACACCCCGGCTGACCCGGCGGACGCCGCCTCGGTGGAAGAAGAGCGCACCTGGCTGGTAAACGCGATCGATCGCGACCAGCGCATGCTGCCGCAACTGGAACAAGCCCTTGAGCGTATCAAGGAAGACAGCTTTGGCTGGTGCGACGACAGCGGCGAGCCGATTGGCCTGAAACGCCTGCTGATCAGCCCGACCACCAAGTACTGCATCGAAGCTCAAGAGCGTCACGAGCAGATCGACAAGCACCAGCGTCAGGCCTGATTCCTGAGGCGACCCCTTCAGTGTGGGTCGTCGCGAAAAGATCGCAGCCTTCTGCAGCTTTTATTTAAAGCGGCAGAAGGCTGCGATCTTTGCTTTTTCTCGTCTGCCGGAAATCCCCGCACCGTTCCATTGACCTGCCACAGATCCACGACTAACGGACCATGGATAATGGCCTTGTAGTGGCGTTTAATGCAGCCACAACAATGAGAACAAGCGTGGGGTAACGAAATGACGAGAGATGGATCTCTGGTTGCGGCTCTGCCTGCACCAGTTGTTTTGCCGAAGAATCGCTGGTTGACGCCGACCCTGCAAAGCATCGCCCTGATGCTGTTGCTGGCCGGGATGACTCTGGGCGAATGGCCGTTATACGTGGGCATGCCGCTGGCGGTACTGATCGTCTGGCTGCCGCGCCTGCGCTCCCGAGCGGTCCCCGATGCGCAACCGGTCGATAGCAGCAATGCGATGTCCGAGCTGACTCGCGACCTTTCCTACACCACCAGTCATAACGCGCTGTCAGCCGCCGGCGTGGCGTTTTCCGTCAAGGAACTGGCCGGCAAGCTGCAATCGCAACTCGACGCCGCCGCGCAGATCGTCAACAACGCCGAAGTGATGATCGCCACTGAACAAGCCACTTCCCAACTCAGCCGCGAAGCGCTGGGCGCCGCCAGTGAAGCTCATCACAGCAGCGCGGCGGGCCGGACCGAACTGGTCGATTCCATTTCGCGAATGCATCAACTCAGTCAGCGCGCCAATGCCAGTCGTGAACTTATCGAAGCCTTGAGTCAGCGCAGCGACGACATTCAGCGCGTGACTCTGGTGATTCAGTCCATTGCCAGTCAGACCAACTTACTGGCATTGAACGCCGCCATCGAAGCGGCCCGGGCCGGCGAGCATGGGCGCGGCTTTGCGGTGGTGGCGGATGAGGTGCGCGGTCTGGCGGCTCGTACGGCGACGGCCACCGGTGAAGTGGGCGAGATGGTCGCCGACATCCAGCAGCGCACGGCGCAGGTGGTGGAGCAGATCCGCCAGCTCTCCGACGATTTGCACACCGGTGTCGAGCAGGTCGAACACACCGGCCAGCACCTGGAAAACATCGCGCGACTGGCTGCCGGGGTTGAAACTCAGGTCGGTGAAATCGCCCGCGGTGCCGAGACCAATCGCGAGCAACTCGACAGCCTGTTCACCGCCATCGAGCAGATGCGCAGCGACCTGGCGATCAGCGATCAGCAGACCCGACGCCTGGCCGAGGCGGCGGTGCAGATGGAAGGGCAGGCGGAAACCATCAGCGAACGCCTGGCTGAAGTCGGTCTGGATGACTATCACCAGCGTATCTACGACCTGGCCCGTGAGGGTGCGGGGCAGATTGCCGCGCGTTTCGAGGCCGATGTCGAGCAGGGCCGGATCAGTCTCGAAGACTTGTTCGACCGCCAGTACCAGCCGATTCCGAACACTCAGCCTGCCAAGTTCCAGACTCGTTTCGACCGCTACACCGATCAGGTGCTGCCGGCGATTCAGGAGCCACTGTTGCCGCGTCATGAAGGTCTGGTGTTCGCTATCGCCTGCACGCAGCAAGGTTATGTACCGACCCACAATCAGGCATTCAGCCAGCCGCTGACCGGCGATGTGCAGGCCGACACCGTGCACAACCGCACCAAGCGCAAGTTTGCCGATCGCACCGGTATTCGCTGTGGCAGCCATCAGCAACCGGTGCTGTTGCAGACATACACTCGCGATACCGGCGAGCTGATGCACGACTTGTCGGTGCCGATCATGGTCAAGGGGCGGCACTGGGGTGGGTTGCGCCTTGGCTACAAACCAGAGAACCTGCGGTGAGGCATTGTTGCCGGAACTGCAATTAAGCTGTGCACGAGCGTTGCTTTTTCCTCTTGATCGAAATCATTAACATGCCTGCATAGTTAGGTTGCTAATGAATTCGGGAGGTCAGCATGCAATGCAGAGTCGATGTCGCGGTGATGATCGGCAGCGGTGTTCCGGCCGGGCTGCGTGCGATGGGGCAAAGCGTCTGCTGGGTGGTGTTGCTCAACGGTGAGCGGCGGGGCACGGCGTTCGCCAGTCGTGGCGAGGCGGAGGAGTGCAGGGCCGCGTGGCTTGCGCAGTTGGGCGCCGAATCCGCTGACAGCCTGCACTGATTACGCTTAATGGCCGTGTGCTGCCCGCGACTCCAGCGAGCGGGCGAGGGCACAGGCTGCGTTGTGATCCTCACGGAAACCTCTGACGCGACCTGTCGACTTTTCCCTGATGTGGAAAAAGGCGTTGCCGGCCGGGACCACCTGAAACAGTGGCTCCCGGCCACATCGTTCCGGTGCGTAGTCAGTCCCCAGGCTTGGGCCATTCAAGACAAAGGGTGGTTCGTGGGCCACGGTAAAATGGGTCAAAGTGCACATATGAAGTCCTTTTCAAGGATTGACCCGCATTTACAGACGGTTGCGGGTAGTCGCGAGCAGCGTCGCTGCTCTAGAATCGCCAACACCTGTTGACGGCATGACGTTATCTAAAGCAATTTTTTGCGTGCGATATGTCGGAAAAGTGCTTTTCTTGGTGAGTTTTTTCCCTAAAGTTCGTAGTCAGTTTTCTCTGGCCGACCGTGAGGCGTTTTCCTTCAACATTTGGAGAACGTCTTTGCAGGTTTCGCGAGTGGCATTCCAGTAGTCTTGTGAACCTCGCGTTGAATGAGCACTTGGCTCGTTCAGGCTTTTATTCGAGTCATTGCGCAACACCATCGGCCTGGCCGTTTTTACTGTCGTGCGCGTTTTTCGCGTGCGGCACTCTTTCAAGTGTGGGGATGTTTCTTTGGCAGTCAGTAACCTCGATATGCATGCTTTGTTCGTGCTGGGTGATTTGCGGGCAAAGCTGGTCAAGCAGTTTCAATCGCGTTTTGTTTACATCACCGAGCAAAACGCCGAAGGCATTTACGTTGCCGAAATCGACACCGAAAGCGCATTGGTGGTCGACGACAAGCCCGGCCTCAAGCTCAAGGTCGGCGATCATTTCAGCGCTTCGGTATTGCCCAGCCGTGAAGGCGGAAAAATGGACATCCGTTTTCGCGAGATCAAAATGACCGTGTACGGCCTGGGCGACTATGCCTTCGTCACCACGGCCGATGGCCATGCCATTGTGTTCAAGGAAGGCCATAGCGCAGTCACTGTGTTCGCCGCCAATGAGCAGTTGCAGGAAGGCCTGACCAAAACCCTCAAAGCCGTCACCGCCAAGGCCGCCAAGTGGCGCAAGGGCGAACTGGTGACCTTCAAGGCCAGCGAGTGACGGGCGTGAGTCGCGCCGATTTCCATTTGCAGAACCTCGACAGCGCCCGCGATGAAGCCCGGCGCCTGTTCGATGCAAAGGCCGAATTGAAGGGCGCCTGGCTCGGTTGGGTCGCCTCGCAGATCTACGCTTTGCAGCCTGCTGAATACGCCAGCATGGTCAGACGCGAGCTTCAACGCTTGAAGGAAATGTCTGAAAAGTAGCCTTGTCCGTGTCATGCCCCTGAAAAAGCAGGAACCTCGTCTACAGTCAGTTGACTGAGTATTCAGAGGCCCCAGGCCTTCCTGCTATTGCTGTGAACAGCACGAGGTGCAAAAGCATGAACGGATTTCGACGGTTGCTGGCCGCTTTTATGGCCACATTCGGCTTGATGGCTGCGGTGCCGGCGGTCAGTGCGGCGCAGACCCCGATTCACTTCGCCGACCTGAACTGGGAAAGCGGCAGCCTGATCACCGATGTCCTGCGGATCATCGTCGAGAAGGGTTATGGCCTGCCGACGGATACGTTGCCAGGCACCACCATTACCCTGGAAACCGCGCTGGCCAACAATGACATTCAGGTCATCGGCGAGGAGTGGGCCGGGCGCAGTCCGGTGTGGGTCAAGGCCGAGGCCGAAGGCAAGGTCGCCAGCCTGGGCGACACGGTCAAAGGCGCCACCGAAGGCTGGTGGGTGCCGGAATACGTGATCAAGGGCGATACCGCCAAAGGCATCAAACCACTGGCGCCGGACCTGCGCAGCGTCAGCGATCTGAAGAAGTACAAGGACGTGTTCAAGGACCCGGAAACCCCGAGCAAGGGGCGGTTCCTCAACAGCCCGATCGGCTGGACGTCGGAAGTGGTGAACAAGCAGAAGCTCACGGCTTATGGGCTGCAGGATGACTTCACCAATTTCCGCAGCGGCTCCGGTGCGGCGCTGGATGCCGAAATCAGTTCGTCGATCCGCCGGGGCAAACCGGTACTGTTCTATTACTGGTCGCCGACGCCGTTGCTCGGCAAGTTCAAACTGGTGCAACTGGAAGAGCCGCCGTTCGACGCTGAGGCCTGGAAGACCCTGACCGACGCCGACAATCCCAACCCGAAACCGACCCGTTCATTGGCCTCGAAACTGTCGATCGGGGTGTCTGCACCGTTTCAGAAGCAATACCCGCAGATCGCGGCGTTTTTCAGCAAGGTCGATTTTCCGATCGGCGATTTGAACAAGGCACTGGCTGATATGAGCGAGAAACACACCCCGCCACGGGAAGCGGCGGAGGCGTTCATGAAGGCCCATCCGGATGTGTGGCAAGCCTGGTTGCCGAAGGATGTGGCGGACAAGGTGCAGGCAGGATTGTAGCGGGGCGGCGAGGGAGCTTGCTCCCTCGCCGGGGTGAGTCAGAACCGGGTCTGCACCGCCAGTTCAAAGGTGCGCGGTGTGCCCAGGTAGTAAGCCGGCGACACATGGGCGAATTCGGCATACACCTCGTTCGTCAGGTTACGCACGCGGCCGGTGACGGTGGTGTGAGTATCGACCTTGTAGCTGAGGAAACTCCCGAACAACGTGTACGACGGTACGGTCATGGTGTTGGCATTATCCGCATACACCGAGGCCACATACCGCGCATCAACCCCGCCTTGCCACTGTGGCGAAAAGTCATAGGTCAGCCACAGATTGCCGACCCGATCCGGCACATTGGTCGGCGTGTTGCCCTTGCGTGATACCACCACGCCGGCGGCGTTCTTCTCGTTGAACTCATCGTATTGCGCATCGACCCAGGCAAAATTGCCCTCGGCTAGCAGCTTGTCAGTGATCCGCAGTGAGCTGGCAATCTCGATGCCTTTGGATGTCTGCTGGCCGACCGGAATGCTGTTGGTCGGGTCCAGTGGATCGGTGACGGCAAAGTCTTTGCGCTCGATGGTGTAAGCCGCGACTGTCGCGGAACCGCGACCGTTCAGATAGTCGAACTTGCTGCCGATTTCCCATTGCTTGCCCGTTGAAACATCGAAGTCCTGAGTACCACCGGGTTGCTCGGCGGCGGTGCTGTATTGCACATAAACGTTGGCTGATGGAATGAACTGGTAGGTCAGGCCGACGCGCCCGGTGACCGGTTCCCAACTGCGCTTGAGGTGGCGCGGGTTGCTCGCCGTCACCGTGCGATGGTTGGTGACGTCCAGGTCGATGTCGTCATAGCGCAGGCCGGTGAGCAACGAGAGTTTGTCAGTCAGTGCCAGGCGGTTTTCGGCGAACAACGCCTTGGTGGTGACCTCGTTGGTCTTGTCGCTGACAAACCCAGGTTTCGTGCCCGGAATGTCATAGAAATGCCCCGGGCGATAATTGTTCGGGTCCACGGTGCTCGCGCCTTTGACGTTGAGCGGCGAGTTGGTGGTCTGGTTGACCTTGTACTCGAAGCCGCCGGACCAGGTGGTGTCGAGGCCGAACAGCGTGTTGTCGTGGCGCAGTTCGAACTGATTGCCGTCCTGCTCACCCTGATGCCGCACCTGATAGGCCGTGGAGCGGTTCACGGCGCTGTTGTCGGCGTTGTACTGGTAGGTTTCGAGGTTGCGGTAATCACGCTGGCTGTCGAGGTGATAGAGCGTGTTGCGCAGGGTGGTGCTGTCATTGATCCGGTAATCGATGATCGAGCGCACCCAGATCGTCCGTTGCTCGTAGCGGCCGTCCTCGACGTTGTAGTTGTTGAAGCGGTTGTGCCGGTCGATCTTCAACTCGCCGGCCTTGGGGTTGAGTACCGGGGTGCCCCAGTACGGGCTGTCTTCGTGTTCGTCCTGGTATTCCAGGGCCAGGGTGTGCGACAGGTTCGGCGTCAGGTCGCTGAGCAGCGAGAACGCCATGCTCCAGGCATCGCGTTCCTGACGGTCGATGTAGCCGTTGCTGGTGTTGTGGCTGACGTCGAGGCGCGCGTAATGCTGCACGTCGGCGCCGGGCTGGCTCAGGGCGTGGTTGAGACCGAACGCGGTTTCGGTGGTGTCGTAGGTGCCGTAGCTGACCCGGCCTTCGGCGGCTTGCTCGTCGCGAGTGGCCAGTTTGGTCACGTAGTTCAGCGAGCCGCCCACCGAACCGGCGCCGTTGATCAGCGACGACGGGCCGCCGACCAGTTCCACCCGGTCATAAATCCACGAATCCACGGGCCGCGCCAGTCCGCCGGAAACGTTGACGCCGTTGAACATCTGGGTGATCTGGCTGCTGGTAAAACCGCGATAGGACACGAATCCGCCAAACCCCGGCGGTGCACTGGCGTTGACGCCGGGCAGGGTGTTGGCGGCGTCCTGGAAGTTCTGCGCACCGTGGCGCTCGATGTCGTTGCGGTTGGCGATGGCTACCGAGGCCGGGGTGTCGCGTACGCTCAAGCCGAGGCGCGAGGCCATGCCGCTGGACTGGTCGAGGCTCAGTCCCGGTTCGGCGGCGGACTCGCCGTCAATGGTGATCGGCGCCAGATCCACGGTGGATTGTGCCCAGGCGTTGACGGACAGGCAGCCGCACAGGCTCGCCAGCAAGGTAAGTTGTTTCATCGATTGAATCCTGAATGCTTGTCTAGGAGTCAGCGCACAGGCGAACGCCGCGCATTGGCGCAGTGGGCTGACAAATCAAAAAGGCAAAGACACTCAGGCGAGCGGCGGGGCGCGGGGGTTGGCCGAAGGCCAGGTGAAGCGAGCAGGGAGGTCGGCGCTGACAATGACCGGCAGCGGCGGGCTGTGTTGTTCCGGCAGGATCGCCAGGGTCAGGCTGGAGTTGAACGCCGGGCCCATGCCGCCGGTGGAGCACAGCGGACAGCCAAAGGCTTTGGCCAGGGTCGGCAGTTTTTCTTCGGAAGGATTGGACGCGAGTGGCGCCTGGGTGCTCGGGTCGACGGCGCAGAACTGGCCACCAATACCGTTGAGCTGCATCCCGACCATTTGTCCGTGACCGATGCTGCAGGCGAACACGTTGAACAGGACGCAGCAATAGAGCATCCAGGCCAGCAGTGAGCGATCGGAACGGGTGAATTTCATGGGGCGGCACTTTACCGCACCGCTGACCGGTCGTGCACATGTAAAAATGCCGACTAGGATGTTTTGTTCAAGTCCCTTGAAAGGATTCTCGACCATGACCTTTGTGTTGGCTCAATGGCTGGTGACGATATTTGCGGCGATCAGCCTGATGCATGTGTATTGGGCGATGGGTGGAGAGTGGGCGGCTGTGGCGGTGGTGCCGCAGGTTCCGGTGAATAACGGCGGACTGACGCTCAGGCCGGCGTTCAAGCCGTCAGGCTGGATCACGTTGGCGGTGGCGGCAGCCCTGCTACTGATTGCCGCACTGGTGTGCATGAGGGTGGGCTGGTGGTTTTCGCCGGTGCATCACTGGGCGTTGCAGTGGGTGATCAGCGCGATTGCGCTGCTGATGTTTGCAAGGGCGATCGGTGATTCGGAACTGGTGGGCTTTTTCAAGGAAGTGAAGGGTTCGCGGTTTGCCCGGCTCGACACTTGGATTTACTCACCGTTGTGTCTGATTCTGGGAGCCGGGCTGTTGGCTGTTGCCTGGATCTAGCTGCCGCTCTCGGTGCGTCGGCTGCTCACCTCGGCCGGCACATCGTCTCCGGCCATGCGCTTGCGGAACAGCGCCGCACGCGCCAGCAGCAGGGTGGTCACCGGCACGGTGATCGACAGCAGAATCGGGATCAGCCACGCGTGCAGCACCGGCCGGGACTTGAGCGCGGAAAAGCAGATGATCGACGCCAGCGCCACGCACCACGCGCCGAGGGTCGAGGCCAGCGCCGGCGGGTGCATGCGCTGGAAGTAATCCTTCATCCGCAACAGCCCGGCTGCACCGATCAGGGCAAACACGCCGCTGAGTACCAGCAGGATCGCCACCGGGATTTCCACCCACAGAGACAATTCAGCGTTCATTCGATCACCTCGCCACGCAGCAGGAATTTCGCCAGGGCAAACGAGCCGACGAAGCCGAACAGCGCGATCAGCAGCGCCGCTTCGAAATAGGTGTCACTGGAGTAACGAATTCCCAGCGTCAGCATCATCAGCATGGCGACGATGTACAGGTAGTCCAGCGCCAGTACCCGGTCCTGTGCTGACGGCCCTTTGAACAGGCGAATCAGCGTCAGTACCATCGCCAGCGAGAACAGGAACAGCGTCAGCAGAATCGCATTCGACAGCAGCGGGCTCATTCGAAAATCTCCATCAACGGCCGCTCGTAAGTGACCTTGAAGTGCTGGATGAATTGCGCCTCGTCATCCAGATCCCAGACGTGCAGCAACAGAATGCTGCGATCCAGCGCCAGTTCCGACCACACCGTGCCGGGCACGACCGTACAGATCATCGACAGCGCCGCCAGACCGTTGGCATCGCGCAGATCCAGTGGCACCTTGATGAAGCGTGAGCGAGGCGGGCGGCGACCGGCGTTGAGCACGCCCCAAGCCACCGCCAGATTGGAGATGATCACGTCACGCCCGACCAGCAGGAACAGGCGCAGAATTGCACCGGGCCGGCGGATGTGGATCTGTTGCGGGCGCAGTTTGCGCATCATCAGCGGCGCGCAGAAACCCAGCGCCGCCCCCAGCAGCAGGTTGCCGGGGCTGATCGACAGGTTCAGCACCAGCCACAGCAGCCACAGCGCAAGCGACAGCCACGGAGCAGGAAACAGACGCTTCATGGTTGCACCTCCAGCAGCGCAGCCTTGGCTTCCGGGCTTGGCACGGCGCGGGTACCAAGCACCGCCATCACGTATTGCTGCGGGTTGTTCAACGCGTCTGCGGCGGCTTGGGTGTAACGCAGCAGCGGCTCAGCCTTGAAGGTCAGGGCGATGCTCAGGCCGAGCAGCAGGAAAATCGGCACGCATTCGAGTTTGCGCAGCACTGGCGACGGGCGCTCTTCCGGCGACCAGAAACGCTGGATACCCAATCGCGAGAAAGCCATCAACGAGCCGAGGCCGGTGAGGATCAGCAATGCCAGCAACGTCCAGGCAGCAGTTGAGATCGGTTCGCCAGTGCCGAGCCCCAACGGGTTGAGCAATGCGCCGATCAGGCTCAGCTTGCCAATGAACCCCGACAGCGGCGGCATGCCGATGATCAACAGCGCACACGCAATGAAACTCAAGCCGAGGAAGGCCATGGTCCACGGAATTACCTGGCCGACGACGGCTTTCTGGTCATCGTCGAGGTTGATGCCCTTGACCGGTCGTTGCCATTCCTGCGGACGCGGCAGCAACTCGTTTTCGTCTTCGAGCGGTATTTCGATGGCGGTGCGCGAACGTTCGATCAGTTCCGCCAGCAGGAACAGTGCGCTGAGTGCCAGAGTCGAGCTGACCAGATAGAACAGCGCCGCGCCGATCAGGTTCGGCTGGGCGAAACCCACGGCCGACAGGAGAATCCCCGCCGATACCAGAATGCTCAGGCTGGCCATGCGCTCCAGGCGTTGCGCGGCGATGATCGCCACGCCCGCGCAGAGCATGGTCGCCATGCCGCCGTAGATCAGCCAGTCGCCGCCGAAGTAGGCCGAGGCGCCGGCCTGCCCGGAGAACAGCAGCGTCCACAGGCGCAGCAAGGTATAGACGCCGACCTTGGTCATGATCGCGAACATCGCCGCCACCGGCGCACTGGCCGAGGAATAGGCCGGCACCAGCCAGAAGTTCAGCGGCCACATCCCGGCCTTAGCCAGGAACGCCACCGCCAGAATCGCCGCGCCGGCATGCAGCAAGCCACGATCGGCCTCCGGCACCAGCGGAATCTTCATTGCGAGGTCGGCCATGTTCAGCGTGCCGGTGACGCCGTAGATCAGCGCCGCGCCAATCAGAAACAGCGACGAGGCCAGCAGGTTGATCGAAATGTAATGCAGCCCCGACGACACCCGTGCCCGGCCCGAGCCGTGGAGCAGCAAACCGTAGGAGGCCGCGAGCAGCACTTCGAAGAACACGAACAGGTTGAACAGGTCAGCCGTCAGGAACGCGCCGTACAGGCCCATCAACTGAATCTGGAACAGCGCGTGGAAGCTTGAGCCTGCGCCGTCCCAGCGCGCCATGGCGAACAGCAGGGCGCTGACGCCGATGATGCCGGTCAGCACCAGCATCAAGGCCGACAGCCGATCCACAACCAGCACGATGCCGAATGGCACCTGCCAGTTACCCGGCAGGTAGACGCCGATGGAGCCGGGTACGCCGGTGGTCTGGGTCCATTGCAGCAACAGCACGGAAATGCCCAGGCCCAGCAGGCTGGAGAACAGGTTGATCTTGGCCTTTAGCGGCCGGTGTTTCTCGCCGAGCATCAGCATAATGGCGGCGGTCAGCAGCGGCAGCAGAATCGGCGCAGCGATCAGGTGAGTCATCGCCGTCATTCCTTGGGCTCCCGACCGTCCACATGGTCGGTGCCGGTCAGGCCCCGTGAAGCGAGCAGCACCACCAGGAACAGCGCGGTCATGGCGAAGCTGATGACGATGGCCGTCAACACCAGCGCCTGAGGCAGCGGGTCGGTGTAATTGAGCAGATCCTGCGGTACGCCGTCCTTGATGTTGGGTTCCTTGCCGATGAACAGGCTACCCATGCTGAAGATGAACAGGTTGACGCCGTAGGACAGCAGGCACAGGCCCATGACCACCTGGAACGTCCGCGGGCGCAGGATCAGCCAGACGCCGGAGGCGGCGAGCACTCCGATGGCGATTGCGATGACTTCTTCCATCAGACGGCTCCTTTGATGGCAGCGGTTTTATGACCCCGGACCGATTGGTGGGCGAGGGCGGTAAGGATCAACAACGTCGAACCTACCACCACCGCATACACGCCGATGTCGAAGAACAGGGCGCTGGCGATATGGATGTCACCCAGCACCGGCACGCTGAAATGCCAGGTGTGCGTGGTGAGGAACGGATAACCCGCCAGCATCGCGCCAAGACCGGTGACCGTGGCGAACAGCAACCCGGTGCCCATCCAGCGCAGCGGTCGCAGGCTCATTTGCGCCTCGACCCACTGGGTGCCGGCGACCATGTATTGCAGGATGAACGCCACCGACATCACCAGGCCGGCGACGAACCCGCCGCCCGGTTGGTTGTGGCCGCGCAGGAACAGGTAGAACGACACCACCAATGCAATCGGCAGCAACAGGCGAACCAGCACCGCCGGCACCATCATGAAGCCGAGTGCGGTGTCGCTGGCCGAACGCGGGTTGACCAGATCGGTGACTACGTCCGGCGCCAGCAGGCGTTGCTGGGCTGGCAGTTGCAGGCTTTCTTTCGGTGGGCGGAAGCGTCGCAGCAGGGCGAATACCGTCAGCGCCACGGCCACCAGTACGGTGATTTCGCCGAGGGTGTCGAAACCACGGAAGTCCACCAGCATCACGTTGACCACGTTGCTGCCGCCGCCTTCAGGCAGGGCGCGGCTCAGGTAGAACGAGGAAATGTCGTTCGGGGTCTGCCGGGTCAGCATCGCGTAGGACAGCAGCGCCATGCCGCCACCGACGGCAATCGACAGCAACAAGTCGCGCAGACGCCGCACACGGGCCTTGCGCAGGCTGCTCGGCAGCGGCGAAACCTCTTCGATCCGTCGTGGCAGCCAGCGCAGGCCCAGCAGGATCAGCACCGTGGTCACCACTTCGACCACCAGTTGTGTCAGGGCCAGATCCGGTGCCGAGAACCAGACGAAGGTCACGCAAGTCATCAGGCCGCAGACACTGACCATGGTCAGGGCGGCGAGACGGTGATACTTAGCCTGCCACGCGGCGCCGAGGGCGCAGGCGATTGCCAGCAGCCACAGGGTCACGAACACGATGGAACCGGGGATCTTCGGCCGGTCGCCCCAGCTCAGGCTGCTGTGCAGCATCGGGATCAGCCCGGCGAGCACTGCCGCCAATACCATCAGGAACAACTGCGTTTGCAGGCGTTTGGTGCCGATTCGCCGCTCCAGACGTCGGGCCAGGCGCATCATCGCCACCAGGCTGCGTTCAAACAGGCGCTTGCCGTTGAAGCGGCCCACCAGCGGCGGGAACTTGAAACGGCCACGCTTGAGCTGATTACGCAGCAGCAGGTAGACCACGATGCCGCCGGACATGGCGATCAGACTCATGATCATCGGTGCATTGAGACCGTGCCAGATCGCCAGACTGTATTCCGGCAGCACGCCACCGACCACCGGCAACGCCGCGGCGGCCAGCAACGGGCCGACCACTTGAGCCGGGAAAATCCCTACCAGCAAACAGGTGAACACCAGCAACTCAACCGGTGCACGCATCCAGCGCGGCGGCTCGTGCGGGGTGTGCGGCAGATCGGTGGCGGTCGGGCCGAAGAACACGTCGACGGTAAAGCGCAGCGAGTACGCAACGCTGAACGTACCGGCGATGGTCGCCACGATGGGCAGCGCGGCTTCAACCCACGCCGTGGCATTGATGAACACGGTTTCGGCGAAGAACATTTCTTTCGACAGGAAACCGTTGAGCAACGGCACGCCGGCCATGGACGCACTGGCGACCATCGCCAGGGTGGCGGTAAACGGAATCAGTTTGAACAGGCCGTTGAGCTTGCGGATGTCGCGGGTGCCACTTTCGTGGTCGATGATCCCGGCGGCCATGAACAGCGAAGCCTTGAAAGTCGCGTGGTTGAGAATGTGGAACACCGCCGCGACCGCTGCCAGCGGACTGTTCAGGCCCAGCAGCAAAGTGATCAGGCCGAGGTGGCTGATGGTCGAGTAGGCCAGCAGCCCCTTGAGGTCGTTCTGGAACATCGCGCAGTACGCGCCGAGCAACAGCGTGGCGGCGCCGGCACCGCTGACGATGTAGAACCATTCTTCGCTGCCGGACAGCGACGGCCATAACCGCGCGAGCAGGAAGACCCCGGCCTTGACCATGGTCGCCGAGTGCAGATAGGCCGAAACCGGTGTCGGCGCCGCCATCGCGTGGGGCAGCCAGAAGTGGAAGGGGAACTGGGCGCTTTTGCTGAGGGCGCCGATAAGAATGAGGGGAAGCAGGATAGGGTAGAGGGCATGTGCGCGAATCTGATCGCCGGCGGCCAGGACCTTGTCCAGGTCATAGCTGCCGACCACATGGCCGAGGATCATGACCCCCGCCAGCAGGCACAATCCGCCGGCACCGGTAACCATCAGCGCCATATAGGCGCCGCGCCGGGCGTCGTGGCGGTGGTGCCAATAGCCGATCAACAGGAACGAAAAGAGGCTGGTCAGCTCCCAGAAAAACACGATCTGGATCAGGTTGCCCGAGATCACCAGCCCGAGCATGGCGCCCATGAACGCCAGAAAGAACGCGAAGAAACGCGGCACCGGGTCATCCGGCGACATGTAATAACGGGCATACAAGGAAACGAGGGTGCCGATGCCCAGCACCAGCATCGAGAACAGCCAGGCGAAGCCGTCCATGCGCAGGACGAAGTTCAGGCCCAGGCTGGGCAGCCACATGAACTCTTCACGGATCACGCCGCCATGGGCGATTTGCGGGAACAGCAAGGCGACCTGGACAGTACCGATCAAAGCGACCAGGCCTGCCAACAGGGATTCGGCGTTACGTGCGTTGTGCGGCAGCACGGCTGCCAGACAGCTGCCCACAAAAGGCAGAAGCAGTAGAACTATCAGGGACATAGGCTTCTAATCTGCGGAAGTTTGTGAAGCATCATACGTGCCAGCTCCCGGATCGCCAAACGCGAGGATGTCTCTGAATCCTACAAAGTAGCCGCAAATTGTTTGGTTCACATTGTTTCAGGGAGGGGAAATGCGCGAACCCACGCTTTAGCGTGGGTTCGATCAGTGCTCGGTTTCGCGGCTCAGCTCTTCTTCGAGGTCCGACGTGGTTTTGCCCTTGGTCTTCAACTCACTGACGATCACCGCCGCCACAATCAACCCGGCGCCCACCAACGCAATCGCCGGCAGACGCTCCCCGGCAATCCGACCAGCGATCCCGGCCCAGACCGGCTCACCCGCGTAGATCAAGGTCGCACGAGTCGGCGAAACGCTTTTCTGCGCCCAGTTCATCGCCACCTGAATCGCCGCGCTCATCGCGCCCAATCCCAGGGCCGTACTCAGCAGCAGCCAGGAGAAGTCCGGAAGCGCTTCACCGGTCGGCACCACCATCAAAAACGCCAGCGCCGAGGTCACCGCCAGTTGCACCACCGTTACCCGGCGCACATCGACCTGGCCCGCATAAGTGCTGATCAGGATGATCTCCGCCGCTATGGCGATGGCGCTGATCAGCGTGGCGATTTCACCGGGACTGAAATTCAACGAAGCGCCGGACGGCCCCGACAGCAGCATCAACCCGGTAAACGCCAGCATGATCCCGATGCTCGGCATCAAGCCGGGACGACGACCGAGTACCAACCATTGCAGCAGCGGCACAAACGGCACGTACAACGCGGTGATGAACGCCGATTGACTGCTGGGGATGGTCTGCAAGCCAACGGTCTGCAAGCCATAACCGAGCATGATCGCCACGCCGATGAAGGCGCCGGCCTTGAGTTCGAACAAGGTCAGCTCACGCAGGTGTTTCCACGAAAACAGCGCGACGATGCTCGCCGCTGCGGCAAAGCGCAGACCAACGAAAAACATCGGCCCGCTGACGGTCATCGCGTGCTGTACCAGCAAAAAGGTGCCACCCCAAAGCATGGTGATCAGCACCAGCACGCACTCGGCTTTGCTGAACCGGGAAAACCGCAGGGGAGTTTGGGGGGAGTTGGCTGACGTCATGACCTTGCGCACTTTTGAAGAGGCGACGCACAATGCGTCAAATGTTGCGCAGTATACTGCCCAACCCCAGCCAGTGAGCAATATAGTGCACAAAGATTCTGTACAACGGGCTTCGGTCCTGCAACACGTCAGCCAGAACGTCCGACGCCTGCGCCACGCCGCCGACATGAGCCAGACGGCCTTGGCGGAAAAGTCCGGGGTCAGCCGGCGCATGCTGGTCGCGATTGAGGCCGGCGAAAAAAACGTCAGCCTGACCACCCTCGATCGTGTCGCCGAAGCCCTCGAAGTGGCGTTCAGCGATTTGATCCAGGCCCCGGACAACCGCGATCCGGGCCGCATCAACGAACTCGCCTGGGCCGGCAGCATTCCCGGCAGCAAAGCCGTTTTACTGTCCAAGGCCAATGCCACCCGCGCGGTGGAACAGTGGGAATGGTGCCTGCAACCGGGCGAGGTCTATCCCTCGCAACCGGACGCCGAAGGTTGGAGCGAGCAGATTTTCGTCTTTGAAGGCTGCCTGACCCTGATGCTCGGCGACCAGCCGCAGCACATCGCCGCCGGCGAGTTTTTCATGTTCGCCAGCAACCAGCCGCACACCTATCGCAATGACGGGGAAGTCGCGGCGCGCTTCGTGCGTAATGTGGTGATCTGACTGTTGCAGGGCCGACAGCGGATAAACAGTTTGCTCTATTCTTCGTGCAGACTGCTTTAGGTTGTTATCTCAAACTATTGATAAATAACGAAAATATATTCAGGCATGACTCCTGCTAAGGGTTCTGGATCCTCATCCGGAAACCACGGAGTCGCCTCACATGACCACCTCAAATCACACCTCCAAATGCCTCCTGAAAATCGGGAGTGCCGTCTGATGCCCCGTGAAATCCGCCTCAACGCCTTCGACATGAACTGCGTCGGCCACCAGTCGCCGGGCCTGTGGGCGCACCCTCGGGATCGTTCCTGGCAGTACAAGGATCTGGAGTACTGGACCGATCTGGCGAAAATCCTCGAACGCGGCAAGTTCGACGGGCTGTTCATCGCCGACGTGCTGGGCATCTACGACGTGTACAACGGCAACGGCGAGGCGGCCATCCGGCAGGCGGCGCAGGTGCCGGTCAACGATCCGTTGCAACTGATCCCGCCGATGGCGCTGGTGACCGAGCACCTGGGTTTCGGCCTGACTGCTTCGTTGTCCTTCGAACATCCATATCCATTCGCCCGACGCCTCTCGACCCTTGATCACCTGACCAAGGGCCGCGCCGGCTGGAACATCGTCACGTCCTATCTGGAGAGCGGTGCGAAGAACATCGGTCAGCAAGCCCAGACTGAACACGACGCGCGCTACGACTTCGCCGAAGAATATCTGGAGGTCTGCTACAAGCTCTGGGAAGGCAGTTGGGAAGAGGGCGCGATTCTGCGGGATCGCGAACGGCGGATCTTCAGTGACCCGAGCAAGATCCACGAGATCCGCCACCACGGGAAACACTTCCAGGTGCCAGGCATTCACCTCTGCGAACCGTCGCCGCAGCGCACGCCTGTTCTCTATCAGGCGGGCGCTTCCAGCCGGGGCAAGCAGTTTGCCGCCGAGCATGCCGAGTGCGTTTTCGTCGCTGCGCCGTCGAAAGTGCTGCTCAAAAAAACCGTGGCCGACATTCGTCGCCGCGCCGCCGAGGCCGGACGCGATCCGTCGAAGATCCTGATCTTCAACCTGCAAACCGTGATCCTCGGCGAGACCGACGCCAAGGCCAAAGCCAAGTTCGAAGAATACAAATCCTGGGTCAGCTACGAAGGCGCGATGGCGTTGATTTCTGGCTGGACCGGCATCGACTTCAGCCGCTTCAAACCGGACGAACCGCTCAAGCATGTGCACACCAATGCCATTCAGTCGGCGGTCGAGGCGTTTTCCACGGCGGATCCGAACAAGGTCTGGACCCCGAACGAACTGGCCGATTGGGTCGGCATCGGCGGTTTCGGCCCGTTGTTCGTCGGCAGCCCGGAAACGGTGGCGGACCTGTTGCAGGAATGGGTCGATGAAACCGACGTCGACGGCTTCAATCTGGCCTACGCGCTGACCCACGAAACCTTCATCGACGCCGTGGAATTGCTGGTGCCGGAGTTGCAGAAACGCGGTGTTTACAAGACCGAATACACGCCGGGGACATTACGCGAAAAGCTGTTTGGCGAGGGGCCGAGATTGCCGCAGATCCATCCGGGCAGCGGTTATCGAAACCTGGGTGAGCTGCATCGGCAGGAGAAAAAGGTCGCGTCTGTCTAGACTCGCTCGCAGCGTCTGCACGACACTGACTTGAGCAAACCCTTTGCAGCGAGAACGGCATGACTCAAACCGATACGGCCGACATCCTGATTGTCGGCGGCGGCCTCAGCGGCGCGATGCTGGCGGTGCAATTGCTGCGTCTGCCGGGCCGGCGGCGGATTCTGGTGATCGAGCCCCGGGCCGAACTGGGCCGGGGCGAAGCGTACAGTGCGGTGGAGCTGGGCCACACGCTCAACGGCAATGCCGCGCGGATGAGCGTCGACCCGGACAATGCCGATGATTTGACCCAATGGCTGACCAATCATATTGCCAGCGGCGGCTGGCCTGAATCCGATCAGCAACATGTACCGGTCAGCGAACTGTTTCCACCCCGGGGCCTGTTCGGCGTCTATGTGCAGCAGCGTCTGGCCGAAGCGCAGCAAGTGGGCGCGCAGCATGGTTCGACGGTCGAGCACGTGCGCGCAGAGGTGATTGATGTACAGGCTTCAGTTGATTCGGTGCAGCTCACCCTGAGCGACGGCCAGCGACTGCAAGGGGCTTTCGCGGTGCTGGCCACCGGGATGTTCCCGGCTGCCCGTACGCCGCAAAAACAATCCAGCGGCCTCAACGCCGCAGGGCTGGATCCTTGGGATGTGGGCGCCATGCGCCAGCTCGATCCGCAATCCACGGTGTTGATCATCGGCTCCGGCCTGACCATGGTCGATGCTGTGGTCTCGCTGGAGCAGGCCGGGCATCGCGGGCCGATCGAAGTGTTTTCCCGGCACGGACTGCTGCCCCATGTGCGTCGACAGCCGCCGGCATGGGTGGACTTTCTCGCCGAGGATCACAGCCTCCGCACGCCACGCCAGTTGCTGCGCGAATTGCGCCGGCATTGCCAGGTCGCCATCGCCCAAGGCATCGACTGGCAGGCGCCGCTGGATACGGTGCGCGCGCACATCGGTCGGCTGTGGAGCCAGGCGAGCGATGCGCAGCGCCGGCAATTCGTGCGGCATGTGCGGCCGTGGTGGGAGAGCCATCACCATCGTTCGCCGCCGCTGAGTGCGGAGCTGGTCGAGCGTCTGCACCGCGAAGGGCGCCTGCGTATTCACGCCGCGTCCTATAAAGGTCTTGAGCCGGTGTCGGGCGGAGGTGTCGGCATTCGCGTCCGTCGTCGGG
Organism: Pseudomonas sp. GW822-FHT03F04; assembly: GCF_058801405.1. Lineage (NCBI taxonomy): Bacteria > Pseudomonadati > Pseudomonadota > Gammaproteobacteria > Pseudomonadales > Pseudomonadaceae > Pseudomonas > Pseudomonas sp. GW822-FHT03F04. The sequence goes on from NZ_JBXANF010000005.1 coordinate 311,388, forward strand.
GTGAGAGTGAAACGCGCGTGGTGCAAGGCGCGGCGCTGATCAATTCCAGTGGTATCGAGTATGACTGGCGCCGGGTCGACCGGCCCTTGCCTCAGCAGTTGCTGGCCCGTGGGCTGGTGCAACCGGGGCCATTGGCGCTGGGGATTGCGGCGGCGGTGGACGGCGCGGTGCTGGATGCTCAGGGGAAAGTGTCACAAAGACTGTTCGCGATGGGCCCGCCACTCAGAGGGATGTGGTGGGAAAGTACCGCAGTGACCGATGTCGCGTCGCAGGCCAAGGCGTTGGCGGCGCGGCTGGTGGCTCAATAGTCGTAACCGTACTCGGAGGCGTTCTGCGCAACGTAGAGCGTCTGCTCCAGGCTGTCCGTGGCTTCGCTGCCAAGGCCGACGGTGTCGACGTTCAATGTGCCGGACTGGCCGACACTGGTCATGGCTACGACGTGCCCGTTGCCGTGGGCGTTGGCAATCGCTGAGGTGGCGCCGATCAGCGCGACGATGAACCCGAGGGCAATGAAGTCTTTCATGGGTGCACCAGAAAGTGGGAAGAAGATGACCGCCACTTTATGGCCACGGGCGCCAGAAGAAAAAACACCTTTTCAGATAGTTGTTATCAAAGGCGTTGATGCGTGATCAGCGCGGCAGGGTGTTGCTCAGCCAGCGCTGGCGCATTTTCTCCAGGCGGCCGTCGGCGCGTAGCGTATCCAGCGCCTGCTGCCAGCGTGCGACCTGTTTGGGGTCGGTCTGTCGGGAGAATGCGATGTAGGTATCCTGCTTCATCAACGGCAACTGGTACTGCAAACGCCCCGGTTCCATGCCTTGCTCGCGGGCGAGGGCGGCGCTGGACAAGGTGTCGGACACCACAAAGTCGGTCCGCCTGAGACTGAACAGACGCATCATTTGTTCCGGGGTTTCCACGCCGTAAAGGTTGGTCAGGTCCTGTTCCTGCAAATAGCTGTAGACCAGCCATTTGCGTGGCACGGTGATCCGGCCCAGGTGATCGGCTTCACGCAGGCTGCGTACCGGTGGGTGAAAATTGTCGTGGGCATACAGCGCGGTTTCGACTTCGATCAACGGCCCGACCCATTGGTAGCTGTCGTCGCGTGCGTCGGTGCGCAGGACAGTAAATACGCCGGTGTCCGGGGTATCGCTGGCCATGCGCAGGGCGCGCAGCAGCGGCACTTGCTGCAAGTGAATGCGATCGCCGGTCTGCGCGGCCAGGGCCTGCACCACATCCACGCCGAAGCCCACCAGTTGATCGCCCTGAAGGAAATGCAGCGGAGGATGATTGTCGGTGAGCAGTTGCAGATCTGCCGCATTGGCCGTCAGGGCCAGAAAAGACAGCAGGCAGGCGGCAAAACGTTTCATGGATCGTCCCTGAACAAATCAATCGCCCAGCTTAGTACGCCCACATGACGGCTGTCGTGGGGAATCAGCGGGGCTTTTGTGTCAGAGAGCAGGACTGTTTGGTAGTGCCAGCGAGTTGTACGGACATCGAGTGTCAGAATTCGGCAGTGTACAACCGGCCAGCCTGTGCCAGACCGGTTGCACGGTTACTGCGGACTTAACTTCGTACGTCGTTCACCAACACACTGACCAGATGACTGCGCTGGAACGGTCCAGACAGGCTGCCCTCGCCAGTGACCACCACCTGTACGTTGTATGAACCCGCCACTGGCGTATCGATCAACGTGGTCAGAGGGAGATTGTTGGCGGTCTTGAGGTGCACCACACCTTGCTGGTGAGCGAGGATGTCCTGCTCGGGCAGCAATCGTTGGCGCAAGGCCGCGAGGCGGGCGTTGGCCGACGGTACGCCGCGGGCCAGGTCTGCCGGGTCAGGTTGCACCGAGCCAAGTTGAGCATCGTATTTGACCAGCGCATCTGCAAGGCTGATGGTCGGTCGCTGCACGATAGCGTGGGCGCGCACATTGCTGAGGATTTCACCGCCTGCATCCAGATGGATGTTCAGTGGTAAAGGCTGACCGACGCTGTGCAAGGTGGGCAGGTCAATGCTCAGTTCCAGGCTTGCTGCGCTCCGGAGGGACTGCGAGAAATATTGCAATGCGCCGCCGGTGCAGTTGATCAACTGCCCGCCTCCGGCGAACTCGAGCTGGACGTACCACTGCCCTGGTGCCGGGTTGTCGACGTTGTAGATGACGAAACCGTCGCCGATGATCGTCGGGTTCAGCGCACTGGTGGAGCCGGACGGGTCGACCAGCGTGACCGACAGCTGATTGCCCGAAGGACTGCCTCGGGTGTAGCTGATCTCGGTGTTCGACCACACCGCCGACATTTGGGCACCCCCTGGTCGTTGTGAGACGACGGCGGGGATCAACCGGTAATCGTTCTGCTGGATGTCATTGAGTTCGTTGACCAGCAAAGCGGCCGAGGCGGTGTCCGAACGAATCTGGTTGTAGACCTTCATCATGTCCGCCGCGCGCGGCGCATAGAAGAACTGGCCGCCCGTGCGCGAAGCGATCTGTTTCAGCAATTGCTGATCCGAGTTGGCCCCCATGGCGCAAGCCATCACCCGGTAACCCGGCAAAACGTCCAATGGCGGAGGTCCGTCGTTCTGGTAACCATCAGTCAGCAATATACAAGCGCGGGGCTCGCCGGCCGCGTCAAGAAAATTGCGACTCTGCTGCAAGCCCCTGCCGATGGCGGTGGAGTTGCCATTGAACGACAGTCCGCCCACTGCATCCGAGGCGTTCTTGGTCACGGTCAATGCCTGATCGACCGTGGCCAGACTGTTGTTGTTTGGATAGACATTGCGTGCGTTGGTGTCATAGGCCACCACCGCCACCTTGTCGCCCGGCTTGAGCAGGCGCAAGAACGCGCGGGTGTCGATGACCGTTTGCGCTACATACCCGGAGCCGGTCATGCTGGCCGAAGTATCGACTATTGGAACCACTGAAACGTTGGTCATGTTGTGTGCTCCCCGCTCATGCTTCATCGACTGTCGAGCGATCGAACCGCACCGCCAGTCGTCCATGGGTGGCTGTCGTGTTGAACACTGCTCGTCCCTGGTCATCAATCGTCGCTCGCGCCACCGGGACGCCATCCGACAGCAACTCCAGAGCGATGCCTTTGGCCGATTCGCCCGATGCCAGATTTACCGTAATGGTGATGGACATGTCTGACTCCTTGTCAGTTCTGCTGATCGATGAAGGTGCTTTCGCCATTGGCCACGCTGCCCACCAGAGTTGGCGCCTTGCCCTCGAACTGACGGAAGACGTTGCGGGCGGTGGACTTGCCGCTGGTGTCCAGCGGAACGGTGACGGACGGGTGGTAGCTACCTTCGAGGGTGACGAACGCCGACCACGGCCCGGTGTACGACTCGTTCAGGCCATTGGTGAAGCTGTAGGCATAGCGCACCGCGTTACCGTCGACCCAGTTCGGTGGGCTGGGCGTATGGCTCTGCCAGCCGTTTGCCTGAATGGTGGGAGCTTGAGTCGGCGGGTTCAGGTAGCCGGCCGGTGGTTTGGGGTGGTAGTCGTTGGTCAGCAGCGCCAACGTGGTTGACCCCCACCAGTTGTCGGTCCAGTTGCGGTCGTTGAGATTGTTGATGTCCTGGCGACGCAGCACCGTATTGTTCTGTGCCACGAACAGCGCAGAGTAGTTGGCGGTGCTCAGATGGTTCTGCACCTGTTTCAGGTCGGGCACATAGAGCAACGCCTGGTACTGGCCCTCGCTCGGTGCACTCCCATTCATATAGGTTTCGAAGATTTCGTCCACCGAGGTCTGCACGACCGTATTGACATTGTTGCGGTTGGCGACATCAACCGTATCGAAGTAGCGCTTGTCGCCATAGGCGTGCCAGTTTTCATCCATTGCATTGAAAACGTTGAGACCGAACTTGCAGTCTTCATCGTGCATGGAGCGAGACAGCAGTGAGCCGATATCGCTGGGCGTAACCTTTTCATACAACTGCTTGCGCGGCGTGCGCAGATGACCGCCAGAGAACAGGTCGGAAAGGAAGTGGTCGGCAAAGGCGTTCATTGCGTAGGCCAGTTCCAGATCCTTGCGCTGCTTTGTGCCATGAGCCTTCACTGCCTGATTGAGGGCCGCAGCGTGGCCGGCCTTGTAGGCCAGCACGGCCCAGTCGCCGAAGTGATCCCAGTTGGTCGCGGCCAGCTTCAGGTAGCGGCCCATGGGAATCCACGGCGGGATAAGGTAGCCGCCGCCAGTGATCCGATTCCATTTTTTCGACAGGTCGTCGTCGAGTTTGTCGTATGCAACATGGGGCTGAACCCCGTCCAGAATCGCTTGATTGGCTGCTTTGATTTCTTCCTGCATCACCGCCAGGATTTCGCCTGCCTCGGCCTTGGATGCCGGCAGGGTTGCCAGCGAGTCGAACGCTGCCGAGAAGCGCTTGATGCGGTCGCCGGCCGTGGCACCATCGGAAATCGGCTTGTCCGGGATACCGTAGAAATCTCCGCCGAGGGCGACAACCTGACCATAGGTGAGTTGCAGGCCATTGGGCAGGTGCAATGGCACGGACCAGGCAGGCGAGCCGGAGTCGCTTCCGGAAAAGTACAACGTCACGCTGTCTCCGATCGCTGTATGTTCACCGCCTTCAAAGAATTCGCTCGGCCCCCCCTTGACTGGCGTAGAGAGCCGCTGCTGCGGGTCGGCCATCTTGTGATACTTGAGCGTGTGTTCGCCCAGTGCTACCAGGTCCAGCACAGTGCCATCGCCTGGAATGGCGATACCCTCCTCACTGAACAGAAGGTCCAGCAATTCGCCGATTCTGCCACCGGAAGCATTTCCGGGATCCTTTGGTTTATTGGCTTCGGTCATTTCCAGTCTCCATTATGACTGAGGAAAAACTCTGGACGTGCAGGCACGACTGCGCCGAACAACGCGCCGGGTCCAGGCAGGAACATTCAAGGTTTCAAAAAGGTACGGCTACGTAATCGCCGCGGACTACCAGACGACATCGCGACAGTGGGGTAGGCGGAACTGACGCCGGTTGGTGCAGCGCATACGAAAGACATCCGTGAATCCGGACATGAGGTTGCCTCCATGGCAATGCAGCACGGTGCTGGCTGCACGTGGATCATAGTCACGGCCAATAGGCTGTCAAACCTGCCGAGTGACAAATGGCCACCACTCGTCGGAGGCCGTTTTTACGATGGAATGTCTGCAGGCAGGAGGCGTTGAAGCGTGAGAGTTGTGCCTGAAGCCTTGCGCTTCAGGCACGTACATCGTCGAGTCAGGAAACCACGCGATAGCACGGCACGTACGCCGCGCCGCCCGGCAGTTTCATCCGGTGCTGGGCGACGAAGGCTTTGAGCAGCAGGTCCAGCGGCTGCATGATCGCGGCGTCGCCACGGATCTGATACGGGCCGTGTTCCTCGATCAGGCGAATGCCCTTGTCCTTGACGTTGCCGGCGACGATTCCGGAGAACGCGCGGCGCAGGTTGGCTGCCAGCTCATGCGGAGGCTGGTCGCGGTGCAGCTTGAGGTTGGCCATGTTTTCGTGGGTCGGGTCGAACGGACGCTGGAAGCCTTCGTCGATCTTCAGCAGCCAGTTGAAGTGGAACGCGTCGTTGCGTTCGCGGCGGAACTGCTTCACGGCTTTGAGGCCCGCGGTCATCTGGCGCGCCACTTCGGCCGGGTCGTCGATGATGATTTCGTAGTGCTGTTTCGCTGCCTCGCCGAGGGTGGCGGTGACGAAAGCGTCCAGTTGCTCCAGGTACGGCGCGGCATGTTTCGGCCCGGTCAGGATCACCGGGAACGGCAGGCCGGCGTTGTCCGGGTGCATCAGGATGCCCAGCAGGTACAGGAACTCTTCGGCGGTGCCGGCGCCGCCCGGGAAGATGATGATGCCGTGGCCGACGCGGACGAAGGCTTCGAGGCGCTTTTCGATGTCCGGCAGGATCACCAGCTCATTGACGATCGGGTTCGGCGCTTCGGCGGCGATGATGCCCGGTTCGGTCAGGCCCAGATAGCGGCCACCGTGGATGCGTTGTTTGGCATGGGCGATGGTCGCGCCTTTCATCGGGCCTTTCATCACGCCCGGGCCGCAGCCGGTGCAGATGTCGAGGCTGCGCAGGCCCAGTTCGTGGCCGACTTTCTTGGTGTATTTGTATTCTTCGGTGTTGATCGAGTGGCCGCCCCAGCACACGACGATCTTCGGCTCGACGCCCGGACGCAGGGTGCGCGCGTTGCGCAGCAGGTGGAAGACGTAGTCGCTGATGCCCTGGGAGGTGCTGAGGTCGATGCTCAGGGCATCGAGTTCGTTCTCGGTGTAGACGATGTCGCGCAGGGCGCTGAACAGCATTTCCCGGGTACTGGCGATCATTTCGCCGTCGACGAAGGCATCGGCCGGGGCGTTCAGCAGTTCCAGGCGCACGCCGCGATCCTGCTGGTGGATGCGGATTTCGAAGTCCTTGTAGGCTTCCAGAATGGTTTTCGCGTTGTCGACATGGGCGCCGGTGTTGAGGATTGCCAGGGCGCACTGGCGGAAGAGGGTGTAGGTGCTGCCGGTTCCGGCCTGGCTCAGTTGCTGAACTTCACGTTGGGAAAGGGTTTCCAGGCTGCCTTTTGGGCTGACCGAGGCATTGATTACGTGTCGTTGGGTCATGCAGTGATCCTTAAAACGATGTCATTGCCGGCCTGGCCAATGGCATCCGAATAGTGTGTATCCATGAATGAAGATGGCACGATCTGCGTGGTATCGCCATGTCCCCGTTGGACGCTGAAAAGATGAAAAGGAGCTCCAGCATAGCTAAATCCGCCTCAGAGGCGATAATGCGCCGGCCTCTTTTTATTTCAAGCCATGGAAGCCTGTCACGATGTTCGAGATTCAACCGATCGATGCCATCACTTATCGCCAGCAGACCCGGCGCAGCACGCTGATCATCGCGGTGCTGTTCCTGGTGCTGGCAATGGCGTTTTCGACCGTGGCGGTGGCGCTGTTCGGCGAGCCGGGCGGGGATAACCTGCGGTTCAATGTCGGCGGGGTGTTCGGCGCATTTCTGTTGACGGCAGCGTTGTTGCGCGGGCGTTTCTGGAATCAGACCTGGATGGCCCCGGCGGTGTACGGCTGGCGGCTCAAGCGCAGTTTGATGAGCGTCACCAATGTCATGCATCAGGTGACGGCGGCGGTCGAGAAGGGTGATCCGACGGCGATGAAAGTGCTGCGTTTCTATCACCTTGGCCTGACCCAGATGCACGAACTGGACGGCAACTCCAGCGATCATGCGCAATTGCATCGGGAAGTCGAGGCACACAAGGCTCGGATGGAGGCGCTCGGTCTGGACACCGATCAGACGCGCCTCGATCCGGCCTGGCTGGAAACCTTGAAGTCGCGTTAGAACGGAATGCGGGCGGCGCGACGCAGTTTCCACTGACGGATCAGACGCCCGTATACCAGCAGGTTGATCACCAGCACCACGCTGCCCAGCGCCAACTGAATCTGCGGGGTCAGCCCCGCCGGGTAGATGATCGGCCAGACGTAATGCTCGATGAAACCACCGGCATACTCGGTCTGCCCGGCGGCGTGGCGCATCAGGTTTTCCCAGTAGGTCAGCGGGCAGGTCAGGTGCAACACCTCGACCATCACGCCCCAGGTTGCGGCCGGCAGATGCAGCCACGCCACTCGGTGCCACTTGAGCACCAATAGCCCGCCAAACAGCACGAACAGAATGAACGATAGGTGGAACAGCACCAGCCCGTCGGCGGCAATTCGATACAGCATGTCGTCTCCCTGACGAAGATGTGAGTGGCTGCAATGGTACGCCGGTCGGCGGCTCGCGGCTGAGAGATTTCTGGCAACTGCGCAAGATTGTTCAAGCCATGAAAAGGCGTTTACTGGCAGAGTCCGGGGTCTTGTCTCACGGTTGAAGAGCGTTATGTCTGACTCATTAATGCCGCGCAGTGCCTTTCTTCGCGGAGCCGCGGCGATCATGCCGTTATCCCTGGCGACCGCGCCGTGGGGGCTGCTGGCCGGCTCCATGGCGATCGAAGCCAACCTCACGCCGCTGCAAGGGCAGGGCTTGTCGAGCATCGTGTTTGCCGGTGCTGCGCAACTGGTAGCGATCGGCATGCTCAAGGGCGGTGCCGGGATTTTCTCGATATTGCTGACCACGCTGCTGCTGACGTCGCAGCATTTGCTTTACGGCATGAGCATGCGCCATGTGATTTCGCCGTTGCCGGGTCGCTGGCGCATTGGCCTGGGCTTTTTGCTCACCGATGAACTGTTTGCCCTGACCAGTCAGCACGACCGTCAGCAGTTCAATCGCTGGTATGCCCTCGGCGTCGGCCTGACGTTCTATATGGCATGGAACCTCTTCACCCTGGCCGGCATCGTGCTCGGCAGCAGCATTCCGGGGCTTGAGCATCTGGGGCTGGACTTCTCGATTGCCGCGACCTTCATCGCCCTGATCACCCCGGTGGTGCGCAACGTGCCGACCGTGGTTTGCGTGGCGGTGTCGCTGTTCTGCTCGGTGCTGTTCAGTTATTGGCAGTGGGGTTCGGCGCTGGTGCTGTCGGGACTGGCGGGAATGACCGCAGGGTTTATCTGCAACAAGCTGTATCGGGAGCGCACATGATCGTCTGGGCAGTGATTTTCGGCATGGGGATTCTGGTGTTCCTCAACCGCTACGTATTTCTCGAACCGCGCTTGCCGGTTCGTTTGAGCAGTAACGCACGGCAATTTCTGGGTTTCGCCGTACCGGGGATGTTGACCGCGATTTGCGGGCCGATCGTGTTCATGCCGGATAAACAGCTGAATCTGCAGTGGGATAATCCCTATTTGCTGAGTTCTTTAGTCGCCATCGGACTAGTGATCTACACGCGTAATACGTTGCTTAGCATGCTATTGAGTATGGCGTTCTTCTTTCTGTTGCGCTGGTGGTTGTAAGTTGCCTGTCTGAATCTGTTCTACGCTGTAAGGATGACTGACGACTTATGGCAGCGAGGTGAACATGGCAACCGAGCAGAAACGTCCCGAAGAAGATGAAGAACCGAGCGAAGAAGAGATCGAGCGGGAGAAACACAAGGAGCAGACCTGGAAACATGACGACAGCCGCGAGTTGTCCGATCGCGACCAGGAACGCCCGCTCAAACCTTGAGCGCTACTACGAAAAAGCCCCGCGATTGCGGGGCTTTTTCGTTTCATCAAAGATCGTCCAGCTGTGTGAAATCGGGGTGTGAAGCCCGATAGCCCAAGGTCTTGTCGATCCAGGCATTCAGCTCGTTGACCATCACCGGCGGGTGGCAGGGATAGTGTTGGAGAGTGGTGCGCAGGATGCGGTCGATCTCGGGTACGTCACGCAGGTTTCGAGTCTTTATGTAGTGGGCGATAAAACAGTCGAGTTGAAAGCGTTCTGTCATGGACAGATAAATACACTCCAGGCCGTTGGCCTGTTTGATTGCAAAATCGTCGCGCAACTTAGTTCTCTGCAAGGCTTGTAAGTTTGTAGGGTATTCCCGGTTTGTTGACTCTTTGGTCAACTGGTATGCCAATAGGAAATGCGGCGCGCATGCTATCTGTAGTGTTACTAAATGTATGTATGACGATTGAAATGTCAGACAGGCGGTTGGTTTTAATCAAACGATTGATTCAATGATTGTTTCGAGATTGAAACACTGACTGTAACGAACGGTTTTCACTTGCACTGTGGCATCAATCTGATTCGCACCTTCCGACTATTTGATAGACGTGTCACCCCGGACAATATTTAGACCGCCACTTCAATCAATTCCGCGCCCTGATTGCGTGAGTTGCCGACAGCTTTGCCGACTTTGTGCCATTCGAAGGCCTCGCTGCCCAACCCTTCGAACAGCAACATTTGCTCGGCGCGCTCCACGGGCGTGGCGGGATCGAGCCATTCCCGCGCCCCCTCGGCGGACAACACGATGGGCCGGCGATCATGCAGATCGAGCAGGCCGCCTTCGCTGTCGGCGGTGATGATCACGAAACCGTCGTCTTCCCTCGATTGCGCATCGGGTGCCGGAAACTGGCCGATGGCGGCGCAGAAAACCGGTTGATGATCGACCCGATGGATCAGCCAGGGTTGGCGGCTCTTGTCCGGCCCGTCGACCCACTCGAACCAGTTGTCGACCGGCACGATCAGGCGGTGACGCCAGATCGCCCGAAAGAACGGGCCGTGGACGACTTTTTCGACCCGTGCATTGATCGGCGCAGCGCGATCCCTGGCCCAGTGCGGGCGCCAGCCCCAGCGCAGGTTATCAGCGTACAAGCGTTGTTCGTGTTGATGAAGAATGGCCAGCGCAGTGGTGGGCGCCGCGTTGTAGTGTGCCAGCGGTGCATCGCCGACGTGATTGATCAGCGCATCGGGAATGCTCAGCACCGCAACGAAATCGTGGATGCCGCGGTACTGCGAAAGTCTTCCGCACATCGGCCGAACCTCCGGCGAACACTGCCTGAAGGTTCAGCTTAGTTGTGCGGATCAGTCCTTGCTGCCCTGACCGGTGAAGGTGTCGCGCCAGGCCAGCCAACGGCGCTCGAGCGCGGCGAGCAGGCCATCGCTGAGTTTGCCCAGCAGCGCCAAAACGATGATCGCCGCCAGCACGATGTCCGGGCGCGAGGTTTCACGCCCGTCGCTTAACAGGTAACCGAGGCCCTTGGTCGCTGCGATCAGTTCGGCCGCCACCAGAAACATCCACGCCAGGCTCATGCCACTGCGCAGTCCGGTGAACAGGCCGGGCAGGGCGGCGGGCAGCAGAATCCGATGCACCAGTTGCAGGCGACTGAAGCCATAGATGTGTCCGACTTCCACCAGTTTGCGGTCGATATTGCGGATCGCCGCGACCACATTGACATACACCGGGAAGAACGCGCCGATGGCGATCAGGACGATTTTCGAGGTCTCGTCGATGCCCAGCCACAACAGCAACAGCGGCACCCAGGCCAGACTGGGAATTGAACGCAGGGCGGCGAAGGTCGGCTCAAGGTACGCCTCGGCCTCACGGCTCAGACCAACCCACGCGGCAAACACCAGCGCCAGACTTGCGCCGATGGCAAACCCGATCAGCACGCGAATCAGGCTGGCACCGATGTGTTTCCACAAGGCGCCTTCGGCCAGATCAGTCAGGGTCAGCGCGACTTCGCTCGGCGCAGGCATCTGATAGGACGGCAGCCAGCCGACGCGCACGATGATTTCCAGGGCGATCACGATCAACAGCGGCAGGGCCAGCCCTTTGAGGCGCCGCCGCCAAAGCGGATTCAACGGCAGGGTTTGTCGGCGCGGCAGCGGCGCGGCCAGGCGGGCGGGCAGGTCATTGCTCATGGGCGGTTCTCCGCTCACGACAAATCCGCGACGGGCGCGGACTTGTTGTGAGCCCGATTGGTTACTGGGCGGCGACTTGCTGGAAACCGGTGTCGATCAGTTGATCGATCACCTGATCGACATTCACCCCACGACGCACCAGTTCTTCGGAGACTAGAATCGGCGCCGCGGCTTTCGAGGCGAGCACGTCCTTGGCTGTGAGTTGCGGGCTGCTCAGGTCGGTGCGCGACAGTTGCAGCTTGGCCACATCCAGCGGCAGGCCGGATTCGCTGGCGAGCAGTTGGGCCAGTTCGTCCGGGTTTTTCACCGACCACTCGCGAGCCTGTTCGTAGGCCTTGATCACCGTTTCGATGGTTTGCGGGTGTTCCTTGGCGTATTGCTCGGTGACGCTGACCACGCCGTAGCTGTTGAAGTCGCGATTGCGGTACAGCAGGCGTGAACCGGCCTGTACCTGACTGGCGGCCATGTGCGGATCGAGGCCGGCCCAGGCGTCGACGTCGCCTTTCTCCAAAGCGGTTCGGCCGTCCGGGTGTTGCAGGTGCACCAGTTCGACGTCGTCCTTTTTCAGACCGGCCTGTTGCAGGCTGCGCAGGGTGAACAAGTACGGGTCGGTGCCTTTGGTGGCGGCGATTTTCTTGCCCTTGAGGTCGGCGACGGTCTGGTACGGCGAATCCTTGCGCACCACCAGCGCGGTCCACTCCGCGCGGCTGTAAACGTACACCGATTTGATCGGGCTGCCATTGGCACGGCTCAGCACCGCCGCGAGGCTGGCCGACGAGGCGAAGTCCACGCCACCGCTGTTGAGGTATTCCAGCGAGCGGTTGCTGCCCTGGCTCAGCACCCAACTGACTTTGCTCTGGGGCAGGGCTTTTTCCAGATAACCCAAATGTTTCAGCGCCAGGCTGACAGGGGAGTAATAGGCATAGTCCAGATGCACTTCAGCGGGTGGCGTTTCGGCGGCGTGGACGAGAGGTTGCAGACTCAGGGCTACTGCGCAGGCCGCGAGCAGCGTTTTGACGCGGGAAAACGGTAAACGGGATTTCATGGGCACGCTCCGGCAAGGCAACAGATTCTTATGTCCAAAAAGATATTTTTATCGAATGCTTCCTGCATGAATGGAATATTGCAGGCTCTGTGCCATATGCCCTGAACCCCGTGTTTATGGGGTTTTGAGAGGGGTTGTGCGTTTTGAACTGTTGCAGGGAAAACACTGTGCCGCGCCACTGTTGCCAGACGAACAGCGCTCATCGACAGTGCTGAGCTTATGCGCTAATCGAATTTCAAATCCGATTTGTAAGAGCGTTATGGTCTATAAAAATTCCCTCTGCAGGACTCGCCATGAAGCTCTCCCGTTTCCTACGTGCCGCGTTGACCAGCGCCGTGATCGCATCGCCTCTGACCTACGCGGCCGAACCTGTGGTCCTGCACGTCGGTGACCAGAATTACTACAACATCCGCGCCTCGGTAGAAGCGTCCGGCGTCTTGAAGGACGCGCCTTACACCGTCGACTGGAAACACTTCCAGGCCGCCGCGCCGTTGGCCGAAGCGTTGCAGACCGGCTCGCTGGACCTGGGCTTTCTCGGCGACTCGGGTTTTCTGTTCCTCGCCGCCAAACAGGCGCCGGTAAAACTGATCGGCGTGTCACGGCAGAACCCGGACACTATCGCGCTGCTGGTGCCCAAGGATTCGCCGGTGAAATCCATCGAGGATCTGAAAGGCAAGAAAGTCGCCTACTGGCCAGGCGCCTGGAGCCAGCAGTTGACCCTGCGAGCGCTGGAGCAGGGCGGCCTGCCGGAGAACTACGTCGACTTCGTCAAGCTGATGCCGATCGATGCCGCCGCCGCGTTGCCTCAGGGCAGCATCGATGCCTTTCCGGTGTGGGAACCGTACATTTCCCAGCAGATCGTGTTTTCCGGTGCGCGACCGATTCTGACCGCGAAAAACCTGATGCCAGGCTTGAGCGCCATCGCCGCTTCCGCGCCGTCCATCGACAACAAGCGCGAGGCGATCGCCGATTTTCTCGGACGCCTGAAACTGGCCCGGTCCTGGGTCGACAGCCACACCGACGAATATGCGGATCTATGGGCGAAGAAGGCCAATCTCGATCAAGAGGTGTCGCGGCACTGGTTGCGCCAGGCGCACATGACCGTCGGTCCGGTGGATCAGCAAGCCGCTGCGGACCTGCAAGGCACCGCGGATTTCCTGTTCAAGGTCAAGGCGCTGCCGGCTCCCCTGGCCACGGCAGGCATCATCGATACCTCGTTCCAGCAGGCACTGGCGCGCTGAGCGAGCGCCGGAACCAAACCCTGTTATCTTTATCCAACCTCGGCCCATTTCGGTGGGCCGCAGGGAGGCAGTAGCGGCGAGGGAGTTTTGCCAATCGACAACGTGACCGCGACGGTCGGGCTCAAGGCAAAACATGAAACACTGGTTCAAGCTTTTCTGCGCTGTGACCCTCATCACCGGGCTGGCCGGTTGCATTGCTGCTCCCATCGAAATGACCGCGCAAACCCGATCACGGCTGGACGCGCAGGCACCGGTCAGGTTTCTGCTGACCTTTGATGACGGCCCCAGTGCTTCGAGTTTCTACAACCCCACCGAAACCGTGCTCGACAGCCTGAAAGACAACCCGTTGCAGCCCAACATCAAAGCCGTGTTTTTCGTCCAGACCCGAGCGCCGAGGGCCGGCAACAGCGAGATCGGCCGGCGGATCATGCATCGCGAACACGATGAAGGGCACATTCTGGGTTTTCACACCGCCACCCACTGGCACACCAACCACCGATCGCTCGATCCGCAGGAACTCGAAACGTCACTGACCAACGGCACGGCGGACATCGCCGCGATCACCGGCGCGCCACCGGTGCTGTTGCGCCCGCCATTCTGGAATTACGACAAACGTACGTTTGCGGCCTATCAGTTACACGGCCTGCATGTATTGCTTACGGATCTGAGCGCCAACGACGGCAAGATCTGGGGCTTCAATGGCAGCCCCAGACGCCGCGCCAACATGCTGCGTCAGCTGTCGGAAGTGCGTGAGCGGATTGCCCTCGGCGAGCTGCCGACGGTGGACGGGGTGATCCCGGTGGTGGTGACGTTCCATGACCTCAACCGCTACACAGCGCGACATGCCCGCGAGTATCTGCAGATTCTGCTCGACAGCGCAGCGGCCACCGGCGTGCGCCTGGCCGATAAACCGTTCTACGACGACCACGCGCAACTGGAGAAAGCAGCGCTGGCGCGAACGGTTCAGAAAAGCTCGGATCCGGTGCGTCTGCCAGGGATCTGGAACTGGATCTGGGGCCGCGACGCCAACTGATCGGCATCGCGCAAAGATGTGAAGCGGTTGGCATTTTCTGCGGGCGGGCGCTCGCGCAAGGTCGAAGAAGCTCATCTATGCTCAATCGATCGACCGATCCATCGCCTGCGAGGCGTCCGCCCATGCTTGCCATTGCCGACATTTGCCGCATCGTCGAATCCGGCTTTTCGCCCCTTTACTGTGACTGCACGGAAACGGGGCAGGGCTTGTTGCAGATCAAGGTTTACGAACCGAACAGCGGGCGTGTCGATTTGCTGCTCAACGGCGTGTCGCCGGAGCATCTGGTCACCATTCGTGACATCTCCAACTTCATCGGTGAGTTGCGCACTGAAATGAGTGCCGGGCGCAGGGCGTTCGCCGGTTGACTCAGAGCCGGCGCTGAAAGGCACGGACGATTTGCAGGGTCGCCTCACTGATGCTCAGATTCTGCACCGCGTCCAGCGGGTGCCAGATGCAATCGATGATCTCGTTCTGTGGCCGAACTTCATCAATATTCAGCACCGACGCCTCGTAGACGTGGTGGCGCGTGCTGCCAGCCTCCAGCTCCATCAGATACAGCATGCCATCGGCGAGCAGGCCGGTTTCTTCCTCAAGTTCTCGCGTCGCGGCGTCGGCCCTGGTCTCCCCGGGCTCGACCTTGCCCCCCGGCAAATTCCAGCGGCATCGGGGTTTGCGCACCAGGAGAATGTGTCGATCCTGCTCGCAGATGATGGTTGCACGTACTTTCATTTGTTACCCGATTGCCGGTTGTCATAAATCGGTCATTAAAATGCAATATTCAAGCCGTGCCGTGGTTTAGACGCGCTCGTAATGTCTGAGTGGTCGAAAGGCGCAAAAGTGCCAGACACTTGACGCTGACGTGGGGCGACGTCTGGTCGGCACACGGCGTTGTACCCGGTGTAAGGTAAAAACGTGCAGTTGGACTATCGATAGTCGACAGGAGGTGCCTATGAGCATGGCGATACTGAACAGAATGCACATGAACGGCTACGACGTACTCAGTGTGAATAACGGCCCGTGGCGGGTCTGCACGCAGGGTGATCGACTGGCGTCTTTCGCCAGCCGGGAGGAGGCACTGGCGTATGCCGCTGCACTTCCGGGTTACAAGAGCCGCACGCACGGCCGCAAGACAGGCTGAAGGCCTGCAATGAAAAAGCCCCGGATTGTCCGGGGCTTTTCGTTGTGGGGTGTCAGTGGACTTTCGTTCGGCTGATGGCGCGGGCCTTCACTTCCCTGGCATAGAGTTGCAAACGTTCTTCATCGCTTTGCAGCACCTCGCAGGACCTGAGCACGGTTTGCGCATCCGCTTCGTTGCCGGATTTGCGCAACTGCTCCGCAATGCGCTTGAGGTCGACGGCCGACCATCTCAGGTCCGACGCCACGCTTTGCAGGTCACGTTGAAGTTCGTGTTCGTATTCATTGAGCCGCATGATCACCTCCGGAACATTCTCGGTAGAAAATAGTAGCCGCATTTTCCGGGAGCAGGGCAAGTGGTTCTGGTCAGTGAGCTGAACGGGCGTGAACAAGTCGCCGTTGGTCGGAGCAATTGACTGCTGCGGCGCCGCAGAACCCGGTTTTCGGGGTCAAAGCATTGCGCCACGATGGATGTTCGAACAGTTAAAAGGTAAATTCGCCTTTTTTAAAATGAAGGATTCAATATGCGGATGTTGATCGGGGGCCTGCTGATGGCAGCGTTGGCCGGTTGTTCATTGCCGGCCTCTCTGGTACCGGGCGAACCGAACTTCAGCAAGGTCAGTGGCAAGGCTCCCAAGGACTACGCCGCGTGTGTGTTGCCGCTGTGGCAGCAGGACATTCCCAAGACTTCGCAGGTCGCGATTTCCAACGGTTACCGGATCAAGGCGCCGAGTATCGTCACCGCCGACGAGATTCTCGATATCGTCAAGTACAAGGACGGCAGCCGCGTTTCGCTGTACCAGGGGCCGCCGTGGGCCAAGTCTGGCTCGTTGCGCAAATCGGTGCGTGATTGCCTCTGAGGGCAGAATGGCCGAAATGAAAAAAGCAGAAACCGTGTGACCGGTTTCTGCTTTTTTTTCGCCTGCCTGCCGGAATGGCTCAGTCGGTGATGTCGGTGAGCGGGATGCCCGAGCCGCCGGTCTTCTTGTCACGACGATCCTGCATCCAGTTTTCCACCTGGCTGTTGAACTCTGCCGGTGCCTTGCGCCCGACCTTTCTGGCGATGTCGAGAATGGTCTGCTGGGCGAGGGCCTCTTCCATGCGCTTTTGCGCAACCATCATCGCCCCATGAATCGAGCACGTTCCGTCCAAGGCCCATTCCGGGGGCGAGCCGTCGAACAGCGCGCAGCGCCCACGGATGTCGCGGCATTCGAAAATGTTCTTCGGGCCGTCGATGGCGTTGACGATATCGAGCAGGGTGATTTCATCCGCCGGGCGTGCCAGCGTAAAGCCGCCGCGTACGCCGCCGGTCGCCACCACCAGTTTGCCCTTGGCCAGTTTGGTGAAGATCTTCGCCAGGTAATCCAGCGGCACCCCTTGCAAGTCCGCCAGGTCGCGCACGCTCGCTTCGCGACTGTCACCGCCGCTGCCCACCAGAAACGCCAGGCAATGGATGCCGTACTCGACGCCCGCACTGTAAAGCGACATAGCTATCTCCGACTGTAATTGTCGCAGATGTTAGCAGGGTAATTCGTGGCGGACAAATCTGATGAGCGCGTGAATCTTTGCCTTAAAGCCCTTTTATTCTCTGTGTCTGGCGATTTTTATGGTTTGTGTGTCGTCAGTAGGGGCTTTGTTAGCTATCGACAATTTCGATTCGAATGATCGGATAATCTGACTTGTTGGATATAACGGCGACCAATACAGTCGCCGTTATCCGGTGAGCAACGTTCAGCGCTTGCAGAAGCCACAAGCGTGCCGACTCCCGATAAACGTGAATTCTTGACCTCTTTCTACGACTTGGCTTCGGGCCTGGAGACAACAATGAAACAGCACATTCTGGTAATCGGCGCAGGTTTCGGTGGCATGTGGACGGCATTGAGCGCCACGCGTCTGGTGGACATTCACAATCGAGACAACATCGATGTAACCGTACTGGCGCCGCAGGCGGAACTGCGTGTGCGTCCGCGTTTCTACGAGCCGAATGCCCACACACTGGCCGCGCCGCTGGGCGATCTGTTCGACGCGGTGGGTGTCAACTTCATCAAGGGCGCCGCGAACGCCATCGACGTGAACGCCAAGACCGTGGGCTACACCGATGCCAACGGCACCCCTCAGGTTTTTCACTACGACAAACTGGTGCTGGCTTCCGGCAGTGGCCTGGCTCTACCGGACACCCCGGGCGTAGCAGAACACGCCTTTGACGTTGACCAGATCGAGGCGGCGATTCGCCTGGAAAACCACCTCAAGTCGCTGGCCGATCAGCCTGCCAGCCCGGCGCGCAACACCGTAGTGGTCGCCGGCGGCGGTTTCACCGGGATCGAAACCGCCACAGAAATGCCGGCGCGTCTGCGGGAAGTGCTGGGCGAGCAGGCAGACGTTCAAGTGATCATCGTCGACCGTGGGCAGAAAGTCGGCGCGGCCATGGGCGAGGCCATCAGCGTGTCGATTGCCGAAGCGAGCACAGAGCTAGGCGTCGAATGGCGACTGGGTGTGTCGGTGCTGTCGGTTGATGAAAACGGCGTGACCCTGTCGGACGGCCAGCGCATCGAGGCAAAAACCGTGGTCTGGACCACCGGCGTGCGTGCCAGTTCCCTGACCGAGCAGATTCCAGCCGAGCGTGACCGTCAGGGTCGCCTGCATGTTGATGCACACCTGAAAGTCATCGGTCAGGACGACATCTTCGCCACCGGCGACGTGGCTTATGCGGCCACCGACGATATCGGCAACTTCGCCTTGATGACCTGCCAGCATGCGATTTCCCTCGGCCGACATGCCGGCAACAACGTCGCGGCGCAGATTCTGGGTGTCGAGCCAACGCCTTACAGCCAGCCGAAATACGTGACCTGCCTCGACCTCGGCGCCTGGGGCGCGGTGTACACCGAGGGCTGGGATCGTCAGGTGAAACTGGTCAAGGAGGAGGGCAAGTCGCTCAAGACCCAGATCAACACCCAGTGGATTTACCCGCCGGCCGCTGACCGTGCCATCGCGCTGGCGGCTGCGGATCCGATGATTCCTGTCGTCGCGTAATCCGCGCAGTCCGAAAAGTCCCGCTCCCGAGCGGGATTTTTTTGCCACCACTAAAGGCTATGACTAAAAGTCATTGCCCCATGATTTTTTATGGTTACGGGTGCCCCGATACCCGGTGTTAAAAAATCGCAAACACAGCTCATCAATAACAACCAGAGAGCGTTTGCAGCCATGTCCCGATTCTTCCTTCGCGTCTCCCCGTGTCCGTTATTGATCCCGTTGGCCATTCGGTCCGCGTGAGCTGTCGATCACCCCAAAAAATCCCTCTGCATCGCAAAGAGTAATGACTGATGAAAGAACTCGACCTGTACATCGGTGAAGGTTTCGAAGGCCCGGGCGTGAACGCCGCGCACATCAACATCCTGATCGGCCCGCGCAACGGTCCGGCGGGGCAGGCGTTTGCCAACAGCCTGGCGTCGCCGAGCCAGGGTCATTGCCCGTTCATGGTGATCGCCCAGCCGAACATTCCGGTCAAGCCGATGACCCTGTACGTCAACAAGGCTGCCATCGGCAGCGACCTGCACGGCAACGCAACCTGGGGCGCTTCCCAGGCCGGCATCGCCAAGGCTGTGCTCGAAGCGTTGCTCGACGGCACGCTGCCGCCGGAAGCCGAAGACGAATGGGCGATCGTCACCGCCAACTGGGTCAACCCGGCCTGCGATGACCTCGATGCGGTCTACCTGAACAACTACAACGCCTGCCGCACCGCGATCCGCGCCGCCCTGACCGGCAAGCCGGAAACCGCGCAGCTCAAGGATGTGGTCAATCACATCAGCAACCCTTTCTACACGCCAAAAGCCTGAGGTCCGCGCCATGCAATACATCCGTTTGGGCAACTCCGGCCTGCAAGTCTCCCGCCTGTGCCTGGGCACCATGAACATGGGCACCCCGGACTGGAAACCGTGGATCTTCAATGAAAAACAAAGCGAGCCGATCGTCGCCCACGCCCTGAACAACGGCGTGAATTTCATCGACCTGGCGGACTTCTATTCCGCCGGTGTCGGCGAGGAAGTGGTGGGGCGCATCGTCAAGCGTCTGGCCCGTCGCGAAGACCTGGTGATCACCACCAAGGTCGGCTACGGCACCCGCAACGCGATCAATGCCAGTGGCCATTCGCGCAAGCACATCATGGACAGCATCGATGCCTCGCTGAAGCGTCTGGACATGGATTACGTCGACGTGTTCATGCTGCATTACTTCGATGTGAACACCCCGGTCGAAGAAACCATGGGCGCACTGAACGACATCGTGCGTTCCGGCAAGGCGCGTTACATCGGCGTCTCGACCATGCTCACCGGTCAACTCGCGAAGATTCTCATGGCCTGCGAGCGCAACGGTTGGGTCAAGCCGATCAACATGCAGCTGCAACTGAACTGCGCCTACCGCGAAGAAGAGCGCGAGATGATTCCGTTCTGCCGCGATCAGGGCATCGGTGTGTCGGTGTTCAGTCCGCTGGCCCGTGGCCTGTTGACCGGTGATGTGCAATCGACCCGCAACCAGACCGACTTCTTCACCCAGCAGATGTACAGCGACGAAGCCTCGTTCGAGATCGCTCATTCGGTGCAGCGCGTGGCCCGTGCCCGTGGCGTGTCGAACGCGCAGATCGCCCAGGCCTGGGTGGCCAATCATCCGGGCGTGGACTGCATGCTGGTCGGCGCCGACACCACCGCACAGTTCGACAGCGCACTGGCGGCATTGGAAACCAAGCTCGACACCGAAGAGCTGCACGAACTGGAGCGCAACTACACCCCGTGCGACGTGATCAATGACTACACCGCCGGCAAACGCATCCTGCGCACGGCGCGTCCGGGGCATGAACGCTTCACGTTGCAGGGAGCGGTGGCATGAGCGGGTTGATTCGTCACGGCAACTTCATCGACGGCCAGTGGGGTTCGGGCGGCGCCACTTATCCGGTACGCAACCCGGCCAATGGCGAGTTGATCACCGACGTGCAGAAGGCCGGTGCCGAGGAAACCAACCTCGCCATCGAAGCGGCCAATCGTGCCTTGCCGGCCTGGCGCAAACTCACTGCCAAGGAACGCAGCCAGCGCCTGAAACGCTGGAGCGATCTGATGCTCGCCAACCAGCAGGAACTGGCGACCTTGCTCAGCCGCGAGCAGGGCAAACCGCTGGCCGAAGCCAAGGGCGAAGTGGTCTATGCCGCGAGTTTTCTCGAATGGTTCGGTGAAGAGGCCAAGCGTGCCTACGGTGATGTGATCCCGAGCCACAAGGCCGATGCGCGGATCATCGTGACCAAGGAAGCCATTGGCGTGGTCGCGGCAATCACCCCGTGGAACTTCCCGCTGGCGATGGTTACCCGCAAGGTCGGCCCCGCGCTGGCGGCGGGTTGCACGATGATTCTCAAGCCTTCGGAAGAAACGCCGTTGTCGGCATTTGCCCTGGCGGTACTGGCCGAGCAGGCCGGGATTCCGGCGGGCGTGTTCAACATCGTCTCCGGCGACGCGGTGGCCATCGGCGGGGCGCTGCAAGCATCCAGTGTGGTGCGCAAGCTGTCGTTCACCGGCTCGACCCGCACCGGCAAACTGCTGATGCGCCAGGCCGCCGACACGCTGAAAAAGGTCTCGCTGGAACTGGGCGGCAATGCGCCGTTCATTGTCTTCGACGATGCCGACATCGATGCGGCCGTCAAAGGCGCGATGGCCTCGAAATTCCGCAACACCGGGCAGACCTGCGTGTGCGTCAACCGCTTCTTCATTCAGGACGGTGTCTACGAGGCCTTCACCGGCAAACTCGCCGAAGCCGTGGCGGCGATGCGCGTGGGCAGTGCGCTGGACGGTGACACCGAGCAAGGCCCGCTGATCAACGCCGCTGCGCTGGCCAAGGTCGAAGCCCACGTCAGTGATGCGTTGGAGAAGGGCGCCACGCTGTTGTGCGGCGGTCGTCGTCATGCCCTCGGCGGCACATTCTACGAGCCGACCATCCTCACCGAAGCCAGCGGCGACATGCTCATCGCTCAGGACGAGACCTTCGGCCCGGTGGCCGCATGTTTCCGCTTCAAGGACGAAGCCGAAGTGCTGGCGCGGGCCAACGACACGCCATTCGGTCTGTCGGCGTACTTCTACAGTCGCGACATCGGTCGTGTCTGGCGCATGGCCGAAGGGCTGGAAGCCGGGATGGTCGGCATCAACGAAGGAATCATCTCCACGGAGGTGGCGCCGTTCGGTGGTATCAAGGAATCGGGCCTTGGGCGTGAAGGTTCGAAGTACGGTCTGGATGACTATCTGGAGATCAAATACCTGTTGATGGGCGGTCTCTAGACCTCCCCGAAACCTGTGGGAGTTCGCTCCCGCAGGTTTCTCCCAGAGCTTTCCGTTTCTCCGTCAATAACAACAATTGGAGACGAACATGTCCGCTCAACCCGTAAAGATCGATGACCTGCCCATCGGGCGCTTCCACCTCAAGATCGCCGGCCTGACCTTCGGCGCGCACTTCACCGACGGCTACATCCTTGGCCTGATTGGCATCGCGTTCACCTTGCTCAGCCCGCAGATGCACCTTGATGCGTTCTGGCAGGGCCTGATCGGTGCGTCGGCGCTGATCGGGCTGTTTCTCGGCAGTCTGTTTTTCGGCTGGATCTCGGACAAGGTCGGCCGGCAGAAAATCTTCCTGGTCAGCTTCGTGCTGATCACCATTGCCTCGGTGATGCAGTTCTACGTTGAAACCGCCATGAGCCTGTTCCTGTGTCGGGTGCTGATCGGCATTGGCCTGGGCGGAGACTTCAGCGTCGGCCACGCGATGCTCGCCGAGTTCGCGCCGAAGAAGCATCGCGGTGTGCTGCTGGGTTCGTTCAGCGTGATCTGGACCTTCGGCTACGTCGCGGCGACCTTCGTTGGCACCGCCATGCTCAGCCTCGGTGATGACGCCTGGCGCTGGATGCTGGCGTCGTCGGCGATCCCCGCCGCGTTGATTCTGATCGCGCGGATCGGCACGCCGGAGTCGCCGCGCTGGCTGGTCAATCAGGGGCGCATCGCCGAGGCGCGGGCGATCGTCAAAAAACACCTGGGCGACAACGTCGAGCTGGACGAGAGCCAATCCACGGAAACCCGCTCGGGCTACGCGGTGCTGTTCAGCCGTGAATACCGCAAGCGCACGGCGTTCAACTGCCTGTTCTTCGTCTGCATCGTCATGCCGTACTTCGCCATCTACACCTTCCTGCCGTCGATCCTGCAGAAGATGGGCCTGGCCGAAGGCTTCGGCACCGAGCTGATGCTCAACATGCTGCTGATCCTTGGTGCCTTGATTGGTATCTGGTGCACGATCAAATTCACTCGACGCGGGTTCCTGATCAACTCGTTCATCATTCTGGCGGTGGCGTTGTTTCTGCTGGCGGTGTTGCCGGGCAGTGCAGCGTGGCTGATGGTGCTGGTGTTCGGTTTGTTCACGTTGGTGTTGTCGGCGGTCAGCAACCTGGTGGGCGTGTTCCCGGCGGAGAGCTTCCCGACGGAAGTGCGCGCCAGCGGAATTGGTCTGGCGACGGCGGTGAGTCGTTTGGGTTCGGCGATCAGTACGTTCCTGCTGCCGGTGAGTGTGGCGGGGATCGGTTTGAGCCCGACCATGGGGATTCTTGCGGCGATTCTGGGGATTGGCGCGTTGCTGTCTTGGGCGTGGGCGCCGGAGACCAAGTCGTTGACGTTGAGTCAGGCGTGCAAGGCGCAGAGTCCGGTGGAAGTCGCGGTAGGGACGGTCGGGAAAGTCGCTACCCCCGTCTGATGAGTGCAGGTCAGGGGTTGCTGACAACCCCTAGCCACTCGGTAAACAGCTTCACCTTCGACAACCCCTGCTTGTCATTCGCCACATCCAGCCAATACCCATAAGGGCCGATCACCTCAATCGGGGTGATCGGCAGCAGGCTGCCGTTGGCCAGTTCCTTTTCGATCATCTGCCGGTCGATCACTGCCAGACCGCCGCCGGCCAGCGCGGTGTGGATTACCTGGTCCAGGGTGCTGAATTCCAGCCCTTGCCCGGCATCGATGTCATCCCGGCCCATGGCCGCCAGCCAGTTCTCCCAGACCTTCAAGCGCTTGCCGTCGTGCAGGATGTGCAGCAATGGATATTCCCGCAGATCCGGCGGCTGATCGCCGTTGAACAGCTCCGGGCTGGCCACTGCGATGTGCCGTTCCATCACCAGCAATTGGCTGACGCAGTGGGGCGCCGCCGCGAGGCCGAAGCGGATGTGGCAATCGACTTCCGTGAGGCTGTCGTGGCCGATCTGGTTGGTCACGCTGAGGTTGATGTCCGGGTAGCGCTGACAGAACGCGCGCAGGTGTGGCGACAGCCAGCGCGTGGCCCAGGTCGGCGGTGCGAGCACTTTCAAGCGTTGGCGCAGATTCGGCACACGTACGGCTTGCAGGGCGCGTTCGATGTGGTCGAAAGCCTCGGCCAGATGCGGGGAAAGATTGCTGCCGGCTTCGGTCAGCGACAGCCCTTGAGGCGTGCGCACGAACAGCGCCACGCCGAGGTAGTCTTCAAGCTGTTTGATCTGGCGACTGACCGCGCCCTGGGTGACATTCAGCCCGATGGCGGCCTGGCTGAAACTGCGATGACGGGCGACTTCTTCGAACACACGCAGGGTGTTGAGCGAGGGCAGTTGACGCATGGAGGCGGGACTCCGGATCGGGCGGTTTTTGTTGTTTTGGGGTGAGGGCTATCTGACTATCGAGGCGGTGCGGATGCAAGGTGAATTCGCAACGGGCAGGCAAAAAAAATCGCAGCCCGGGCTGCGATTTTTTCGAACGTCAGAAGTAATACCCGACGTTCACATATAACTGGTTCTCCCACTGATCCAGCCCGCCCGCGCCAAGGCTCTGGGTGTAGCTGCTGCCTCCGATGTACGGATCGTTTTTGCCGAACAGCCATTCGGTCGCGACCCACAACTTGCTGACCGAGAACGAGGTGCCGAGGATCATCCGCTCGGAGGTTTTGAAGCCGCTGGCGGACTTGTCGAAGGCGCTGTAGTTGGCGTAGAGCTTGATCCCGCTGATCTGGTCAAACAGGTATTTGCCGCCCACGTCGTAACTCAGGTCGGCCACGTACAGATTGCCGCGACTGGCGACGTTGTAAGTGCCGTCGTAACCACCAAGGGTCACCACTTCATCGCTGCCGGGGTTGCGCGGCGACATCTGCTGCCGCGCCGCCTGCAACTGCACGCCCCACGGGCCGTTCTTGCCCATGTAGTGCACGGCCACGGCGTTGCGTCGGCCGTCATTGTTGGTGTCCTTGTTCTCGATGCTCGAGGTCAGGCCGGAGATCCCGACCTCGGATTTCCACGGCCCCAGATCCAGCGACCTGGCCACTCGCAGCACCACGGTGTTGCGTTCCTGGTTGTTGCTGCCGTCGGCCACGTAGCTGTCGGCTTCGGACACCACGCTCGAGTACGTCACGCCTTTGCTGGTGCCTTTGCCTTGCCAGGCCGGACGCAGGTAGTAACCGGCCTGGAGGTTCCAGTCGCCGCTTTGCTGGATGTATTTGGTGCCGATCTGTTGCACGTCTTCCAGGCCGATGACGTTGCCCAGGGTTTCGTAGAAGGTGCTGCCGAAGTAAGGCTGCAAGCCGAACGGCACGGTGTTCAGGCCCACTTGCACCTGCTGGTCGGGATTGAACTTGTAGCCGACCCACGCGAACTTGGCGAAGCGGATATCGCCGTAGTTCTTGGTGTACTGGTACGGGTAGGAGCGGCCGTAGAAGCGGTATTGCGCTTCACCGATCCAGGTGTCGGAGTTGTACTTGGCGCTGAGGAACACCGTGTCGAGGCCGAACTTCTGGATGTCGCGATCCGGGTCCACGTCCCAGCGGGCACGAATGGCGCCGCCAAGGTCGAGATTGTCGGTGACTTGTACCGCCATGGCCGGGGCGGCAAAGCTGCAGAACAGAGCGATGGAGGTTGTGCGCAGGCGCAAAGAGGCTGGGAAGGGCATGGAGCGGCTCTCGATTGTTTTTATTAGAGATGCCGCGCAGTTTTGCCATCTGCGGGGTGTTGAACAAACGATAAAAACGGTGGGGAAACCTGCATCGAATGCATGTTACTCGGAAAATCCTGTAGGACAATTCGCCAATGTCGTGGGATGCTTTGCGCCTTGTCAGTGGTTTTCGAGTGCCTTGTATGAAACGCAAAATGCCCGGCCTGAATGCACTCAAAGCATTCGAAGTGGCCGGCAGCACCGGCAGCTTCACCCGCGCCGCCGAGTTGCTCAACGTCACCCAGAGCGCGGTCAGCCGTCAGGTGCGGCAACTGGAAGAGCAGCTCGGCGAGAGTCTGCTGGAACGCCGTCATCACCATCTCGAACTGACTGGTGCCGGCAAGATTCTGCTGCGGGCGTTGCACCAGTCGTTCGACAAGATCGAGCTGACCGTGCGCAGCATCCAGCAGAAAACCCACGCCAACCGCTTGCACATCAATGCGCCACCCACCTTCACCAGCCGCTGGTTGATGCCGCGTCTGGGGCGCCTGCGCGAGCAGCATCCGGAGCTGGAGCTGAGCATCACCACCCGCTTGCAGGACAGTCTCGCGGAAACCAGCACCCTCGATTGCGCGATCCGTTTTGGCGACGGCGAGTGGGACGGGCTCGACAGTTCACTGCTGATTCAGGAACGGCACATCGCGGTGTGCGCGCCGACCCTGTATGCGCGGGAGGGCGGCGATCAGGGCATCGACCTCAATCGCCTGACGCTGCTGCATGTGCTGGCCCGGGAGGATCAGCGTTACCTGACCTGGAAACACTGGCTCGACGCGGCGCGCATCACGGGTGTCGATACCCAGGGCGGTTATGAATTCGACCTGTTGGACCTGGCGATTCAAGCGGCGGTTGATGGTCTAGGGATCACCATTGCCGACTGGCACATGGTCGCCTCGGAACTGGCCAGCGGGCAGTTGACCCAAGTGCACAACGTTCATGTGGAAGGCCACCAGTCCTACTGGCTGGTGACCCGTCCGGAACAGACGCAGATGCCACAATTGCAGGCGTTCAGTCAGTGGTTGCAGGAAGAGATCTGGCTGGCGCAGCGCCAGCTTGAGCCCTCGAAGGCGATTTTCTGAGTAACGTGCCTTTTTCGAATGTTTGATTGCCGGATAAATCGTTTGTTGAACCCGCTGTCGATGACAAGACTGACGGCATCGATAAAAACAAACGATGGGCGATGCACATGCGAGTCGAGCGAAATTTTGTTAACGGCCACTTCATCGAGCCGGCCAGCGCGGCGCTGATCGCGGTCTACAACCCGGCCACCGAAGCGTTGGTGGGTCATGTTTCGGCTGCCACCGCCGAAGAAGCCACGGCGGCAGTCGACGCCGCCGCCAAGGCGCAAAAGACCTGGGGCAAACTCACTAGCATCGAACGCGCCGAGCACCTGCGAGCGTTTGCGGCTGCCCTTGAAGATCGCGCCGAAGCCATCGGCGCCGCTCTGGCCGCCGAATCCGGCAAAAGCCTGAGCGATGCCAGCAACGAAGCCCGTTATGCCGCGCAGATCACCCGTTACCACGCCGAATGGGCGCGCCGTATCGAAGGCGAGATCATTCCCAGCGACAGCCCCGACGAAAACCTGTTTCTGCACCGCGAGCCGATTGGCGTCGTCGCGTGCCTGATTCCGTTCAACTACCCGGTCTACACCCTGTTGCGCAAAATCGCTCCGGCGCTGATTGCCGGCAACACTGTGGTGGTGCGCCCGAGCAACAACACCCCGACCTCGGCATTCGAAATCGCTAAAGCCGTGGAGCAATCGGGCATGCCGGCCGGGGTGATCAACATCCTGACCATGGATCACGCCACCGCTGCAGCCGTTTGCACGCATAAAGCCGTGGGCCTGATCACTCTGACCGGCAGCGTCAACGCCGGGCGCATTGTCCTCGACTACTGCAAGGCCAACATCGCCAAACCGTCGCTGGAACTGGGCGGCAAGACCCCGGCAATCATCGAAGCCGACGCCGATCTTGAAGCGGCCGCGAGCGCAATCATCGCCTCCAAGACCACCCATTGCGGCCAGTTGTGCACGGCGGTGGAACGGGTCTACGTGCAGGAAAGCGTTCACGACCGTTTCCTCGCGCTGCTCAAAACCAAGATCGCCGCCGTGAAGTTCGGCGACCGCGCCACGGACGCCAGCCTGATGGGCCCGCTGGTCAACGCCAGTTCGCAGAAGAACATCCACGCCATGGTCGAGCGCGCCATTGCCGACGGCGCCGTCCTCGAAAGCGGCGGTGTGCTGCCGGAAGGCCCGGGGCATTTCTACCCGCCAACGCTGCTCAGCGGCTGCCGTCAGGACATCGAAATCGTCCAGGAAGAAATCTTCGGCCCGGTGTTGCCGGTGCTCAAGTACCGCGACATCGACGAAGCGCTGGCCATGGCCAACGACCACCAGTTCGGCCTGTCGTCGGTGCTGTACACCGAGAACTACCGCACCGCGCAGAAAGTCGCCAACGCCATCGAGGCCGGCGAGTTGTACGTCAACCGCACCCCGGCCGATCCGTACCAGGGCTACCACGCCGGCTGGAAACGCTCGGGCCTGGGCGGCGATGACGGCAAGCACGGCATGCTCGAATTCACCCAGACCCGACTCGTGGTCATGAAGTACTGATCCACCGCATCACGCCTCACGCTACACCTATAAAAACAATTATCAGGGGCGCCCGGAGCACGGGTCGCCCGAGGTCACTTCAATGTCCAAGCATGCATCCTCTGCTGCCGCTGTTCAGGGTTCCAACTCGGCTTCGAAAAGCCAGAGCGACAAGGGAAGTCGCTATTTCCAACTGATGTTGCTGGTGCTCGCCGCCGGTGCGATCTACCCGATTCTGTACCTGCGCCAGGTCTACCAGACCACCATGCTCGAGGTGTTCCAGATCAACCACAGCGAGCTGGGTTATCTGTACTCGATGCTTGGCACGATCTTTCTCCTCAGCTACTTGCCGAGCGGTTGGTTGGCCGACCGTATCGCGCCGCGTTTCCTGATTTTCTTCTCGCTGGTGGCAACCGGCGTGCTGGGGCTGTGGTACTCGACGGCACCGTCGATGACCGGGCTGATGATCATCTTCGGTTGCTGGGGTCTGACCACCGGCCTGACATTCTGGGCCTCGGTGCTCAAGCGCGTGAAGATGATTGCCCATCACACCGAACAGGGTCGTTTCTTCGGCATTCTCGATGGCGGTCGCGGACTGGTCGAAGCATTGCTGGCAACCGTTGCGCTGGGGCTGTTCGCCTACGCCACCGAAACCCGTGGCGAGTCCACCGCCGAAGGTTTCAAGCACGTGGTTTACCTCTACGCCTTCACCTGTATTGCCATCGGTTGTGTGCTGGTGCTGATCAAGGACCCGAAGTCGATGGAGGACACGCCGCCAGTGGAGAAGGGCAAGTTCAACCTGCTCACTGACCTGGCAACTTTGGTGAAGATCCCTGAACTGTGGCTGGTCACCGCGATCGTGTTCTGCGGTTATCACATCTTCTGGGCCACCTACAGCTTCTCGGACTACCTGCAAGGCAGCGGCCTGACCGCCGTGATGGCCGGCACTATCACCACCATCAAACTGTGGATGCGCCCGATCGGCGGCATCGGTGGCGGCTGGCTGGGAGACAAGTTTTCGAACATCTCGGTGCTGATCGTTGCGCTGTTGCTGGCGAGTCTGGCGATTGTCGGCCTGATCGTGTTCCCGGCGCTCAACAGCATGGGGTTGCTGATCGCGACAGTGATTTTCATCGGCCTGATGACCTACGCGATTCGCGGTCTGTACTGGGCGATCCTCGACAGCTGCAACATTCCGCTGCGCATCACCGGACTGGCCATCGGCATCGTCTCGGTGGTCGGTTACATGCCGGATGCCTTTATCCCGTTGATCAACGGCTACCTCACTGAGCATTTCCCCGGCGCCCTCGGCTACCAGCTGTACTTCGGCTACATCGCCGCTATCGGTCTGATCGGCACCCTGGCTGCCGTGACCCTGCGTGCCCGGATCAATCGCAAATCCTTGAACAAGACCTCTTTGAACAAGACAGGTGCCTGAGATGAAAATCGTCGCCCTTGAAACCCATATCGTCGCCGTACCGCCACCGCACATCGGCGGCATGTACTGGCTGTTCGTCAAGCTCAAGACTGACTGCGGCATCGAAGGCGTCGGCGAGATCTACGCCGCAACTTTCGGCCCCAAAGCCATGCTGCCGATCATCGAAGACGTGTTCGAACGCTACCTGCTGAATCAGGATCCGCACCACATCGAACGCTTCTTCCGTCAGGCTTATTCGAGCGGTTTCACCCAGCGTCCCGACCTGACCATGATGGGCGTGGTCAGCGGTCTGGAAATGGCTTGCTGGGACATCATCGGCAAGGCCGCGAACAAACCGGTCTACGAACTGCTCGGCGGCAAGGTTCACGAACGCCTGCGTTCCTATACCTACCTGTACCCGGTCAACAGCCGTGGCGAGTACGACTACGACGACCCGGACCTGGCGGCAGAGTGCGCCATCGACAACATGAACAAGGGCTTCACCGCTGTGAAGTTCGACCCGGCCGGGCCGTACACCGCGTACTCCGGGCACCAGATTTCGCTGGAAGTGCTGGAACGCTGCGAAACCTTCTGCCGCAAGATCCGCGAAGCGGTGGGCAACAAGTGCGATTTGCTGTTCGGCACTCACGGGCAAATGGTGCCGTCTTCGGCGATTCGTCTGGCCAAGCGCCTGGAGAAATACGACCCGCTGTGGTTCGAAGAGCCAGTGCCGCCGGGCCAGGAAGAAGCCATGGCGCAAGTCGCGGCCAAGACCAGCATTCCGATTGCCACCGGTGAGCGCCTGACCACCAAGTACGAGTTCTTCAAGCTGTTGCAGGCCGGCGGTGCGTCGATTCTGCAGATGAACGTGGCGCGCTGCGGCGGCCTGCTCGAAGGCAAGAAGATCGCCAGCATGGCCGAGGCCTATTACGCGCAAATCGCCCCACACCTGTACAACGGGCCGATTGGCGCGGCGGCGAGTTTCCAGCTCGCGGCCTGCACGCCGAATTTCCTGATCCAGGAAAGCATCGAGACCTGGGGCGGCTTCCACGCCGAGGTCCTGAAAAAGCCGTTGCAGTGGGAGGACGGCTACATCATCCCGTCCACCGAGCCGGGCCTGGGCGTGGAGCTGAACATGGACGTGGTGCGCAAGCATTCGCCGTACACCGGCGAACGCCTGCACCTGCAAATGGCCCCAACCCCGGCCGACGTCAAAGACACATCGCCGGCCAAGGGCTGACGGGATTTCCCCGCCCGGCAACGGGCGGGTTCGATAAAAAGACTTACGCGGTAACCGTGCATGACATACGACTACATCATCGCTGGCGCAGGCGCCGCTGGCTGCGTCCTGGCCAATCGGCTCTCGGCCTCGGGCCAACACACGGTGCTGCTGCTGGAGGCGGGCGGCAAGGACAGTTCCCTGTGGTTCAAGATCCCGGTCGGCTTCGCCAAAATGTATTACAACCCGACCTTCAACTGGATGTACTACAGCCAGCCGCAGAAGCAGTTGGGCAATCGCGAAATCTATGCCCCGCGCGGCAAGGTCCAGGGCGGGTCGGGCTCGATCAACGCGATGATCTACGTGCGCGGTCAGGCCCATGATTTCAACGACTGGGCCGCAAACGGTAACGACGGCTGGGGTTTCAAGGACGTGCTGCCGTATTTCCGCAAACTGGAAAACCATCCGCTGGGCGACAGCGAATACCACGGCGGCAGCGGCCCGATCAGCATCACCCCGATGGCTGGCCAGACCCACCCGATCTGCGACGTGTTCCTCAAGGGCTGCGATGAACTCGGTTACCCGCGCAGTGACGATTTCAACGGGCCGAAATTCGAAGGTGCGGGTATCTATGACGTCAACACTCGCAACGGTCAACGCAGCTCCAGCAGCTTCGCCCATTTGCACCCGGCGCTGAGCCGGCCGAACCTGACGGTCGAGCATTACGCGTTGGTCGATCGTGTCCTGTTCGATGAAAGTCAGCAGCGCGCCACCGGTATTTCTATCACCCAGCATGGCGTGGTGCGTACTTTCACGGCGCGCAAGGAAGTGATCCTGTGCGCTGGTGCGGTCGATACGCCGAAGATCCTGCAACTGTCCGGCGTGGCGGATCGCGCCTTGCTGGCGAAACATCAGATTCCGGTGGTGAAACACCTGCCGGCGGTGGGGCAGAACCTGCAGGATCACCTGTGCGTCAGCTACTACTACAAGGCCAATATCCCGACCCTGAACGATGAGCTGAGCTCGCTGTTCGGCCAGTTCAAACTCGGCGTGAAGTACCTGTTGACCCGCAAGGGCGCGCTGGCGATGAGCGTCAATCAGGCTGGCGGATTCTTCCGTGGCAACTCGGAACAGAGCCATCCGAACCTGCAGCTGTATTTCAACCCGCTGTCGTACCAGATTCCGAAAAACAACAAGGCCAGCCTCAAGCCCGAGCCGTATTCAGGTTTCCTGCTGTGCTTCAACCCGTGCCGTCCGACCAGCCGCGGGCACATCACGATTGCCTCGAAGAATCCCCGTGATGCCGCGTTGATCGACCCGAACTACCTGAGCACGCAAAAGGACATCGACGAGGTGATCCAGGGCAGTCGCCTGATGCGCAAGATCATGGGCGCTCCGTCATTGAGGGGCATCACGGTCGATGAAGTTTTGCCGGGGCCGGCGGTGGAAACCGACGAGCAGATGCTGCAGTACTTCCGCGACAACTGCGGCTCGATCTATCACCTGTGTGGCTCCTGCGCGATGGGCTCGGACGAGCAGAGTTCGGTGGTCGACAAGCGCCTCAAAGTGCACGGTCTTAACGGGCTGCGGATTGTCGATGCGTCGATCTTCCCCAACGTGACATCGGGCAACACCCATGCGGCGGTGCTGATGGTGGCGGAGAAGGGCGCGGATCTGATTCTGCAGGATGCGTAATGCCCAGTGACAGTTGATCGCAAGCCTCTTTCCAGCATGCACTAGGCTTTGAATGCCGGCCCATTACGGGCCGGCATCATCTCAAAGCGTCTGCACCAGCCAATCCCGAAACGCCTTCAACGACGCCAATGATTCATTACGCGCCGGGTACACCAGGTAATAGCTGCGCCGGCTGCTGATCGGTTCGCCCAGTTGCAGCAGTTCGCCGTTGTGCAATTCATCCTCCACCAGAATCCTCGGCACCAGTCCGATGCCGATATTGGCGCGCACGGCCTGGATCAAGTGCGAGGTCATCTCGAAGCTCGGCCCGATGCGCATGCTGCGATGGGGCAGGGCGTGATGGCTGAACCACTCGGACCACGCCTGAGCGTTGCTGCTGACATTGAGAAGAAGCTGCCCGGCGATATCCTTGTTGGCCGCGAGACGTTCGGCGTCGGACAATTGCGCACTGGCGATCACCACCAGTTCTTCGGTGTGCAGGCGGTGGGCGGTCAGCCCCGGCCAGTCACCGCCGCCGACACAAATCGCCGCGTCGATTTCGCTGGTGTCGAAGTCGATGGCCTCGATCCGCGAGTGCAGGTGCACAGTCATGCCCGGGTGCGCCGTGTAGAAATCCTTCAGGCGCGGCAGCAGCCATTTCGAGCCGAAAGTCGGCAAGGTCGCCAGGCGCAGGCTGTGAATCCCCGAGCCAAACGCCATGGCCTGCAACGTCGCGCTGCGGATCTGCCCGAGGGCTTCGGACAGTTCGCGCTGATACATGCGCCCGACGTCGGTAAGGATCACCCGCCGGCCTTCACGGCTGAACAGGCGCATGCCGAGCATCTTTTCCAGAATCTGCACCTGACGGCTGACCGCGCTCTGGGTCAGCGACAGTTCGTGGGCGGCGCGGGTGTAGCTTTCATGGCGTGCGGCGGCTTCAAACGCCAGCAGCAACGACATCGAGGGGGTGAGGGTTCGTGGATTCATTCGTTTTAGTCATGGATTGCGGGTCGAATTTACGGTTGTCCCGGCATCGCTCTGCAATGAACATAAGGCCTATGAGATGGCGGGAGCGTGACGCAATCATTCATTGCGCACAACTGTTCACCGCTACACGGCCCGTTTTTGACCGAGATCGCCCCCCCGATGATTGCCCAGCTGTCGCCTTCCACCGCGTTGAACACCGATTACCAACAGTTTCTCAAAGCCCTTGAAACCAACGGTTTTCGTGGCGAAATCAGCGCTGACTACGCCAGCCGCGTGGTGCTGGCCACCGACAACTCGATCTATCAGCGCTTGCCGCAAGCGGCGGTATTCCCTCGGGACGCCGATGACGTGGCGCTGCTGGCGCGTCTGATCGCCGAACCGGCTTACCAGAAAGTGGTGATCACCCCTCGTGGCGGTGGCACCGGTACCAACGGGCAATCGCTGACCGATGGCATCGTTGTCGACCTGTCGCGGCACATGAACCGCATTCTCGAAATCAACGTTGAACAGCGTTGGGTGCGGGTGCAGGCCGGTGTGGTGAAGGATCAACTCAACGCGGCACTGAAATCCGCCGGGCTGTTTTTCGCCCCGGAACTGTCGACGTCGAACCGCGCCACCGTCGGCGGCATGATCAACACCGACGCCAGCGGCCAGGGCAGTTGCACCTACGGCAAGACCCGTGACCATGTTCTGGAATTGCACATGGTCCTGCGCGGTGGTGAGCGATTGCACGGCCGTCCGCTGGAAGAAAGTGAGCTGGCGGCGGAATGCGCCCGTGAGGGGCGGGCCGGCGAGGTGTACCGCTGCGCGCGGCAGATCATCGATGAGCAGGGCGAACTGATCCGACAAACCTTCCCCGACCTCAACCGCTGCCTGACCGGCTACGACCTGGCGCACCTGCGCGAGGCCGACAACCGTTTCAACCTCAACAGCGTGCTGTGCGGTGCCGAAGGTTCGCTGGGGT
The DNA here is from genome assembly GCF_058801405.1 of Pseudomonas sp. GW822-FHT03F04. NCBI lineage: Bacteria > Pseudomonadati > Pseudomonadota > Gammaproteobacteria > Pseudomonadales > Pseudomonadaceae > Pseudomonas > Pseudomonas sp. GW822-FHT03F04. Next base: position 345,953 of record NZ_JBXANF010000005.1, read on the forward strand.
TTGTGGTCGAGGCCAAGCTCAACGTGTTGCCGATCCCCAAGCACACGATGCTGGTGAACATCCGCTACGCCGGCTTCATGGATGCCTTGCGCGATGCGCGGGCGTTGATGGCGCTCAAGCCGCTGTCGATTGAAACCGTCGACTCCAAAGTGCTGTTGCTGGCGATGCAGGACATCGTCTGGCATGGCGTCGCCGAGTATTTCCCGGAAAGCGCCGAGCGGCCGACGCTGGGGATCAACCTGGTGGAGTTCTGCGGCGACGATCCCGAGGAGCTGCAAGGTCGGGTCGAGGCCTTTGTCCAGCACTTGGGCAACGACGCCACAGTCGAGCGCTTGGGCCATACGCTGGCCGTCGGTCACGCGGCGGTGAACCGCGTTTATGGCATGCGCAAGCGTGCGGTGGGTTTGCTCGGCAACGTCGCCGGTGAAGCGCGGCCGCAGCCGTTTGTCGAAGACACCGCCGTGCCGCCGCAACACCTGGCCGAATACATCGCCGAACTGCGCGAACTGCTCGACAGCCACAATCTGCAATACGGCATGTTCGGCCACGTCGATGCCGGCGTGCTGCACGTGCGGCCGATTCTCGACATGAAAGACCCGCTACAAGCGGCACTGGTTCGACCGGTGTCCGACGGCGTCGCCGCGCTGACCCAGCGTTATGGCGGTCTGCTGTGGGGCGAGCACGGCAAGGGCCTGCGCTCGGAATATGCCCCGGCCTTTTTCGGTGAGCTGTACCCGGCGTTGCAAGCCTTGAAGGCGGCGTTCGACCCGTTCAACCAGTTCAACCCGGGCAAGATTGCCACGCCGGATATTCCCGGCGCGGCACTGCTGAAGATCGACGAAGTGACCCTGCGCGGCGAACTTGATCGGCAGATCGACGAGAAAGTCTGGCAGGACTACGGCGCGGCCATGCACTGCAATGGCAACGGTGCCTGCTACAACTTCGATCCCGACGATGCGATGTGCCCGTCGTGGAAAGCCACCCGCCAGCGTGCGCAGTCGCCAAAAGGCCGCGCCTCGCTGATTCGCGAATGGCTGCGGTTGCAGGGCGAGGCGGGGGTGGATGTGTTGTCCGATGCCAGTCGTCGCCCGCCGTTTTTCAGCACATTGCTGCAGCGCTGGCGCAACAGCCGTGCGCAGGAAAAAGACTTCTCCCACGAGGTGTACGACGCCATGGCCGGCTGCCTGGCGTGCAAGTCCTGCGCGGGACAGTGCCCGGTGAAGGTCAACGTGCCGGATTTCCGTTCGCGGTTTCTTGAGCTGTACCACACCCGTTACCTGCGGCCGGCGCGGGATTATCTGATTGCCTCGCTGGAATACACGATTCCGTATATCGCGCGGATTCCGTTTCTCTACAACGGTTTGATGGGGGCTTCGTTCAGCCGTCGCTTGATCGAGCGCCTTGGTGGCATGGTCGATGTGCCGTTGCTCAGCCGTTTCGATTTCCACGCGGCCATGCGTCGCTGGCAGGTCCAACCGGCGTCGGTCGAGGTGCTTTCGGCGCTGACTCAGGCGCAACGCGAACGCAGTGTGGTGCTGGTGCAGGACGCGTTCACCCGGTATTTCGAGGCGCCATTGCTGGCGGATCTGATCGAACTGATTTCGCGCCTGGGTTATCAGGTTTATATGGCGCCGTTCAGCGCCAACGGCAAGCCGCTGCATGTGCAGGGCTTCCTCTCGGCGTTCAATCGCGCGGCGTTGCGCAATGCCGGGCAATTGCGTGCTCTGGCCGAGATTGGCGTGCCGCTGGTGGGGCTCGACCCGGCGATGACCCTGGTTTATCGCCAGGAGTATTTGAAGGTGCCGGGGATGGAGACATGCCCGGAAGTGGCGCTGGTGCAGGAGTGGCTGCTCAAGGTCATGCCGCAACGGACGGATTCGCGAGAGGGCGAAAGCTTCCGCCTGCTCGCGCACTGCACCGAAAAAACCAACGCGCCCGCCGCGACCCGGCAATGGGAGCAGGTGTTCGAGCGTGTCGGCTTGAAACTGACGACCCAGGCCACCGGTTGCTGCGGGATGTCCGGCACCTACGGGCACGAAGCGCGCAATCGCGACACCTCGGCAGTGATTTACGAGCAGTCCTGGGCGAAGCAGATCGATGCGCCGGCAGAGCGGGGCGAAGCACTGGCGACCGGCTATTCGTGCCGTAGCCAGGTCAAGCGTCAGGCCGACCGGGCGGTGCGTCATCCGTTGCAGGTGCTGCTTGAGCAACTGCGCACGGCTTGAGAACCGTTAGCAATTGAAGCGGCTTTTCATGTTATAAGGTAACGCAAATAGTCGGGCCGTTTGCACGCGGCCCGATCGAACTCTTCACTCGATTGCGAACCTTTCATGACCGTTGCTGCTCCTCGAAACGTCCCGCCGGCGACTGGCCGGCTGCTGTCCATTGATGCGCTGCGCGGCCTGGTCATTCTGTTCATGTTGCTGGATCACGTGCGCGAAACCTTTCTGTTGCATCGTCAGGTGTCCGATCCGATGGACATCGCCAGCACCGAGCCGGCGCTGTTTTTCAGTCGCACTCTGGCGCATCTGTGCGCGCCGGTTTTCGTGCTGCTGACCGGATTGTCGGCATGGCTGTTCGGGGAAAAGTACGACGGCAAGGCTGATGTCAGTGCCTTTCTGTTCAAGCGTGGTCTGTTCCTGGTGGTGCTCGAATTCACCCTGGTGAATTTCGCCTGGACGTTCCAGTTGCCACCGAGTGTGATCTACCTGCAAGTGATCTGGGCGATCGGCCTGAGCATGATTGCGCTGTCGCTGTTGGTCTGGCTGCCACGCTGGCTGTTGTTGACGTTGAGCCTGGTGATCATCGCCGGGCACAACCTGCTCGACGGTCTGCACTTTGCCGTGGATTCGGCGCTGCACGTGCCTTGGGCAATCCTGCATGACCGGGGCTGGATCGAAGTCAGCGAGAGCTTGCGCTTGCGCACGTCGTACCCGCTGCTGCCGTGGATCGGTGTGATCGGTCTGGGTTACGCGCTGGGGCCATGGTTTGCCCGAATGGCCGATGCGGGTGTGCGTCAGCGGCGTTTACTGATCGTTGGCATCGCCGGGCTGCTGGGTTTCGTGGCGTTGCGGCTGGTCAACGGTTACGGCGAGAAACCGTGGTCGCTCAATGACAGCAGCCTGCAAACCCTGATGAGTTTTTTCAACATCACCAAGTACCCGCCATCGCTGTTGTTCATCACGCTGACGGTGAGCGTCGGGCTGCTGCTGTTGCTGGTGTTCGAGCGCGCGCAGGATCGGCGCTGGATTCGCTGGCTGACGGTGTTCGGTTCGGCGCCGATGTTTTTCTATCTGCTGCACCTGTATGCGCTGAAGGTGCTGTACCTGATTGGCGTGGCATTGGTCGGGCTCAATCAGGGCAGTCATTTCGGTTTCTCGACGGTGGCAGCGGTGTGGCTGGCGGCGATGGTGCTGGCGGTCGGGTTGTTTCCGGCCGTGCGCTGGTTCTCCGCACTGAAGGCCCGGCGACGGGACATCGTCTGGTTGAAGTATCTGTAACTATCCCGTTTTGCCGTCGCGAACGTTGCGGGCAAAGTCGATGAAAGCCTTGAGCGGCGCCGGTACATGGCGCCGGCTCGGGTAATACAGATGCAGGCCGGGATAGTACGGGCACCAGTCCGCCAACACCTGCACCAGACGCCCGGCCGCGAGGTGCTCGCTGACCATGTCTTCGAACACATAGGCCAGCCCCAAACCTTGCAACGCCGGGCCGACCATCAGGCTGACATCGCCCAGCGTCAGCGGGCCGTTGACTTCGATTTCCTGTTCAATGCCACCACGTTCGAATTCCCAGCGGTACATCGAACCGCTCGGGAACCGATGGCGGATGCAGGGCAGGGCATGCAGGTCTTCCGGTTTCTGTGGCGCGGGATGCCGCTGGAAAAACGCCGGCGAGCCGACCACCACCGAACGCAGGTTCGGTCCGATGGGCAGCGACACCATGTCCGCCTCCAACCGGTTGCCGAAGCGTACCCCAGCATCGAATCCGGCGGCGACGATATCCAGCAGCGCATCGCTTTCGACCACCTCCAGACGGATGTCCGGGTAGACCTGCAGGAACTCGCTGGCAATCGGCAGCAGCACCAGTTCACAAGCCTGGCGCCCGGAGGTAATGCGCAGGTTGCCCGAGGGCTTGTCGCGAAAATGGTTGAGGTCTTCAAGCGCATCTTCGATATCGCGAAACGCCGGTTTCAACCGGGCGTAAAGGCGCTCACCGGCCTCGGTCAGGGCCACGCTGCGGGTGGTGCGATTGAACAGACGCACGCCGAGGCGGTTTTCCAGAGCGCGCAACGAGTGACTCAGCGCCGACGGTGTCAGGCCCAGATCCACCGCTGCACGACTGAAATTCAGATGCTGCGCGATGCTCAGAAAGATCGACAGATCCGCCGTGGACGGGTTTTTCATTGATGAGCGCCTTTCACAAAGTCATGTAATTTTGTTGGGATTATCACATCAGTAGCACGGCTTTAAAGTCGCATCAACTCATCGAGAAGGCCCGGCAATAACGCCAGGGTCACTGACAGGAGGAGTTGCTATGCGTACCTGGCTGATTACCGGAGCTTCCCGTGGTTTTGGCACCCTCATCGCAGAACATGCCCTGCGTGCCGGCGACGCCGTGATTGCCACCGCCCGCAATCCGCAAGACATCACCGATCGTCTCGGCGAGCACCCGAACCTGCTGGCGGTGCGCCTGGACGTCACCCGCGAAGAAGAGGCCCACCAAGCGGTGGCGGAAGGCATCAAGCGTTTCGGCCGCATTGATGTGCTGATCAACAATGCCGGCTTCGGCGTACTGGGCGCGGTGGAAGAAACCAGCGCCAGCGAAACCGAGCGCCTGTTCGCCACCAACGTCTTCGGCCTGCTCAACGTGACTCGCGCCGTGCTGCCGCACATGCGTGCCCAGCGTAGCGGGCGGGTCATCAACATCTCATCGATTGGCGGCTATCAGGCCTATATGGGCTGGGGTGTCTACGGCTCCACCAAGTTCGCGGTGGAAGGCATCAGCGAAGCGCTGCATCAGGAACTGGCGCCACTGGGCATAAATGTCACGGTGGTCGAACCGGGCTTCTTCCGCACTGATTTCCTCGATGAACAATCGCTGGTCAAGACCGCGCTGGTGCTGCCGGACTACGACGAAACTGTCGGCAAGATGCGCACCTTCGCCGAAGCCGCCAACCATGCGCAGCCGGGTGATCCGGTGAAGTTTGCCGAAGCCATGCTGGCGCTGGTCAATGCGCCGAACCCGCCGCAACGGCTGGCGCTGGGCAGCGACACCGTCGCGCGGATCGAAGCGAAAAATCGATTGGTGGCGCAGGAACTGGCCGAGTGGAATGCGCTGGCGCTGTCCACGGACTTCAAGGACTGACACGCCGCCCGACTCAGCAATCGCAGGCTGCGCTCTGTTGATCGCAGCCTTATTTTTCTTTTCATTGGACGAAATCATGACAACCGTCTCCCAGCCCCATGGCGCGCGCGACAAACTGCTGATCCTCGCGGCCATTTGCCTGTCGGCACTGGTCCTTCCGTTAAGTTTTACCGGTGGCGCGGTGGCGACGCCGGCCATCGGCCGTGACTTGGGCGGCAGCCCGGTGGCGCTGACCTGGATTACCAATGCGTTCATGTTGTCGTTCGGCAGTCTGCTGATGGCGGCGGGGGCGTTGGCTGATGTCTATGGGCGCAAGCGCCTGTTCACCGCCGGCATGCTGTTGTTCACCGGGGCGTCGATTGCCCAGAGCCTGGCGCCTTCGGTGTTCTGGCTCGACGTTTTGCGAGCGATTCAGGGCGTGGCCGGGGCGGCGGCGCTGGCCAGTGGTTCGGCAGCGCTGGCGCAGGAGTTCGAAGGCCATGCGCGCACCCGTGCCTACAGCATGCTGGGCACCACGTTTGGCATCGGCCTGGCGTTCGGGCCGTTGGTGGCCGGGGCGCTGATCGAGGCGTTCAACTGGCGCGCGATTTTCGTCTTCACCGCGCTGATCGGTGTGATCGCGATGGTCTTCGGTCTGCCGCGCATGCGTGAGACCCGCGACCCAGACGCCAGCGGTCTCGACTGGCCGGGCACCGTGACGTTCAGTTCGATGCTGGCGCTGTTCACGTTCGGTGTGATCCAGGCCCCCGAAAGCGGTTGGGGCAGTCCGTTGGTAGTGGGGCTGTTGGGCGCTTCGGCGTTATTACTGGCGCTGTTCGTCCTTATCGAAATGCGCGTCAAGCGCCCGATGCTCGATCTGACCCTGTTCCGTTTTCCGCGCTTCATCGGTGTGCAGATGCTGCCGATTGGCACCTGCTTTTGCTACATCGTGCTGGTGGTCATGCTGCCGCTGCGGTTTATCGGCGTCGAAGGCTTGAGTGAAATCGATGCCGGTCTGCTGTTGCTGGCGTTGTCGGCGCCGATGCTGGTGGTGCCGATGCTTGCGGCGTCCATGACCCGTTTTGTCTCGGCCGGCATTTTGTCGGGCGTGGGTTTCCTGATTGCTGCTGTAGGTCTGCATTGGCTGAGCCTGTACAACGTCGGCGAGCCAAAATTTGCGCTGGTGGTACCGATGGTGTTGATCGGGATTGGTGCGGGGTTGCCGTGGGGCTTGATGGACGGGCTGTCGGTCAGCGTAGTGCCGAAAGAACGCGCCGGCATGGCGGCCGGGATCTTCAACACGGTGCGGGTGGCGGGCGAGGGGATTGCACTGGCCAGCGTCGCGGCGATTCTTGCCTCGCTGCTGCATACCGATCTGCAGGCCTTGGCCGGTAGTGCAGACGCCGCGCTGATTGCCGAGACCGCGCACCGGGTGACCACTGGCGACATGGCTCACGCGATCAACACGATTCCAGGGTTGGCCAATGAACGTCTGGTGCAAGGTTACGCTTCGGCGTTCCAGTATCTGTTGCACATCCTGACGATCATCACGCTGGCGTCGGCGGCTGTGGTGCTGGGGCTGTTGAGCAAGGAACGGACGGTATCGGAGCCACAACAGGCGGCGGCTTGAAATGAAAAAGCCCGGAAGCGCAAAACGTTTCCGGGCTTTGTTCATTGGATCAGCGGCGATCCAGCCACACGGTTTGCGCATTGCAGAACTCGCGTACACCGAAGTGCGACAGCTCGCGGCCGAAACCGCTTTTCTTCACGCCGCCGAAGGTCACGCGCGGGTCGCTGGCGGAGTAGCCGTTGATGAACACACCACCGGTTTCCAGCTCGCTGGTCAGCTGCTGGGCCAGGGCGACGTTGGCGGTGTAGATCGTGGCGGTCAGGCCGAACTCGCTGTCGTTGGCCAGGGCCACGGCGTGAGCGCAGTCGCGTGCGGTGATGATCGAGGCTACCGGGCCGAACAATTCCTGTTTGAACGAGGTCATGCGGTCGGTGACGTTGGCCAATACGGTCGGCTCGTAGTAGTTGCCCGACCCTTGGGCCTTGCCGCCACCGAGCAGCAGGGTGGCGCCTTCTTCCAGGGTGTCGCGCACTTGCTGATCCAGTTCGTCGCGCAAATCGAAGCGGGCCATCGGGCCGATGTAGTTGTCGGCGGACAACGGATCGCCCATCTTCAACTGGCGGGTGGCTTCGACGAATTTGCGGGTGAATTCTTCAACCACGCCTTCTTCGATGATCAGGCGTTTGGCGGCGGCGCAGACCTGGCCGGAGTTCTGGTAACGACCAATCACTGCTGTTTGTACGGCTTCATCGATATCGGCGTCGTTGAGCACGATGAACGGATCGGAACCACCCAGTTCCAGTACGCATTTCTTCAGTGCAGCACCGGCCTGTGCGCCGATGGCCATGCCGGCGCGGACGCTGCCGGTCAGGGTCACGGCGGCAATGCGCGGGTCGGCGATGGCAGTGGACACGCCTTCCGGGGTGACGTTGATCACTTCAAACACGCCATCGGCAAAACCGGCGCGAATGAAGGCATCACGCAACAGATAGGCGCTGCCCATCACGTTCGGCGCATGCTTGAGCACGTAGGTGTTGCCGGCGATCAACGCCGGGACGGCGCCGCGCAGCACTTGCCAGATCGGGAAGTTCCACGGCATTACGGCGAGGATCGGCCCCAGCGGACGGTATTCGATGCGCGCCTTGCCGCCTTCGACCAGTGTTGCTTCGGCGTTGAGCATGGCCGGGCCGTGTTCGGCGTACCACTCGCAAAGCTTGGCGCATTTCTCGATTTCGCCACGGGCCTGGGCGATCGGCTTGCCCATTTCCTGGGTGATCATGGTCGCCATGGCTTCGCTGCTGTCACGCAGGGCGCCGGCCAGCGCGGTCAGGGCGCGGGAGCGGTCTTGCAGCGGCTTGCGTTTCCACTTGCCGAAACCGAACGCGGCACGGGTCAGCGCGGCATCGAGGGCCTCGGCGGATTCGAAGGCGTAGTGACCGATCTGCTCGCCAGTGGCGGGGTTGATCGAGATGGCGTGGGTCTGGCTGGAAATCGGGCTCATGGCATCGTCCTGCGAGGTCAGTGGATGCGCTCAGAGTAGGGTGGCGTTTGGTTTCTGGAAACTGAATAATAAAGAGCGTTTCTTTCATGATTGGAGAATGGCTGTGGATCTGGTGCAACTGGAAATCTTCAAGGCCGTTGCCGAGCACGGCAGCATCAGCGCGGCGGCGGCGCAGATCCATCGCGTGCCGTCGAACCTGACGACGCGCATCAAGCAGTTGGAGGAGGATCTGGGCGTCGACCTGTTCATCCGCGAGAAAAGCCGCTTGCGCCTGTCGCCGGCCGGTTGGAGTTTTCTGGAGTATGCGCGGCGGATTCTCGACCTGGTGCAGGAAGCGCGCGCCACGGTGGCCGGCGAGGAACCGCAAGGCGCGTTTCCGCTGGGCTCGCTGGAAAGTACGGCGGCGGTACGGATTCCCGGTTTGCTGGCGACGTATAACCAGCAACACCCCAAGGTCGATCTGGACCTGTCGACCGGGCCCTCCGGGACGATGATCGACGGTGTCCTCTCCGGGCGCCTGGCGGCCGCATTTGTCGACGGCCCGGTCTTGCACCCGGCGCTGGAAGGCATCCCGGCGTTCGAGGAGGAAATGGTCATCATCTCGCCACTCCATCACGGCCCGATCCAGCGCGCTGCGGACGTGAATGGCGAGAACATCTATGCCTTTCGCTCGAACTGCTCCTATCGCCATCACTTCGAAAAATGGTTCAGCACCGACGCTGCCGTACCCGGCAAGATCTTCGAAATGGAGTCCTATCACGGCATGCTCGCCTGCGTCAGTGCGGGCGCCGGTCTGGCCCTGATGCCGCGCAGCATGTTGCAGAGCATGCCCGGTTGCGCGACGGTGAGTGTGTGGCCGCTGGCGGCGGATTTTCGCTTTCTGACGACGTGGCTGGTGTGGCGCCGGGGTACGGTTTCGCGCAGTCTGAGCATGTTTGTGCGCTTGCTCGAGGAGCGCGGCGTGGTGCGTGCAGAAGAGAATTGACACTTTGTGTCATGGTTGTATCTTAGGCGTCCTGTTTCGCAATATAAAAAACTATACAGCGCAAGCGATGCGCGATTAGCCAGAAGGAATCAGCGATGACCACAGCCCTGAGCGGCAAAGAAGCGGTAGGCGAACGTTTTGTGCTGGAGACGATGCGTCACGCCCAGCAGTTGACCTGGAAGGCCGTGGACGAGATCGCCAAGGTGATCAAGCCCGGCATGCGCGAATCGCAAGCCCATGCTCGGGGCAAGGAAATCCTTGTCGAACTGGGCATGGACCGGATCTGGCATCCGCTGCTGATCCGCTTCGGTGCCAACACGCTGAAGACCTTCAAGGAGCGCTCCGAAGGCGATCCGGTGCTGGGCGAGGAAGACATTTTCTTCATCGACATGGGCGTGGTCTGGGAAGGCCATGAAGGCGATGCCGGGGCGACGTTCGTCACCGGGTCCGATCCGCAAATGATCGCTTGCGCGGCGGCCTCCAAAGCACTCTTCGACAAGGTCGAGGCCTTTTGGCGTCAGGGCGTAACCGGTGTCGAGTTGTATCGCTACGCCACCGATCAGGCCGAGGCCATGGGCTGGAAACTGAACCTGGACATCAAGGGCCACCGGGTCAGTGATTTTCCCCATGCGATCTATCGGGGCGGCAATCTGGGGGATTTCGATCAGGCTCCGAATGCCGGTGTGTGGATTCTGGAAATCCAGATCGAGCACCCTGAGCTTCCGTACGGCGCCTTCTATGAAGACCTGCTGATCTGATTCACTTTGGCGGTGCTAGAGTCAGGAGTCGATGTTCATTCAGGTGCAGCGCTGTAGTTGTAACTACATAGCGCTTGCTCAGATGATGCAGGCCGTTTCCTAACTCCAAAGTCAAAAAAGGACGTCCATCATGAAAGTCAGTGCCCGCAACGTTTTTAAAGGTCAGGTCAGCCAGGTTCAGGAAGGCTCGGTCAACGCGGAAGTTGTCCTGACCCTGCCGGGCGGCGAGAAGCTGGTTGCTGTCGTGACCCTGGCCAGCCTCAAGAGCCTGGGCATCGCGGTGGGCAAAGAAGCCGTTGCGCTGGTCAAGGCGCCTTGGGTGATGCTGATGACCGAATCCGACGGCATTCGCCTGTCGGCCCGCAACTGCCTGCAAGGCAAGGTGCTGAGCGTGACCGATGGCGCCGTCAACGCTGAAGTAGTGATCGAGCTGGCCGGCGGTTCGAAGGTCTATTCGATCGTGACCCGCGACGCGGTGAACGAACTGGGCCTGGCGGCTGGCGTCAGTGCGACGGCGGTGATCAAGGCTTCGCACATCATTCTGGGCGTGCCGGCCTGATTAAACGCGCGACTCGATAAAAATGCCCGGTTCGGTGATTTGCCGAACCGGGCATTTTTTATTGGCCATCGATACTGCGGGGTAGGTCGAGTAGATTTCCGTCGCGCAACACCTCCGGCAACAACGCATCCGGAAAACCCTGATACGCCACCGGCCGCAAAAAGCGCTCGATCGAGGTCATGCCAACCGAGGTGAAGCGACTGTCCGAAGTGGCCGGGAACGGCCCGCCGTGCACGGTGGCGAAAGTCACTTCCTGAGGATGGGCGAAGGCGTTGACCACGATGCGCCCGGTGCGACGTTCAAGGATTGGCAACAGACGCCGAGCCAGGTCCAGATCGCGGTCTTCAAGGTGAATGGCCGCGCTCAGTTGGCCCTTGAACGACCGCGCGACCGCCAGCAATTCTTCCTCATCGTTGACGGTTACCAGCAACGCGGCCGGACCGAACACTTCATGGGCCAGCGCCGGTTCGCCGAGCAGGCGTTGACCGTCAACTTCCAGCAGCGCCGAGCGGCCTTCAAATTGGCCATCCGCTGGTGCGCCGACTGCCACCAGATTCGCACCAACGCTTTCCATCGCCACCAGCCCTTTGACGTATGAACCGTGAATCCCCGGGGTCAGCATCGTGCGTGCCGGTGCATCACTGATCCGTTTGATCATGGTGCTGCGCAACGCTTGCAGGCCATCGCCCTTGACCGCGATCAGGATCGACGGACACAGGCAGGCTTGCCCGACATTGACCAGCATCCGCTCGGCGAAACCATCACCGATTTCCGCGCCGCGTGCCGCCATTGCTTCGGGCAGGATGAAGGTCGGGTTGACGCTGGTCATCTCGGTGAACACCGGGATCGGGTCGGGACGCAGCTGTGCGCGGCGATAGAGCGCCATGCCGCCCAGTTCCGAACCGGTGAAGGTCACCGCTTTGATCAGCGGGTGATCGACCAGCGCCTCACCGATGGCATTGCCGCCGCCGCGCACCATCGAAAACACACCCTCGTGCAAGCCATGCGCCTGTACGGCCTTGCGGATGGCGCGGGCCTGGATTTCCGAGGCGCCGGGGTGGGCGTTGTGGGCCTTGAGAATCACCGTCGCACCGGCCGCAAGCGCCGAAGCGGTGTCGCCGCCGGCCACCGAATAGGAGATCGGGAAGTTGCTGGCGCCGAAGATCGCCACCGGGCCTATCGCGATCTTTTGCAGCCGGTGATCCATCCGTGGCCGGGGCTGACGCTCAGGTTGCGCCGGGTCGATGGCCAGTTGCAGGAAGCGACCCTTGCGCACCACGTCGGCGAACTGGCGGAACTGGGTAGCGGCCTTGGCGGCTTCGCCTTCCAGTTGCGCTTGGGGCAAACCGGTTTCCAGTGCGGCGCGGGCGGCCAGTTCCTCACGAACGGCGTCGAGGTTATCGGCGATGCTCTCCAGAAACGCCGCGCGTTCGGCCAGCGAGGTGTGGCTGTAGCTGTCGAATGCCGCATCGGCAAGGGTTGCAGCCTGATCGACCTGGGCCGCGCCGCCAAAGGCGAACTCTGGTTCGATCAGTTGATGGGTTGCCGGATTCAGCGCTTTCATCGTGCCCTCGGTGGAGGGGATGTCAGAGGCGCCGATCAGCAGGTGGCCGCTCAGACTCATTTCGACTCACCCTGTGTGTTGAGGCTGGCGATCAACTCGTCGGTGGTCGTGACGACATGGGCGAAGGTCGGGCCGTTCAGCTCATGGGCGGAATGCATCATCTCTGGTTTGAACGCCGCCGTTGCGTCGCGCACCAGCGTGACGTGGTAACCCAGTTCGCTGGCGTAGCGGGCGGTGGCTTCGATGCAGGTGTTGGCCAGCAAGCCGACGATGATCACGTGGGTGATGCTCTTCTGCTTGAGGCGAAAATCGAGGTCGGTGTTGGCAAAACCGCTGGAGCCCCAATGCTCCTGAGCAACGATGTCGCCGTCCTTCGGCGCGAAATCCGGGTGCCATTCACCGCCCCATTCGCCACGGGCAAAGTGGTGCATGTGCATGATCTTTTGTTGGGTAGGGCTTGGGTGATCCCAGTTCTCGTAGTCGCCTTTGACCCAGCGGTGATGCGGTACGATGACCACCGGAATCTGCAGGCCACGCACGGCGCGGTCGAGTTTGCGCAGGTTGTCGAGCAGGCCGTTCTGGTCGGCGATTGGTTTGATCAGCGGAAAGATCTTGCCGCCATCCGATAAAAAATCGTTGTACGGATCGACCAGCAGGTAGGCGGTTCTGTCGAGCGGATAGAGAGGTTTCGACATGACGATGTACTCCGGCAATGAGAGTGATCGATGCTCAGGGCTTGTTCCTGCATCGTGTTGATATGATAATCATAGTAACTGTGAAAGAGGCAAGCCCTGATGGCTGTAAACGATAGTCTTCCCGATACGCTGTGCCCGATTTCCCGGGCCGAGGCGATCGTCGGCGACCGCTGGACGGTGCTGGTTTTGCGCGAGTTGTTCATGGGCAGCCATCGCTATGACGAGATTCAGGCCCAGACCGGCGGTACGCCGCAGATGGTCGCCGCTCGTCTGAAAAGCCTGGAGGCAGACGGACTGGTCGAGCGTCGCTTGTATAACGAGCGGCCGAAACGTTACGAGTACCACCTCACCGCCAAGGGCGAGGGGTTCTACCCGGTGGTGATTGCGTTGCGCGCCTGGGGAGAGACCTGGTGCAAGTCGCCGGAGGAGGGGCTGGCCGTGAACATGATCCACAAGCACTGCAATCACAGCGCCGGCCTCGGACCGCTGTGCGATCACTGCGGGGAACTGTTGCGGCGCGAGGATCTGATCAGCCAGCCGCAAGAGGCTTATGTCGCCGAGCGGCAAGCGCGGCGCGAGGCGTTCAAGGCGAAATAGGCGGTTCCAGCCAAAGCAAAAGGCCCTCGCTTCGAGGGCCTTCGTGTGTCACTGCAGAACTGATCGTTTACAGACTGCCCGCCAGCTTCCCGGTCATCAGTCGCCGACGATAAGCACTGTCACGACTGGCCAACCAGAAATACAGCGGCGACGTCACCAGCAACCCCACCAGCCAGGAAAGGTCCGCGCCGTTGATGTGCGCCGACACCGGGCCAACGTACAGCGGCGTGTTCATGAACGGAATCTGCACCGCGATGCCGATCGCATACGCCAGCAAGGCCTGCGGGTTGTAGCGGCCGTAGATGCCACCGTCGACCTGGAAGATCGAGGCGATGTCGTACTGGCCTTTGTGGATGGCGTAGAAGTCGATCAGGTTGATCGCTGTCCACGGCACCAGCACGACCAGCAGCACCAGCACCATGTCGACGAAGTGGCCGATGAAGTCTGACGACGCGCCGACGGCAGCGAAGCAGCAGGCGAGCAGCACGATCAGCGAAATCACCGCGCGGCTCTTGGCGGTCGGAATCCAGCGGTAGGCGAAAGTCTGTACCAACGTGATCAGCGACAGCACCGCGCCGTACAGGTTGAGGGCGTTGTGGCTGATCACGCTGAGCAGGAACAGCACCAGCATCAGCGGGCCGATCGAGCCGGTGGCGAGTTTCACCGCGTCCATGGTGTCCATGCCCACCGGGGTTGCCAGCACGGCGACCGCACCGAAGATGAACGACAGGCTGGAGCCCAGTGCGGAACCGAGGTAAGTGGTCCAGAACGTCGCGGCCACCGGCACATTGGCTGGCAGGTAACGCGAGTAATCCGACACATAGGGTGCAAACGCAATCTGCCACAACGCTGCCAGCGACACGGTGGCGAGCCAGCCCGACAGGTTGAAACCGCCACGGGTGAGGAAGTCAGCCGTCTGCACGTGAGTCAGGATGTAGCCAAAGCCGACCACGATGCCGATCCCCAACACCCAGGTGCCGATGCGGTTGAGCACGTGGATGAAGCGGTAACCGATGATCCCGATGATTCCCGAGCCCAGCGCGCCGATCACGATGCCGACCGGTACCGGAACGCTGTCGACCACGCCATGCAGCGACTTGCCGGCCAGTACGATGTTGGAGGCGAAGAAACCGATGTACATGACGCCGGCAATCAACACCACCAGCAGCGCGCCGAGGGAACCGAATTGCGCACGACTCTGGATCATCTGCGGAATGCCCATCTGCGGGCCTTGCGCCGAGTGCAGCGCCATCAGCACACCGCCGACCAGATGGCCGGCCAGAATGGCGACGATGCCCCACAGCAGATTCAAGTGAAACAGCTGCACGCCGAGGGCGCCGGTGACGATGGGCAGCGGCGCGATGTTGCCGCCGAACCAGAGGGTGAACAGATCCCTGACCTTTCCGTGGCGATCTTCGGGCGGCACGTAGCCGATCGTGTGTTTTTCAATGAGCGGTGCGGAGGTTGTTGCAGAGGTGGCCATGACGAACTCCAAGGCAAGGACGAGTACGTGGACGTACTTCAGTGAGCGCCGGCACGGACGGCGCATTTCTTGTTGGGGTTGATCATGGGCAATGCCCGGGGAGAGATAAATTAGTTGTTTTGTTGCTTCAGGCGTTAAAAAAACGAGGTTCTCCGTTCAGGTGAAAGCGCTCTGTTTCGGGTGTTTCAGCGCCATGAACGACAACGCAGCTGACCTCCATCGGAGCAGCTGTCTGTCGGTGATATTGCGGCTTGGCTGCGGACACGAATCCTGCAGCCAGACCGGTTTTTTCAAAGGCGAATCGACGCCAGCATCCGTTGCAGCATCTCATCGCAGGCCTTGAGCTGATCGCGGCTGACGAACTCGTCCGGTTTGTGGCCCTGATCCATGCTGCCGGGGCCGCACACCACCGTGGGAATCCCCACTGCGTCGAACAGTCCGCCCTCTGTACCAAACGCCACGGTGCCGAAATCGTCCGAGCCACAGAACGTGGCGATCAATTCCGCAGCCTGGCTCCGGGCATCCGTCGCCAACCCCGGATACGCCGACAGTTCGCTGAACCGGATATCGCTCTGCTCGCTGACGGCCCGCATGCGCGGCAGCATTTGCTGTTCGGCGTAGGTCTTGAGTTGCTGCGCGACGACCACCGGATCCTGCGAGGGCAGGGCACGGATTTCGAAGTCGAAACGGCAATCGGCGGGGACGATATTCAATGCTTTGCCACCGCTGATCACGCCGGTTTGCACCGTTGAATACGGCGGGTCAAAGCGCGGGTCGAGGTGTTCATCCTTGAGCTGGCGGCCGATACGTCCCAGCTCGCCGATCAGTTCGGCGGCGCATTCGATGGCATTGACCCCGAGTGGCGCGTAGGCCGAATGACAGGCGTGACCCTGGACATCGCAGCGCATCGCCAGTTTTCCCTTGTGCCCGAGCACCGGTTTGAGTTCGGTCGGTTCGCCGATGATGCACAGCAACGGTTTGACCGGACGTTGCTCCAGCATCTTGAGCAGCGAACGCACGCCGAGGCAGCCGACTTCTTCGTCGTAGGACAGCGCAATGTGCACTGGCATGCGCAACGGTGCGTTGACCAACGACGGCACCAAAGCAAGCACGCAGGCGATGTAGCCCTTCATGTCCGCCGTGCCGCGACCGTACAACTTGCCGTCACGCTCGCTGAGTTCGAACGGCGGCAGCGTCCATGGCTGACCATCGACGGGCACCACATCGGTGTGCCCCGACAGCACGATGCCCGGCTGATCGGCCGGGCCAATCGTGGCGAACAGGTTGGCCTTGCTGCGCTCTTCGTTGTAGATCAGCTCGCATGGCACATCGAAACGTTCGAGGTAGTCCCGCACGAAGCCGATCAATTGCAGGTTGGACTCGCGGCTGGTGGTGTCGAACCCCACCAGCGTCTTGAGCAACGCGACGCTGTCGCTCATCGGTCGTCTCCGGCAACCCCGTAGCCCGGCGCCTTGGCCGGATCGAGGGCGCGGTCGATGTAGTCCTGAAGCTGCGGGCGATAGGCGTCCCAGAGTTTTTGCAATTGACCGATCGGGTCTTCATCGGCCCAGTCCACCCGCAGGTTGACGATGGGCCAGGTCAGTTCACCGACCACGACCACGGCTGCCGAATGCACCGGTCCCGCTTCACCGCCCAAGGCCTGGGCGGCGTGCAAGGCCTTGATCAGGCGGTCGGCCAATTGGCCTTCGCCATCCTCGAACGCGCCGACCATGGCTTCGATCACCGAGCGCCCGGCGAGCATGTTGCCCGCCGCCACGCATTGCTCGCCGGACACGGCGTTGTGCACACCCAGGGTCTGCGCGCCGCTGAAATGCGCGGTCTGGCCGAGATGGTTGATCGCCGTGATCTGCCGGTACTGACTGTAGCCGTTGCGGGTCAGCACCTTGTCCAGCGCTGCCTCGGGCGCCAGGCCTTGCTCCATCAGGGCGAGCACTTCCGGGCCGAGTGACGGCAGGGTGATGTTCTGGCTCGATACCGCGCCGACACCCGGCAGCAGCCACGGGCAACGGGCGCCGACGGCAATGCTGGAGGAGCTGATGGCAATGCCGAACTGACCGGTTTCGGGGCAACGGGCGGCGATGGAAAATGTCATGTGTGGCCTCCTTTCGCTAAGGTCGAATTACTCGGGAATCACCGCAACCACATCAATTTCCATCAGCCACTGCGGCTGACCCAGCGCCGACACCACCAGCCCGGTGGAGATCGGGAAAACACCCTTCAGCCATTTGCCGACTTCCTGATACACCGGCTCGCGGTAGCGCGGGTCGATCAGGTAAGTGGTGGTCTTGACGATATGGCTCAGGTCGCTGCCGGCCTCTTCCAGCAGTTGCTTGACGTTGCGCATCGCCTGTTCGGTCTGTGCGCGCGGGTCGCCGAGGCCGACCAGTTCACCATCGAAATTGGTGCCGACCTGACCACGGACATACACGGTATTGCCGGCGCGGACGGCCTGGCACAAGTCATTGTCCAGGGTCTGGTTCGGGTAAGTGTCCTTGGTGTTGAACATGCGAATGCGGGTGTGGGTTGGCTGACTCATGTGAAACTCCTGACGAATTCGGGCCCGGCGCGATGGGCGCCGGAGCGGTAATGGGGGATCAAGCGTCGACGGTGTCGACAGCGTTGCTATGCAGCACGGCTTCGCGTTGTTCGGCATCGCGATAGGCCAGGTATTTGCGCTGGGTGGCGATGTGATCGGCCACGTGCTTGGCGTCGTGCCACACGCCCCAGATGAACGACGAACCGCGTCGTGACTGCCATGGCAGCCCAAGGAAATACACACCCGATTCGCTGGACACACCGCGCTGATGTTGCGGCTTGCCGTTGTCGTCGAACGCCGCGACTTTCAGCCAGGAATAGTCCACGGCAAACCCGGTGGCCCAGATGATCGAGGTGATGCCGGCGGCGGCCAGATCAAGATTGGCCAGCGGGTTCTTCACGCATTCAGGGTCTGGGTACGTCTCGCGGGCTTCCGGTTCCAGCGGCAGATCGAGGCCGTTGCGTTCGATGTAGGCATCGGCGGCATCCAGCAACGCGAGGTAGTTCTCGTCGCCACGCTTGAGGTTGTCGCGCAGGTCCTGTTTGAAGGTCACCACGCCGTCGTTGAACGATTCGGTGACGCCGACCAGGGTCATACCGCGATGGGCCAGGCCACGGAAGTCGATCGTGCGGCCACCGTGGGCGCCGCTGACGGCGATTGTCACGTGCTCGCGGCCAGGTTTCATGGCGGCCTGATCCCACTCGCCGAGTACGCCGAGCCACCAGCAGAAATCGCGGTTGCGGTAAGCACGAGGAGGGCGGTCATGGGCGCCGACCGAGAGGAACACCTGCTTGCCCGAACGCTGCAATTCATCGGCGATCTGCACGCCCGACGAACCGGCACCGACCACCAGCACCGCACCGGCCGGCAGTTGTTGCGGGTTGCGATAGTCGGCCGAGTGAATCTGCAGCAGACGCTCATCCTTCGGCGCAATGGCCGGGATCACTGGACGTTGAAACGGGCCGGTAGCAGCGACGACACGGGCGGCTTCGATCACGCCCTCGGAGGTCTCGACGGTGAAGCCCGGGCGACCGACATTGCGCACTACGCTTTTCACGTCCACGCCGGTGCGGATCGGCGCGTTGAATTTCTTCGCATAGGCCTCGAAGTAGTCGGCGACGCGCTCCTTGTGGGCGAAACCGTCTGGATCGACGTCGTCGAATTCCATCCCCGGAAAGCGGTCGTGCCACGCCGGACCGTTGGCCACGAGTGAGTCCCAGCGCCCGGTGCGCCAGCGCTCGGCAACGCGGCTGCGCTCCAGCACCAGGTGCGGCACACCGAGTTTGCTCAGGTGTTCACTCATGGCCACACCCGCTTGACCGGCGCCGACAACAAGCGTGTCTGTTTTTATTATTTCAGTGGTCATCTCTGATCCCTTCTCACGAGGCCGTTGGATTCAGGCCGCTGTCGACCTGTTCTCTGTGCTTGGGATCAGACTAGGGAGGGGGTGGATATCGGTAAAATATTATTAAGCTGGGATGTGAAGATAAAAACGTGATGCAGAGGCCTGAAGCGCCCGTAAATGCTGGGCCTCGCCACGGCACCGGAATCCGGGACAACGAAAAAAAGGGCCGCCGACAGGGTAGTCGACGGCCCTTTGCAAGGCTTCAGTTGACTGCGGACTCAGCGGTCGAGAAACGCCAGCAGGTCTTCATTCAATTGCTGCGCATGGGTGACCGCAAAGCCGTGTGGCGCGCCTGCGTAGACTTTCAGCTCAGCGCCCTTGATCTGTGCAGCGGCCCGTTTGCCGGTGGTTTCGAATGGCACGATCTGATCACCGTCGCCGTGAATCACCAGCGTCGGCACATCGATTTTCGCCATGTCCGGGCGGAAGTCGGTTTCCGAGAACGCCGTGACGCAATCCACGGTGCCTTTGAGCGAGGCGAGCAGGGCGATGTTCAGGGTTTGCGTCAGCACGCCCTCGGAGACTTTCTGGCCCTGGTTCGTGCCGTAGAACGGGGCGTTGAAGTCAGCAATGAACTGCGCGCGGTCCTTCAGCAGGCCGGCCTTGATCCCGTCGAACACCGACGTGTCGACACCTTCGGCGAAGTCCGGTTTCTTGCCGAACAGCGGCGTCACCGCGCCCAGCAGCACCAGCCCGGCGACGCGCTCGCTGCCGTGGCGCGCAATGTAGCGGCTGACATCGCCGCCGCCCATGGAAAAACCGACCAGGGTCACGTCACGCAAGTCGAGGTGTTCGATCAACTGCGCGATGTCGTCGGCGAAGGTGTCGTAGTCATAGCCGGTCCATGGCTGCTCGGAACGACCGAAACCACGACGGTCGAACGCGATGGTGCGGTAGCCGCGGCTGCTCAGGTATTCCATCTGGTATTCCCACATGTCGGCGTCCAGCGGCCAACCGTGGCTGAACAGCACGGGCTTGCCGCTGCCCCAGTCCTTGAAATAGATTTCGGTGCCGTCTTGAGTCGTGAACGTGCTCATGGAAACTCCTTGGGTGTGGGCCTGCGTGGATGCCGTGATGGCAACGTTCACTATCGCGGCAAAGTGCATCGGCCACTTGTACGCAGGTGCTAAGTTCGAGGCGCACGGCGTTATCGGTTTTGCAGCGCGGGTTGTAAGATGCAACCGCATCGAACCTGCCGATTTGCTGGAGACCCCCGAAATGAAGCGCAAAAGCCTTGCCGGCAATGCCTGCCCGATCGCCCGGACACTGGACCTGATCGGCGACTGGTGGTCGTTGCTGATCATCCGCGATGCGCTGGATGGCATTAGTCGTTTCGGCGATTTCGAGAAGAGCCTGGAGATCGCCAAGAACATGTTGAGTGTCCGGCTCAAAGGGCTGGTGGAGCGCGACATCCTGCGCATGGTGCCGGCGTCCGATGGCAGCGCTTACAAGGAGTACGTGCTGACGGAAAAGGGCCGTGCGCTGCAAACCGTGATCGTTGCGCTGTCGCAGTGGGGCGGGGAACACCTGTACGCGCCTGGCGAACCGGGGTCGGTGATGGTCGATGCGCAGAAAGGGCAGCCGATCCGCAAGCTTGAGTTGCTGTCAGCCGATGGTCGGGTGCTGTCGCCGGAGGATGTGGCGACGAAACTGGCAGTTGAGCACTGAGGTGAAGTGAGTGGGGTCTGTCGGACGTTTCGTTTTTCGGAACGTTCTCTGATGCGGCGACCGGTTTTCCTTGGTTGATCTGCGAAACATCCTGCATCTCTGTCGGAGTCGGACGATTTCACAGATACCGTTCGTCGGCAACAATGGTTCGGTGAATCCATAAATTGACGTCAGAATAGTGGCTCATTAACATCGCGCCACTATTTTGATATCAATTCCGTCTCGAGGGATCGAACATGTACTCACCCGCCCTTGGGGCGAGGTTGTGCCTGGCTTTGCTGTGCCTGTCTCCGCTTAACGCTGTACTCGCTGCACCCACCCCTGGTGAAACCGACCTGATCCGCGAACGCCAGGATCGCCTGCTCGACGAGCAGCGCCGTCGCCTCGAAGAACTCAAGGACCTGCCGGGCAAGGATGCCAAGCCAGTTCAACCGGCGGCGCCGACCGACACTCGCTGCTTCCCGATCAAAGACATCGAACTCAAAGGCGCCGACAGCCTGTCAGAGAGCGACAAGACGCGCCTGCTCAAGCCGTACATCGGCCAGTGCCTGGGTGTGCCACAGCTCAATGAGCTGCTCAAAGTCATCACCGAGCATTACATCGAGAAGGGGCTGGTTACCAGTCGCGCCTACTTGCCGCAGCAGGATTTGTCCGCCGGGCACCTGAAAGTGCTGGTGGTCGAGGGCAAGCTCGAAAGCCTGAAAGGTGCCGAGAACAGCAAGCTGTCGGAACGTGAACTGGCCATGGCTTTTCCCGGCAAGGCCGGCGAACTGATCAACCTGCGCGAGATCGAGCAGATGGTCGATCAGCTCAATCGTCTGCCGTCCAATCAGGCCAAGATGGAGCTCTCGCCGGGCAAGAATGTCGGTGGCAGTGACGTGCTGGTCAATAACACTGCGCAAAAGCCTTGGCGTGCCGGGCTGTCGCGCAGCAACAGCGGCCAGCGCAGTACCGGTGAGCAACAGTGGGGGACTACTTTCGACTGGGACAGCCCGCTGGGCCTGGCCGATCAGTTGAGCCTGCGCGGCGGTCACGATGCGATGAGCGATCATCAGCACACCTCCAACAACGCGATGCTCAACTACAACCTGCCGTGGGGCTGGTGGAACTTCAGCTACAGCTACAGCCAGAGCGAGTACCGCTCGCAAATCGCCGCCAACGGTTACAACTTCAAGCAGACCGGCGACAGTGAAAACCATCAGTTTCGCGCTGAGCGGGTGATCCACCGTGACTCGGTCAGCAAGACCTCTCTCAGCACCGGCCTGTCGTACCTGCGCAGCAACAACTTCATCGAAGACAGCAAGCTGCGCCTGAGCAGCAACCGCATCAGCGAAGCGCAGTTCGGCATCAACCACGGGCGGCGGATCGGCAGCGCGTTCGTCAACATCGACGCCGGGATGCAGCAAGGCATCGGTGCGTTCGATGCCCAGGGCAGCCACGACCCGGGCCCCGGCGAACCGGACGCGCGCTACCGCAAATACACCGCGACCCTGAGCTACCTGCAGCCGTTCAAGCTGTGGGGCGAATCGCTCAGTTTCAGCAGCCTGATGACCGGCCAGCGCAGCGAAGACGTGCTGTTCAGTTCGCAGCGCACCAGCCTCGGCGGGTTGTCGTCGATCCGTGGCTACAAGGATCAGTCGCTGTCCGGCGACAGCGGTGGCTACTGGCGCAACGATCTGCGTTGGGCGCGCCCGGTGACTGCCGAATGGCTGCGCCCGGTATTCGCCGAATACGGCACCAGCCTGGGCTACGACCAGGGCGTCATTCGCAATGATCGTTACAACGGTGACCAGCACGGGCGCATGTCGAGCAACTCGCTGGAGCTGTTCGCTCGTGGCGAGCACGTCGCGGCCAGCGTGACCTTCGCCCATTCCCTGGAACGACCGGCCGCGCTGACCGAGCGCGAAGCGCCGATCTATTTCCGCCTGGACTTCTTCATTTAATTTCCGCCTGCCCCGAGATACTGATATGGACATTCGCCACCTGACCTTTCTGGCCGGCCAACCTGCTGCGGCCGTAAAAAGCCGCGAACACTTCTGGGGCATGCCCAAACGCGGACTGGCATTCCTGCTGGCCAACGTCATGTTCTGGCAACCGATGTGGGCGCAGGCGGACGGGATTGTGGTGGCCAATCCCGGTACGAGTCTGGGGCAGGCAGGCAACGGCGTGCCGATCGTCAACATCGCCACGCCTGACGGCTCGGGGCTTTCACACAACCAGTTTCACGACTACAACGTCGGGGCACAGGGCGTCATCCTCAACAACGTGGCAGCTCAGACCGGGCAGACGCAACTGGGCGGGATCATCGTCGGCAACCCTCACCTGACCAATCGTGTGGCGGCGCAAACCATCCTTAACGAAGTGGTGGGCGGCAACCCGAGCCAGTTGCGCGGCTATACCGAAGTGGCGGGGCAGTCGGCGCGAGTCATCGTTGCCAACCCTTATGGCATCAGTTGCAACGGTTGCGGTTTCATCAACACCCCACGAGTGACCCTGACTACCGGTAAACCGGTGCTTGATGGTGCGGGTCGTCTGGATCGCTTTCAGGTTGATCAGGGCAGCGTCGCCATCGAAGGTACGGGGCTCAACGCCAGCAACGTCGACCGTTTCGAAATCATCACCCGCAGCGCAAAAATCAATGCCGAAATCCGGGCGCAGAACCTGACCATTGTTGCCGGTCGCAACGACGTCAACGCGCAAACTCTCAATGCCACGGCCCGTGCCGATGACGGCAGCACCAAACCGCAATTGGCCATCGACTCTTCGGCGCTTGGCGGGATGTATGCGGGGGCGATCAAACTGGTGGGCACGGAAGCCGGCGTGGGGGTGAAGCTGGCAGGCAACGTGGCGGCCAGCGGCGGTGATATCCAGATCGACAGCAACGGTCAACTGACCCTGGCGCAGGCCTCGGCCGCGAACATCATCAACATCACGGCGACCAGCCTCGACGCCCAGGGACCGGTTTATGCCGGCACGAACGTCAACGCTCAGACCCAGGGCAACCTGACCAACCGGCAGACTCTCGCAGCACGGGACAATATCAACCTCAATGCCGGCGGGCAGTTGACCAACAACGGCATCATCGAAGCCGGAGTCAACGCGGACAACACTCGCAATGCAGCAGGCAATGTCGCCATCAGCGCGCGCAGCATCGATAACGCCGGCAAAAGCGTGATTGCGAACCGCGATTTGACGGTCGCGGCGGCACAGACCCTGAACAATCAGGGCGGTACCTTGAGCGCGCAAAACACGCGCGTGACCGCAGGCATTCTTGATAACCAGAACAAAGGTCGCGTACTGAGCACGGGGGATCTGAGTCTCAACGCCAGCCAGGTACTCAACACCAACGGTCTGATCAAGAGTTCCGGGCGTCTGGATGCCAGCATCGGTCACCTGAATAACCGCAGCGGCGAACTGTCGAGCCTGCAAAGTGCGACATTGCGCATGGCAACGCTGGACAACGTTGCAGGGCTGGTAAATGCCGGAAAAGCCTTGAGCATTACCGCCACCGGCCAGATCAACAACCAGAGTGGCAAGTTGACCTCCCTCGACAACCTGACGCTCAAGGCTGGCCACATCGTCAACAGCGACAAGGGGCGGATCGCCAGCAATGGTGCGTTGTCGGTCAATGCAGCAAGCCTCGATCAACACGAAGGTGGACAACTCACCAGCGATACGTCGCTGGCGCTTGATCTCAACAACGGCGTCTTGAACAACCAGAAGGGTCTGATCAATGCACCGCTGCTGGTTCTGAAAAACCTGCAACAGGTCGACAACCGTGGCGGTGAAATCTCCAGCGCCCAGGCGTTTACGTTTGCTGCCGACAGCCTGGACAACAGCGATGGCAAACTGCTGAGCAATCAAACCCTGACCCTGCGCGTGCAGCAGGCATTGACCAATATCAAGGGGCTTATCGCTGCAGCCAGCATCGACGCCCGCGCGGGTAGCCTGAACAACAATGGCGCTACCTTCACCAGTCGTGCCGGCCTGGATCTGCGCGTTGACGGTCAGCTCGACAATCAGGACAAGGGGCTGATCAGCGCCACACAAACTCTCGCCATCAGCGCTGCCAACATCAACAACCAGAATGGCGGCTCGCTGCTCGGGAGTGCCATCGCCATCGATTTCAGCGGTGCGATGGGCGACCTCAACAACAGCAAAGGTCTGATTACGACCAAAGGCCGGTTGAGCATCAATCGTCTGCGGGACCTGAACAACCAGGGCGGCGAACTCTCCAGCGACCTGAGCTATACGCTTGCCGCACGCAATCTGGACAATAGTGATGGCAAGCTTTTCAGTCGTCAGCGACTGGATCTGAGCGCTGACAACACGCGCAATCTGAATGGTCTGATTTCCGGCTGGCAAAACCTGAGCCTGCTCGGTGGCAGTCTCGACAATCGCAATCACGGTACGTTGTCCAGTCGTGATGGCGATCTATTGGTCGATCTCACTGGCGATATCCGCAACAGCAACACCGGTGCACTGGCCAGCAAAGGCATCTTGAAGATCACCGCGGCCAACATCGATAACTCGGACAAAGGCGCGCTCTCGAGCGAGGGCGCGCAGTCTCTGACCGTCACCGGCACATTGAACAACGGGCAGGGTGGCCAGATCGACAGCGGCGCGGTTCTGGATATCAGCGCCAAACGTCTCGACAACACCCATGCGACCATCAACGCCAAGCAGGACATCCGTTTCACCGGCACAGACCTGGATAACACAGAAGGGGTTCTAGCCAGTGAAGCGGCTGTCAATCTCGACTTGCTGGGCGCTCTGACAAATATCAAAGGTCAATTGGCCGGCGCTGGTCCATTAGTGATCACACGTGCCGCGCAAATCAATAACCAGGGCGGCAAACTGGTCAGCCAGAAACTGCTCAGCCTGTTGACCGGCGACCTCGACAATCGCAATGGCGGCACCGTAGCTGCCAACGACAACCTGGTGCTCACCGCGCGCGGTGCTGTGCAAAACAGTGGTGGTCTGATTTACAGCGATGCCGCTGATCTGCAATTGACCGCTGCCAGCCTCGACAACGCCAAGGGCACCCTGCAAAGCGAAGGCTTACTCACCGCCAAGGTCGATGGCGCCATCGATAACCAGAGCGGTCGCTTCGTAGCCAAATCCGGCGATCTCGACGTCACCGCTGCCAGCCTCGACAGCCGGGGCGGTGTGCTGTCCAGCCTCAAAAGCGCCTTCACTGCGCAGGTCGGCGGCTTGTTGCGCAACGGACAGGGTGGGGTGATCCAGGCTCAGCGACTGACGCTCAAGGCCTTGGCCGGTCTCGACAACGAGGCTGGACGGATCGCTGCACAGAGCGGTGACGCGACTATCGATCTGGGCAACAACGGTAATTTCAATAACCGCAACGGCGTACTGGTTGCCAAGCAACGCGCCAGCGTCACCGGTAGGGATTTTGACAACAGCGGCAGTACCGGCGGCCAGGTGGCTGGACAACAAATCGATTTCAGCTTGAGCGGTGCCCTGAACAACCGCACAGGTATCATCGAAAGCGCCAGCACGCTGAGCGTGGGTGCTGCCAGTATCGATAACCAGACGGGCCAGCTGCGTGCACTCGGCAGCACCGGGAAAACCGCGTTCACCCTCGGCGGTCTGTTCGATAACCGCAACGGTACCGTAGAAAGCGCCAACAATGACCTCAGCCTCGGCGCGGGTGGATTGCTGAACGGTGGCGGTAACGTGTTGCATGTCGGTACCGGAATCTTCGACATTGCCACCGGACAGCTCGGCAGTGCTGGCGGCAGCTTCGTAACCCGCGGCGGACTGACACTGACAGCCGATGGCTGGACCAACAGCAGTCTGATCCAGGCCGATCGTCTGACGGTCAACATCAACAACCTCAACCAGACGGCTAGCGGGCAGTTGCTGGCGGTCAGCAAACTGACCGGGAGCGGTGGCAGCTGGAATAACGATGGGTTGATTGCCAGTGACGGCGCGCTGGACCTGACCTTGTGGGGCAATTATTCCGGGAGTGGTCGCACCAGCAGTCTGGGTGACTTGGCGCTCAAGGCCAATCAGCTGGATCTCAACGCCGGGACCAGCATTGCCGGTGGCGGCAACACCACCATCAATATCAATGGCGTGTTGAACAACCAAGGGCGTCTGACATCCAGCGGTGATCTGACCCTGGGCGCCGCCAACATCAATAACTACGGCACCATCGGTTCCGGCAAAGAGCTCACCCTGACCACCAGTGCCCTCCTGAACAGCGGGGGCCTGATCACCAGTGGCGGCGACATGCGTCTGCTGTTGGCCAGTTTCACCAACGCCTACGGTAATGTGTATGGCTTGAACAATGTGCATATCGGCCGTGATCGCGACAGTGGCAAGGCTGACTTGCTGGACAATCGTTCCGGCGAGATCTACGGCGCGCGAGACCTGACCATCAATGCCCTGACCGTGAATAACGTCAGGGACATTCTCGAATACACAGCGCATGAAAAAAACTCGGTGGTCATCACCCAGCTCGATTGCAATCTGATCCCGATTGCCGGGTGTGATTTTCGCAGTGGCGGTCGACGCAACGGGCATTGGGAGATTGCCGAGACCGATCGCCTGAAAGTCAGCAACAGCAGCGCGGCCGCGAGCCTGACCAGCGGTGGCAACATGTCGCTCAACGTCCAGGCTCTGAACAACAGCAGCAGTACCATTGCCGCCACCGGCAACATTTCGGTCAATGCCGGCACTATCACCAACAAGGGCGTGCAAGAGCAGGAGATCATCACCAAGCGTACCTACTGGAACTACGTTGACCAGATCTACGCCACCGAGCCCGCAGCCAAAGCATTCAACGAAAAGAACGGAGACACGCCGTCGCCTACTGTTGAGGCGGATCTGAGTCGCTTCATAAGCATGCTTGGCGGTGGCAAGCTCACCGAAAGCATCGTTACCGTCCCCGGATCCGGCAGTTCCTATGACGCTGTGATCCAGGCTGGTGGCAACATCACATTGAATGCGGCCCAGACCATCGACAACAGTGTGGTGCGTCCTTATTACAGCTACGTCGCGGCAGGCAAAACCAACACCGATACGGGCGCTGGCAGCGGCTACTCCACGGTGGTCAAGATCAACCCGCAACTGCCGCCGGATCTCGCCCAGCAGCAGGTCAGCCCGATCGACCTGCCAGGTTTCAGCTTGCCGACAGGCCAGAACGGCCTGTTCCGTCTGAGCACGGAAGGCAGCAGCAATCCGACCGCCACTGGCCCGCAGAGCTGGACGTTGAGCGGCGGCAAGGTCACCGCCGATCCATCGCCGACCCCGGTGACCATCAACCGGGTGCAAGGCCTGCCGAGCAACGCCGGCAAGTCTCAGCCGCACAAATACCTGATCGAAACCAACCCAGTGCTCACTGACCTCAAGCAGTTCATGAGCTCGGATTATCTGCTGAAGGGACTGGGCTACAGCGCAGACCAGAGTGCCAAGCGTCTGGGCGACGGCCTCTTTGAACAGAAACTGATTCAGCAAGCCGTGGTGGCCCGGACGGGGCAGCGTTTCATCGATGGGCAGAATTCCGATGAGGCGGTCTACAAGTACCTGATGGACAACGCCATCGCCAGCAAGAACACCTTGAACCTTAGCGTGGGCGTTACCCTCAGTGCACAGCAGGTCGCTGCGCTGACCCACGACATCGTCTGGCTCGAAGAGCGTGTAGTAAACGGCGAAAAAGTCCTGGTGCCGGTGCTGTACCTGGCCAACGCCAACAACCGCCTCGCGGCCAATGGTGCGTTGATCCAAGGCAACGATGTCACGTTGATCGCCGGTGAGAACCTGGAGAACTCCGGTACGTTGCGCGCGAGCCAGAACCTCGATGCAACCGCCAAAAAAGACCTGGTGAGCAGTGGTCTGGTCGAGGCCGGAAATGTCCTGAAGTTGACGGCCACCAATAATCTGACCAACAAGGCCGGGGGCATTATTGCCGGGCGCGACGTCACTCTGACCGCCGAACATGGCGATGTGATCAACGAGCGCACGGTTACCACCCACAAGAGCACTGACGGTCGCCTGAGCGAAGAAACCGACTTCGTCGACAACGCCTCGCGCATCGAAGCGGCGAATGCACTGGTGATCAGCGCAGGTCGTGACATCAACAACAGCGGCAGCGTATTGAAGAGTGGTGGCGATACCACGCTGACGGCCAGCCGCGATGTACACATCGACTCGACCGAACAGACCACTGACCGCAGCAATACCAACTATCAGTATTCGACGGTCAAGCAGCATGGCTCGGACGTCAACGTCGGCGGCACACTCAAGGTTACGGCCCAGCGTGACGTCAGCGTGGTGGCGAGTAATGTCGACGCCAAAGGCAACGTTGACATCAATGCCAAAGGTGACCTGACGATCAGCTCAGCGGCTGACGAGTCCCATGCCACCGGCTGGAACAAGAAGTTCCGTGCGGAGGAGGATCACGTCGCCCAGCAATCGAGCGTGATCAAGGCTGGTGGAAGCCTGACGCTCAATGCCGACAAGGATCTCAACCTGATCGCCAGCCATGTCAAGTCGGGTGGCGAGGCCTTTGTCTATGCCGGCGACGACCTGAACCTGCTGACCGCTGATAACCTTGATCATTCGTTCTATACCAAGACGAAGAAGGGCGACTTCGGCAAGAAAAAATCCGTGATGACCGAGAGCGAACGCATTACATCGGTCAGCTCGAGTATCGAGTCGGGAAGCAAGCTGGTGATGTCTGCAGGTCAAGACATCAATGCACAAGGGGCAAAAGTCAAAGCCGATGGATCGTTGCTGGCCACTGCCGGCCATGACATCAATCTCGACGCAGCCGAGGACTATGCCAGCCAGGCCAGTGCCTCTTCGAAGAAGAACTGGAAATCCAGCAAATCCAATAGTGCCGAGGCCACTCAAACCCGCTTGAACAGCACCGAGTGGGTTGCCAAGAGCATGGAGCTCAAAGCCGACA
Source organism: Pseudomonas sp. GW822-FHT03F04 (assembly GCF_058801405.1). Classification (NCBI taxonomy): domain Bacteria; kingdom Pseudomonadati; phylum Pseudomonadota; class Gammaproteobacteria; order Pseudomonadales; family Pseudomonadaceae; genus Pseudomonas; species Pseudomonas sp. GW822-FHT03F04. The sequence continues at coordinate 375,576 of NZ_JBXANF010000005.1, forward strand.
ACGACATTACGTTGAAGGCGGCCTCGTTGCGTGCAACGGATGAGATCAAGCTGACCGCCGCCAATGACGTGTTCATCGGCGCCGCCCAGGAAACACAAACCTCCAGCCAGTCGCAGAGCTCCAGCAAGACGGGGGCGACGATTACCGGGCTGCTGTCCAACACGCAGAAGTCGCAACAGGGTCAACAGACTTCCACCGAGAGCATCGGCAGCGATATCAGCGCCGGCAGCCTGCAGATCAAGAGCGGTCGGGACACGGTCGTTGAAGGCAGTACGCTGGTGGCCGACAAGAACATCGGTATCAACGCCGGACGCAATCTGGAAGTCATCAGCGCTGAAAACACCACGACCGCCAGTTCCTCTTCAGGCAGCAAGAAGGTGGGCGAGATCGGTTCCTGGTGGCAGGGCGCGACGGGGATCGTCAAGACCAAGGAATCGGATCAGAGCACCACGACTCGCCAGTCGGGCAGTCAGATCGCATCGCTTGGCGGCAACATCCTGCTGACGGCCGGGGATCATTACACCCAGACGGCCAGTCAACTGGTCGCGCCGGTGGGTGACATCGGGATCACGGCCAAGCACGTGGATATCGGCGAGGGCTATGACACGCTGAGTTCCACCAAAACCGCCAGCACCAATCGCACCGCCGTCGGTGGCACGGTGAGCATTCCGCTGGTGGATGCACTGCGTGGCATCCAGCAGATGGGCGAGGCCGCCGGGAAAACCACAGACGGGCGGATGCTTGCACTCGCTGCCGTGAATGCGGCCATGAGTGGCGACCAGGCGGTGGACGCGGCCAAGGCCCTGAAAGAAGACCCTCGGGTCGGAGTGAAGGTCAGCGTCAACCTCAGCAATAGCCAAAGCAAGATGAACAGCAGCCAGAGCGGCAGCAATGTCGTCGGCAGCGGTGTGATTGCGGGTGGCAACATCAACATCGTCGCCAAGGGCGCCGGTGCCGACAGCAACATCAATGTGGTCGGTAGTCGCATTGAAGGCGGTGGCGATGTTTCGCTGAACGCCGATGGCGCGATCAATCTTTTGTCCGCACAGAACACTGCTCATCAGGAAAGCACCAACAGCAACAGCGGCTGGAGCGCCGGTATCGGTTTCGGCTTCGGCGAGCAAAACGGTATTACCTTTGAACTGGCCGCCAACAAGGGCCGTGGCAGCAGCGACGGTGACGACGTCACGCACACCAACACCTCGGTCAAATCCGGCGGCACGCTGAACCTGAAAAGTGGTGGCGACACCAACATCAAGGGTGCTACCGCCAGCGGTGAAACGGTCAAGGTCAACGTGGGCGGCGATCTCAATATCGAGAGCCTGCAAGACACCAGTACCTACACCTCCAAGCAGTCAAGCGCCAACGTCGGCCTGAGTGTCTGCGTGCCTCCGTTCTGCGTCGGCAACAGCAGCGTCAGCGGCGGCATCTCCCAGCAGCACATGCACAGTGAATACGCCAGCGTCTCCGAGCAGTCGGGCATCAAGGCGGGCAATGGTGGTTTCCAGGTCGAGGTCAAGGGCAACACTGACCTCGTCGGGGCGATCATTGCCAGTACCGACAAAGCGGTGGCTGACGGCAAAAACACATTAAGCACCGGCACGCTGACCACGTCGGACGTCAAGAACAAGGCTGAGTACGATGCCAGCAGCATTAACCTGAGTGGCGGATATGGCAGCGACATGGGGCGTGACGCCAATGGCAATGCCAGCGCGACGGCCAACAGAGGCGGGCCAGTCGTCGCGAGCAAGGATGGCGTCAGCGCAACGACTCCTATTGCTCTGTTTGCCAGCGGAAACTCCAGCAGCACCACTTACAGTGGTATCAGCGGCGCTGCCGTCACCATCACTAACAGCACAAAGCAACAGGAGCTGACCGGGCAAACGGCCGAACAGGCCATCGCTGCGATCAACACCGATGTTTCCAGCGAGCGTGACGGCAGCAACAAGCTAAAGCCGATTTTCGATGCCAAGGAAATTGGTGTTGATTTCGAGATTGTCGGCAAATTCGTGCAGAACGTTTCGCAGTTCATCGAGAGCCGCGCGCGTGAAATTGATGACAAGAAGAAACAGGCTGAAGTCGAGTATGCGCTTTCCAAAAGCGAAACCGATCCAGCCAAGAAGCTGGAACATCACGAGAAATACCTGGTGCTCCAGAAGCAGGTACAAGAAATCGGCGACAACTGGGGCGCTGGTGGTACCTACCGACAGATTGCAACAGCTCTGGTCGCCGGGATCAGCGGTGGCGTCACCGGTAGCAGCTCGCAATTCGCACAAAACATGGTGGTCAACTACGTCCAGCAGCAGGGTTCGTCGTACATCGGCGACCTGGTGAAAAAAGGTCTGAAAGAGGGCAGTCCGGAACACGCCGCCTTGCATGCGATTCTCGGTTGCGCAGGCGCTGCCGCCAGCAATCAAAGCTGTTCGGCGGGTGCCTTGGGTGGTTCGGCGTCCAGTGTGCTGGCCGGCCTGTTTGCAGACTCCGACCCGAATGAAACCGCAATAGAACGTGAAGCCAAACGCAACATCATCACCAGTCTGGTGACCGGTATTGCGGCCATGAGCAATCCAAATGGCGCGGCGACCGCGAATAATGCAGCGACAGCCAACATCGACAACAACTGGCTGGCAACGCAGCAGTACGTCCAGGCCAAAAAGGAAATCGATGCAGAGCCCAACTTGGCCCTTAAGCTGGCGATCATCGCGAAGTGGGGACTCATTTCAGCACGACAGGATCTGCTGACAGCTTCCGGAGTCATGAAAGGCTTCACGGACGGCATGGCAGGCGCTGGACTGGGCGCTCTGGACAGTGCAGTGAATCTGCTGCGTGATCCGGTGGAAAGCTTCCACGCCATGAACGAGTTCCTCGCTTCTGATGAGGCGGTGAACATCCTTGGTAAAAGCGTCGCTGATGCCTTCAAATCGCAACTTTCGCAAATCCTTGAAGCAGCCACCGTGGGCGGCGACGAGAACGCGGAGAACGTTGGCCGGCAAATGGGTCAGGCCGTAGCGCTTATCGTCCAGCTCATGGCCGGTGGCGGCACCAGCTCCGCGAATGCGTCGCTGCAACTGTCGCGTATGGGTATCGACGTCTCGGTCAAGACCATCAAAGAAGTGGGATCGACGGTCAAGATTGACCATCTCAAGACGCAGATCACGAAGTTTTCGGAGAAGCTGCCGGATACGGATGTGCCGGTGTTGGATCCGCAGAAGCCGGTGGTGCCACCTAAGCCTGATGTCCTACCGAAGCCGGACGTTGAACCTCCGAAAACTGGCACCACGCCGCCGAAAGTGGACAATCCGATTACTCCGGAAAATCCGATCGACTCGGGGAAACTGGTTGTAGTCGACGATGGAATTCCGGCAACATCGTCGATTGCGAGAGAGGAACTCAGGCTCAAGCTTGCAATTGAAGAAGGTATTCCACGAACCTTGGATCAAGTGTGGGGTGCGTCACTGGATGATCTCGCTAAGGCGTATAGGATGGATGGCGCTAAAATAACGCCTAAGCCTCCAAGTTCCAATAGCTCGGGAAATGCTCAAATATTTATCGTTGAGGGGCATTCGTTAATAAAGGAAGTACAATTTAGTCCTGTTAGTTCTGAGTCGATACATAGTGGTCAGTACTATAAGTTTACTTTTGTGGATGGGAGCAAGGTTAAGGTTATTGACCCTGCTACCTATAAGGTTAAATATAAACTCAACTCTGAGGGGGTTTATCAGGCGGATCTTGAAAAAAAGACAGCGTTTTATAATTCATCTGGTCAAAGGTTGGTTTATAAGAACGACATATGGGTCTTGAAATGATTAAAGTGAACTGGTTTGCCCCCGTCGTCCCAGGTGTAGAACTGGCTGGTATTGAGTTGGGGGCAACGCGTGAGGAGTTTGAATCCATGCTCCTTGAGTGTTGTGTAGATCCGAAAGCGAGAGTGTATAAGTTTTCTGATACTCCATTGTTGGTTTTGGATGTTACAGAAAGTTCAGGTAAGACATTTTTTCGGTTTGATATTTTTGATTTGAATCTTACGGGCTGGAATTTGCAGTTTCCAGGTTCAGAGAAAGTGTTATCCGAGACTAGGGCGCTTGTGGTCGGTTTTTTGAATGGTAGGGTTTCCAGTGTCTCCGTATGGATGTTCGATTATTTCGGCTCGCTGGGAGACAAAAGACTAACTTACTCCTATCAGGGGAAAGTGGAGGGTAGGGGGCTTGGTTCGCGAGTTGATTGTGCAGCTACTTGTTTTGAGCTGGTTTATGATGAGGCTGAAGAATGGTTTTACGCTCGTACCGATAGAATAATTTTTGGTGGTGGAGGGGGAGGCAGTCTGGAAGATTCTGAAGATCAATTGATTCATATGATTATGATTTTTTAGAAAGTGATTTGGAGTGGGCGTCGGTTGTTTTGAAATGAAAAGCGGGCTGGGCGGAAATGACACATTTAATTAATTAAATGTGTCTCCTTTTGAGTTTTGGTTTTTTGACTGTTCTAATAATTCGGCGATCTACAGGTAATAAAATTGCCCCTTTTTTTAATCGAATGATTGACGCCAAAATAGTGGCCATCTAATATCGCGCCGATGTTTGATATCACCTCCGTCTCGTTGCGCTCATTAGGGAAGATTCACACGTGAACAAACCTGCACTCGTCACTTTGACCTTGGCGTTCGCGCTTTCAGGTTGCCATTCCAACGTTCGGGATTCTTCTCCCAGTCTGCTGAAGGACGGTGTCCAGCTGCACCAGAATACGGTGGCGGTCGATGCACAGCACGCCAAGGTTGTGATGAAAGCGTCGGGCTCGACGATTCCGGTTGAGTTTTCGATCCGTCGTGCAGACGATCCCGACCGCCGCATGGAAGAACTGGGAACCGTGGTGGATTCGGGGCGAGGCCAGGTGTTCGGCTGGATTGCCAAGCTCAACGAAGTGGGCAACAGCGCGGTAGCCAAACGCTTCCCGCAACTGGAAACCCAGGTCGATGCCGATAAGGGAATTGAAGTGTCGGGCTACGCCAATGGCCCTCGTACCGGGGTTCTCCATACCTGCGGGCCAGTGAGCAATTCGTTTACGCCAGAGCGTGGCAAAGCCTATCTGGTGGAGTTTGAGTTTGTGGGCGGCAGTTGCGAGCAGCACGTCTACGACGTTACTCAGCCCGAGCAGCGCATTCCTGTAAAGAGCTGACCTGCTGAATTCAGAGAGCCCATCAATGCGTGAGGAAGAATTTGCCTGTGAGTGATGTGAGTTATCCGCGTCTGAAGGTTTTCCTGGCTTTTCTTCTTTGCCCGTTGGCGCCGGGTTTTATCGCCGGCTTCTTCAAGACGATTGCGACCGTCGCCCATTTGGCCATGAACCCACGGTTGATGGGGGAGGTCGCAGGGGCGGAATTGATGTTGATGCCATTCCTCGGACCTGTTCTGGCTCAAGTGGTGTTTCTCGTGCCATTTCTGCTGTTTTCATTGGTGATCGCATCGATGAAAGTCAAAAGGACAAGTCGAGCCTGTTCCGTTATAGCGCTGTCGGGCGCGGTGCTGGCCACTTTATGGGTTACTCCGTTTATTGTCGCCGTTGTACGGGATGTAGAGAGTGCGAAGTTTTCCGATGAGATTTTCGGAATGGTCGTACTCTTTGTCACTTCAATGGCGACATGCTGGTTGACTGCCCGTTTCTTCCTGCCTGATCCGACAGAGCTGGAGACTGATATCCGCCAGGGCGGTTAGTGCTTCTTAAAGGAGTCCAAGGAATGAAGGTCAATCAAACAATTTTTGATGAGCTCTGGAACGGTGATAAAAACATTTGCTTCTTTGTTTGTTCAGGCAAGAGCTTTTGGGTCGTAGACGAAAAATACAACTTCACCCTTGATGCGGAAAAAGACTACCGTGCTTACCTGGACGCCGGGAGTATAAGCCGGGAGCAATATGAACTCGCTTGCAAGGCGTTCAGAGGGGGTGTCCTCAAAATGACTGCGGATAATTTCCCCAAGTACCTCCACGACTCAAGCGAAAAAATTCTGTCTTCCCACGATCTGCAGGATTTTATTGGGGCAGATGCAGAGGTTTTTAAAAGGGTTGAGCATTACTACCAGACAGGCGAGGGCTTGACGCCGGATGTGTACAAGCGTGCCAATGTTATTAGCTCGCGCTTCCCCAGTTTTTATATCAATTTTGATCGAGAAATATTCATGCACATGGATGATGTGCGTGTTCATGAGGATCTGGTCGAGCCGGGCTGGGCTGCAGAGAATGCTGATTTCAGCTTTCTGATTCCGGCGAGTGAGCGGTACTGGGTAGTAGCAGGGAACGATTACTGGAAACTCAGATTTGTATGAAAGGGTCCCTGTCGCGCCCTCGCTGATATGTACATTTCTTGCCAAACGCAAAATTGAACGCCAGAAAAAAGAATGAGTTTTGGAAGCGTGGGCACAAAAACGCCCTGGATTATCAGGGCATTTTTATTGGGCAGATACAATCAGCAGAGTTGTTAACGAAACGCCGGCACCACATGCTTGATAAACAGCTCCAGCGACTTCTTCTTCTCCGCATGCGGCAAGCTGTTGTCGCACCAGAAACTGAACTCATCCACCCCCAGTTCCTGGTAGTACTTGATCCGCGGAATGATTTCCTCTGGCGTACCGATCATCGCCGTCTTGTGCAGGCTCTCCAGTTCAAACTCTGGCCGTCCGGCAAATTTCTCTTCCGGACTCGGGGCGAGGAAGCCGTTCACCGGCACTTCCTTGTTGCCGAACCAAGCGTCAAACGTGCGATAGAAACGTGAGATGGCTTTCGCGCCCACCTTCCAGCCTTCCGGGTCATCTACTGAGTGCACGTGGGTGTGACGCAGCACCATCAATTGCGGACGCGGCACATCCGGGTTGTTGTCCAGCGCCGTCTGGAATTTGTTCTTCAGGTCGAGGACTTCTTCGTCGCCCTTCATCAACGGCGTGACCATCACGTTGCAGCCGTTGGCCACGGCAAAGTTGTGCGAGTCCGGGTCGCGGGCGGCGATCCACATCGGCGGGTTCGGCTTCTGGATCGGTTTCGGCACGCTGGTGGAGGTTGGGAACTTCCAGATGTCGCCGTCGTGGGCGTAATCGCCTTGCCACAGCGCGCGGACCACTGGGACCATTTCCCGCAGGGCCTGGCCGCCACTGGAGGCAGGCATGCCGCCGGCCATGCGGTCGAATTCCACCTGATAGGCGCCACGGGCCAGACCGACTTCCATCCGGCCGTTGCTGATCACGTCGAGCAGGGCGCATTCGCCGGCGACCCGCAGCGGGTGCCAGAACGGCGCGATGATGGTGCCGGCGCCCAGGTGAATCGTGGTGGTCTTGGCAGCGAGGTAGGCCAGCAGCGGCATCGGGCTCGGCGAGATGGTGTATTCCATGGCGTGGTGTTCGCCGATCCACACGGTGCTGAATCCGCCGGCCTCGGCCATCAACGTCAGTTCGGTCAGGTCTTCGAACAGTTGACGGTGGCTGACGCTTTCGTCCCAGCGCTCCATGTGTACGAACAGGGAAAATTTCATGACGCTACCTCGAATCTCTTGTGGTCGGCCGGTCGCATGCAGGCCTGTTTAAGTGCAATCGTGCGGATCAGGCGAAGGCGGGCAGGGCGCCCATCTTGCCGTGGCAATACACCAGCGGGCCGGCGTCCTGCTGAGGCACGATGAGGTTTTTCACCGCGCCGACCATGATCGCGTGGTCGCCGCCTTCGTATTCGCGCCACAGCTCACATTCGATGATAGCTGTCGCGTTGGCCAAAATCGGGTTGCCCAGTTCGCTCAGCGTCCACTCGATGCCCTGCGCCTTGTCCTTGCCTTTGCGGGCGAACGCGTAGGCTTCGCTCTGCTGGCCGCCGGACAACACGTGAATGGCAAAGCGTTTGTTCTTGATCAGGACGGGGTAGGAATCGGAACTGTAGTTGGGGCAGAACAGCACCAGGGCCGGGTCCATCGACAGCGAGCTGAAGGCGCTGGCGGTGAGACCGACGATCTGGCCGTCGTCATCAAGCGTGGTGATGACGGTGACGCCGGACGGGAACGAGCCCATGACTTGTTTGTAGACGGCAGCATCGATCATTGGTCAATCCTCGAGTGCGGTGAAGCGTGTTTTTATGTGTTTATGGGTCTGATGGTATACCGTAATACATCTATTGCAAGTGCTTTTTTGGTGAAACGATAAACGTGGTTCATCCGTCGGAAAGTCAGCATTTACGGGGCTTTTGTCTAGCTGTAAAGCCTGGTGATCAGGGAGGATGCCGGATCAGATGCCGTCGCAAACAGCGGATCAGTCTTGTGAAAATGTTGGAATACCATAATATGGTCTGCATCTGAGGGGCGGCCATGAAGCGCCCCCGGTTTGGCTTCATACAACGATAAGAACAGACCCAATCGAGTTCATGTATATGTCCCAGATGTCCCGGCAAGATCCGTTGATCGAGAATCACACGGTCGACTACGTCCCACTCGCGGAACGCCACGGGAAGGCCCGCGACCTTTTCACTCTCTGGTTCAGCACCAACATTGCGCCACTGCCCATCGTCACCGGCGCTATGGTGGTCCAGGTGTTTCATCTCGACCTGTTCTGGGGGCTGCTGGCAATTGCGCTGGGGCACATGATCGGCGGCATAGTGATCGCCCTTGCTTCGGCGCAAGGCCCTCGCATGGGCATTCCGCAGATGGTGCAGAGTCGTGGTCAGTTCGGGCGTTACGGTGCGCTGCTGATCGTGTTCTTCGCGGCGATCATCTACATCGGTTTTTTCATTTCCAACATCGTGCTGGCCGGTAAGTCCATCGTCGGCATTGCGCCGTCGGTGCCGGCGCCGTTGAGCATTCTGATCGGCGCTCTGAGCGCCACGGCCATCGGTGTGATCGGCTACAACTTCATCCATACGCTCAATCGCATCGGCACCTGGGTGATGGGCAGCGCGCTGCTGGCCGGATTCATCTACATCTTTGCCCATGACTTGCCGGCAGACTTCTTCACCCGCGGCAGCTTCAACCTGTCCGGGTGGCTGGCGACGGTGTCGCTGGGCATCATCTGGCAGATCAGCTTCTCGCCGTACGTTTCTGACTATTCGCGTTACCTGCCAGCGGACATCGGCATCGCCAAGCCATTTATCGCAACTTATCTGGGCGCCACGCTGGGCACGATTCTGTCGTTCACATTCGGCGCGGTGGCAGTGTTGGCGACGCCGGAAGGCACCGAAGCGATGGTCGCGGTCAAGCAGTCCACCGGTTGGCTGGGGCCGATTCTGATGGTGCTGTTCTTGCTCAACATCATCAGCCACAACGCGCTGAATCTGTACGGCGCGGTGTTGTCGATCATCACCTCGATCCAGACCTTTGCCAGCCAATGGACGCCGAGTATCAAAGTGAGAGTGATGTTGTCGAGCGTGGTGCTGGCGGGTTGCTGCGTAGTGGCGTTGGGCGCGTCGGCGGATTTCATTTCCGAGTTCATCGGATTGATTCTGGCGCTGCTTCTGGTGTTGGTGCCTTGGGCGTCGATCAACCTGATCGATTTCTATCTGATCAAGCGCGGCAGCTACGACATCGCCTCGATCTTCCGCGCCGATGGCGGGATCTACGGGCGCTTCAATCTGCACGCGATCATTGCCTACTTCATCGGCATCATCGTGCAGCTTCCGTTCGCCAACACCTCACTTTACGTCGGCCCTTACGCCAATCTGGTGGACGGCGCGGACCTGTCGTGGCTGGTCGGCCTGATCGTGACCTGCCCGTTGTATTACTGCCTGGCGACGCGTGGGCAAGCGCAGGAGAGCAGGGCGACGCGGTTGGGCTTTACCGACTGATCCTGTGAACGCTACTCAAACAATGCCCGGCCAATCGCCGGGCATTGTCGTTTCAGTATTCTGGCGGTCACGCAAATTGGCCATATCGATCCCCTTTTGGCCAACCGGCCACTGTGCTCCGACTACGCTGTCGGCAAGAATCGAAGCCACAACTAAACGCTGCACCTTCCTTGCCCTTGGCTGATCTGACAGCCGCTGCCGTGTACAGAACATAAAAACCATCGACTCACGCTGCATTCGGGGAAACACAATATGGTCACGATGAAACGCATTCTGGGCGCCACTGTGTGCGGGCTGACGCTGCTGGCCAGCGCCGTGCAAGCCGAACAGCGCGAACTGCGGGTGTACAACTGGGCGGATTACATCCTGCCGGCGGTGCCCAAGGACTTCGCCGCCAAAAGCAACATCAAAGTGACCTGGGACACCTTTGACACCAACGAATCCCTCGAAGCCAAACTGCTGACCGGTAACTCCGGCTATGACCTGGTGGTGCCGTCGAACCAGTTCCTCGATACTCAGATCAAGGCCGGCGTGTTCCAGAAACTCGACAAGTCCAAGCTGCCGAACTGGAGTCACCAGGACCCGGCGCTGCTCAAGTTGCTCGACTCCAACGATCCCGGCAATCAGTACGGCGTGCCGTACATGGTCGGCACGGTGCTGATCGGTTTCAACCCGGCCAAGGTCAAGGCTGCGCTTGGCGAGAATGCGCCCGTGGACAGTTGGGACCTGGTGTTCAAACCCGAGAACATGGAAAAACTGAAATCCTGCGGCGTGGCGATGCTTGATTCGCCGTCGGAAATCCTGCCGCTGGCCCTGCATTACCTGGGCCTGGACCCGAACAGCCAGAACCCGGTCGACTATGAGAAAGCCAAGGACCTGATGCTCAAGGTTCGCCCTTACGTCACCTACTTCAACTCGGCCAAGTACATGACCGACATCGCCAACGGCGACATCTGCGTGGCCATCGGTTACTCCGGCAGCTTCTACCAGTTCGGCAACCGTGCCAAAGAGGCGGGTAACGGCGTGGTGGTCGACTGGCGCTTGCCGAAGGAAGGCGCGCCGATCTGGTTCGACACCTTCGCCATTCCGAAGAGCGCCAAAAACGTTGAAGAGGCCCACGAGTTCCTCAACACTTTGCTTGAACCGAAAGTCATCGCCTCGATTAGTGACTTCCTCGGCTATCCGAATGCCAACAAGGATTCGCTGCCGCTGATCAACAAGGAAATCACCGGCAACCCGAACCTGACGCCGACCAGCGAAGCGCTGAAGACGCTGTACGTGGTGCAGCCACTGCCGCAGAAACTGGAGCGGGTGCGGACGCGGGTCTGGACCAGCATCAAGTCCGATAAGTAAATTCAAGGCCAGGGGAGCGAACGATGTTCGCTCCCCTGGCCGTTATTTCGCCTGACTTTCTTCAGGCGACTTGTCCTTCGCCAGGATCAGACTGAGCAACACCGACGCCAGAATCAGTCCACCGACAATCGCCAGCGACCACTCCACCGGCATGTGAAACCACGGCATCGCCGTCATCTTCCCGCCGATGAACACCAGCACCAGTGCCAGTCCGTATTTGAGCAGATGAAAGCGGTCGGCCATGTCCGCCAGCAGAAAATACAGCGCCCGCAGGCCCATGATCGCGAAGATGTTCGACGTGAAAATGATGAACGGATCGGTCGTCACCGCGAAAATCGCCGGGATGCTGTCGACCGCGAACATCAAGTCGCTGGCCTCGATCAGCACCAGCACCAGAAACATCGGTGTGGCCCAGCGCACGCCGTTCTGCAACACGAAAAAACGTTCGCCGTGAAAGCCATTGGTGATCCGCAGATGCCCGCGTACCCAGCGCAGAAGCGGATTGTTATCGAGGTCCGGTTGCTGCTCGGCAAACACCAGCATCTTGATCCCGGTGATGATCAGGAACACGCCGAACACATACAGCAGCCACGTGAACTGAGAGACCAGCCACACCCCGGCAAAGATCATCGCCGCCCGCATCACGATCGCGCCGAGCACGCCGTACAACAGCACCCGCCGCTGCAACTCCGGCGGCACGGCGAAGTAGCCGAAGATCATCACGAAGACGAACATGTTATCGATCGACAGCGACTGCTCGATCAGATAGCCGGTGAGGAATTCCAGGGTCTTGCGCTGGGCGATTTCGGGCCCGAACTCGCCGTTCAGATACCACCAGAGCAATCCGGCGAAGGCCAGCGCCAGCATGCACCAGGCAATGACCCAGGATGAGGCTTCGCGCACCGAGACCCGATGCGCCTTGCGCCCGCCGAAGACAAACAGGTCAACAGCCAGCATGGCGAGGACAAAAACGATGAAGGCGACCCACATCCAGGGTTCGCCGATGTTGATGGGGTGCATGTCGTTCTCCCTGTCTTTGTGTTTTTCGGGGTAGACGGGGCCATGCTAGTAGGAGAATTCCGACGAAGAAAAATCGTTTATTTCGTGGGCATTGTTCGTTAAAAGCGAAGTGTCGGACGACACGGGCAGCGCACGGGTAATACTTCATTCAACACTTCTTTGCTAACCTCGCTGTCGAGCCAGTCCATCACGCCAGGAGCGACGATCATCGACACGCCAGATCCTCAAGCCGTCTGCAGCCCGATCACCAGCGCTGCGATATTCATCGTGGCGACCCTCAACGCCGAAGCCGAGGCGGCCGAAAAAGTCCGCGGCTGGTGCGCCGATATCGCGGGTTTGACGCGCTCGGTCGGCAAGCGCGTTCCCTCGGGAAGCCTGTCCTGCGTCTGTGGTTTTTCTTCCAGCGCCTGGGATCGCCTGTTCGGCAGCCCACGACCGGCGTCCTTGCATGACTTTCGCGAATTCGGTGTAGAAGGGCGGCGCGCCGTCTCCACGCCTGGCGACTTGCTGCTGCATATTCGCGCCGATCAGATGGACCTGTGTTTTGAACTGGCGACGCAGCTGATGTCGGCGCTGGACGGTGCCGTGACGGTCACCGACGAGGTACAGGGATTCCGCTATTTCGACATGCGCAGCATCATCGGATTTGTCGACGGCACGGAAAATCCGGTCGGGCGCAAGGCCGAGCATTTCACCCTCGTAGGCGATGAAGATCAGGCGTTCAGCGGCGGCAGTTATGTGCTGGTGCAGAAGTATCTGCACAACATGAAGGCATGGAACGAATTGCCGGTCGAGGCGCAGGAACGGGTGATCGGGCGAACCAAACTGTCCGATATCGAGCTGGATGATTCGGTCAAGCCGAGCAACTCCCACAGCGCTTTGACGACCATCACCAAGGACGGCGAGGAAGTGAAGATCCTGCGTGACAACATGCCGTTCGGCCGGCCCGGCGCAGGTGAGTTCGGCACTTATTTCATTGGTTATGCGCGTTCGCCGGAACCGCTGGAGCAGATGCTGGAGAACATGTTTGTCGGCAAGCCACCCGGCAATTACGACCGGTTGCTGGACTTCAGCACGGCGGTCACGGGCAGTCTGTTCTTTGTGCCTTCGGCGGATTTGCTGGAAGAACTGGCAGAGCGTTAAAAAAAACGGCGGGATCAAATGATCCCGCCGTTTTGCATTTACTTGCCTGCCGCCAGGGCCGGCGTACGTGGCGGCACCAAGCGTTTCGAACCGGTCGCCTCGAACGCCGCTGCCAAGCGCAGCAGAGTCGAATCGTCATAGGCGCGACCAGCGAAGGTCAGCCCCACCGGCATGCCAATGTCAGCCATCACGCCCATCGGCACGGTGACGGTCGGTACGCCGAGGTGACGGATTGCGAGGTTGCCGTTGGCGACCCAGATGCCGTTGCTCCAGGCGATATCCGCCGAGGCCGGGTTGACGTCGGCGTCGGCCGGGCCCACGTCAGCGTTGGTCGGGAACAGCACCGCGTCTAGGCCGAGGCGATCCATCCAGTCTTCGAGGTCGAGCTTGCGGGTCTTCTCCAGACCGCACAGGCCGTCCGGCAGGGTTGGAATCTGATCCCACGGCGTGATGCCGCGCTCGGCCATGCGCACGTATTCGTCCATCCCGGCGGCGAGGTCGCCTTCACGGTTGGGCAGGGTACCCGGGTCGTGCGGGAAGATTTTCGGCCCGTCGACGTCCGCCAGTCGGTTGAGTTTCGGATCACCGTTGGCGCGCAGGAAATCATCGAACGCCCAGGCCGACAGGTCCCACAGTTCGTGGTGCATGAACTCTTTGGAGACGATGCCGCGATTGAACACGGTTGGCGCGCCCGGACGATCGCCTTCGCAGTTGGAGACCAGCGGGAAATCCACTTCGATCACTTCGGCGCCGGCCGCTTCGAGGGCCTGGCGTGCCTGTTTCCACAGATCGATCACCGAGGCGCGGGTGTTGATGCGTTGCCCGGTCGGCCCGCCGATGCCCGGTGCTTCGCTGGTGCCGGCTTCGGGGTCGGCGTTGATGTACATGCGCGGCACGCCCAAGCGTTTGCCGGCCAGCGCATCACTTTTCACTGCCAATTCCAGATAGGAAGCCGGGCGCACCGAGGCGACGCTCGGGATCGGCACCCAGGGTTGCAGACGCCACAGGTCGCCGCGGGTGTCGGTGTCTTCGGCGACAACTACGTCGAGGACTTCCAGCAGATCGGCCATGGTGCGGGCGTACGGCACCACCACGTCCATGGTCGGCGTCAGCGGCCAGTTGCCGCGCACCGAGATCACCCCGCGCGACGGCGTGTAGGCGCACAGGCCATTGTTCGAAGCAGGTCCGCGACCGCTCGACCAGGTTTCTTCGGCCAGGCCGAATGCCGAGAAGCTTGCAGCGGTGGCGGTGCCGGCACCGTTTGACGAGCCGGAAGCAAACGGCGCGGTCAGATAAGCGGCGTTATAAGGGCTTTCAGCGCGTCCATAGACGCCGCGTTGCATCCCGCCATTGGCCATCGGCGGCATGTTGGTCTTGCCCAGGCAGATCGCGCCGCCGGCGCGCAGGCGCTCGATGGTGAACGCATCGCGCAGGGCCACCAGATCGGCGAACGCCGGGCTGCCGGACGCAGCGGTCAGGCCTTTGACCAGATAGCTGTCCTTGGCGGTGTAGGGGATGCCGTCCAGCGGACCAAGGGTTTCGCCTTTGGCACGACGGGCATCGGAGGCCTGCGCCTCTTTCAAGGCCTCGGGGTTACGCACAATCACTGCATTCAAGGCAGTGGCGGTGTCCGGGCCGTCAAAGGCGTCGATGCGCGCCAGATACGCCTGCACCAGTTCAACTGCGGTGGTCTGACCGGATTCGAGCGCCGCGCGCAGTTGGGCAATGGAGACTTCAGTGACTTCGATCATGCTGTTACCGCCGACAGGTTCGCTAAAGGGTTGTTGATCATTGTTATCGTTGAAAGATGTCAAAGATTCTTGATGGGCGAAACTCTACCCTGAAGTTAGCCGAATGGCATGTCTTAATTCGATAAATATCGACAAAAATCATCGAAAAAATTCTCCGGGCGTTTCCCCGAATTGCTGACGAAAGGCTGCGATAAAGGCCGACGTCGAATCATAACCGCAGGCTAGAGCCACTTCCGTGACACGTTCGCCACGTTCCAGCGGCGTCAGCGCGCCCAGCAGACGCAAGCGCTGGCGCCAGGCGCGAAAAGTCAGGCCGGTATCGCGCAGGAACAGCCGGCTCAGGGTTTTCTCGGTCACGCCGAACTTTTCGCTCCAGTGACTGAGTGTGGTCTGCTGTTCCGGATGTTGCTCGAGACTTTGATAGATCTGCCGCAAACGAAGGTCCTGGGGCAGTGGCAGCATCAGGTCGATTTGCGGGGCTTCGGCCAGTTGATCGAGGATCACCTGCGCCAAACGTCCGTGAGGGCCGCTCTGGTCATACTCGACAGGAATCTGACTGAAGGCCCGAATCAGCTCGCGCAAGAGATCACTGACGCCGAGCACATGGCAACGCTCCAGCGCCCAGCTCGCCACGCTGCAATCGATGTACAGACTGCGCATTTCCGTGTGCGGGGAACTGAATACCCGATGCGGCACACCCGCCGGAATCCACACGGCCCGCTCCGGCGGCGCAACGAAACGACCGGCGGCAGTCTGCACTTCAAGTACACCCTGAATCGCGTAAGACAACTGCACCCACGGATGACTGTGGCGGCGGGTCAGGGCACGATTGGGCAGCGATTCGGTGCGCCCGTACAACGGGCGCGGAAGGCTCTGTAGCCCGGGAATGCTGCGTCTGACGCTCTTGTCGTGTCCTTTTGGCGGCATCTTGAGGCTCTTCGGCGTTAGTCGGTAATTTCCAGTCACGTTAGAGTCGCTTCCACGTACTGGCAACCCCCGGATGAGCAAACCATGACGCGCCCACGATTCTTGCCCGACAACTTCACCCTGACCCTGATCGGCGTGGTGCTGCTCGCCAGCTTCCTGCCCGCCAGTGGTCAGGTCGCGGTCGGCTTCGGCTGGCTGACCAACATCGCGATTGCGCTGCTGTTTTTCCTGCACGGCGCCAAGCTTTCGCGCGAATCGATCATTGCCGGCGCCGGCCACTGGCGCCTGCATCTGTTGGTGTTCGGTCTGACCTTTGTCCTGTTTCCGCTGTTGGGGCTGGCGCTCAAACCGCTGCTGTCGCCGCTGGTGGGCGACAACCTGTACATGGGCATGCTCTACCTCTGCGCTCTGCCGGCCACGGTGCAGTCGGCGATTGCCTTCACGTCGCTGGCCCGGGGGAATATTCCGGCGGCGATCTGCAGTGCGGCGGCGTCCAGCCTGTTCGGGATCTTTCTTACGCCGTTGCTGGTGACGCTGTTGCTGAATGTGCA
Source organism: Pseudomonas sp. GW822-FHT03F04 (assembly GCF_058801405.1). NCBI lineage: Bacteria > Pseudomonadati > Pseudomonadota > Gammaproteobacteria > Pseudomonadales > Pseudomonadaceae > Pseudomonas > Pseudomonas sp. GW822-FHT03F04. The sequence continues at coordinate 392,118 of NZ_JBXANF010000005.1, forward strand.
TGGTGACGGCGGTTCGACCGTCGACGCGATCCTGAAAATCAGTGTGCAACTGCTGCTGCCGTTCATCGCCGGTCAGATCGCCCGCCGCTGGATCGGCGCCTGGGTCGGTCGCAACAAGAACTGGCTGAAATTCGTCGATCAGGGTTCGATTCTGCTGGTGGTCTACGGCGCGTTCAGCGAGGCGGTGAACGAAGGCATCTGGCATCAGATTCCGGTGATCGATCTGTTCGGTCTGGTGGTGGCCTGCTGCATTCTGCTGGGGCTGGTACTGCTGGCGTCGACGGTGCTGGGCAAACTGTTCGGGTTCAACCTGGAAGACCGCATCACCATCCTGTTCTGTGGTTCGAAGAAGAGCCTGGCCACTGGGGTGCCGATGGCGCAGGTGTTGTTCGCCGGCAGCACCATTGGTGTGTTGATCCTGCCGCTGATGCTGTTTCACCAGATTCAATTGATGGTCTGTGCGGTGTTGGCGCAGCGTTATGCTAAGCGGCAGGAGTCGGTGCAGGAGCTGATGGCGCAGGTCGATCCATGATTGGCGTCCCTCCACGAGAAACCGACCACCTGATACTCAGGCCCCCCCCGATCCGATGATCTGCAAAGTCTGTACGCCATCTATGGCGATCCGCAGACAAACCAGTTCAACCCCGCCGGCCTTTGCGCGAAATCGGGCAGACACAAACGATGCTGGAAAAATGACTGCTCCACTGGGAGCAGAAGGGCTACGGCCAATGGGCGATCGCGACTCTAGAGGTACCAAAGGATGTGATTGGTTTTGGAGGGCTGATTCGCGCCTTTATCCAGAACGCCCCTGCCACTGGAATGATGCTTCTAGTGGCGGGTGCGTTCTGTATGTTTTTTCAGAAACTGAATTCGAAAGAGTCAGGGGTTTCTGGATTGTTGTCACGCTTCTTTTTTGCTTCCCAGGCGGCCAAGGTATTTTTTAGTTTTTCGGCGCAGGACTTGAATTCGTTGGTGAGTTCAGCGCGGGTTGCTTTTTCCAAGTCTATTCCTTTGCCAAGCGAAACATTTTTTGAGTAGCACTCGTAAATGTCGTAAATGTCTTCTTCACTGTAAAGTGTCAAATCTCCCGCATGTGCGGAAAAGAAAAGTGCCTTGATGTTCAGATCTCTCATTCGCAAAATGAGACCGTTGCTAAATAAGGCTCCTATCATGCCCGCGTTTGAGTTGTCTGAGCTGATTAATTTGTCGACAAGCTTTTTCAAGTCGATATGTTGCTCCTGCTTTGTGATTTTTCCTTTTTCGTCACACACCAGCAAAGGATGCGAAGTCATTGTTTCAAGGAGTGTATATTCGGCGTCGTTGACTTCGTGATAGTCATCTTTATTGTTGTAGCAGTACTCTAGCGGTATGCCGATGTCTCTCAGTGCGCAGTCTATGATTCTTTGTTGTTCATTGAAACTGTGCAGTTTTATTCCGTTGTGAGTTACTTTAACTTCGAGGATCAGAAGCGATGATTCAGATATTCTTTGAATGAGGTCGAAGCAGCTTGATTTATCCAGGTTCTTATATGATTGTCGTTTCGAGTGTGGTGTTGAAGGCGCTGGGAAGTTGTGATCTGTCTTGCTTTTTGTATAGCTGTTTAAGTGGCCAGCGAGGATGGTGGTGTAGTCCGTTTCGTCCAATGTTAGTTGTTCCATGATTCTCTCTGGTAGGCTTATTTAAGATGAGGTAATTGAGAGGCGGGATTTTATACAAGTTGTGGAGTCAATTACATCAAAAAGAGTTGGCGACGCACTTTGGGGCACCGCGGCACTATCGAAGAGGTCTTGAAAGAGTGTTGCGAGCGTAAGCAGAGTGATGTGCTAGTGCGGCGCAACCAGTGGTTGGCTGGTTGCGCCGATAGCGGTCATTGAGGACTGTTGAACTGATCTGAATAACTGCCGTTCATGAGGGCGGAAGCGACCTGGTCAGAGCCTACGCCAACGCGAGTGGACGCGAATCGACTGGCCCCCACTTTATCGCCGCCATCGGAGGCGAGGGCGCCCGCGCGGACGTGGTCGGAGCCGTCAGAGGCTACAGCGCCGGCACCGACATGGTCGGAACCGTCAGAAGCCACCGCGCCAGCGCCAACGTGATCGGAACCGTCAGAAGCCACCGCGCCAGCACCGACGTGATCGGAACCGTCGGAGGCCACCGCGCCAGCGCCAACGTGATCCGAACCATCTGAAGCTACTGCACCCGCGCCGACATGATCCGAACCATCCGAAGCAACCGCCCCGGCCTTGACATGATCCGCCCCGTCAGACGCCAGCGCCTGAGCCTGCGCAGCCCAGACACTGGGCATCACCACAACCGATGCAGCGACCGCCAGGACGACGCCTGACCAAAGCTTGTGTTTCATGATTTTCTCCACGACCCATCAGCCACAAAGCATCCGAGCATTGCCCGTCATTGGATCCTCGACGGAAGGCTCGTTGGCCCGGGGTTAACCAGATTGGCGATTGGCACGGGCGCACCCCAGGGCGCACAGGTGTCGACGGTTTACATGAAATCCGGACAGCGAACTGAAAAGTATAGTTCGCGCTTGGTGGATGGCGGGGGGAAGGGGCGCGAAGGCGATAGTCGGTTACCTTCCTTGCAGGCCAGCGCTAGAAAACAATCAATCTAAAAACCGCGTAGCGCAAAGCAGCGTGTTTGCTAGGCTCAAGAATGTAGGCGAAGACGCAGACTGATGCGCAAGCGGATAGCGAGGAAGCGTTGGGCGCGTTCCGAAGGGTACACGGTTAGAAAGAACCCCGCGCTGGGTTCCAGCCCTTATGCCGTGTGAAGCAGCAGAGCACATTGCCTGTACTGTGAGAGTCCTGATAAACCTCGTAAGCCAGAGACCAGCACTGGCCGCCTACTCAAACACCAAAGCCCGCATCGTGCGGGCTTTGACGTTTTTGCGAGTTAGATACTGGCCAGCGCCTGCGCCAGATCCGCCCGCAGGTCTTCGATGTCCTCGACGCCCACCGACAGACGCACCAGGCTGTCACCGATGCCGAGCTTGGCACGGGTTTCGGCCGGGATGGTCGCGTGGGTCATGATCGCCGGGTGCTCGATCAGGCTTTCCACACCGCCGAGGCTTTCGGCCAGCGCGAAGATCTGCACGTTCTCCAGGAAGCGGCGTGCGCCTGCCAGATCACTGTTCAGATCCAGGGAAATCATCCCGCCGAACCCACGCATCTGACGCTTGGCCAGTTCGTGCTGGGGATGAGATTCCAGGCCCGGGTAGTAGACGCGTTTGACCTGCGGCTGTTGCTCCAGCCAGCGCGCCAGCTCCAGCGCGTTACTGCAATGACGCTCCATACGCAGCGCCAGCGTCTTCACACCGCGCAGGGTGAGGAACGCGTCGAACGGGCCGGAGATGGCACCGACGGCGTTCTGCAGAAAGCCCAGGCGCTCGGCCAGTGCTGGGTTGTCGCCCACCACCGCGATGCCGCCGATCACGTCGGAGTGACCGTTCAGGTATTTGGTGGTCGAGTGCAGCACGATGTCGAAACCCAGTTCCAGCGGACGCTGGATCCATGGGCTGGCGAAGGTGTTGTCGGCCACGCAGATGATGCCGCGGGCCTTGCAGATGCGCGCAATGGCGGCGAGGTCGGACAGGCTCAGCAGCGGGTTGGTTGGCGTCTCCACCATGACCATCCGCGTGTCGTCCTGCAGCGACGCTTCGAACGCCGACAGGTCGGCCAGGTCAACGTAGCTGAAACGATGCCCGGCACTGCGCTGGCGCACCTTGTCGAACAGGCGGAACGTGCCGCCGTACAGGTCATTGCCGGAGACGATGTGCGAGCCGGCGTCGATCAGTTCGAGCACGGTGGAAATCGTCGCCAGCCCGGAAGCGAAGGCGAAGGCCTGGGTGCCGCCTTCCAGATCCGCCACGCAACGCTCCAGCGCAAAACGCGTCGGGTTGTGCGAGCGGCCGTAGTCGAAACCCTTGTGCACGCCAGGGCTGTCTTGCAGGTACGTCGAGTTGGCGTAGATCGGCGGCATCAGCGCGCCGGTGGTTGGGTCCGGCGTTTGCCCTGCGTGGATCACGCGGGTGGCGAAGCCCTGAGGGCGGGCGTTCTTGTCGTGCTGACTCATGCGAGGGATCTCCGTAACTGATTGAGCATGTCGACGCGGGTGATCAGGCCGTGGAAGCCGGAAGCGTCGGCAACGATCGCCACCAGGCCGCTGCTGAGCACGGCTTCCAGTTCAGCCAGCGTGGCGCCGGGGGCGAGGGTTTGCAACTTGTCTGTCATCGCATGGGCGACGGGTTTGCTGAAGAGCGAGGCGTCTTCGTGTACGCGCACCAGAATGTCCGATTCGTCGATCACGCCGACCAATTGTTTGCCATCCACCAGCACCGGCAACTGCGAGACATCGGCCAGGCGCATGCGCTGGAACGCGGTCATCAGCGTGTCGTCCGGGCCGACGCTGACGACTTTGCCGTCTTCGAAACGTCGGGCAATCAGGTCGCGCAGATCGCCGTAGCGTTTGCGCTGCAACAGGCCCTGATCGGTCATCCATTGGTCGTTGTAGACCTTCGACAGGTAGCGAGTACCGGTGTCGCAGACGAAGCTGACCACACGTTTCGGCACGGTCTGCTCACGGCAGTAACGCAGCGCGGCGGCGAGCAGGGTGCCGGTGGACGAACCGCCGAGAATGCCTTCGGCTTTCAGCAACTGGCGGGCGTGATCGAAGCTTTCTTCGTCGCTGATCGAGTAGGCGCTACGCACGCTCGACAGGTCGGTGATCGACGGAATGAAGTCTTCGCCGATGCCTTCCACCGCCCACGAACCGGCGGTGCCGAGATGTTTGCTGCGGCTGTATTCAGCCATCACCGAACCGACCGGGTCGGCCAGGACCATTTCAAGATCCGGCTGCACGCGCTTGAAGAAGCGGGTCAGGCCGGTCAGCGTGCCGGCCGAGCCGACGCCGACCACGATGGCGTCCAGGTCATGCTCGGTCTGCGCCCAGATTTCCGGTGCAGTGCTGCATTCGTGGGCCAGCGGGTTGGCCGGGTTGTTGAACTGGTCGGCGAAGAAGGCGCCGGGAATGTCTTTCGCCAGACGGGCGGCGACGTCCTGGTAGTACTCGGGGTGACCCTTGCCGACATCGGAACGGGTGATGTGCACTTCGGCGCCCATGGCCTTGAGGTGCAGGACTTTCTCCGTGGACATCTTGTCCGGCACGACCAGCACGACGCGGTAGCCCTTGGCGCGGCCAACCAGTGCCAGGCCCAGGCCGGTGTTGCCGGCGGTGGCTTCAACGATCGTGCCACCGGGTTGCAGGCGACCGTCGCGTTCGGCGGCGTCAATCATCGCCAGGCCGATACGATCCTTGATCGATCCGCCGGGGTTCTGGGATTCGAGTTTGAGAAACAGGGTGCACAGGCCGGTATCGAAGCGGGTGACTTGTACCAGCGGAGTATTGCCGATCAGCCCAAGTACGGCAGGGCGTGATTCCTTTGACATTTCTTCACCTCTTTGTGGTGTTGATCGCGTTCCATTCGCGGGGGAAAAGCTCGCGTGCAACATAGGCGCAGACATCAACTGTCGCAACCTTTAGTCAGCGTGCAATTCAGCCATTTCGATCTAACGATAGAACGAAATCAGAGAGGGGAAGGGAGCGATTTACAGAGGTTTACACAGAGGCGTCATTGAGTATTCAAAGGGCGTCTTCAGCGTCACGGATGGCTTGATTCGGCAGTGAAAATCCTGCAGCGAAAATCGCTCAGTGATTGCTCATCAGGCCGTGCAGAACCCCCAGTCGCAATCCAGGTTCGGACGGCACCATTTGCGCGATCCCGAACACCTTGAATGCCGCCAGCATGACGACCAGGCCGCCGGGCAGAATGCTCTGGCGATGGGGTTGCAGGCCGGCCAGTTTCAGCTGTTGAACATTGCTGACTTCCAGCAGGCGCAACGACAGCCGCAGCAGGCCACCGTAGGTGATACCGCTTTGGCCGTAATCGTTCAGGCGATTGGCCTTGAGCACTTTGGCGAGCATTCGCGCGGTGCCCGAAGAGCCGATCGTCTGCTGCCAGCCCTGGGCGCGATAGCGACGGGCGACTTTTTCGAATTGCAGGATGGCCACCCGTTCGGCTTCTTGCAGGGCACCGGCGGAAATCTCGCCATTGCGAAAGTAGCGCGCGCTCAAGGTGCCGCTGCCGATGGCAATGCTTTCGGTCAGCAGCGGCTGCGAGCCCTGGCCGAGAATCAGTTCGGTGGAGCCGCCGCCAATATCGACCACCAGTCGCATATCATCGGCGACCGGCAGGGTGTGGGCCACACCGGCGTAGACCAGACGCGCTTCTTCATGCCCGGAAATCACATCGATGCGAAATCCCAGATGGCGTTCCGCGCTGGCCAAGAACAACTGCGCGTTGTCTGCCTCGCGCACGGCGCTCGTAGCGACTGCTCGCACACGACCGGGCTCGAAACCGCGCAGCTTCTTGCCGAACCGCGCCAAGGCCTGCCAACCACGATCCAGCGCCATTTCGTCCAATGCCCGGCCGTCGAAACCTTCGGCCAGCCGCACTGGCTCGCGCAAGGTTTTGACCTCCTGAATCATGAAGCCCTTTCTGCTGCGTACCGACTGGCCAATCATCATGCGAAACGCATTCGAGCCCAGGTCGATGGCAGCAAACAGCGAGGTGTCTTCTTTCATGGGAGTCCTTGCAAATCTTCCGTCGGGAGGCTCGGGACGGTTTGCGAGGATTCTGCCGTGGGTTCGATGACAACCTGATGACGCGGGCGGGGCGGTTCAATGAATTCATCGCTGTCATGACACTGTCATTATCGGCCGCCCATACTTGGCCCCAATACATCGCGTGCTTTTCATGATTTGGCTGCCAACTTCGGCAGCTTTTTTTTGCCTGCGATTTAGTGGACGAGCAAAGTTTGCAATCCGTGGTGGCGTACGATTAATATACGAACCATATACACTTCGTATCGGGAATTGCCATGGGCATTGTGAAGATTTCAGAGGACATGCACGAGAATCTGCGCATCTCCAGCAACGCACTCAGCCGCTCGATCAATGCGCAGGCCGAGCACTGGATGCGCATCGGCATGCTCGCCGAGCTCTATCCCGACCTTGATCACCACGCCATCTGCCGGTTGCTGATTCGCGCCGAGCAGGCGGGTGGTCTGGATCTGCAACAAATCTGTGCCCTGGCCGATGCCGCGCAGAACATCCCGGTTCAAGAGGCAGCCAAGGCATGAGAAACCCGATCAAGATCAACACCCGGGCCGAGATCGCCCAGTCCCGCGTGGCCGGCCAACTGGCCGCCGAGGTACTGGCGATGCTGGTGCCGCACGTCAAGGCTGGCGTCACCACCGATCAGCTCGACCGCTTGTGCAACGACTACATCGTCAACGTGCAGAAAGCCATTCCGGCCAACGTCGGTTATCACGGCTTCCCGAAAACCGTCTGCGCGTCGGTCAACGAAGTGGTCTGCCATGGCATTCCATCGGGCCGGGTGCTGAAGGACGGCGATATCGTCAACCTCGACATCGCCGTCATCAAGGATGGCTGGTTCGGCGACACCAGCCGCATGTACGTGGTCGGCGAACCGACGCCCGAGGCGCGGCACCTGATCAAGACCACTTACGACGCCATGTGCGCCGGCATCCGCATGGTGCGCCCGGGCGCGACGCTGGGCGACATCGGCCATGCGATTCAAAGCCTGGCGGAAAAGGAAGGGTTCAGCGTGGTGCGCGAGTATTGCGGGCACGGGATCGGCAAGGTCTATCACGATGAGCCGCAAGTGCTGCATTACGGTTATCCGGAGCAGGGCCTGAAGCTGAAGGCGGGCATGATCTTCACCATCGAGCCGATGCTCAATGCCGGCAAGCGCCATGTGAAGAGCCTGGCGGATGGCTGGACGGTGGTGACCAAGGATCAGTCATTGTCGGCGCAGTGGGAGCACATGGTGGCGGTGACGGAGGATGGGTTTGAGGTGTTGACGGTTTGGCCGGACCAGATCGAAGGCTACACGGCCATCGTTTAAAAAAATGGCCACCACAACCCGACGTTGTGGTGGCCAGCGGGTGACACGCAAATATCTGTTGAATCAGTGTGCGCCTGCGGCTTTGTTCAGATCGCTTTCGGCCCACTCGGTGTAGACGCATGCATCCGCCGTCGCCCAACGCACCTGCACCGGATCCCCGGCCTTCAACGGCATCCCAGCCGCCGACAATGCCTTCACGGTCATGGACGTGCCACCCGACGTGACCACACTGCACGTCTGACTTTCACCCAGAAACAGCACCTCGACCACCTTCGCCGAAACCTCATTCCAGCCCGCCATCAGCGGCTCACTCGCCGCCTGCTGCACACTCAACGCCAAAGCCTTTTCCGGGCGCACCATCAGCAGCACATCCTGCCCGGTCTGCAATCCAGCGGTGAGGCGAATCGACAGTGACTGACCTTCAAAATTCGCCGCCCCGTTGCCCTGAGCGTTGAGCTTGAGGAAGTTCGAGTTACCCAGAAACGACGCCACAAACGCATTCGGCGGATTCTGATAAAGGTCATAACCGCTGCCGAGCCCGACAATCTTGCCGTGACTGAAAATCGCGATGCGCTGTGACAGGCGCATGGCTTCTTCCTGGTCGTGGGTCACGTAGACGATGGTGATGCCGAGACGACGGTGCAACTGGCGCAGTTCATCCTGCAAGTCTTCGCGCAGTTTCTTGTCCAGCGCACCAAGAGGTTCGTCCATCAGCAGGATGCGTGGCTCGTAAACCAACGCTCGTGCAATGGCGACCCGTTGCTGTTGGCCGCCAGACAATTGTGAAGGGCGGCGATGGGCGAACTGTTCGAGTTGCACCAGTTTCAGCATCGCATCGACACGTTTGTCGCGTTCGGCAGCCGCGAGTTTGCGGATCGCCAGCGGGAACGCGATGTTGTCGCGCACTGACAGATGCGGGAACAGCGAATAACGCTGGAACACCATGCCGATGTCGCGCTTGTGCGGCGGCACGTTGACCAGCGACTGGCCGTTGACCAGGATCTCGCCGCTGCTCGGGGTTTCGAAGCCGGCGAGCATCGACAGCGTGGTGCTTTTGCCCGAGCCGCTGGAGCCGAGGAAGGTCAGGAATTCGCCGTCCTTGATGTCCAGCGAGATGTTGTCCACGGCGGCGAAATCGCCGTAGTGCTTGTTCAGGTTGCGCAGGCTGACCAGGGGTTTGTCGTTCTGCTGGGATGCGTCTTTGATCACGGCACTCATGTCGTACTCCTGGCGCTCAGGCGCTGATTTCGTTGCGCCGGCGCAGGGCGGCGGCGATCACCATGACCAATACCGACAGGCCGATCAGCAGCGTCGAGGCGACGGCGATCACGGGCGTCAGGTCCTGGCGCAGGGTGGTCCACATTTTCACGGGAAGGGTTTGCAGGGTCGGGCTGGCCATCATCACGCTTAGCACCACTTCGTCCCACGAAACCAGAAAGGCGAAGAGGGCGCCGGCCACCATCCCCGGACGAATCGCCGGAAAGGTCACCTTGAACACCGCTTGCAGGCGTGACGCCCCGCAGATCACTGCCGCGTCTTCAATCGACTGATCGAACAACTTCAGCGAGTTGATGATCGAGATGATCGTGAACGGCAGCGCGACGATCACATGGCTGACGACGAAGGCGAACATCGTCCCGGTGTAGCCGAGCTTGAGGAACAGCGCGTACACCGCCACGGCGATGATCACCAGCGGCACAATCATCGGCAGGGTGAACAGGCCGTAGAGCATTTCCCGGCCGGGGAAGCGCCCGCGCACCAGCGCAAAGGCAGTCGGCAAACCGAGGGCGACGGCGCAGATTGTGGTCAGCACCGCGACCTTGAGGCTGGCCAGCGCTGCGCTCATCCAGTCGGCATTGGAGAAGAACTGGCCGTACCATTTCAGCGTCCAGCCCGGCGGCGGGAACACCAGCCATTGGGACGAGCCGAACGACAGCAGGACGATAAAGACGATCGGCAGCAGCAGAAACAGCGCGATCAGCCCGGTGGTGGCGTACAGGCCGAAGCGCATCCGGCGGCTCATGGCATTGGGAGTCAGGAGCATGTCGGCTTACCTCGCGTTACTGGCGCCAACCGGGGATTCCGGCTGGAGCTTCAGGTAGAAGTAGAACAGCACCAGGGTGATGACGATCAGCAACGCGGCGCCGGCGCTGGCCAGGCCCCAGTTGAGGAACGACTGCACCTGCTGAATGATGAACTCCGGCAGCATCATGTTCTGCGCCCCGCCCAGCAGCGCCGGGGTGACGTAGTAACCGAGCGACATCACGAACACCATCAACCCGCCGGACGCCAGCCCCGGCCGGCACAGCGGCAGGAACACCCGGAAGAAGTTGGTCCACGGGCTGGCGCCACAGATCGAACCGGCCTGCAGAATCATCGGGTCGATGGCCTGCATGGTCGCCTGCAACGGCAGCACGATGAACGGGATCATGATGTAGCTCATGCCGATCACCACTCCGGTCAGGTTGTGCACCATTTCCAGTGGCTGATCGATGATGCCCACGGCCATCAACGCTTTATTGATGACGCCCGAAGCCTGCAACAGCACCAGCCACGAATAGGTGCGGGCGAGGAGGCTGGTCCACATCGACAGCAGCACGATGTTGAGAATCCAGCGGCCCCAGCCCCGTGGCACCAGGGTGATTGCCCAGGCCAGCGGAAAACCCAGCAGCAGGCTGAACACGGTCACCAGTCCGGCCACCGAAAAGGTGTTGAACAGCACCCTGGCATAAGCCGAGTTGGCGAACAGTTGTTCGTAGTTGCCAAGGCCCGGCACCGGTTCCAGCACGCCGCGCAACAGCAGGCCAATCAACGGCGCAAGAAAGAACAGGCCGAGGAACAGCAGCGCCGGCGCGAGGTTGCCGGCGCCGCGCCAGCGTTGCTTGAGGGACGGGGCTGGCGCCATGGTACTGGCCTTTTTTCCGGCGGCCGACCCGGCAGCGCTGGCGGCGCTCCCGGTGGCAGTGGAGGGACGGGACGCGGTGGCCGCCATTTTCATTTGACCAGCCATTCGTTCCACCGTGTCGCGATGGCCTGGCCGTTCTTGGCCCAGTACGCGAAATCAAGAGTGATCTGATCCTTAGCGTAGGCAGTCGGCAGGTTCGGGGCCAGCGTCGAGTCCAGACGCGCCACGCTGTCGACGTTGACCGGGGCGTAGGCGGTCAGGTTGGAGAAGTCGGCCTGGCCCTTGGCACTGCTGGCGCTGGCCAGGAACTTCATCGCCGCGTCCTTGTTTTTCGAGCCCTTTGGCACCACCAGAATGTCGGCCATGACCAGGTTTTGCTTCCAGCTCACGCCGACCGGTGCGCCGTCTTCTTGCAGGGCGTGAATCCGGCCGTTCCAGAACTGGCCCATGCTCGCTTCACCGGAGGCCAGCAGTTGCTGCGACTGCGCGCCGCCGCCCCACCAGACGATGTCTTTCTTGATGGTGTCGAGTTTCTTGAACGCGCGATCGAGGTCCAGCGGGTAGAGCTTGTCTGCTTGAACGCCGTCGGCGAGCAACGCCAGTTCAAGCACGCCGGGGCTCGGCCATTTGTACAGGGCGCGTTTGCCGGGGAAGGTCTTGGTGTCGAACAGCGCGCTCCAGTCCTGTGGCTTGTTGGCGCCGAGTTTGCCCTCGTTGTAGCCGAGGACGAAGGAGAAGAAGAACGAACCGACGCCGTAGTCGCTGACGAAACGCGGGTCGATCTTGTCGCGCTGGATCTGTTTGAAATCGAGGGGTTCGAGCAGGCCTTCGGACGCGGCACGCAGGGCAAAGTCGGCTTCGACATCAACGACGTCCCATTGCACGTTGCCGCTTTCGACCATGGCTTTGAGTTTGCCGTAGTCGGTCGGGCCGTCCTGCACGACGGTGATGCCGCTGGCCTTGCTGAACGGATCGGCCCAGGCCTGTTTCTGCGCATCCTGGGTGCTACCGCCCCAGCTGACAAAGTTCACACTCTCGGCGGCCATCGCGGCCTGACCGGTCACGCTCAGCAGTCCCGCAAGAAAGATCGCGGTTGCAGCTTTGTTCAACACCATTTTTACGCCCTCATTGTTGTGTTTTTGAGCGGGCTTGCGTTGTTGCCCGCCTGTCGGGAGCAGTAGCTGGACGGTTTTTCAGGTCGTCCGGTCTATGGAATATCATATTATGGTATTCCAAACATTGTGCAAGCACTTTGCCTTACCGGCTATCTGGCAAACGGGGTTATTCGGTGAACGGAATGCTCTCGACTACCTCAAGATCGTAGCCGGTCAAACCGGCGTATTTGAGCGGCGGGCCCAGGTGACGCAGCTTACCGACGCCCAGGTTCTGCAGAATCTGCGCCCCGGTTCCCACCTCGGAATAGATCCGCGATTGCGAACGACTGAACTGCCGTGGCGGTTGAGTCAGCTGAGGCACTCGCTCCAGCAACGCCTGCGACGACTCATGATTGGCCAGCACCACGACCACGCCATGCCCTTCGGCCGCGACCCGCTGCAGCGCTGCCCATAGCGTCCAGTTCGTCGGCCCGCTGTACTCGGCGCCGACCAGATCCCGTAGCGGGTCGATCACATGCACGCGCACCAGCGTCGGTTCTTCGCGACGCAATTCGCCCATGACCATCGCCATGTGCACACCACCCTCGATGCGATCTTCGAAAGTGATCAAACGGAAGGTGCCATGCACCGTCGGCAACTCCCGCTCGCCGATGCGCTCGATGGTGTGTTCGGTGCTCAGGCGATAGTGGATCAGATCGGCGATGGTGCCGATCTTGATCCCGTGCTTGCGCGCAAAGACTTCCAGATCCGGGCGGCGGGCCATGGTGCCGTCGTCGTTCATCACTTCGACGATCACCGAGGCGGGCGTGAACCCCGCCAGACGCGCCAAGTCGCAACCTGCCTCGGTGTGACCGGCACGGGTCAGCACGCCACCTTCCTTGGCGCGCAGCGGGAAGATATGGCCAGGCTGCACCAGGTCTTCTGCGCGAGCATTGGGCGCCACCGCAGCGGCCACCGTACAAGCGCGGTCAGCAGCGGAAATGCCCGTAGTCACGCCGACCGCCGCTTCGATGGAGACGGTGAACGCGGTACTGAACACGCTGCCATTGCTCGGCACCATTTGCTCCAGCCCCAGGCGCTGGCAATGATCGTCAGTCAACGTCAGGCAGATCAGCCCCCGAGCCTCACGGGCCATGAAACTGATCGCCTCGGGCGTGCAACGGTCGGCGGCCAGCAGCAGGTCGCCTTCGTTTTCCCGGTCTTCGTCATCGACCAGCAACACCATTTTGCCGAGGCGATAATCTTCGATGATTTCTTCGATGCTGTTGAAGGCCATGCTGGACTCTCGATGTGGATGAAATTCGTGGTATACCATAATACAAATTCAACTGAGAGGTCACTATGAAGGCGTACTGGATTGCACACGTGGACATCACCGATCCCGATCACTACAGCCAATACACCCAGCGCGCGCCAAAAGCGTTCGCCGAGTTCGGCGCGAAGTTTTTAGCCAGAGGCGGGCGCAGCGAAGCGATGGAAGGGCGGACGACGCCTCAGCGCAGCGTGGTGATCGAGTTCGACAGCTACGAGCAGGCGGTGGCGTGCTATCGCTCGGCGGCGTATCAGGAGGCGAAAAGTTATCGCGAGGAATGGGCGAAGGCGGAAATCATCATCGTAGAAGGAATGGCGCCGTAAGCAGCACGATCAACGCATGAAATGAATCTTGCCGCTGTCGTCATTGCCCATGTACATGCCATACACCCCGGCCTGGCGTTCCTCGATGTAGCGTTCGAGGATCTGCCGGATCGCCGGGTAGTAAATCTGGTCCCACGGAATGTCTTCGGGGGCGAAGAATTTGTAGTCGAGGGTTTCCGGGCCGTACTGGCCGGTGATCTCCAGCGCGAGGGCGCGGAAGATGATGTAGACCTCGCTGATCTTCGGCACGCTGAAGATCGAGTACGGCGAGACGATTTCCGCACGTACGCCGCTTTCTTCCCAGACTTCGCGCAGGGCTGCCTGTTCGGTGGTTTCGCCGCTTTCCATGAAACCGGCGGGCAAAGTCCAGGTGCCGGCGCGCGGGGGGATCGCCCGTTGGCACAAGAGGTATTTGCCGTCCTGCTCGATGATGCAGCCGGCGATGATCTTCGGGTTTACATAGTGGATGTAGCCGCAGCCGCGGCACATCAGGCGCTCGTGCGTATCGCCCGGCGGCACCTGCTGACCGAGGTCAGCGCCACCGCATTTCGGGCAAAAGCTCGGGCTGAACATGTCAGTGACCTATGCGCGGTTCTTTCAGCGGGATGGGCAGGGTGATCGGCGGCGTGCCTTTGAGTACGGTGCCGGTTTCTTCCTGTTTGCGCTTGAGATAATCGAGGGCCACCGCAGCGGCGGCGCGAACGTGATCGACGCACGCCTGATGCGCCGCCAGCGGATCGCCGCTCTTGATCGCCTCGACCATTTTTTCCATTTCCTGGTTACTCGCACCACGACGGTTTTCCTGGGACACCGACGTCGCCCGCAGGTAGCTGATGCGTGCCTGCAACTGGCGCAGTTGAGTGGCCGCGACATGGTTGCCGGAGCCTTCCAGCAGCACGTCGTAGAAACCCTGCACCGAGTCGATTACCTGTTGCAGTTCGCCGTCCTTGAGCGCCTTGCGGTTCTCGTCGAGGGCTTTTTCCAGGGCCTTGATGTCCTTGGCCTTGGCGCGCAGGGTGAACAGCTGGACGATCAGGCCTTCGAGCACGCAGCGCAGCTCATAGATATCGACCGCATCGGCGAGGGTGATGATTGCCACACGCGGGCCCTTGGCGTCGGCAAACTCCACCAGGCCTTCGGATTCCAGGTGACGCAAGGCCTCACGCACCGACGTACGGCTGACACCCAGGCGATCGCACAGATCGCGCTCCACCAGGCGATCGCCCGGCAGCAGCTGGAAGTTCATGATGGCGCTTCGCAGTTTATCCAGCACGATTTCGCGCAGGGTGACGGGGTTGCGATTGACCTTGAAGCTGTCGTCGAGTGGCAGGCGTTTCATGGGGTCCGCTCTTTAGTGTGGCTGTCCATGCCAGACGGGCATTCAAACAGCCGAGGGGTTAACTGGAGGCGTCGGCTTCGGCGAAGGCTTCACGGGCGAGCCGGAAACTGTCCACGGCTGCCGGGACGCCGCAATAAATACCGACCTGAAGCAGAATTTCGCGTATTTGCTCACGACTCAGGCCGTTACGCAAGGCGCCGCGCACATGCAGCTTGAGTTCATGCGGGCGGTTCAACGCGGAGATCATCGCCAGGTTGATCATGCTGCGCTCCTTGAGCGACAGGCCCTCGCGCCCCCAGACATGGCCCCAGCAGTATTCGGTGACCATTTCCTGCAGCGGGCGGGTGAAGTCGTCGGCGTTCTCGATCGAGCGCTGCACATAGGCTTCGCCGAGCACCTGGGTGCGGATCTTCAGGCCCTGCTCATATTTTTCGTGGCTCATGTGTCCTCCGCTCAGCCCAGTGTCGGCAACGCGCCAAGCTTGCCCTTGTGATAGATCATCGGCGTCACCGGCTGCTCCGGCAGGATCAGGTTCTTCACCGCGCCGACGATGATCGCGTGGTCGCCACCGTCGTATTCGCGCCACAGTTCGCACTCGATGATCGCCGTGGCCTTGGCGAGGATCGGGTTACCGAGCTCGCTCAAATGCCAGTCGATGCCGTTGGCCTTGTCCTTGCCTTTGCCGGCGAAGGCATACGCCTCGGCGGTCTGGTCGGCGGACAGCAAATGGATCGCGAAACGCTTGCTGTCGCGCAGCACCGGGTAGGTGTCGGAGGCGTAGTTGGGGCAGAACAGCACCAGCGCCGGATCAATCGACAGCGCACTGAAGGCGCTGGCGGTGATCCCGACGATGCCGCCGTCCGGGTCGAGGGTGGTGACCACCGTGACTCCGGACGGAAACGAGCTCATGACGTCTTTGTAAATGCCGGGTTCGATCATGTCGCAGGACTCCTAGCGCATCACAAACGGATCAGGCATCGGCGCCTGAGAGAGGTTGATCCACACCGTTTTCAGTTCGGTGTAGGCCAGCACCGAATCGATGCCGCTTTCGCGTCCATAGCCACTGTTTTTGAAGCCGCCGATCGGTGCCATCGCCGACACCGCGCGGTAGGTGTTGACCCAGATGATTCCCGAGCGCACGTCCCGGGCCAGTCGATGGGCACGGCCCAGATCGCGAGTCCAGATACCGGCGGCGAGGCCGAACTGCGAGTCGTTGGCAATCGCCAGCGCTTCGGCTTCATCCTTGAAGTGGATGACCGAGGCCACCGGGCCGAACACTTCTTCCTGCATGATCTTCATCGAATTGCGGTCGCACTCGAACAGCGTCGGTTCGTAGAACCAGCCGTCGCCCACGCCACTCGGCCGCTTGCCGCCCAGTCGCAGACGCGCACCTTCGGCGATGGCGTCGGCCACCAGACCTTCCACCACGGCCAGTTGCTGCGCGGTGGCCATCGGGCCCATTTCGCTGCTGTCGTCCTGCGGGTTGCCGATGCGGATGCGACGGGCGCGTTCCACCAGTCGGCTGACGAACTCGTCGTAGATTTCGTCCTGTACCAGCAGTCGCGAACCGGATACACAGCTCTGGCCGGACGCCGCGTAGATCCCGGCAATCGCACCATTGATCGCACTGTCCAGATCAGCGTCGGCGAAGATGATGTTCGGTGACTTGCCGCCCAGTTCCAGCGACAGCTTGGCGAAGTTCTCGGCGCTGCTGCGCACCACATGCCGGGCCGTGGCTGCGCCGCCGGTGAAGGCGATCTTGCGGATCAGCGGATGGCGGGTGAGGGCAGCGCCGGTGCTCGGGCCGTAACCGGTGACAACGTTGACCACGCCCGGTGGAATCCCGGCTTCGAGGGCCAGGCGCGCCAGTTCCAGTATGGTCGCCGAGGCGTGTTCGGAGGGCTTGATCACGATGGTGTTGCCGGCAGCAAGGGCCGGCGCCAGTTTGATCGCGGTCAGATAGAGCGGGCTGTTCCACGGAATGATCGCGGCGACCACACCCATGGCTTCGTGCACGGTGTAGGCAAACAGGTCGGGCTTATCCAGCGGCAGGGTGCCGCCTTCAAGCTTGTCGGCAAGGCCCGCGGTGTAGTGGAAGAACTCCGGCAGATAACCGACCTGACCTCGGGTTTCGCGGATCAGTTTGCCGTTGTCGCGGCTTTCCAGCTGCGCCAGTTGTTCCTTGTTTTCAGCGATCAGGTCACCGAGACGACGCAACAGTTTGCCGCGCGCGGTGGCGGTCAGACCGCGCCATGCCGGGCTGTCGAAGGCGGTTTGCGCAGCTTGCACGGCGCGTTCGACGTCGGCTTCATCCGCGTCGGGCAGTTCGGCCCAGGGCTCGGCCAGCGCCGGGTTGAGGCTTTCGAAAGTCTTGCCGGAGAGGGCGTCGACCCATTCTCCGCCGATGCACATCTGGAAGCGTGCGAGTGTCATGCAACGATCCCCTTTATAGGGTTTTGTCGGGCGTGTGCGGTTTCGAGAAATTCCAGCAGCAGCTGATTGACCAGTCGCGGCGACTCTACCGGCATCATATGCCGTTGCTCGGGCAGCACCGCAACCTTCGCGCCGGGAATGCGCGCGGCCAGTTGCTCGGCCATTTCCGGGGTCGATCCGGGGTCCAGCTCGCCGGTGGCGATCAGCGTCGGCGCCTGGATGCTGCCCAGGTCGTCGGCGCGGTACATGTCCTGGGTGGCGAACAATTCGTAGGTGGTCAGATAGCCTTGCGGATCATTGCCGGCCAGGGTCTGGCGGATCGCGGCGATCTGCGCCGGATTGGCCGCCTGATATTCACGGCTGAACCAGCGCGACAGCGCCGCTTCGGCATTCGCGTCCGGTCCATGTTCGGCGGCCTGCGCGGTGCGGGCGATGACCCCGGCGCGCTGCTCTTCGCTACGGTTGAACACACTGTTGAGCACCACCAGGCTTTTCAGGCGCTCCGGGTAATGCAGAGCAAAGGCCCGCGCCACCAGACCGCCCATGGAAAAACCGATCACCGATGCCAGCGGCAATTGCAGGTGGTCGAGCAGCTCCAGCAACTGATCGGCATAACCGAGCAGGGCGGTGCCGCTGGCCGGTCGCGGGCTGGCGCCGTGCCCGAGCATGTCGTAGGCGATCACCCGGTATTGCGTGGCCAGGCCAACGATCTGGCCGCCCCACATTTCTTTGTTCAGGCCCACGCCGTGGATCAACACCACGGGGTGGCCCTGGCCGGTCGCCAGATAACTGGTGCCGGCCGGGGTGAGTTCAGCGGTATGCCGAATCATGGAGCGCTCCTGCAATGCCTTCTTGTTTTGATTACTGGGCTTTTTCGGCGGCCAGTTCTTCCAGATCGATGTAGCGGTTGCCGATGCGCGGGTGCAGACGGCCACCGTCGGCGCAACCGAGTACCACGACGATTTCGTCGGCGCGCGGGGCATCTTCGATCTGCATTTCCAGGGTGATGTAGTGCGAGCGCAGGCCTTCGTCGTCCTTGTGCATCATCGGGATCTGGATCGAGGTGCCCGGACCGCCGCGCTTGTTGGTGAAGCTCAGGTAACTCTTGGCCTTGACCGCTTCGCGGTAGTGATTGCCAAAGCGCAGGGTGTGGATCACCGCCGAGGCGTGTTCGATCTCGCCGTCCGCACCGACGACTGCCGCTTTGCCGTAAGCCTCGATTTTCTCGGCGCCGCCGATGATGCCCACCAGACGCTCGACCATCATCGCGCCGAGGTCAGAGCAGTTTGCGCGGATCTGCGGCTTGAGGTCTTCGACAAAGCCATTGCCGACCCACGGGTTCTTCATCACGACGGCCAGGCCCACCATGGTCACCGGGGTGTCGGAAGCCTTGCCTCCTTCAATGAAGGTCTCTTCGACATAGCTGACGATCTTGCGAATTTCGAAACTCATGAGCTGCTCCGTAGGGGGATAAAGAGTGTCTGTGCGTCTGATGGTATACCATAATACCGATCGTGCAAGTCCCCCACGCAAGATTCCCGCCCATCAGTCGGACGAATGCCCGTGCATTCAGCCGCGGCTGTAATCCCTTTCGGTTAACAAAAGATAACGTTGCGCCGATTGTCAGACGTTTCGAATGCCCGATAGGATGAGCCAGCTTCCGAAGTGGCTCTGGATTGCGGGTTTCAGGACTATGCTTCTGACCAACCGTCGCTGGAGCACACTTGCGGCGCCCTTGAAGGCCGAATGGCCTAACAATAATAAATAGGGGAAGGTCTATGAGTCGTTGCCGCCCGCCGGCGTTTCGCAACACCGCGTTGCTGGCCACAGCACTCTCTCTGCTGGGCTTTGCCACCTTGTCGGCGCCCGTACTGGCCGCCGAAGCGCCAGCCGACGTGGTCTACGCCATCGAATCGGCCAAGGCCCCGAAAAGCCTGATGCTTGATGTCGTTCACGCCGGTTCACGGCTGGTGGCGGTCGGTGATCGCGGGCACATTCTCTACTCCGACGACCAGGGCAAGACCTGGACCCAGGCCAAGGTGCCAAGCCGCCAGTTGCTGACGGCCGTGTATTTCGCCGACGACAAACACGGCTGGGCCGTCGGCCATGACGCGCAGATCCTCGCCAGCGAAGACGGCGGCCTGACCTGGACCAAACAGTTCGAAGACCTCAAGCGCGAATCGCCGCTGCTCGACCTCTGGTTCAAGGACGTCAACAACGGCCTGGCCGTGGGTGCCTACGGCGCATTGCTCGAGACCACCGACGGCGGCAAGAACTGGCAAGATGTCAGCGACCGCCTCGACAACCAGGATCAGTTTCACCTCAACGCCATCGCCGCCGTGAAAGACGCCGGGCTGTTCATCGTGGGTGAACAGGGCGCGATGTTCCGCTCCGCCGACTGGGGCCAGACCTGGGAAAAAATCGAAGGCCCGTATCAGGGCTCGCTGTTCGGTGTGATCGGCACCGCCCAGCCTTCCACGCTGCTGGCCTACGGGCTGCGCGGCAACCTCTACCGCTCCACTGATTTCGGCAGCACCTGGCAGCAAGTCGAACTCAAGGCGGCGCGCGGTGCGCTGGAATTCGGCCTGTCCGGCGCCACGCTCCTCGAAGACGGTTCGATCGTCATCGTCGGCAACGGCGGTACGGTGATCAGCAGCAGCGACAACGGCGAAACCTTCAGCGTGTTCAACCGCCCGGATCGCATCTCGCTGTCGTCGGTCACCGCCGCCGGCAACGGCAATCTGATCCTGAGCGGGCAGGGTGGCGTCCACACCACCACGCCCAACGGCACCGAGCTGGGCAAATGAGCCGAATCAATAATAAGAAGGCGGGGCTATGACTTCCTTGAGCACTCATCATCAGGACAAGGCGACCTTTCTCGAACGCCTGATCTTCAACAACCGCCCGGCAGTGATCGTGATCTGCCTGCTGGTCAGTATTTTCCTGTTCTGGCAGGCGACGCTGATCCGGCCGTCCACCAGTTTCGAAAAAATGATCCCGCTCAAGCATCCGTTCATCGAGAAGATGATGGAGCACCGCAACGATCTGACGAACCTGGGCAACACCGTGCGCATTTCGGTGGAGGCCAAGGACGGTGACATCTTCTCCAAGGAGTACATGGAGACCCTGCGCCAGATCAACGACGAGGTGTTCTACATCTCCGGCGTCGACCGTTCCGGCCTGAAGTCGCTGTGGAGCCCGAGCGTGCGCTGGACCGAGGTGACCGAGGAAGGCTTTGCCGGCGGTGAAGTGATCCCGCAGAGCTACGACGGTTCCCAGGACAGCATCGACATGCTGCGCAACAACGTGCTCAAGTCGGGTCAGGTCGGGCGTCTGGTGGCCAACGACTTCAAGTCGAGCATCGTCGACATTCCGCTGCTGGAGTCCTACCCGGACCCGCAGGACCAGGGCAAGTTGCTGGCGCTGGACTACCGCCAGTTCTCCCATGAACTGGAAGACAAGATCCGCAACAAGTTCGAAGCGCAGAACCCCAACGTCAAGATCCACATCGTCGGTTTCGCCAAGAAGGTCGGTGACCTGATCGACGGTCTGGTGATGGTGGTGATGTTCTTCGGCGTCGCCTTCGTCATCACCCTGATTTTGCTGCTGTGGTTCACCAACTGCCTGCGCAGTACCGTGGCGGTGTTGAGCACCACGCTGGTGGCGGTGGTCTGGCAACTGGGGTTGATGCACTTCTTCGGTTTCGGCCTCGATCCGTATTCGATGCTGGTGCCGTTCCTGATCTTCGCCATCGGGATTTCCCACGGCGTGCAAAAGATCAACGGTATCGCCCTGCAATCGAGCGAGGCGGACAACGCCCTGACCGCCGCGCGGCGTACGTTCCGGCAACTGTTCCTGCCGGGGATGATCGCGATTCTCGCGGATGCGGTGGGCTTCATCACGCTGCTGATCATCGACATCGGCGTGATCCGTGAACTGGCCATCGGCGCGTCCATCGGCGTGGCGGTGATCGTGTTCACCAACCTGATTCTGCTACCGGTGGCGATTTCCTATGTCGGCATCAGCAAGCGTGCGGTGGCCAAGAGCAAGAAGGACGCTAACCGCGAACACCCGTTCTGGCGCCTGCTGTCGAACTTTGCCAGCCCGAAAGTCGCACCGGTGTCCATTGCGCTCGCTCTGATCGCCTTCGGTGGCGGCCTCTGGTACAGCCAGAACCTGAAGATCGGCGACCTCGACCAGGGCGCGCCGGAACTGCGTCCGGACTCGCGCTATAACAAGGACAACAACTTCATCATCAACAACTACTCCACCAGTTCCGACGTACTGGTGGTGATGGTCAAGACCAAGTCCGAAGGCTGTTCGCGCTACGAAGCCATGGCGCCGATCGATGAGCTGATGTGGAAAATGCAGAACACCGAGGGCGTGCAGTCGGCGATCTCGCTGGTGACCGTGTCCAAGCAGATGATCAAGGGCATGAACGAGGGCAACCTGAAATGGGAAACCCTGTCGCGCAACCCGGACGTGCTGAACAACTCCATCGCCCGTGCCGACGGCCTGTACAACAACAGTTGCTCGCTGGCGCCGGTGCTGGTGTTCCTCAACGATCACAAGGCTGAAACCCTGGATCGTGCGGTGCATGCGGTGCAGGAATTCGCCAAGGACAACAACAAAGAAGGTCTGGAATTCATCCTGGCGGCCGGTAACGCCGGGATTGAAGCGGCCACCAACGAAGTCATCAAACAGGCCGAACTGACCATCCTGGTGCTGGTGTACATCTGCGTGGCGGTGATGTGCATGATCACCTTCCGTTCTTGGGCGGCGACTCTGTGCATCGTGCTGCCGCTGGTATTGACCTCGGTACTTGGCAACGCGCTGATGGCGTTCATGGGCATCGGCGTGAAGGTTGCGACGCTGCCGGTGGTGGCGCTGGGCGTGGGAATCGGCGTGGACTACGGCATCTACATCTACAGCCGTCTGGAAAGTTTCCTGCGTGCCGGCCTGCCGTTGCAGGAAGCCTATTACCAGACCCTGAAATCCACCGGTAAAGCGGTGCTGTTCACCGGTCTGTGCCTGGCCATCGGTGTGTGCACCTGGATCTTCTCGGCGATCAAGTTCCAGGCCGACATGGGCCTGATGCTGACCTTCATGCTGCTGTGGAACATGTTCGGTGCGCTGTGGCTGTTGCCGGCACTGGCCAAGTTCCTGATCAAGCCTGAGAAGCTGGCGGGGCAGAAGGGGAATTCTCTGTTTGCTCACTGATCCGGGCTTCTGAAACGACAAAGCCGCAACCTTAGGGTTGCGGCTTTTTTGTGAGTCAAGATCAAAAGCCCCTCACCCTAGCCCTCTCCCAGAGGGAGAGGGAACTGACCGCAATGTCTCGCGTGATACATCGACCTGAAAAACCGAGTCGATTATGGATTCAAAGAGGATCGTTCAAGTCGGTGTATCTCTCCAATATCCCCCGATCGGTTCCCTCTCCCTCCGGGAGAGGGCTAGGGTGAGGGCAAGCGGTCTCAAGTCTTACGAAAGTTCAGTACCAAGCACCACACTCAAAGCACTCCGCGCATCATCCAGCTGCACCAACGTCGCATGCCGAGCCCCCAGCGCATCACGATTTTCGATCGCGGTGAGAATCGCCTTGTGCCGAGGTAACGCCAGTTCATGCAGATTCGGTCGCTGATTCGAATGCTTCAACGCCTCGGCAATCGCGACCGACAGCATGTTGCACAGATTCGCCAGCAAGTCGTTATGGGTCGCATCGGCGATGCGGCTGTGGAAATCCAGATCCGGTTGCAGCAACGCCTCCGGGGTCGGTGCGGCTTCCATGCGTTGGTAGGCTTCGCCGATGGCTGCGATGTCGGCATCCGTGGCGTGCTGGGCGGCGAGGGCGGCGGCGGCCGGTTCGATGATGCTGCGCACGCTGGTCAGCACATTGAAGAATTCATTTTGCGGGCTGCTTTGCATCAGCCAGTGCAATACGTCCGGGTCGAGCATGTGCCATTCGCGGCGCGGCTTTACCACCGTGCCGACACGCGGCTTCGAGTACACCAGCCCCTTGGCCACCAACACCCGCGTGGCTTCGCGCAACACCGGCCGACTGACCGCGTACTCCTCGCAGAGCAAGGCTTCGGCGGGCAGTTTGTCGCAAGGCAAAAAGCGTCCGGAAACAATCTGCATGCCCAGTTCCTGGACGATGCGCGAGTGCATGCTTTTGCGGTCGGAAGGTTTGCGGTAATCCATGGGGCGCGGGGCGATCCTGAACGATGGAGATGCCGCGCATCATAGCAGGCACCACACAATCTTGAGGCAGATACAGCGCAAATGTGGGAGCGAGCTTGCTCCCACAGGAGGCATGGTGGTGTCAGTGCGAGTGGCGAGGGACCTCAGCACCTCGACAACCCACCAGGAAGTCAAAATCACACCCCTGATCCGCCTGCAGCACATGGTCGATGTACAACTGACGATAACCCCCCACCAACAACGGCTGCGGCGGTTGCAGATCCGCCATGCGTGCCGCCAGTTCAGCGTCCGGAATGTCCAAGTGCAAACGCCCGCTGGCGCAGTCCAGCTCGATCCAGTCGCCTTCTTTCACTGCCGCCAAAGGCCCGCCGGCCGCCGCTTCCGGGGCGACGTGCAACACGACGGTGCCGTACGCTGTGCCGCTCATGCGAGCGTCGGAGATGCGCACCATATCCGTCACGCCCTGGGCCAGCAGCTTGGCCGGCAAACCCATGTTGCCGACTTCGGCCATGCCCGGATAACCCTTCGGCCCGCAGTTTTTCATCACCAGAATCGAGTTCGCATCGACGTCCAGCTCCGGGTCGTTGATCCGTGCCTTGTACAGGTCGAAGTTCTCGAATACGACCGCGCGACCACGGTGTTGCATCAGTTCCGGTGTGGCGGCGGATGGCTTGAGCACTGCGCCCAGTGGCGCCAGATTGCCGCGCAACACACAGATGCCGCCGTCAGCGCGGATCGGATTGTCGAGGGTGCGGATCACTTCGTCTTCACCGTAGATCGGCGCGTCCTTGGTGTTCTCGCCGATGGATTTACCGTTGACGGTCAGCGCGTTCGGATTCGGAATCAGATTGGCTTCGCCGAGGCGGCGCAATACGGCCGGCAAACCCCCGGCGTAGTAGAACTCTTCCATCAGGAAACGCCCTGACGGTTGCAGGTCGACAATGGTCGGCATGCCGCGACCCATCCGGGTCCAGTCGTCCAGATCCAGCTCGACGCCAATGCGTCCGGCGATGGCTTTGAGGTGAATCACCGCGTTGGTCGAACCACCAATCGCCGCGTTGACCCGGATCGCGTTTTCGAAGGCTTCCTTGGTGAGGATCTTCGACAGCTTCAAGTCTTCACGAACCATCTCAACCGCGCGCATGCCGGACATGTGCGCCAGCACATAACGCCGCGCATCCACCGCCGGAATCGCCGCGTTGTGCGGCAGGGACGTGCCCAGTGCTTCGGCCATGCAGGCCATGGTCGAGGCTGTGCCCATGGTGTTGCAGGTGCCGGCCGAGCGGGACATGCCGCCCTCGGCCGCGAGGAAATCGTCAATCGTGATGGTGCCGGCCTTCACCTGTTCACTGAGCTGCCAGACCACCGTGCCGGAACCAATGTCCTTGCCCTTGTGCTTGCCATTGAGCATCGGCCCGCCGGTGACGACGATGGCCGGCACGTCGCAACTGGCCGCGCCCATCAGCAGGGCCGGGGTGGTCTTGTCGCAACCGGTCAGCAGCACCACGCCGTCAATCGGGTTGCCGCGAATCGCTTCCTCGACGTCCATGCTCGCCAGGTTGCGGGTGAGCATGGCGGTCGGGCGCAGGTTCGATTCGCCGTTGGAGAACACCGGGAATTCCACCGGGAATCCGCCGGCCTCGATCACACCGCGTTTGACGTGCTCCGCGATCTGGCGGAAGTGCGCGTTGCACGGGGTCAGTTCCGACCAGGTGTTGCAGATGCCGATGATCGGCTTGCCGTGGAACTGATGGTCGGCGATGCCCTGATTCTTCATCCAGCTGCGGTACATGAAGCCGTTCTTGTCGGCCGTGCCAAACCATTGGGCGGAGCGCAGGGTGGGTTGCTTATCAGACATGATCGATTCTCTTATTGTAAGACTATTTTTTGCAAGCTTCGGCTAAACATAAGCGCAAAATCGGCGCTTTGGAAGTGTTGTTGGGTAATTAGTATTACTATATAGTCGTTTTCGATGGAGGGATGGCCCTGGCGGTTTTCCGCGAGAGGCGTCCCCCGAGGTTCCATAAAAACAACAATCGGAGACCGATCTCATGAGCCAGGAACTGCGGCTTGTCCGGCGCATCACGCTGAAACTGATTCCCTTCCTGATCCTGCTGTACCTGATCGCCTATGTGGATCGCTCCGCCGTCGGCTTCGCCAAGCTGCACATGGGCGCCGACATCGGTATCGGCGATGCCGCCTACGGCCTCGGCGCCGGGCTGTTTTTCATTGGCTACTTTCTGTTGGAAATCCCCAGCAACCTGATGCTCGAACGCTTCGGTGCGCGGCGCTGGTTCGCGCGGATCATGATCACCTGGGGCGCGATCACCATCGGCATGGCGTTCGTTCAGGGCCCGCACAGTTTCTACGTGATGCGCTTTCTGCTCGGCGCGGCGGAGGCGGGGTTCTTTCCCGGCGTTCTGTACTACATCACCCAATGGTTCCCGGTGCGCCATCGCGGCAAGATCCTCGGGCTGTTCATCCTTTCCCAACCCATCGCGATGATGATCACCGGCCCCGTGTCCGGCGGCTTGCTGGGCATGGACGGCATTCTCGGTCTGCATGGCTGGCAGTGGCTGTTCATCGTCATCGGCACCCCGGCGATCCTGCTGACCTGGCCGGTGCTGCGCTGGCTGCCGGACGGCCCGCAGCAAGTGAAATGGATGGATCAGGCCGAGAAGGACTGGCTGACCGGCGAGCTGAAAAAGGATCTGCAGGAATACGGCCAGACCCGCCACGGCAATCCGCTGCATGCGCTCAAGGACAAACGCGTGTTGCTGCTGGCGCTGTTCTATCTGCCGGTGACCCTGAGCATTTATGGCCTTGGCCTGTGGCTGCCGACCCTGATCAAACAGTTCGGCGGCAGCGATCTGGTGACCGGTTTCGTGTCGTCGGTGCCATACATCTTCGGCATCGTCGGCCTGTTGATCGTGCCACGCAGTTCCGACCGCATGAATGATCGCTACGGGCATCTGGCGGTGCTCTATGTGCTGGGCGCCATCGGCCTGTTCCTCAGTGCCTGGCTTTCGTTGCCGGTGGCGCAATTGGCGGCGTTGTGTCTGGTGGCGTTCGCGCTGTTTTCCTGCACGGCGGTGTTCTGGACCTTGCCAGGGCGCTTCTTCGCCGGTGCCAGTGCGGCGGCGGGTATTGCCTTGATCAACTCGGTGGGCAACCTCGGCGGCTACATCGGCCCGTTCGTGATCGGCGCGTTGAAGGAATACACCGGCAACCTCGCTTCGGGCCTGTACTTCCTGTCCGGGGTGATGGTGTTCGGGCTGGTTCTGACGGGCATCGTCTATCGCTTGCTGGAGCGCAAACACGTATTGCCGGTTGATCAGTTCGCCGCCAGTGCTCGCGGTGCGACCCGCACCTGATATCGATCCAGGATTTGTCTTAACAGGAGAACATCATGCATCTGGTTCAATTCGAATTGAGTAACGGCGAGCGCCGCGTCGGGGTGGTCGAGGACGGTCTGGTGCGTGAAGTGCAGGATGCGCGCACGGTGCGCGATCTGGCACTGGCGGCGATCGAGGCTGGCGGCACGCTGGCGCAACAGGTGCAGACCCTCGGTCTCGGCATCAGCCACGATTACGCCGAGCTGTTGGCCAAGCTGCGCATCCTGCCGCCGCTGGATCACCCGGACCCAGCGCACCTGCTGGTCAGCGGCACCGGCCTCACGCACCTCGGTAGCGCGTCGGCCCGAGACAAGATGCACCAACAGGCCGGCGACGAAGCGGCGATGACCGACACCATGCGCATCTTCAAGTGGGGCGTGGAGGGTGGCAAACCGGCGGCGGGGCAGGCCGGGGTGCAACCGGAATGGTTCTACAAGGGTGACGGCAGCATCGTTGTGCGCCCCGGTCAGCCGTTCCCGCTACCGCCATTTGCCGAAGACGCCGGCGAGGAGCCTGAGATGGCCGGCCTCTACATCATCGGTCACGACGGCAAGCCGTATCGCCTCGGTTTCGCGGTGGGCAACGAGTTCTCCGATCACGTGATGGAGCGCAAGAACTACCTGTACCTGGCCCACTCGAAATTGCGCAGTTGCAGCTACGGCCCGGAGCTGCGCGTGGGTGAATTGCCGCAGCACCTGGCCGGTACCAGCCGCATCCTGCGCGACGGCGAAGTGCTGTGGCAGAACGAGTTCCTCAGCGGCGAGGCCAACATGTGCCACAGCCTGGCGAACCTTGAATACCACCACTTCAAGTACAGCCAGTTCCTGCATCCCGGTGACGTGCATATCCACTTTTTCGGCACGGCGACCCTGTCGTTCGCCGATGGCATCCGCACTCAGCCGGGCGATGTGTTCGAGATCAGCCAGGCCGAATTCGGCGCGCCGCTGGTCAATGGCATCGCCCCGGTTGAAGCCGTTTTCCAACCGGACAGCATCGGCACCCTTTAAGGAGATCCCATGACTCAGATTCTCGGTCACAACTACATCGGCGGGCGTCGCAGCGCGGCGGGCAACGTCAAGCTGCAAAGCGTCGACGCCACCTCGGGCGAAACACTGCCCCACGATTTCATTCAGGCTACGGAAGGGGAAGTGGATGCGGCCGCCAAAGCGGCTGCTGCTGCGTATCCCGCCTATCGCAGCCTGAGCGCCGAACGCCGCGCGCAGTTTCTCGATGCGATTGCCGATGAGCTGGATGCGCTGGGCGATGATTTCGTCGCCGTGGTTTGTCGCGAAACAGCGTTGCCTGCCGGGCGGATTCAGGGTGAACGCGGACGCACCAGTGGCCAGATGCGGCTGTTCGCCAAAGTGCTGCGACGCGGTGATTTTTACGGTGCGCGCATCGACCTGCCGCTGCCGGATCGTCAGCCGCTGCCGCGCCCCGATCTGCGTCAATACCGCATCGGCCTCGGGCCTGTGGCGGTGTTCGGTGCCAGTAACTTTCCGCTGGCATTCTCCACCGCAGGCGGCGACACCGCGTCGGCGCTGGCCGCCGGCTGCCCGGTGGTGTTCAAGGCTCACAGCGGCCACATGGCCACGGCCGAACTTGTGGCCGATGCGGTGATTCGGGCGGCAGAAAAAACCGCGATGCCGGCCGGTGTGTTCAACATGATCTACGGCGGCGGAGTCGGCGAGTGGCTGGTCAAGCATCCGGCGATTCAGGCCGTGGGCTTCACTGGTTCGCTGCGAGGTGGACGGGCACTGTGTGACATGGCCGCAGCGCGTGCGCAACCGATCCCGGTGTTCGCCGAGATGTCGAGCATCAACCCGGTAATCGTTCTGCCCCAGGCCCTGACAGTTCGTTCGGAAACTGTTGCCCGTGATCTGACCGCGTCGGTGGTGCAGGGCTGCGGTCAGTTCTGTACCAACCCGGGTTTGGTGATCGGCATTCGCTCGCCGCAGTTCACGGCATTCATTGAGCAGGTCGCGGCGTTGATCGGCGACCAACCGACGCAAACGATGCTCAATGCCGGCACCCTCGGCAGCTACGGCAAAGGTCTGGAAAAACTGTTGGCGCATGCCGGCATCGAGCATCTGGCCGGTAATCCGCAGCAGGGCAGTCAGGCGCGGCCGCAGCTGTTCAAGGCTGATGCCAGCCTGTTGATCGACGGCGATGAAGTGCTTCAGGAAGAAGTGTTCGGCCCGACCACAGTGATCGTTGAAGTGGCGGATCAGGCGCAACTGAGCGCGGCGCTGCACGGCCTGCATGGACAACTCACCGCGACGATCATCGGCGAGCCGGCGGACTTCGTGCAGTTCCCGGAACTGACGCCGTTGCTGGAACAGAAGGTCGGGCGGATCCTGCTCAACGGTTACCCGACCGGTGTCGAAGTGTGTGACTCGATGGTCCACGGCGGGCCGTATCCGGCGACGTCCGATGCTCGCGGCACCTCGGTCGGCACCCTGGCGATCGACCGTTTCCTACGCCCGGTGTGCTTCCAGAACTATCCCGACAGCCTGCTGCCGGAACCGCTGAAAAATGCCAACCCGCTGCGCATTCAGCGGCTGGTGGATGGCAAACCCTCGCGCGAGGCTCTCTAAGCCGGGCCGTCGGGCCTTGTGTGGGCAAGCTCCCCTAAGGCCCGGCGGTCACATTGAGCTATCATTGCCACTTTCCCCCTGAAAGACATGATTGCCATGACTGCCGTAACCGACACCCTTCTCAACGCCCTCGAACACTGCGGTATGGTCGAAATCGACGGCCTGCACGCCTTCGAATTCGCCCTCGATGAAGACGACAATCTGCACATCGAGTGCATCGATGGCCGAACGGCCAGGCATTGGGAGTTCACGCCGGCTCAGGTTGAAGCGGCGACGTTTGACCAGGATCTGCAGAGCTGGTTGATCGTCGGTTTTGCCAGCGACACCAAAACCGTCGGCGAACACCGTCTGGTGTGCCTCGGCGATGTACTCAGCAGCGCCGACGACGAGGATGACGCCGAATGAACATGCGTAAATTCTGGCCATTGTTGATGGCCGGCAGCGTCGGTGCGATGGGCCTTTCCAGCGCGTCAGCCGAGAGCTTCCAGTTGCTGGTCGGCTCCTACACCGCCGGCACCAGCCAGGGCATCTACCGGATGAACTTCGACAGCGCCACCGGCCAGATCGATGCCAAGCCGCTGCAAGTGATCAAGAGCGAAAACCCGTCGTGGCTGACCCTGTCCAAGGATCAGCACCGGGTGTTCGTGGTCAATGAAAACGGCCCTGGCCAGAAAGACCCGGTCGGTCGCGTCAGCAGTTATTCGATCGATCCGAAGACCCACGCCCTGACCCTGATCAATCAGGTCCAGAGCCTGGGCAACGAGCCGACCCATTCCAGCCTCAGCGGCGACGCCAGCCATCTGTTCGTCAGCAACTATTCCGTGGTCGAAGATCCGGGCGGCACCCTCGCGGTGTTGCCGGTCGGCAGCGACGGCAAACTCAAACCGGTGGTGCAGATGAGCGCTCACCCGGCGAGTCGGGTCAACCCTGAACGTCAGGCCTCGAACCATGTGCACTCGACGATTTCCTCGCCGGACGGTCGTTATGTGTTCTCCAACGACCTGGGCGCAGACAAAGTCTTTGTCTACCAATTCGACCCGAAAGCCAATCCGGACCTGCCGCTGACCCCGGCAAAAACCGCCTCGGTGCAATTGCCAGCGGGCAGCGGGCCGCGTCATCTGCTGTTCAGCGCTGACGGCAAGCATGCCTGGCTGACCATGGAAATGAGCGCGCAGGTTGCGGTGTTCGACTACAACGACGGCGTGCTGAGCCAGACGCAAATGGTCGACCTGGCGGCCGGCCAGCCGACCTCGGACAAAGCCGCTGCGGCGCTGCACGCGTCTGCCGATGGCAAATTCCTTTACGTCAGCAACCGTGGCACCGCCAATCAGCTGCTGGTGTTCGCCATCGACCCGGCCACCGGCCAGCTCAAGGAGCTGCAACGGCGTTCGGTGGAAGGCGATCACCCGCGTGAGTTCAGCCTCGATCCGAGCGGTAAATTCCTGCTGATCGCCAACCAGAAAAGCAACCAGATTGTCGTGGTTGAACGCGACGGCAAGACCGGTCTGCTCGGCAAAACCGTGCAAAAACTGCCGATGGACGCCCCGAGCGACCTCAAGTTTCTGCTGCGTCAATAAGCCGCAGGCCCCGGTCTACGGGGCCTGAAGCTTTGTATTAATCCTGCTGATAACAGGTAATGGTGCAAAGCATTTCAAGCGAGCGACCCTCGAGCGTTAAGTTTGCTTCACGGCCCAACCGGGCAAGCAAGCCAACCGAACACGAGGGTTACCGCCATGAACTTCAATCTCTTCTCGATCATCGCCGCTTCCGCTATCTCCGCCACCGTTGCTCTGCCAGCCAGCGCCAACGTTGAAATCAGCGACAAAAAATCCCACACCCAGAGCTACACCCAGAAATACCTGCAACAGAGCGCCAACTTCTACGCCGCCCTGGATCACAAAGCTCAACACTGAAATTTCCGTCACGTCCTGGAACTGCCCAAGGCTGCGATCCTTTGATCTTGTTTATCAAAAGCAAAATCAAAAGATCGCAGCCTTGGGCAGTTTTTTGCGTGCGCACCGACAGGTAATAGGTATTTTCAAACGGCGGAATAGACCGGCTAAATAATCAACGAAGCTGATGGTTACTATGCCAAACCCTGAGTGGTTACCCCGGCTTTTTTGATTGATTCTGTGGGCGTCGAAACATTGTCCACGGAGCACACATCATGGCCAGTTCAATCATCACTTCCGCCAAACGCGGCGCCTACCTGGCCATCGGTCTGTACCTGGTCATGGTGCTGTTCGTCAGCCTCTCGTCCCAATCGCAGCACAGCTTCGATGCACCGATCCAGATCGCGCATCCCGGCGTCCAGTTCGAACTCCGCTCGCAAAGCGCAGCGGTGGATTCAGTTGAACTCGCGGGAGCCGTCGGAGCATGAAAGGCTACAGATTCTGGATCATCGCCGGTCTGGCGATCATGACCAACGGCACGTCTCTTCTGGGATTCGGTCAGGGCTCGGTCGGCGGTCTGGCCCGCGCCATAGAGGCCAACCACACCATCGCCCACAACATCGAACGCGCCAATGCGCTGGGGCTGCTGGCCGGCAATCCACCCGTGAAAACCTCGGCCGAGTTCTTCGGGCCGTTCGAGGTGGATTGCTCGGCGATAGGGATGTGCGAAGTGTTGGCGTAAGCGCTTACTTTTTCATGATGGCGGTGAACAGATCTGATTCCAGGAACCGCTGCAACCAACCCTGCAACCGCACGTAAGGTGTCTGAGCAAACCATTCGCGATCGACATGGGCGAACTGGCGAACGAAGGGCAGCAGCGCGATATCGGCCAGGCAAGGATGATCGGTCAACAAGTAGTCGTGGCCTTCGAGCAACTCATCCAGCTTCTGCAGGAACAACGCACCTTCGGCGCGATAAACCTCCATCGGTTGTTCCGGATAACGCTCGGCGTACTTGTAGCGATTCAGGTGCACCTTGAACACTTGATCGTTGGTTTCGATCAACTCGGCAATCCGTGAGTCCCCACCCAGCAACCAGCCCTGCGGATCGTTCTGCGCCAGTGCCCAGCGCATGATCTCCAGGCTTTCATCGATCACCTGACCGCCCGCATCCAGCACCGGCACCGTGCCCTTGGGCGAGATCGCCAGCATCTCGGCCGGTTTGGCCTTGAGGCTGACTTCAACGATCTCTACCGGCACGCCCGAATAACGCAGGGCCATCCGCGCGCGCATCGCATACGGGCAGCGGCGGAACGAATACAGCGTGTTCATTTCACCTCCAGTGTGCTCAAGCCATTGCCCTGGCGCTGTACCTGAATCTGCACCGGAATCCGCTCGTGCATTTCCTGCACGTGGGAAATCACCGCGACCTTGCGACCCTGAGCCTGCAAGCCGTCGAGGGCGTCCATCGCCAGTTGCAGGGATTCCGGATCGAGGCTGCCGAAGCCTTCGTCGATAAACAGCGATTCGATTTTCAGCGTGCTCGACGCCATCGAGGCCAGGCCCAGTGCAAGCGCCAGCGACACCAGGAAGGTTTCACCGCCGGACAGCGAATGCACCGAGCGCAGCTCGTCGCCCATTTCGGTGTCCATCACCAGCAGGCCGAGCATGCTGCCACCACGTTTCAGGCGGTAGCGCTTGACCAGTTGCCGCAGCTGCACGTTGGCGTGATGCACCAGCAGGTCGAGGTTGTAGGCCTGTGCGATCTTGCGGAAGGTGTCGCCGGTGGCCGAGCCGATCAAGGCATTGAGTCGCGCCCAGCGCTGATACTCGGCATAGGCGTCTGCGATCTGCTGCGCCAGCGCGGAATTGGCGTTTTGCCGGCGCTGATCTTCGACTTGCTCGGCACGCAGCTCGGCGCAGAGCTGTTCGCTCGCGCTGCACTGGTTCTGTACGTCGGCGAGGGCGACAGTGAGTTGTTCGGCTTCGAGGTTGCCGTTGTGCTGCGCCTGATGTTCGAGCAACTGGCGATCACGTTCCTGCAACAGCACTTTGGCGTGTTCCAGGGCTTTTTCGTTGCGCTGCAAACGCTCGCGCAACTCGCCGACCTGGGCGTCGTCGACCCGCAACAGATCTTCGAGGCCGCCGTCATCCAGTTCCGGATGGCGAGCACGCCAGTCGGCAATCTTGCCGGCCAGATCGCGGTCTTCGGTTTCCAGCGCCTGCAAACGCTCCTGCTGCGCTTTGAGTTCGGCGGCGATTTGCACGAGTTGCGTGTGCACGCCTTGCAGTGCCTGAGTCGTGGTGGATTCGGCGTTGCGTGCCTGTTCTACCGCCAGTTCAAGCTGCTGCTGCCAGAGTTCGGCGCAGTTGTGATCGCCCAGCAATTGCGTCAGTTTCTCTTGGCTGGCCTGTTGCTGAGCGATCAGCGCGTTGAGTTGCTGCTCAGCGTTTTGCAGTTGCTGCACGCGGCTTTGCTGACGATCCTGTTCCTTCTCAAGCGTCTGCTGGCGTTGTTGTTGCTCGGCCAGCTCTTCCTTTTGCTGATCGACTTGCGCCAGTCGCTCGGCGATCTGCCGGTCAAGCTGCATGAAGGTCGCGGCCGGCTCGGCGCGCAGGGCTTCGTGAGTCTCGGAGGGCAGCAGCGTGGCGAAGGCTGCGAGCTCTTCGTCCAGACGCTGCCGGTCAGCGCTCAGCTCGCGCTGTTGATTGCTCAGGTGCTGCGCCGCTTGCTGGTGTGCGGTTTCGGCGTGACGCAATTGCTGGGTCAGGCGCGCCGCGTCCTTTTGCAGCGTGAGCAGGGCCGTCTGACGCTGTTCGTCCTGCGTGATGCTCTGGTTCAGTTGATCGTTCTGGCGAGTGAGCCAGGCAGCGCGTTTGTCGCTGTCCTGATTCAGCAACGGCGCGGCCAGCGGATGAGCCTCGATGCTCGGCGTCAGCGTTTGCTGTTGTGTCGCCAGTTGTTCCTGCTGTTGCAGCAACTCTTTCTGTTGGGCAATCACACCACCGACGCTGGTCCGCAGCTCGGTGAGTTTTTCCTTCAGTTGATCGACCGCTTGCTGCGCGCTGGCCTGCTCGCTTTCATCGTGACGGCCGAGGCTTTGCAACAAGGCTTCCGGCTGGTGATACGGGTGTTCGTTGCTGCCGCAGACCGGGCACGGCTGGTCGTCCTGCAATTGCGCACGCAGTTCTTCGACACTGGCACTGCGGGCCAGACGCTGGCGTTCGAGCAGTTCGCGGGTGACGTTGAAGGTCTGTTCGGCGACGGTCAGTTCAGACTTGGTTTTCACCCCGTCCTGGGTCAGGCGCTCACGTTCCTGTTGCGCATCAAGCTGACGCTGTTGCAGCTCGGCACTACGTTTGTCCAGGTCCTGCTGACTGGCCCAAAGGCGCGTCAGGTCTTCGACGGCGCGCAGTTGCTTGCGGTTGTCCTGCAACAGCGTGCCGAGGATGCCGATCTGCTCGGCGACAGCGTCCGGCTCGGCGCCGGCCTCCTTGAACAGCACTTCAAGCTGCTGCTTTTGTGTAGCCAGTTCTTCGGTGGTGCGGGCGGCGTTCTGTTCGAGATTCGCCAGTTCGCTCTCGCCCTTGTTCAACCGGTTGCCGATCAGCATCAGTTGCTGCAAGCGGTCGCGGTAGGCATTCCACGCTTCGCTCAACGGTGCCAGGTGAGCACTTTGCTCAAGATCGGTGGCAATACGTTGCAAGCGTTCGGCGACCATTTTCTGTTGGTCGAGCAGGGTCTGGATTGCGCTCTGGCCCTGGGTGCAGGCCTGTTCGGCGTTTTGCTTCGCTTCGGCGCCGGACGCGACTTCCTTGGCGAGGCGGCCGAGGGTGCTTTGTTCATCGAAGGCCTGACGCAACAGCGGCGCGCTTTCGCTCTGTTGCGTCTGTGCCTGGGTCAAGGCGATTTGTGCGGCACTGAGGTCTTGCTCAAGTTGAGTCTGGCGTTCAGTCAGCTCGCCTTGTTGCTGGGTGTGCGCGCTGATTTGCGCCGCCAATGGCGTCAGTAGTGAATCGATCTCAGCCTTGCGGGCGAACTGATGCCGTTGCGGAGCGAGTTGTTCCAGACGCGTCAATCGCAGGCGTTCGCCGGCCAGCGTTTCGCGCTCGTGTTCGGCGCTCTGCAGTTGCTCGGCGGCCGCCTGCTGCGCGTCCTGCAACAGGTGCAGATCCTTGAGCCAGGTGTGTTGTTGCTCAAGCTGTTTGAGCTGGGCCTGCTGCAACTTCAGTTGCTGCTGGGCGGCGTTGAAGCGTTCGTCGAGTTCGGCGCGAGCCTCGGGCGGGAGCGGAGTCACGCCGGTGGCTTGATCCTGCAACTGTTTGTGGGCCTCGCGAGCCTCTTTGGTCTTGTCGAATGCGCGCCGGCCGAGGCGGGTGTAGAGCGCCGTATCGGTGAGTTTTTCCAGCAGTTCGCTGCGGTCGTTGTCATCGGCCTTGAGGAACGCACTGAACTCGCTCTGGGCCAGCAGCACGGCGCGGGTGAACTGTTCGAAGTTCAGGCCCAGTGCTGCTTCGAGCTGAACCTTGTATTCGCCTTTCTGGCTGGCGAGCAGTTGATCCTGATCGATGTCACGCAGGCTCTGACGGCTGGCCTGCAACTTGCCGCTGGCCTTTTCCCGGGCGCGGTTGGCTTCCCAGCGCGCACGGTAGCGACGGCCGTCGACGCCGACAAAATCCACTTCGGCAAAACCTTCACCCGTGCCGCGCCGCAGCAGTGTGCGTGGGTCGCCAGTGGCGATTTCGCCGTCGGCGTCCGGTACCTTGGCGTCACGGCTGGTGTTGTTCAAACGCGGCACAGAGCCAAACAACGCCAGGCACAGGGCATCGAGCAAGGTACTTTTGCCGGCACCGGTCGGGCCGGTGATGGCGAACAGACCGGCGCTGGCCAGCGGTTCGGCGGTGAAGTCGATCTCGAACGGGCCGGCCAGCGAAGCAAGGTTCTTCAAACGAATGGCGAGAATCTTCATGGCTGCTCGCCCTCCATTTGTACGTCTTGCAGCAGTTCGGCGAAGTCCTTGAGGGTTTGCTCATCGACCTCGTTGCCGTAATTGTCGAGCCAGGCGCGGCTGAACAATTCCTGCGGGGTGAGTTGGTCCAGTTCGATCAGCGCGCTGCTGTCTTCTGTGCCGTCAGCGCCACGGTTGCCCGCGTACTCCGCCGCGATCCGCACCAGTCGCACGGCTTTGCCTTGCAGGGCGCTTTCGACTTGATGGCGCAAGTCTGGCTGTGGCTCATCGAGTCGGACTCGGACTTCCAGCCACGGCTGGCGCTGGGTTTCGGCCAGCAGGTCGATGTTCGGCAGGTCGGCCAGTTGCAGCAGGATTTCCGCCAACGGCGCAGGGCCGAGACGTTGCAGATTGACGGAGCGGGGAATCAGCATTGGCTCGACGCTGACCAGGGTTTCGCCGTCCAGAACGACGTCGAGCACCTGATGCTGATAACTGATTTCCGAAAACGACAACGGGATCGGCGAGCCGCTGTAGCGAATCCGTTCTTCACCGTTGACCTTCTGCGGCTTGTGCAAATGACCGAGGGCGACATAGCTGATGCTCGACCCGAACAGGCTGGCCGGCAGGGCTTCGGCGTTGCCGATGATCAGACTGCGTTCGGAGTCTTCCGACACCGACCCACCGGCCATGTGCGCATGACTGATGGCGACCAGTGCCTGGCCCGGTTGACGCTTGGCGTTGGCCGCTTCGATCAGCCATTCATGCACCTGGCCAATACCGCGCAGATAGTTGTCACCCAGATGCGCGCCGGTCACCTCGGCAGGCCGCAGGAACGGCAGCGCGAGGCACCACGCGGCGATCTCGCCGGACGCATTCGGCAGCGGCAACAACAAGCGTTCCGCATCGAGCTGGCCGTCGTCGAGCCACAATACCCGACCCAACGCATGGGTGCGCAAACGCCGCATCAAGGGCGCGGGCAGTTCGATCCGCGAGCCGGAATCGTGGTTGCCGGCGATCATCACGATAGTCAGCAACGGCTGCTGCTCGTGGGCGCTGACGATGAAGTCGTAGAGGCGTTCCTGGGCTTTGACCGGCGGGTTCACCGTGTCGAAGATGTCGCCGGCGATCAGCAGCACGTCCGGCTGCACCAGCTTCAATTGGCGCAGCAGCCACTCGAGGAAGCATGCATGCTCGAAATCGCGCTCCTGGCCGTGCAGGTTTTGCCCAAGGTGCCAGTCGGAGGTGTGAAACAGACGCAAGGCAAACTCCGCAACAGAAATAGATGATGGCCGCGTGCAATGGAATGGCGGCTGGAAAGAGAGGGAGTTTACTGGCAAAAGGTCTGGAATGCAGAAAGGGCAGACAAATCGCAGACGCGGGCCGCTCAGACTTCAGCGGCCAACGTCTGCGATGTGTACAGCCTGCCTCGGGGTAGCGGGTTTCGTCGGGCGATTGTGCTTGAACGGTTATTTGCGCAGTAGCACGGCGCCTGCCAGCGAGGCCGCGAGGGCAAGCACGGCCCCCGCCAGAAATGCCATGGAATAGCCGCTGCTCAATGCCTCAAGCGGCGCCAGACCGCTCTCCACAAGATGGTCGCGATGGTATGCGGCGAGGCTGCTGATGAAGGCCAGGCCTAACGCGCCTCCCATCATGAAGGATGTATTGACGATGCCCGAGGCGAGACCCGACTCGCTGGGGGGGGCATCGTTCATGGCGGCGACGAGGACCGGATTGAAAGCCATCCCTGCACCCAATCCGAGCAAGAGCATCCCAGGCAAGACGTCCATCAGAAAATCACCGTTGACCGGTGCTCGCGACAGCAGGAGCAGCCCTGCTGCGGCCAGAGCGAGACCCACTACCAACGGGGGCTTGATACCGTAGCGGATGATCAGTCGGGAGGACAGGCTCAACGAACAAACGGCCATCACGAGGTTGGCGGGCAAAAACGCCAATCCTACTTCGAGCGGGCTATAGCCCAATACCTGCTGCAGGTACAGAGCGCAAAGAAAAAACCAGGCGAACATCGACGTTGCCCACAGCACGCCGATCAGATTGGCCGTGCTCAGGTTTCGCAGCCGGAACAGCCGTAGCGGCACCAGCGGTTCTTTCACGCGAGTCTCTATGACCAGGAACAGCACGAAGGACAAGGCCGCCAGCGCCAGTAACCCGAGGGTTTGCACAGATCCCCAGCCAACGTGATTACCATTCATGATCGAATACACCGCCAGCATCAGTGCGGCGATGATGGTGATGGCGCCGCCGACATCGAGCGAAGCTCTGCTGATGTTTTCGGCTGGCGGCAGCAACCTCAGGGTTAAGCCAAGGACGATAACGCCCAAAGGCAGATTGACCAGGAAAATCGAGTGCCAGTCATAAGTGTTGGTCAGCACGCCGCCCAGTAATACGCCGATGCTGCCGCCGCCGGCACACACAAAGCTGTAGGCGCCGATGGCTTTCGCGCGCTCGATCGGGTCGGTGAACAAATGAATGATCAGTGACAGCGCCGTGGCTGTGACCAATGCACCGCCGAGGCCCTGAAAACCCCGTGCCGCCACCAGTGTCCATTGCGTCGAGGCCATGCCGCAGGCCAGCGATGCCAGAGTGAAGACCGTGACCCCGGTAATAAACAGATTGCGCTGTCCGTACAAGTCGCCCAGACGACCGCCCAGCAACAGGAAGCCGCCGAACGTCAGCAAGTACGCATTGACGATCCAGGCCAGCGAAACATCGCTGAAGCCCAGTTGCAGTTTTATCGAGGGTAACGCGACGTTAACGATGGTGGTGTCGAGCACAATCATCAACGTGGCCAGGCAAATAATCATTAAGGCTTGCCAGCGTTTCTCGCGATAAGCCTCCTGCGCAAGGCTCAAGGGAAGTGAGCGAGTGCTTATATCATCCATAAAAAATATCCATGTAATAAGTTGCTTGAGTAAACGATCCCGGAAGTGCCGTATTTATGGGGCGAAGTAGGATTTCAGTGAAGGTTTTTTCACGCCGTCGACACGATATTTAAACAGGTATCACGGGCGCAAAATGTGATTTCGCAGTGAATGTAGCCCAATATTTGATATTTGCAAGTCGGGTTGCTTCATTCGCTTTTGGTGATGTAGGCTCTTCGTCAATAGTTGATGGCAGTGCCGCAGTCGAGTATCAGTTGTTTGTCGTAACATATTGTATTTGTGTATGTTTTTAGAGTTTATGGACTGGGCGTTTAATTAAGCGCCGAAATAGTGGCCGGGAGGGCCGATATACAATGCACAGGCTCGCAAGTTGCTATGAAGAGCTTATATTCGAGCGCATCGAGAATAATCGGGCCGATCCCGGTTGCATGCTGTCATATGGCTTCTTGCTTCATGGCGATATAGTGGCAACTGTGTTGAGTGATGCACTGAATACTTTGATGCGTCGCCATTATCCGGTGGCTTTGAGTACATTCGTGAGAAGAGCCTACGGTGTTCATGTTTATCCGGCTGCCATGCCGGAAAACGTCCTGGAATATGTAGAAAGTCCTCCCCTGAGTGATACGGGTGTTGTCTGCAATCTGGCCGCTTCGCTCCCGGACAACCGACTGTTTCGCTTCACGCTGACCCGGCATTCGGAGCATCTCCACCATCTGCGTTTGACGTTCAGCCATCTGATCTTCGATGGGCAGTGCTATCGGATATTTTGCACCCTGCTGTCCCGCCTTTACGGACAAACGCATGTGCAGTCCGAATCGGTCTCTGAGATTCAAAGTCCGCGCAGTCGTGCAGGTGAGGCGGTGCCCCCGGAGTCGGTCGACTCTCTGGCGTTCTGGAAAGATCGGCTGAGCCGGTATCCACTGGGTCAGGCACTGCCATTCCTCAAGGCGGGGCATCGCGGCGAATCGTCTTTTGTGACGGTGAAGCGCTCGCTGAACGGCCCGAACTATGCGGCGCTCCGGAACGTTGTCGTCGAATCTAACAGTACGTTGTTCAGGTTGATCGTGGCTGCGACGGCCATCACCGTTGCGCGTTACAGCAATGATCAGGATCTTGACGGGGTCAGCATTGCGCACACCCTCGACACTCGGCAAGAGCCCACAGTGCCAGGGTGCTTCACCAGCCTTGTGCCCCTGTGGATTCCCCATCATCCGGATTGGTCGCCTCGCCAGTACCTCAACCATGTGGATCAGGAGCGTCGAGCTGTCAGGCCGCATCAGCAACTGGCGCCGCAGCGGTTGTTGGGCCTGGCTGAGGAACGGCTCAACCGCAATCGTCCGGTCTTGAACGTTGTGGTCAATCAGTCAGAAGGGCTGTTGCCCAGTGTCTGCCCTGAGCTGGAAGCGCTCAGGGTCGAACTGGTTGAACGGCCGACCACCGGCGGGCCCTACGACCTGGCGGTGAATTTCCATCACGAGGCTGATGAACTGGCCCTCAGTGTCGATATGCCTCGCAGTCTTGCCACGCCAGCGCTGGTCAACGAGTGGGCCGATAATCTGCTGCAAGTGTTGAATCGATTTGTCAGTGATGGCGACACCGCGATCGATGCCATCGATTTCAGCCAGCCTCTGCGGCCGGCTGTCTGTGGTGATGTGCAGGCATTGACCGAGGCCGACAGCGTGGTCGCACGCTTTCAAGAGCAGGTGCAACGGCGTCCGGAAAAAATCGCCGTTCAGGCGCCGCAACAGGTGCTGACGTACGCACAAATATTCGATCAGGCGCAGCATCTGGCCCGACAGATTCAGGCGCTCGTGCAGGAAGACTCCCTGCGGTACGGTATCGGTCTGATGCTGGGACGCTCTTCGTGGCTACCGGTGTCGATGCTTGCTGCACTGAATCTGCAGGTGCCGTTTATTCCGCTGGACAGCGCGTTGCCGGCACAGCGACTGGACGCCGTCCTCACGACAACGCGAATGGCCGTGGTGCTCAGTGACGGACAGGCCGATGTTGCCGGCCTGCGTGCCCGTCATCCAGACGTGCGGGTGATCGAGCTGCCTTGCACTGCCGCGATATCGCCACGTGACAGTCAGGAACCGCTGCGGCAAATGGGTTGTGATCAGGCCTACATTCTGTTCACTTCGGGTTCGACCGGTGTGCCCAAGGGGGTCGCCCCGACCCGAGACAATCTGGCGAATTTTCTCTTGGCCATGACGTTCGAGCCGGGGTTCTGTGAGGACGATCATTTCCTGGCATTGACGCCCATCAGTTTCGATATCTCGATTCTCGAACTGCTGTTGCCACTGGTCGTCGGCGCCACACTGGAAATTGTAGAGGATAAGGTCCGGCGCTCGGCACCCGCTCTCTCGCAGTACATCAATGAGTCTGCGGCCACGGTTGTCCAGGCCACGCCGGCGTCCTGGCGTTTGCTCAAGAATGCTCGCTGGTCCTGCCCCCGCCCGTTGACGATTGTCTGCGGCGGCGAAGCGC
This sequence comes from Pseudomonas sp. GW822-FHT03F04, assembly GCF_058801405.1. Taxonomy (NCBI): domain Bacteria; kingdom Pseudomonadati; phylum Pseudomonadota; class Gammaproteobacteria; order Pseudomonadales; family Pseudomonadaceae; genus Pseudomonas; species Pseudomonas sp. GW822-FHT03F04. The sequence continues at coordinate 433,970 of NZ_JBXANF010000005.1, forward strand.
TGACGCCTGATATCGCTCGGTTCCTGCTGCGCGACAGGCACCTGTTGTACAACGTGTATGGCCCTACAGAGGCTACGATCTGGGCGTCTTGCGCACGAATTGACGATCCGCAGGTGATTCACCTCGGTCGCCCGCTACTGAACAATCGTTTCTACGTCGTTGACGAGCATTTACAAACCGTCGCCAGTGGCCAGGCCGGGGAGCTGCTGATCAGTGGCGCCAACGTCGCGCCAGGTTATTTGAATGTCGATAGCCAAAGCGCATTCATCGATGTACCCGGTATACAGGGCAAGGTCTACCGTACCGGGGACCGGGTCAGGCATTTCGGCGAGGGCCAGCTGACCTATTTGGGGCGTGCCGACAGTCAGCTCAAACTCAACGGCCATCGAATCGAAATTGAAGAAATCAATGTGCGTCTCGCCGCACTGCTCGGGCCGATGGAGGTGTTCACCGTCGTGCGCACGGGTACTGTTCCCCACTTATGCAGTTTTTATTGGTCGGGGCAGGGCGATGCCGTGGATGAGTCGAGCGTCCTGTCGGAACTGAAGAAAGCCCTGCCGCTTTACATGATTCCGTCTGCCTTGTTGCCCCTGGAAGCGATCCCGCTGACCTCGAGTGGCAAGGTCGATTTGCGCCGTCTGGCCAGCGAGCCGCTGATGCAACTGAGCGCCAAAGCCATTGGCGCGAGCACACCCTTGGCAACTCCGGAGCCCGCAGTTGTGGCGTTTGCGGACAGCGAGGCCAGTGTTCGCGCAATTATCCTGTCGTGTTTGGGGGTGGACGTTCATGACCGCCACTTACCTCTGGGCTGGCTGGGGTTGAACTCGATTTCCTACAATCTGCTGTCTCAGGCGCTGTCCGATGAGCTCGGCGTGCGCATTGCCCCGCATCGCTTCTATGCACTCAACACGCTGGCGGCCATCAGCGCAGAACTGTCGAATCGTTCGCCGCTCGACGCTGATGCCGACAGCCAGCAGGCGCAGGCGCAGGCGAAACCGCAACCGGACTCTTCGACGGAGCAGGACGGGCAGGTCGCGATCATCGGGTATTCCGTGCTGATGCCGGAAGATCTTGAAGCCCCCGCGTTCTGGCAGGCGTTGCTGGACAATCGAAACCTGATCTCCAGTACCTTGCGTCCCGGTTTCACCGCGCCTTTGCAGGGCGGCTTTCTGAAGAACATCAAGACGTTCGATGCCCGACTGTTTTCCATCTCGCCGCTGGAAGCCAATTACATGGATCCGCGTCAGCGACTGCTTTTGCAGACGACCTGGCGTACGCTCGAAGACGCCGGCTATGCGCCGCAAACCCTGGCCGGCACTCGAACCGGTTGCTACATCGCAGGCACGGGCGCCGACTACGCGACCCTGCAAGCGAAGTTTTCGACGCCATCCAACCCGTACACGCTGCCCGGCAACTCGTTGAGTATTCTGGCCAATCGCCTGTCGAGTTTCTTTGATTGGCGCGGTCCGTCGTTCACCCTTGATACCGCCTGCTCGGGTTCATTGAGTGCACTGGTCAAGGCGTGTCAGGATCTGGCTTCGGGCGTGTGCGACGTCGCTCTTGCGGGTGGTATCAACCTGATTGCCGATGAGCAGATTTCCCTGGGGCTGCAGGCCGGCAACTTCATGTCGCCACGCTTTCGTTGTGCCAGTTTCGATGAGTCTGCTGATGGCTACGTCCGTGCAGAAGGTGTCGGCTGCTTCTTGCTCAAACCCTTGCGTCAGGCGCAACAGGATGGCGATGCCATTCATGGCGTTATCCTGGCGCATGGCGAAAATCATGGCGGCCGGGCCAACTCCCTGACGGCACCCAACCCGGCCGCTCAAGCGGCACTGTTGACACGCGTCTACAGTCCTGCGCTTGCCGCGCAAGTCAGCTACATCGAGACCCACGGCACTGGCACGCTGCTGGGCGATCCTATCGAAATCGATGCGCTCAAGAGTGCGTGGCGCGAACTGTGTCCGAACCAGCCGCCGCAATCGGTCTGGCTAGGGGCGGTGAAATCCAATATCGGTCATCTGGAACCAGCCGCCGGAGCTGCCTCGCTGGCCAAAGTGCTGCTGGCCATGCAGCACGGCACGCTGACGGCAAACCATCATTTCAATCGTCTGAATCCACTGATCGATCTTGAGCAGTCACCGTTCTCGATCCTCAGTCAGACACGGCCATGGCCATCGCCGCAGGTTGCGGGTATCAGCTCTTTCGGTTTCGGGGGGGCCAATGCTCACCTGGTGGTCGGCCAGGCGCCTCGCCGTGAGCCTTGTGCCAATCTTCACGCCAGTTATCTGGTGACGTTGTCGGCGGCGAGCGACAAAGCCTTGCAAGCCATGCGGGAACAGCTCGGAGACTTTTTGTATCGCACGACGCAGTCCGATCCTTCGCTGCTTGGCCTGGAGCAGGTCGCTTACACATGCAATAACGGTCGTGCTCAGGCGGAGTACCGATTGGCTTGGGTGGCCAGCAGCCTTGCCGATCTGGTGCAGCAGATGGCACTGCCGTCGGCCTCATGGCGCGCCACCGCGCAAGCCAATGAGAACATTGCTGCCTCGCTGCCGGCAGATCTGCCTCGGCATGAAAGGTTGTCCGCCCTGCGTGAGTGCTTCTTGCAGGGTGAGACACTGGATTGGGCAAGCGTGCATCAGGGCGAAAGCGGCCAGCGGGTACACCTGCCGACGTATCGCTTCGACGAGCGCGAGTACTGGTTTGACCAGGTCCGACCTCAGCGTGCCGCACAGGGATCGCTCGGATGATGGGGGCGGGTATTTTTGCACCGTTCATTCAGCAGATTGGCAATCACAGAGCGACGCTCTGTGTGCCGCCTCATCATCCGTGTTTTTCCGATCATCAGGTGCGATCGTTGCCGGTGTTGCCCGGTGTGAGCTACCTGGAACTGGTCCTGAACACCGCGACGATGCTCTTTCCGCACTTCAGGGCAAACACGCTTGAGGACTGCCTGTGGCTCAGACCGTTTCTTGGCAATGTCGCGTCGCCTCGGCTCAATATCGAGTTCACGCCTGCCGGCAATCAGCGCCTGACATTTACTGTTGCTGACCAGGATCACACCTATGCCCTCGGCTGCCTTTGCAGCGAGACCGCCGTCACGCAAGTGCCTGCGCAGGGGCAGCGCATTCGCGAGCAACTGGTACTGAACTCAAGTCGCCATTTCGACCATCAGCAGGTGTACGCAGAGTTCAGTGGCATGGGCATCGATTACGGCCCGTTCTTCAAAAAGATCAGCCATGTGCGCATCCATGAACAACAGTCGCTGGCGTTGCTTTCAAGGCAGGCCGGCGCCGGGTTCTGTTTCAGTAATCTGCTGGACTGCGCGTTTCAATCGGGCATGGCGATTTCCATCGGTATCGAGCGGGGCAGCCTGATGCCGTTCTCGCTGGGCACGCTGGTACTGCATGCGCCCATCGACTTCAGTCACACGAATGAATACTGGGTCACTACCCAGAAACATACTGAGTTCCGAACCGATATCTGTGTGCTCAGCCATGACGGCAGACCACTGATTTCGGTTCGCGACCTGGGCGTCAAGCCGTCTCTTCTGTAAAGCGCAGATCATATTCATATGGAGGTGAAACATGAGCCAGCCCGTTCTTCCGTTCTCCCAGGTTGCATCATTGGTGTACGCACCGAAGTGGCAGTGTTCGAAGCTTCAGCTCGACACTCGCCCCTGCATCGAACGTGACATTCTGGTCGTGGTGCCAGCCGCACAGACCGCGACCTTCGATGCGCTCAAACAGTGGTTGCCCGAGGCGCAGTCGATATTGCTCACGGCTGAAAACGTCGAGCGGGCAGGGTGGATGGTCGAGAGCGGTGCGGTTTCGCGCATTGTCTTCATGTCGGTTACGCCCTGGCGCGACGGTATCGATGATCACGCGATAAAACTCTTTCTGCAGATGAACAAACGGTTGGCCGGTCTGGCGCATCTGCGGCTGGATATCATGACGGTCAAGTCGATCGTGTCACCGGCTGCCGAAGCACCGACCCATCCGGTTGACAGTGTCTACATAGGTCTGGGGCAAACGGCGGCCAAGGAATTCAGTGGCTGGGACGTGCGTTGTTTCTCCCTGGCGGCGTTCACTGCGGAGCATTTTCGGGCGGCGTTACAGGGGCACTTTCCGGTCGAGAGCGGGCAACCGGTCAGTCTTGATCACCAGCAATGGTGGACACCGACACTGGTCGCGCATCCGTTGACGCCGGTCGACTCGGCCAAGGGGTTCAAACAGGGAGGCACCTACCTGATATTCGGCGCCGCGGGTGGTCTGGGCAGCATGCTCGCCCACTACCTGGCCAGTCGTTATCAGGCTCGTCTGATTCTCGTCGGTCGTCGCGCCAACGCCGATGAGCTGCTCGCGAATCTGCGTCCCCTGGCCGCCAGTGTGGTGTATGAGCGGGTCGACCTGACTGATGCGGCCGCCGTCACGGCACTGTTGGCGCGTCACCCGCAAATAGACGGGATCATTCACTCGGCGCTGCTGCTCGATGATGCGGTGCTGAGCAACATGACCGAGCAGGCGTTAATGCGTGTGCTGGAGCCGAAGTTGCACGGCATGGTCAATTTGCTCAATGCGGTACGTGGTCGTGACTTCGATTTTGTCCTGCTGTTTTCCTCGATCCAGTCCTACATTGCCAACGCCGGCCAGGCCAACTACACCGCAGCCTGTGTCAGCAAGGACGCACTGGGGGGGCTGTTGCGCGATGTGCTGATGGTGAACACCAAAGTCATCAACTGGGGTTATTGGGGTTCAATCGGCATTGTGGCGTCGCCCCTTTATCGTGAGCGGATGCAAAAATTGCAGATCGGCTCGATCGAAGCGCCGGAGGGCCTGGCGATCATCGAGGCGTTGCTGCACAGTGCCGTGCCTCAGATCAGCGTGGTCAAAGCGTCAGCGCAAGCCTTGCAGCGGTTACGCATCACCCCTCATCCCGACGTCGCGACCGCGTCCCCGGCGAGCGATTCGCTTGCGCTGCTGACGGCCATCGTCCCGGCGTTTGATCCCCACAGCGAGGCTGTGCGGCGCAATATCGGCTTGTCCCTCGGGTTGCAAAACTACGCCCGAGCACGTCTGGCGCAGACCACCATTCCAGCGGTTACGGTGCCTCGGCACGCCAAACTGGTGGCCGCCATCAAAGCCATCGCGCCCAGTGACGGCCCCACGCGTGAACAATTGCTCAGTGAATTTCCGCAAAGTGCCGGGCATGTCACATTGCTTGACGCTTGCCTGGCGCGCTATCCACAAATACTCAGCGGCGAAATCGACCCTTTGACGGTGCTGTTTCCCGAAGGCAGCTTTGCGCTGGTCGAGCCGGTGTACCGTGACAATCCGCTGGCGGACTATTTCAACAATGTCGTGGCGCAGGTCGTCGACAGGTTTGTCCGGCAGCAAGCTCGTCCCTTGCAGTTGCTTGAAGTGGGCGCGGGTACGGGCAGTACCTGTCAGTTTGTACTTCCGGTGCTGCGCGGGAGCGAGGCTACTTACACGTTTACTGACCTCTCACATGCCTTTTTGAACAAGGCACGCGCACGCTTTTCCGACTACGGATTCGTACGGTACGAACTGTGCGATATCGCCCGGCCGCCCACCAACGACCAGCGCTATGACGTGATTATTGCGACGAACGTCATCCATGCGACTGCCGATCTTCCGGCGACGCTGGCCAACGTACGTGATCGGCTGGCGCCAGGCGGCATCTTTATTCTCAACGAAATTACCTCCTGCCAGGACTACGCCACACTGACGTTTGGCCTGACCGAAGGCTGGTGGTTGAGTGTTGATCCTTACCGGATTCCCAACAGCCCGCTGGTGGCTGCCGCGACCTGGCAGTCCTTGCTGCGCGAGGCCGGCTTCAGCGCAACGATGGGTCATGGCACCGAAGATCAGCAGGTGCTCGTTGCCAGACTGGAACCCGCCGGCGTGGCGTCTGCTCCGGTGGCCGGCGCCGCTCCGAGCGTTGACGTCGGCGGTGATTCGCGCACGAAGGTCGAGCACTGGGTTCGTCGGGTGATTGCTGATGTGCTGCACGCCTACGAAGACGAAATCGATGTGAACCAGCCTTTCAACGAATACGGCGTCGATTCGTTGATTGCAATGGAGTTGCTCAAGCCCTTCAAGGAAAGCCTGGGTTACTTGCCGGCCACCGTGTTGTTCGAACATCCGACTATCTCGCGTCTGACAGAGCACTTTCTGACGGAGTTCGGTGAGCAGGTGCAGCGCGCGGCCGGCACCCCGCCGGATCCTGCCATTGGCACGGAGCAAGCGCCCGCTGTCGTCATGCCGACAGCACCCGCGCTGGCAGCCTCATCGCAACCGGCCAGGGCGTTCTTGCGCCAGGTGATCGCCCAGACAATGTTGATGGACCCCGACGAATTGGAAGACACGGTGCCGTTCAAGGAATACGGCATTGATTCGATCATTTCTCTGGAGTTGCTCAAACCGTTGCGAGAGCGGTTTGGTTATTTGCCGGCGACATTGCTGTTCGAGTATCCGACAGTCGAGCGGTTGGCGACCTACCTTGAGCAACACTACCCCGATGCCGTCGTGCCGCAGGTAACGGTGCCTGCATCGATGACAACGGATGTGCCGGGCGAGCCGGTTCAGCCCGCTGCCTCGGGTGACGGCATGGACGCCGCGTTGCAGGCACGCGCCGATGACCTGGCGGTCGTCGGTGTGGCGGGGCAGTTTCCCGATGCCGACGATGTGCAGGAGTTCTGGGCGAATCTGCTGGCCGGGCGGCAATGCACCGCCACAGTTCCTGCGCAACGCTGGCCACTGAAAGGCTTCGAGAACCCACGCAGTCCGCTTGAAGGCGGGAGTTACACCTCGGCAGGCGGATTTGTGCGGGATGTTGATGCGTTCGACTATTCGTTTTTCAGTATCACCCCGCTCGAAGCTCAGCGCATGGATCCGCAGGAGCGCCTGTTTCTGCAGAACGCTTATCAGACGTTCGCCGATGCGGGTTATCGGCGCGCAGATCTCAAAGGCAGTGAGACCGGCGTTTTTGTCGGGGTGATGAATGGTGGTTATGCCTGGCATCGTCCTGAAGACCCGAAAGACCCGATGCCAACGTCGCTGTTCTGGTCAATTGCCAATCGTGTTTCCTACCTGTTCGATCTCAAGGGACCGAGCATGGCCATCGACACGGCCTGTTCGGCTTCGCTGACCGCGCTGCACCTGGCCTGCCAGGCTGTGCGCAATGGCGATTGCAGTCAGGCACTCGTCGGTGGGGTCAACTTGATCGTCAACCCGCGTCATTACGAGCAGCTCTGCAGCCTGCACATGCTTTCGCGCTCAGGCACCTGCAGCCCGTTCGGCTCAGAAGCGGATGGTTTCGTCGACGGTGAGGGCGTCTGCTCGATTCTGATCAAACCCTATGCCGAAGCGATCCACGCCAATGACCGTATCTATGGGGTGATCCGCGGTACTGCGATCAATGCCGGTGGCCAATCCAACGGATACTCGGCGCCCAATCCACAAGCGCAGTCGCGGGTCGTCGACAAGGCACTTGAACGTGCCGGGCTGACGGCGGCCGATATCGATTTTGTCGAAGCGCATGGCACCGGTACCGAGTTGGGTGATCCGATCGAGATCCGAGGTCTGAGCAGCGTGTTCAACGGACTCACACCGGGTTCGGTCGCCATCGGTTCGGTAAAGGGCAATGTCGGGCACCTGGAGTCGGCGGCGGGGATGACCGGCGTCATCAAGGTACTCAAACAATTGCAGGCTCGCACGTTGGCACCCTCGATCAACGCGCAGCAGATCAACCCACTGCTGAACCTCGCCAGCACGCCGTTTTATCTGGTTCAGCAACCCAAGGTCCTGTCAGCGAACGGCACCCTGTACGGTTCGGTCAGCTCGTTTGGCGCGGGCGGGGCGAATGCCCACGCGGTGTTGCAATCGGTGCCGGCACCGGTGGCCCAACCCGCTGGCGAGGTGAACATCGCGCTGTTGTCGGCGCGTACCGAGGCGGGTTTGCAACGGCAAATCGATGCGCTGCACGACTGGCTGGAGCAACACGATCCGGCGCTCGGTGCGCTCAGCTACACCTTGTGTTGTGCACGGGAACACTTCGCCCACCGCGAAGGTTACGTGTTCTCCAGCAAGGCGCAGTTATTGAGCCTGCTGCGTGAAGACCTGCAGCAGCGTGCGTCGGCACATACCGCCCCGGTCGATCCCGCTTCGATTGCTGTGCCGGGCGATTCCGCGTCGTTGACGGCGGCGCAGGCGGCGGAACGGGTGCAGGCATTCAAGGCGGGCCAGGACATTGCGTGGTCGGCATTCTTTGCGCGGCGCGAGGTCATCTCGTTGCCCGGTTATCCGTTCGAGAAAACCCGGTCGTGGGTCAAGTCGAGTCAAAGTGCGTTCCATCATGCCAATGATCTGGTGCGTCAACATTCGATTCTCGGCACCGAAATCGCACCGGCGGCATGGGCGCTTGCACGTTGCCTGGAGAGCCGCCGCGACATGAGCCTGAAGGCCGTGACCTGGCGCAGTGTCATACGTGATCTGGATGATGTGCTGCTGGACATCAACGGCGAGCGCTTCGAGTTGCGCTCACTGGATCACGCACAGATTTACTGTGAAGGCCTGCTGCAACCGGCAGTCGAACCTTCACGGCTGAACTGGCCGGCTGCCGACACCTCGACGACCTTTCTGGAACACCAGCGGATTTACCGGCAGTTCACTGATCTGGGTTATTGCTACGGCGAAGATCTGCGGCCTCTGCGATGGGCAAAGGTAGGGTCGAGCAGTGCCAGGACATTGATTGATGTGGGGCGTGACTGGGGTTATCGGATCTCGCCGGCCCTGATCGACGGCGGCTTGCAAACCGCAATTTTGATCCCGCAATTGCAGGGGCTGGGTGCAAATGAACTGCTGGTGCCGTACCACTTGGGCGAGTTTCAGGTGTTGCGTATTCCGCAGCATGAAGCGGTGTTCTGTCATTGCGTGATGCGCCCGGCGCAGCCCGGTGATCGTTCGGTCACTTTCGATTTGCTGTTTAGCGATGGCCAGGGCAATCCACTGATTGTCATGCGCGAGTTGACGTCGGTGGTGGTGCATGAAAACGCGTTGAAAACCGTGCGTCCTGCCGGCGTCGAGCGTGATTTTTCGGCGGTTCACCGGCCGTCCCGGATCGTCGCCTTCGACCTCGATTAAGAGAGGAACGCTCATGTTGGTAGGTATGTTTCCCGGCCAGGGATCACAGTTTCCTGGTATGGGGCGAGAGTTATTCGCCCGCTATACGCTGCAATGCGAAATCGCCGACGAGATTCTCGGTTATTCGATCACTGCGCTGTGCAAGGGCGATGATGCCGCCCGGATGAACTCGACGGCCTATACCCAACCGGCGATTTTCTTCGTCAGTTGTCTGGCCTGGCTTGACCGTCAACAGCAGGGCGGCGACTTGCCGCAGTTACTGATCGGGCACAGCCTGGGCTTGTATGCCGCACTGTTCGGTGCCGGGGCTTTCGACCTGGCAACCGGCCTGCGCCTGGTGGCCAAGCGAGGCGAGTTGATGGCGGCGGTGCAGGGCGGGGCAATGGCGGCGATCATCGGCGACAACGTCGAGCGTTTGCCTGAGCTGCTGCTTGAACATCAGTTTCATCAAATTGATGTCGCCAACTACAACAGTCCGGTGCAGGCCGTGATCAGCGGCAAGGCCGAGGACATCGACGCGGCGTGCAAAGCGCTGGAACAGCATGACTTGCGATGTGTGCGCCTTCCCGTCAGCGGGGCGTTCCATTCCCGTTACATGGAGCCGGCCCGGTTGAACTATGTCGCGTTCCTGCAACAGCAGACGCTGGGTTCTCCCGGTGCACAGGTAGTTTCCAGCACCAGCGGCGAACGCCTCGGCCAGACGCATTTACTAGAAGAAATGGCCCTGCAACTGGTGCGTCCGGTGCGTTGGACCCAAAGCATTCGCGCCTTGTGTTCACGCTATGACGATATTGCCTTCGAGGAAATAGGACCGGGCCAGGTCTTGACCCGTTTGAACGCGCAATTGCTTGCGCACCACTGAACAGCGCTTGAAGACACGGATGAGGTCGATATGAAACGCGAAAGGATTGCGATTATTGGCGGCGGTGCCGCAGGTACGACGGCCGCCTGGCAGTTGCACACGCTACATGATGTCACTCTGTTCGAGGCCGGCCCGCGATTGGGAGGGCATGCCTATACCCACCATTTCAATGTCGGTGAGGACACGTTGCACGTCGACATGGGGGTCGAATATTTCAACGAACGCCTGGCCCCGAACCTGTTCGCGATGTTGCAGCAGTTGGGCATCGAGACCTACATCGCGCCCATGTCGTTTCGCGCAGCATTTCCCGGGGTCGACAATGCCTGGAGCAACCTGCACGGCCGCGGGCACCTGCGCGAGGAACTGGCTGATGAGATCGACCGCTTTCATCTGGACATGACCCAGGTGCTCAGCGACGGAGATCCGCGCTACAAGAAACTCAACATCGGACAGTTTCTCGCCGAGCGCAACTACTCCGAAACCTTTAAACAGCAGGCATTGCTGCCCCTGTTGACGACGTTTTCCGGATGCAACGCACCCTCGCTGGAATACACGCTCATGTACGTCGCGGTTTCGTTCAACATGAGCCTGTTGTCGTTTTTCACGCCGGGTGTCTGGCGCAAGGCCAAGGGCGGCATCGACGGCTATCTGCGCCTTCTGGGCGAGATATTGGGGGCGCGCGTACGCCTTGCCTGCCCGATACGGCAAGTACGCAAGGAGGCCGGTCGTGGCTGGCGGGTGGAGACAGAACAAGGCGACATTGAACATTTCGACAGTGTGATCTTTGCTACGCACGCCGATGTCACCCTCAAGTTGCTCGAAGCACCGAGTGCCGAACAACGGGACATTCTTTCGCGTTTTGACTATGTGCCGACTCGCAGTGTGCTGCACACCGATGAACAACTGCTGGTCGAAGGCGGGCGGGGTGAGTACTGCGAGTTTTCCCGACCTGCCGGTCTCGAGGGCGCGGATCATGGGCAGCTGACGCGTATCAACAATGCTCTGGCGCCCTATGCCCATGTGCGTGAGCCGGTGTTGGTGACATTCGACCCCAAACAGGCCATCTGCCCCGAACGGCAAGTGTGTGAACAGCACTGGAAATTGCCGAAGCTGCGTCCGGTCGACTTCTACCAGAAGTCGCGCTATCGCCGCATTCAGGGGCTGGGGAAACTCTGGTACTGCGGCACCGACACCTCACTGACCGGTCACGAAGGGGCGGTGGTGTCGGGGTTGGTCATTGCCCACCGGCTGGGTGCCGACCATCCCTTTGCCGACAATAATCTGGCCGCCATTCAGTTCAATGTCATCAAGGATCTGATGGGGGTGCACCGCCCCTCCGAGCGCTTCAAGGCGACACTGACCAACATGCTGTTCGCGGCCGCCAAGGGCACCTCGCTGCACAAGAGCCAGTCTCACAAATTCATCAAGGACGTCATCGTTTAAGCCGACTCAGCGGTTTCGCGAGCACATCATCTGACAGGGAGTTTCATTATGTTGATCCAGGCCGACAACGTCTGCGTGGTTATTTTCAATATGCAACTGGAAATGATTCCGTTGCTGCATGAAGGCACGCAAGTGCTGAACAACTGCTGCTGGCTCGCCGATGTGGCACAGACCCTCCAGGTGCCGACGCTGATTATCGAGCACAGCAAACTCGGCGCATCGTCCCAGGCATTGAAAGAGGTGGCGGGCAGCGCCTCTTATCTTGAAAAGACCTGGTTCGACTGCAGCTCGCATGACTCGATTGCCCATCCACTTGAGGCTGCCGGCAGGCGCCAGGTGGTGCTGGCCGGGGCGGAGTCGCATGTGTGCCTTCTGCAGTCGGCACTGGGCCTGCGCGAATCAGGTTATGAGGTCAGTGTGATGGCGGATGCGTGCAGTGCGCGCAATCTTTTCGACCACCAGCACGCGCTGGCCAATTTCGCGCAGGCAGGCATACGCGTGCTGACCCGGGAAATGTTCTTCTTCGAATGCATCCGTCACTCCACGCGGCCCGACTACATCGAGCTGGCAATGAAATATCTGGACGGGCGATACATCCGCTAAACGAACAGAAGGATTGCCAGCACACCGGCTTCGATGGTTACCGAGAGATTTTTTTATATGGATATTTTCAAGCGTCATTTCGTCCCGAAACCGATTGCTTCCGGGTCGGTTGCAGCGTTGCGCGGCAGTGTCCTGCTGACCGACAGCGATGAGTTCGCGCGCTGGGGCAGCACCGCTGGGCTGGCGGTCATTCAGACTGACATCGAACGCCTGGCCGCACCGGATGAACTGGAAAAACTCCTCTCACGCCTCGACGCTGGCCGTGCGCACACGGTTCTTTGCGCATTGTCCGGGGAGTGCCCGCCCGCCGTTGAGCAATACTCGGCAGTCAGCCAATGCACTCAGGTTTTTCTGGCGCTGCTCAAGGGTTTGATCAAGCAGTCCAGAGCCATCACGCTGGTCGGGCTGCGCCGTCACGATGCGCTGGCCGCGAGTGTGCTTGACGGTCTGGGGTTGTCGGCATGCCAGGAAACCACTCGCCTGCAATATACCTCTCTGATCGTTGAGGGCGCGTTGACCTCGACGTTGGCCCAAGCCATTGCCACAGTGTTGCAGCAGCCAGGTGTTCGCTACCGTTTCGACGGGCACACGCTGGCGTGTGAGCACCTTGAGCCGGTGGATTATCGACTTGCGGCGAGCGCTGAATCCGCCTTGCGCACCAACGCTTGCTACGTGGTCACGGGTGGCGGTGGCGGTGTCGGTCGGTTGTTGTGTCGATGGCTGTCTCGCGAGTACCGGGCCAAGGTCTGTGTGGTTGGCCGTTCGCCGGTGGATGACGAGCGACGCGCGATGCTTGTGGCACACGGAGTAACCTCTTATGTGCAGGCCGATGTAGCGGACCGCCAGTCACTGGCGGGCGCTCTGCAACATTTCAAGGATCGTTATGGCGACATTGACGGGGTTTTTCACTTGGCGGGCACGACGGCTGATCGCCTGCTGATCAATAAAAATCCGGCTGATGTCGAGCGAGTGCTGTTACCCAAGATTGCCGGCAGTCTGAATCTTTGGGCACTGGACTCACTGATACAGCCAGGTTTTGTCTGTCACTTCAGTTCCCTCAGTGGACTGGTGGGTAATGTCGGTCAGGCTGACTACGCCGCTGCGAACGGTTTTATCGATGAGCTGACCGATTTTGTCAGTCGTCAGGCACCCGGCGGCCATGCGCGCTGGCAATCGATCAACTGGGGGTTGTGGGCTTCCGAAGGCATGCAAATGGCCGAAGGCAGCAGTGAGTTACTGCCCTTGTCGGACGAGCAGGGGCTGGCGGCATTGCGCGGCATTCTCGATCAGAGCGCGCCACGGCTGGTGGCCTTCGCTGGCAGTCGCGCCGTACTGGGCGCACTGAACCCATCAAATGACGGACAAACTGTCACCGACGCAGTGGCCGCCGCGCAGCTGCCGGCGCAAGCTCAGGTCAGTGAGTGGCTGGGTTCACTGGTTCATACCTTCAGTGGTTTGCGCGATGTTTCGCAGGACGCATCGCTGGTGGCGCTGGGGGTGACATCGTCCGCGCTGATCAGCATTGTCTCGGCGGTAGAGCAGCGGCTGAGCGCCACTGGCGTCGCAGTTTCCCTGAGCAAGGCGCTGATTTTCGATTATTCATCGATCGGCGCATTGACGGACTATTTGCTGGCTACCCAGCCCGGAGCGCTGGCCGCAGCGTTTACCAGTGAAAGGGTGCAGACATTGACGCCCGTACCCGCCGTTGAGGCGATTGCGTCCGTGCCTGGCGCACAGGCCAGCCTTGAGGCGCGCCTGACACAGTGGGTTCAAGAGCTGGTTCAGCGCTTCAGCGGCCTGTCCGATCCGGCAGTGGACGACAATCTGCTGGAGCGTGGCCTGGACTCGGTGACCAGTATCAATATCGCCACCGAACTGGCACGACGTCTGTCGAGCCAAGCCCCGGTCAACATCAGCAAGACACTGTTGTTTGAATACTCAAGCATCGGCCAGATCGTACGTTTTCTCACAGAGCGCTTTGCGGTGCAGGTGGCTGCCGTGCTGGAGACTGCCGTGAGGCAAACGGCAGCAGAGATCAAGCCGGCTGACGTGACGGCGAAGGTGACGATCAATGCCGGGGTCGATGCTGCGTCCGATACCAGCGTTCACTATCGCCCTGACGATATTGCGATTATCGGCGTGGCAGGCGAGTTTCCCGGCGCGGACAATCTGGCCCAGTTGTGGGCGTTGCTGGAGTCCGGGTCGGAGGCGATCACTGTCATTCCCCCCGAGCGCTGGGACTGGCAGCGCGACTACTGCGCTGACCCCAAACAAGCGGGCACCAGCTATGGCCGTCATGGCGGGTTTCTGCGCCGGGCCAAACAGTTCGATCCAGGCTTCTTTTCCATCACGCCGATTGAGGCCGCGCGTCTGGATCCTCAGGAACGGCGGCTGCTGGAAATGGCCTACCATGCGCTGGAAGACGCCGGGCACTTTGCCTTTGCGCTGGAGAGCACGGGCGTCTTTACGGCGGCAATGTTCGGCCATTATCAAAACCTCAACGCTGCCAGTGCGGTGACGAGCAGTTCTTTCGCCTCGATCGCCAACCGCATTTCCTACACGTTCAATCTTCAAGGGCCGAGCCTGTGTGTCGATACCATGTGTTCGGGGTCGCTGACGGCCCTGCATCTGGCCATCAACAGTTTGCGCAGTGGCGAATGCACTCAGGCGTTGGTCGGTGCGGTCAATATCATGCCGCATCCGGGCAAGTTCAAATTGCTCTCGGCGGGGCGTTTCCTGAGTCCCAGTGGGCGCTGCCACAGTTTTGGTATTGAAGCCGACGGTTATGTGCCGGGCGAGGGCGCCATTGCCCTGATACTCAAACCGCTGGCCCACGCACAAGCCAATGACGACCGAATTCACGGCGTCATTCGTGCCAGTGCGCTGAATAGTGGCGGACGCTCCAGCGGTTTTACCGTGCCCTCGGCTAGAGCGCAGGAGCAAGTGATTCGTCAGGCGTTGAGCAAGTCGGGCGTGGAGGCCAATCAGATCGATTACGTGGAAGCCCACGGCACCGGCACTCGGCTGGGCGATCCCATCGAGATCAATGCGCTAAGCGCAGCCTATGGCACACGGCAAGGCGAGCGGCGCTGCATCGGTTCGATCAAGAGCAATATCGGGCACCTTGAATCGGCTGCCGGGTTGGCTGGACTGGTGAAAATCCTGTTGCAGTTCCAGCATCAGGTGCGGGTGCCGACGCTTAACTGTGAAATCGAAAATCCCTGGCTGAATCTCGCCGAGACAGACTTTCGCCTGCCGCGCACCCGCGAAGCCTGGAGCGCCCAGGCACCGCTGCTGGCCGGGCTGAGTTCGTTCGGTGCCGGGGGGAGCAATGCGCATGTCATCGTTCAGCAGTACATCGCGGCGCCACCCGCGCCGGAGCCGCACGCTGAGTATCTGTTGCCCGTTTCAGCGCGTACACCCTCGGCACTAAAGGCCCGGATCAACGACCTGCACGCCTGGCTCAAGGAGCACCCGCAAGCCAGCCTCGCGGCGATTGCCTATACCTTGGGCGTTGCGCGTGAACATTTTGGCCACCGTCACTGTTTTGTTGCCGAGAACCTGGCGAGCTTCAACCGACAGCTGGCGGATGTCGCGGCCGACAAGCCTGTTGCTGCTCAGTCGCAGTCCGTGTTGCAACCGCTTCAGGCGTCTTATCTGGCGGGTGGGACACTCAATTTCGCAGCGTTGCATGATCGCCGCAGGCTGGTGTCGTTGCCTCATTATCCGTTTGAAGAACAGTCGTACTGGGATGACCAACTCTTCATCCCGGGGCCGACGGTCACGGCTGTGCAGGCCTCTGGCCGCGAGCACACTGGCGCGCTGGAAAAAGTCTCGGAGCCTGTGTGTTTTCAAACCGTCTGGGAGCCGCAAGCGGTTCATCCATCGACCGGCGCGCAAGGGCAGGGCGTCATTGTTTTTTGCAGTCCGTCGCAAGCTCGTGCGTTGGTCGGGCAACCGCACACCGTGGTGGTGACGCCCGGCGACAGCCTGCACCTGGATGAGCACTTCGCCCAGGTGCGCAGTGATTCGATCGACGATTGTCGGCAAGTCCTGCAGCGCTACGCCTCGAGCGACAGGGTGCGGCGGCCATGGCTGATCAACCTGGTTCACAGTAGTGCCGAGGACATGCAAGCTGCATGGGCGGGCTGGCAGTTCACGCTGGCCAAGGCGATCAGTGCTGAAGGGGCGGGCTACCGGATGGCCTTTGTCCACGAAGAACGTCTGGATACCTGGCCGATGCCCGCCGCCGGTGCCGTGAACCGATTGTTTCGCGTGTTGCAGATGGAGCAGCCTGAATTCCAGTTGCTGTCGATGACCGTCGCTGCGCACGATTTTGAACGTGTCCCGGAACTGCTGGTGTCAGTGCGGGGGGAACTGGCCAATGCCGTCGATGGCTTCAATGCCACTCGGCATGGGGCCGGTGAGCGTTGGCAGTCCCGCGTTCGTGAAGTGCCATGGCCGGTGGCGGCCGGCAGCCGTTTTCGCCACCAGGGCGTCTACCTGATCACCGGCGGTCTGGGCCTTATCGGGCTGGCGGTCGCGGCGCGCTTGATCCAGCAGTTCGACGCCAGGGTTGTACTGGTCGGTCGCAGCCCCGCCGGGGACGTTGAGCGCGACAAGCTGGCCGGGTTGGCGGCACCGGCAAACGTTGAGTACATCAGCGCCGACATCAGCGATAGCGCTGCCGTGAATGATCTGGTCAGATCGGTCATTGCCAGGCACGGTGCGTTGCACGGCGTGTTGCATGCTGCCGGCATCACTCGCGACGGGCTGTTGCGCAATAAACAACTGGAAGATTTCCAGAAAGTGATTGCGGTGAAGCTCAACGGCACGCGTAATCTCGATCATGCGACTGCCGATGTAGCGCTGGACTTCTTCGTGTTGTTTTCCTCTGTGTCCGGGTTGTTCGGCAATGTCGGCCAGGCCGACTACGCCGTGGCCAATCATTATCTGGACCTGTTCGCTGGCGGCCGTCAGCGGCAAGTCGCGCAGGGGCATCGGCGTGGTTTGAGCCTGTCGGTGAACTGGCCTTTGTGGCTTGAGGAACACAGTGACGACGCGTCGGATCGCGCTGCCCTGGGTCGCTACCTGCAAGACAACTACGGCATGCAACCGTTGACCCCGGCCGTCGGCGTCGATCTGTTGGTGCGGCTGATTGATGGCGTGGACGCGAGCATGACGCAGATTGCTCCGTTCATGGGTGACAGCGAGAAGATCCGTCGCAGTATTGCTCCCGACCGACTGCACAGCCACTCGGCGCCGCAAGCCGGCGCAGCGACCAACGCTGAAACAACCCGTGAATCGGCAACGCCTGAGGCACTGAAGTTGCGGCTCAAGGTGCTGTTGAGTGCGTTGACCGGATTGCTCACCGCAAACATCGATGATCATTGCAGTTTTGGTGACCTGGGATTGAACTCGGTCATGTTGCAGCAACTGGCGCAAGACATTGAGGCGCAGTTCAACGTGCCGATGGCACCCAATACCCTGTTTACCTACAACTCGGTCGCGCAGTTGATCGAATACCTTCATGAGCGCGGTGCGCAGGCGACTGCGGTTTCGCCATCGGTGCCAGGGGTTCCGTCAGCTTCGGCAACGCTGACAATGCCGGCTGACGCTACAGATGCCCATGACCAGCGGATTGCGATCATCGGCATGGACGGCCGCTTGCCCGGCGGCGATGACATCGCCGGATTCTGGCAGGGACTGATCGCCAACCGCAGTGCAATCCAGGCAGTACGTCGCTGGCCAGACAAAGACTGTCACGCCGGAATCATTGCCGATATCGAGCATTTCGACGCGCGTTTTTTCGGTATATCGGCGCGTGAGGCAATGCTGATGGACCCGCAACACCGACTGTTTTTGCAAGCGTGCTACAACACGTTGCTCGATGCCGGTTACGCGCCGTCCTCGCTCAAGCGGGTGGGGGTTTTTGCGGGGGTCCAGTTCACGGATTACCAGACGTTGCTGCAGCGTTCGGGGCAAAGCTTTCACCCCTTTGCCGCCACCGGGAACGCCCACGCCATGTTGGCTAACCGGGTGTCCTACCTGTTCGATTTCGAAGGGCCGAGCCAATCGATCGATACGGCCTGTTCGAGTGCGTTGGTGGCGGTGAACCGCGCGGTCATGTCGCTGCAACGTGGGGAGTGCGATTACGCGCTGGCCGGTGCAGTCAGCTTGTTGATCGACAGCGACATGACCGAAGCGGCGCAGAGTATGGGCGTGCTCTCGCCAAACTTTCGTTGCGCCACTTTCGATAGCGAAGCCGATGGTTACGTACGTGCGGAGGGGGTTGGCAGTCTGTTGCTCAAGCGCCTGGCCGATGCTCGGCGCGACGGTGACAGCATCCATGCGGTGATTGAAGCCGCCGAGGAGAATCACGGTGGGCGGGGGCACTCACTGACGGCGCCGAACCCCAACGCACAAAAACGCTTGTTGCTGGCGGCCTATACCCCGGAGCTGGCGGCGCGCGTCAGTTACATCGAGACCCATGGCACGGGCACCCGCCTGGGCGATCCAGTGGAAATCGATGCCTTGAAGGGCGCCTGGCGCACGCTGGCGCCGGACCAGAAAAACACGGTGTTGCTCGGCTCGGTCAAGTCCAATGTCGGTCACCTGGAGCCCGCCGCTGCCATTGCATCCTTGTTCAAAGTGATTCTGGCCTTCAAGCACCGAATGCTGCCGGCCAATTTGCATCTGCGCACACTCAATCCCTACATCGACTTCGAGCATTCGCCATTCAAAGTGCTGGATCGCAATACGCCCTGGGAGGGGCAGGAACGCGTCGCCGGAATCAGTTCGTTCGGTTTCGGCGGCACCAATGCTCATGTGGTGCTGAGCGAACCGCCGGCCTCCACCACACCGCAGGCATCGAGCCATGAGGAACATCTGGTCGTCTTGTCTGCCCGCAGTCGCGACTCGTTGCTTGCCATGAAGGACGCCTTGCTGCGGCACCTTGAATCGCCCTTGGTTCAGTCCCGGGCTCTGGCCGACATTGCATTTACCCTGGGGGTCGGGCGTGAGCATTTTGAATACCGCCTGGCCTGGAACGTTCGTACCGTCGATGCGTTGCTGCAGGCTTTGCGCGCAGAACTGCCCCCGGATATTCGCCAGGTCGGACGCGACAGCGAAGGCGCCGACCTCGATCAGCAAGGGGCGGACCTGCGCGAACGCTATTTGCAGGGTGGGCAGGTGCCCTGGCAGACCCTGTATCCGCAGGCTGGCCGCCTGCATTTGCCGGGTTATGCCTTCGATACGCGCCAGTATTGGTTTGACGATGAAGTACAGGTTCAGCCGGGCAATCGCTGAAATCAAAGGAGCAGAACAATGCACACGGACGAAACGAACAACATGACAACGCAGATCAAACCGCCACCGGGCGAGAAAGTGGTGATTGTCGCGGCGGCCTGCCGTTTGCCCGGCAGCGAGTCCTTGTCGGCCTATTGGCAGAACCTGATGGTCGGCCGGCGTTGTGTTGCACCGGTCACGCGTTGGGAGTCTCTGCGCGGGGCGGCAGTTCATGGTGGCCTGCTGGAACAGGTGGACGCGTTCGATGCGGGTTTTTTTCGTATCTCGCCCAACGAGGCGCGTTGCATGGACCCGCAACAACGACTGTTGATGGAGACCGTGCAACATCTTCTGGATGACGGCGGCGTACCGCTGCAAACCTTGCGTGACTTGCAGTGCGGCGTGTTTTGCACCGGCCTGCCCGGTGACTACAAGTTTTTGCTGGCACAGGAGCCTGAAGCGGCGTTCAGCAGCCACAGCTTTCTGGGTAATGCGGCTTCGTCGCTGGCGGGAAGGGTGTCGTATTTCTACGATTTTCATGGCCCTTCGGTGACGCTGGATACTGCCTGTTCATCGTCACTGACAGCCTTGCAGATCGCCGTTGCCCAGTTGCGTGCCGGTGAATGCGAGGCTGCTCTGGTAGCGGGGGTTTCGGTGTTCGCCACCCCGGAGGTGTTCGAGTTTGCCCAACGCTCGAACATGTTGTCGATGAGCGGGCATTGCGATGCCTTCGGTGATCAGGCCGACGGTTTCGTTCCCTCTGAAGGTGTCGCGGCAATCATGTTGATGAACGCCGACAAGGCTAGCGAACTGGGTCTGGAGGTGCTGGCAAGCATCGAGGCGATCAGCCTCAACCACGACGGCATGAGTAACGGCATGATGGCGCCTAACAGCCAGGCACAAGCGGCGCTGATCGCCGGTTGTTACCAACGTTACGGCATCGATGTGGGACGTATCGGCTACGTCGAGGCTCACGGGACCGGTACACAGTTGGGGGATTCGATAGAAGTGGCCGGGCTGGTCAACGGCTTCCGCGCTCAGCAGCAACCTTATGACGCTTACCTGGGCGCTTCGAAAAGCGTCGTTGGCCACACACTGGTGTGCTCCGGACTGGCCAGCGTGATCAAGACGCTGATGATCTTTCGTCACGAGACTATTCCGGGCCAGTCTCTGGCGGGGTCCCTCAACAGCGCTTTGCAGCTTGATCGGTTCAAAGTCAGTGAACAGGCAGTGCCCTGGCCGTCCGACAAGGACTATGCCTGTGTCAGTGCATTCGGATTTACCGGCAGTAATGCTCATCTGGTGCTCGGCAAGCCTGTGCCGCGCCCGATTGACTCGCAGCACAGTGCCGGCCCTTGGGCGTTTTTGTTCAGCGCGCAATCTTCCGCCAGCCTGCAAGCGCGTGTTCGTCAGATGCTCAGCGTTGTCGACGGTCTGGCCGACGATCAAATGGCCGCGCTCAGTGTGGCGCTTGGTAAAGGAAGCCAAGTCTATCGTCTGCGTCTGGCTGTCACGGCTTCGACGCGTGCATCTTTGACGATGCGACTGCAGCAATGGCTGGCGACACCGGTAGAGCCACTCGACGTCGGTCGCTACAGGGGCGAAGCCTTGGGCGACCCGGTGCTCGAGGAGCGTTTGCAGCGTTGGTTGGCGGGCCACGATCTGGCGCTGTACAGCAACGCGCAAGCGGCTCGTTACCCACGCATCGAGCTGCCCGGTTACCCGTTTGATCGAAAATCCTACTGGGTCGGGACCGAGCTGATAGCCGCGCAGGCAGCCGTTGCCAGGCCGGATTCGCCACGAGGCAATGTTTTGCAGGCGCTGAAAAGTGATCTGGCGCGTTTGCTCGGATTCGATGAGGCCGACATTGATACCAACCGCTCGCTGCGCGATTACGGTGTCGATTCGATTTCGTTGATTGAGTTGTTGGGTCGAATGGGTGCCGGTGCCAGCCGGATGCAGCCTCACGACGTCTTCGATTTTCCATCCATTGCCGCGCTTGCCGAGGCCGTTGAGAGATTGCAAACCGAATCGACTGTCGCGCTCGGCAGGGACGTCGACAGGCCGATGGGTCGCACGCCGATGACCTGGACACAAACTGGACAAGGGCGGGCGATTTTACTGCTGCCACCGCTGAACATGAGCGCGCAGGCCTGGATGCAGCAAGTCAACGTCCTGACGCGCCAGGGTTTCGCCCTGCACATCCCGTCCTATCCCGGTCACCAGGGCACCCCGCTGGATGAAGGCCGGTTCAGTCTGGAAGGGCTGGTGCTGGAGATCGAGGCTTACATCAATCAACAACTTGGCGGCCGTGCGGTGCCGGTAGTGGGCTGGTCGTTGGGAGGCTGTCTCGCCCTGGCGCTTGGTCAACGCGCCCCGGCAATCGTCGAGTCAATGATCCTGATCAGCACCGCTGCACGTTTTGGCGATGATATTTTCGGCAAGACTATCGAATTGAATGCTGAGCTCAAAGCCCATGCCGACTACCTGGACATCTTGCTCGAACCTCGGCAAAACATTGCCGAGCAAGTGGGGGCCGGCGCATCGATGAGTACGCTGAGTCACTATTATCAGATGCTCGGAGCACTCGATTTCAGCGCGCAACTGCCGAGCATTGATGTGCGGACGTTGATCGTTCACGGTCAGCAGGATGTCGTGATCGACCGAACGGATGTGGAATTGCTGCAGCGTTTGCCGGATGTCCGCCTGGAAGTATTTGCCGATCAGGGGCATTTCATTCCGCTGACCGCTGCGCGACGTTTCAATGAGCTTCTGTTCGACTTTGTACAGGCTCGGCAACATTGAATAGTCGGACCCCAACCCGGCAGGAACCGGGGCCGTGCGTTCTGGGCGGTTTCCTCAGCGAAATCGAAGCGCTGGACCTGGGCATGTCGGCAGTCACGGCGGTGTCGGGGCGGTTTGATCTGCAGCGTTTCAATCGCGGTTTGTACGCCTGCGCGGGTATTGATTGTCCGCCAGCCATTGCCCGGGCGGTCACTGGCCGTCAGGCCGAATACCTGGCCGGACGTTGGTTGAGCCAGCATCTGTGGGCCAGGCGCAATCTCGCGCCGGTGCAGGTGGGTTCGGGGCCGCATCGTCAGCCGATATGGCCGAGCGGCTGGATCGGCTCCATCAGCCACACATCGTCTATTGCGGTCAGCTGTCTGGCTAGGACTTGCGAGGTCGGGTTGCTCGGTCTGGACTTGGAGCCGTGGCTGGCACCTGAGGTCGCCGACAGAATCAGCGCAACGATCGTCGACCGTCAGGAAGCCCGTTACCTTGCGACGCAGGGGACTTTCGAGCAGATGTTGACCCTGGCTTTTTCAGCCAAGGAAAGCCTGTTCAAGGCCCTGTTTCCGCAGGTTGGCCGGTATTTTGATTTCGATGCGGCGCGCCTCGTCGAGATACATTGGCCCACCGGGCACCTGGTGTTGAGGGTGACACAAGAGCTGTCGGCGTCGATCCGGGCCGGTATGCTCTTTGAAGGCCATTTTCAAATAGGGGCCGATGCCGTGTTCACGGTCATCGCCCATCCGCCGGGTGTTGTTGCGCATCATCAGGGAGCGGCGCGTTGCCCCTCGGGTCGATTATTCAAGGAAGCGTCATGACTCAACGGTTACTGCAACTTGATCAAGTGTCGTTCAACCTGCCCGACGGGCGCGTGCTGTTCGATCACTTAAACCACACCTTCAGTTCCAGGGCCACGGGCATCGTGGGTGCCAATGGGTGTGGCAAGTCCTTGCTCGGCCGGCTCCTCACGGGTGAACAACAGCCCACCAGTGGCATCGTTCGCCGTGAAGGGCCGGTGTACGCGGTGGCGCAATTACTTGAACCCGAGCGCTTTCCCACCGTCGCCGCGCTGGCCGGGGTCGCGCCGGTTCTGGCGGCGCTGGGGCGCATTGCCCAAGGCAGCGTCGATGACGCCGACTACGCACTGGCGTTCGACCAATGGGATTGTGCCACTCGCCTTGAGGCAGAGTTGCAGCAGATCGGCCTCGGTCATTTGGGTGCCGACTCTCGCACCGACACGCTCAGCGGTGGCGAGCGGCAGCGGGTGGCACTGATGGGCGCGTGGTTATCAAGGGCCGACTGGCTGATTCTGGATGAGCCCAGCAACCACTTGGACATCGATCAGCAGCACAAGCTCGCGCAGCAGATCGAGCGCTGGCCCAACGGGTTGATCCTGATCAGCCACGACCGCAGTCTTCTGGATCACGTCGACGAAATTGTCGAGCTTTCGCCCTTGGGGCTGGCGGTGTATGGCGGCAACTACAGTCATTACTCAGCGACGCGCGAGCAAGAACAGCAGGCGTTTCAGTCGGCATTGCAAGGCGAGCGGGCACAGGCCCGGCGTGAGCAACGTGAGATGGTCGTGCAGATGGAGCGTCAACAACGACGCAATGCTCGCGGCGACCGTCAGGCGCGTGACGGCAACCAGACCAAAATCATTACCAATGCGCAAAAGGAGCGCAGCGAAAACAGTCAGGGCAAGTTACGCCTCACTCAGCAGTTGGCCCGCGAACAACAACAGCAACGTATCGCCGAGGCCCGGGCGCGCTGTGCCCCGGAGATCCAGCGCATGATGTTGTCACCGGAATGCTCGGTGCCCAGAGGCAAACTGATTGTGCAGTTGATCAATGTCGTTCTGCCTTTCGGCCACACGGAGCCTGTCAATCTGACACTGACGGGACCGATGCGCATGGCGATTCTGGGCGCCAACGGCAGCGGTAAATCGACCCTGTTGCAGGTCATCGCCGGGAAACTTGCCGCGCGTGCGGGGGAGGTTGTGCGCAGTTGTCATGTCGGCTGGCTGGATCAACATGCCGGACTGCAGCATCCCGAACGTACGGCGGTGCAATGGCTTTACGAAAGTAATCCGCAGCTGCCCGAAGCCGAAGCGCGGACGCGGTTGGCGCAGATGGGGATTGATGCGGATCGGGCGAAGGTCAAAACCTGTCAGTTGAGCGGCGGCGAGCGTCTGAAAATTGCCCTGGCCGCAGAGTTGTATGCGCTACGGCCACCACAATTGCTGTTGCTGGATGAGCCTGACAACCATCTGGACTTGCCCAGCAAAATCGCCCTCGAACAGATGCTTGATCAATACACCGGCGCGTTGATTGTCGTTTCCCACGACAGTGCTTTTTTACAGGCGATACATCTGGATGCCGAATTCTATCTCGGCAGCGAACCGGCTTATTTGGGGTAAAGCGGCGGCAAGCCGCTGTCACCCACCGGATCCTGTACCCGTTCAGCGGTTGGAATTGCGCGGATTGCCCGCCAAAGATCCTCACCCTGCCAGTGCTGCCCGGTTTCGCTATAGAGCGCGCCATTCAAACCGTCCAGGGCGTCGGACAACGGCACAAACCGCGCCGCCATATCCGCCAGGGTCTCCGGCTGCTGACGGGCCCACGCGTCGAGGGCCTGGCGGGTGGCGTGGGGGTCGTTGGCCTGGCTGGCGCGTTTGATGTCGTCGAGCAGGGTGCGCGGGCTCGGGCCGGTTTGCGCGGCGCGCAGGATCGCCGGTTGCCAGCGGGCACGCCACCACAGGCCGAAGCCGAGCAGGGTGGTACAGGCCAGAATCAGTGTGCTGAGTTTCCACCACCACAGCGCTTCACTGTCGGCGCCGCTGAGTGGTTGTGCGCTGCCCGCCGGGGTGTCGACTTGCAGGCTCGGGTTGTTCACCACTTGCAGAGTGCGCGCCGGCAGGCTGGTGTGTTCCAGGTGATCTTCGAAGGTGTTCCACCACACCACGTCCACTGTCGGCAGTTCGATCGAACCACTGCGACTCGGCACCAGCGCTTCGCGTTCTTCACGGCTGCCGATCAGACCGCGTTCGCTGCTCTGGTTGTTGAGCACCGGTTGATCCGGGTAGCGACGCAAGCCATTGGCCTCGGTGGCGGGCAGGGCGGGCAGTTGTGAGCTGGCGAGGCCTTCGACCTTGAGCGTCAGGCTGCGGGTCAGAGAGTCGCCGACCTGCGTGTGATCCGGCTCCGGGTTCCAGCTCTCGCTCAGGCTCAGGCTGCGGGCCGGCAACCACGGCGCATCGCTCGGATAAGTGATCGGTTTGGGTTTGACGGTCAGCGGGATTTCCGAGGACGCGACCCGCAGCAACTTGCCGGTTTTCGGCCCTTGGGCGGTGGGATCTTTTGCCGGCTGGGTGTCGACCAATGTGGCGCTGAAGGTCTGCGGGGTGATGGTCAGCAAACCACTGTGCTGCGGATAGATCGCATAGCGCATCTCGATCACGCCATGCCGAACACCGTTGATGTCTTTTTCGTAGGTGCGCGTGTCGCCCAGTTGCTCGATGCGCGCGTCGGCGATCTGCAACGGAGTCACGCTGCTGTCGTCGTACAGCGAAACCGAATGGTAGATGCGCAGGGTCAGGACGGCCTGGGCCTGCACGTAGACGCTGGACTGGTCGAGGCTGGACTCGATGAACACCGGATCGAGCGCATTCTGTTCTTCGTGAACGTCGCTTTCGACCACCTGCACGGTGATCGGCTGGCTCTCGGTTTCGCCGAGTTTCAACGGCGGAATTTCCACGCTGCCGTTCTGTTTCGGCAACAGCGTGATGATCCAGCGGGTGGTGGCGCGGTTCTCGTTGTTGAGGGTGTTCAACTGGTTGACCTGGCGCGTGCCACGCACCTCGAACAACGGTTCCAGCGGGGTCAGATCAGGTTTGCCGAACTGCGTGACATCGTTGGATTCGAGGGTGAGTTCGACCGTCTCGCCGGAGTTCAGGCGACTGCGATCCACACTGGCCGTCAGCCCGGCCGCCTGGGCGGTGGCCGTGCAGATCAGCAGGGGCAGCAAGAGAGCGGTGAAACGGGTCATCGAGTGTTTTCCTGATCCTGATGTTGTTGCTGTTCGTACCAGAATTTGCGTCGCAGCAGTTCGCCCGGATCATCCGGGATTTTGCCCAGCCACTGTTCCAGTGCCTGGCGTTGCTCGCCTTCGACGTTGTCTTCGCTGGGGCGCAGCGTCGGGCTGGTGTTCTGTTCTTCGTCCGGCGCGCTGTTGGGCACTTCGTTGGGGCCTGGCTGCGGCGGGGTGGCCGGCGGTGGTTCACTGGCCGACTCCGCGGGCTGGGCTTCGCTTGGCGCATCATTCTTGACCGCCGGTGGCGGTGCAGTGGCGGGCGGTGGTTCGTCGCCCGGCACGTTCTGCTGCGTCGGTTGCTTCTCGGGCTCGGTCGGCGGCGGCGTGTTTTTCTGCTTGAGCAGGTTTTCCACCAGCGCCTTGTTGGTCAGCGCCGGACGCAAATCCGGCTGCAACTCCAGAGCCTGTTCGTAGGCATCGATCGCCGCTTCCAGCTCACCGCTTTTCGCCAATGCGTTGCCACGATTGTAGTGGGCGCGGGCATCGCTGCCTTCGGCGAAACGCTGGGCGGCGCCACTGTAGTCGCCAGCTTCGTACAACGCCAGCCCTTGCCACTGATGATCTTCGAAGTGTTTCGCCGCTTCGGCAGGACGCTTCTGCTTGAGCAGGTGCAAACCCTGTTGATCGGGGCGCAGCCACAGGTCTTCGAAATCAAAAGCGTAGCTCGGCTGTGGCAGGCAAAACAGCAGCGGCAGGCAGAACAACCAGCCACGCCGCCCGGCACACGCGGCAAGCAGCAACAGCGGCAACAGCAGCCAGTAACCCTGATCGGCCCAGGTATCGAGGCGCAGGGTCTGGCCGTCGTTGCGCAGGCTACGCGGGCCATTGAGCAGTCCAAGGCTGCCCAGATCCGACTCATCCAGCCGTGCGCTGTGGTACTCGCCGCCCACCGAATTGAGGAAGGCGCCGAGACCTGGGCTATCAAGTTGCGGCACGCGGATCGCACCTTGTGCGTCCTTGAGGAAACTGCCGTCTTCCTGAGCAATCGGCGCGCCCTCGGCGGTGCCGATACCAAGCATCAGCAGTTGCGCCGATTGCCCGCTCAACGCATGGCGAATGCCTTGGCGTTCCTCATCGGACAGCGAAGAGCCGATCAGCAGAATTCGTCCCTGACCCAGCGCCCCCTGTTCCAGCAAGGCCAGCGCCTTGCTCACCGCAAGATCGGCGCGATGACCGCTCTCTGGCATCAGCGACGGCTTGAGGGCGTCGAGCAGATTGCGGCTGGTCGCCAGGTCATCCGACAGCGGCACCAATGTATGAGCGCTGCCCGCGTAAACCACAATGGCGGTCTGCGCATCGCTGCGCGCCTTCAACAGATCGAACAGCTTGCGCCGGGCTTGCTCCAGACGCGTCGGCGGCGAGTCGGTGGCGAGCATTTCCGGGGTCAGCTCCAGCACAACTACTAGCGGATCCGCCGGTTTCTGGCTGGTCTGTTCGACGCGCTCCCAGCTCGGCCCGAGCAGCGCCAGGATCGTCAGCAACCACGCAACGCCCAACGCAACCCACGGCAGTTTGCTGTCGCGACCGCTGCCGCCACTGAGCAATGCGGCATGGAACGCTGGCGGCAGAATCATCTGCCAGCGCCCGGCGCGTTTCTGCCGGTGCCAGAGCTGCCAGATCAACCAGCCGAGCAGCGGCAACAACAGTAACCACCAGGGACGGAACCAGTGCGGCCAGAGGGCGATCATCGGCGCCTCCGCAGACGCAAACGCTTGAGGCGCGCGCGCCAGTCAGGCAGGGGGCTTTGCAGATATAGCTCCTTGGTGAACAGCCGTTGCAACGGGTTGTCCGGCCACAATTCACGGGTAACCAGCAACATGCTCAACAGCAACGCCAATGCCAGTGGCCATTGATACAACGCCTGGGCCGGGCGTGCCTGGGTCGGTTGCTGGGCCACGGGTTCCAGTTGGTCGAGGGTGCCCTTGATCGCTTGCAGTTCCTTACCGTCGCGGGCGCGGAAGTAGCGGCCGCCGGTAGCGTCGGCAATCGCCTTGAGTGCCGGCTCGTCGAGATCGAGGGTCGGATTGCCGCCGAGCAGTGCCGTGGCGCCACTTTCTTCGGGGTCGGCACCGATGCCGATCGGATAGATCTTCACGCCTTCGTTGGCGGCCAGTCGTGCGGCGGTCAGCGGGTCGATTTCGCCGCCGTTGTTGGCGCCGTCGGTGACCAGAATCAGCACACGGCTCTGTGCCGGGCGCATGCGCAGACGTTTCAGCGCCAGACCGATGGCGTCGCCAATGGCGGTGTTCTTGCCGGCGATGCCGATCCGCGCTTCGTCGAGCCACACGCGCACGGTGCGTCGGTCAAACGTCAGCGGTGCTTGCAGGTAAGCCTGGCTGCCGAACAGGATCAAACCGACCCGGTCGCCATCGCGGCTTTCCAGGAAGTCGCCGAGCAAATGCTGAACCAGCGACAGGCGACTGACGTCCTCGTCGTTCCATTGCATGTCGGGGAAGTCCATCGAGCCGGACACGTCCACCGCCACCAGCAGATCACGACCGCTGGCGGCAATCGGCAACGGTTCGCCCAGCCATTGCGGGCGGGCGGCAGCGATCAGCAGAAACAGCCACAACAGCATGAACGGTGCCTGCTGGCGCCAGGCGGGCAGATTGGCCCGGGCACGGCGGCGGGCGAGGCCTTCCAGGTCACCGAGAAAACTCACCTTCAATGCTGGCTCGCCGCTGTCCGCGACCGGCAGCACAAGGCGCATCAGCCACGGCAGTGGCAACAGCACAAAGATCCACGGCCAGGCGAACTCAAACATGCTTGCGGATCCAGGTGTCGACGGCTTGCGTCAGGCCGGCGATGGCCTTGTCGTCGAGTTTGCATTCGGGTTTGTACGCGCCCTCGACAAGCACCATCCAGCGAGTCAGGCCAGCGGCAGGGCAGCGGTTGTCGAGAAACGCCAGCCATTTGCGCCCGTTGAGAGTGTGACTCTGGCTGTAGGGATAGTGGTTGCGGCACAGGCGTTTGAGCAGGCCGTTGAGTTGTTGCAGCCACGCGCCGGCCGGGGCGCCGTCGTAAGGCTTGACCATTTGCGCCAGCTCGGCGAGTGCGGCGATGCGCACCGGATCGAGCGGCAGTTCAGCGCGCACGATGGGTTTCTTCTTGATCGGAATGAAACGGCGCAGACGCCACAGCACGATGCCGATCAGCGGCAGCAACAGAAGCAGCAGCCACCAGCCCGGCGCCGGTGGCCAGAAGGCAATCGGTGGAGGGGAAATCAGCGGTTGCAGTTGTTCGAGGCCGTTCATCGAACTTTCCCCGGGCGCTGCGGATTGAGGAACTCGCGCATCTGCTCAACCATTTCGCTTTGGGTGCTCAATGGCATCAGCAACACTCGCAGTTTCTGCGCGAGCAGTTCCCAGCGGGCGATGCGTGCTTCGGCCTGGGCGCGATAGGTCTGGCGCAGGTCGAAGTTGAGGGTGTCGAGTTCCAGTTGCGCGCCGCGTTCAGCGAATCTCAGCAGCCCGGCAGCGGGCAGGGCGTGATCCAGTGGATCGGACAGCGGCAGCATCAGCAGGTCGCAATGACGCGACAGCAGGCTCAATTGCTGCTCGGCACTGTCAGTCAGTGCGCGCTCGTCACAGATCACGATCACCAGACTGCCCGGGCGCAGCACTTCACGAGCCCGGCGCAACGCCACGCCAAACGCATCGCGGTCGGGTTCGCGCTCGCTGTGCAGCGACTGATTGACCTTCACCAGCCGGTTGAGCAGTTGCAGCAGGCTCTGCTTGCTGCGGCGCGGCTTGATTTCGTAATGCTCGTTGTCGCCGAACACCAGCCCGCCGACCCGGTCGTTATGGCCCAGCGCGGCCCAGCCGATCAGCGCCGCCGCCTGCGCCGCGAGCACTGATTTGAACATCAGTCCGGAGCCAAAGAACAGGCGCGTGCTTTGCTCGACCATGATGAAAATCGGCCGCTCGCGCTCTTCATGGAACAGCTTGGTGTGCGGCTCTTGAGTCCGCGCGGTCACGCGCCAGTCGATGGTGCGCACGTCGTCGCCGGCCTGATAGACCCGCACCTGATCGAAGTCCACGCCACGGCCACGGAATTTCGAGTGGTGCAGGCCGATCAGCGGGCTGCGCTGGCTCGGCGTGGAAAACAGCTGCACTTCGCGCACGCGGTGACGCATCTCGATCAGCTCGGCGAGGCTGACGCGAATACCCGGTTCGGACGGCAGAGAGGCGTTCATCGGGGTCAAGCGACGGCTACGACGTCGAGAATCCGTTGCACCACCCGATCCTGGTCGATACCGGCGGCTTCGGCCTCGAACGACAGAATGATGCGGTGGCGCAACACGTCGAACAGCACAGCCTGGATGTCTTCCGGGCTGACGAAGTCGCGACCGGCCAGCCAGGCGTGGGCGCGGGCACAGCGATCAAGGGCGATCGAGCCACGCGGGCTGGCGCCGTAGGCAATCCATTCGGCCATTTCTGGGTCGAACTTGGCCGGGTTGCGCGTGGCCATGACCAGTTGCACGAGGTATTCCTCCACGGCGTCCGCCATGTACAGACCAAGGATTTCCTTGCGTGCGGCGAAGATCGCCTGCTGGCTGACCCGACGTTCGGGCTTGGTTTCGCCGTTCAGGGCT
This sequence comes from Pseudomonas sp. GW822-FHT03F04, assembly GCF_058801405.1. Classification (NCBI taxonomy): domain Bacteria; kingdom Pseudomonadati; phylum Pseudomonadota; class Gammaproteobacteria; order Pseudomonadales; family Pseudomonadaceae; genus Pseudomonas; species Pseudomonas sp. GW822-FHT03F04. The sequence continues at coordinate 464,802 of NZ_JBXANF010000005.1, forward strand.
TCGCCCCGGGCCTGTTGCAGGATCCGGCGTTCGACGGCAGCGTCCGGAAAACCGATTTTTACGTGCATCAGGAACCGGTCGAGCTGCGCTTCGGGCAGCGGGTAGGTGCCTTCCTGCTCGATCGGGTTCTGCGTGGCCATCACCAGGAACAGCGGCGACAGCTCATAGGTGCTGCGCCCGACACTGACCTGACGTTCGGCCATCGCTTCAAGCAAGGCCGACTGGACCTTGGCCGGGGCACGGTTGATTTCGTCCGCCAGCACCAGGTTGTGGAAGATCGGGCCTTGCTGGAACACGAAACTGCCAGTTTCCGGACGATAGATCTCGGTGCCGGTGATGTCGGCCGGCAGCAGGTCCGGGGTGAACTGGATGCGATGGAACTGGGCTTCGATGCCCTCGGCGAGCTCTTTGATCGCTTTGGTCTTGGCCAGACCCGGAGCGCCTTCGACCAGCATGTGGCCGTCGGCGAGCAGGGCGATGAGCAAGCGCTCGATGAGTTTTTCCTGGCCGAGAATCTGCGTTGAAAGAAAGGTTCGCAGCGCCAGCAGCGCTTCACGATGTTCCATCGATGACTGTTCCTGGAAAGGGTGGCCACAGGCGTTCGGATAACGCCAGGGCTGGGGGCGTTACTTTAATCCATCGCAGGGGGTGGCGACTAACGGCATTTTGCGCAAAGTGCGGGAAATGACCGGGGCAATTGTTGGAATTTTGTAGGGCGGGGGAGATGCGGTGTTCTTTGAGGCCCTTTCGCTTGCGAAAGGGCCGGCCCAGACGCCATCAAATCTGGCTGATAAAGGTGCCAGTACCGTCAAGAATGTTCTTCAGGGTTTCCTCGACCTCGGCCAGATCCACCATGTCCGGGTTGTAGGTGATTTCCAGCACATCATCGCCATTCAACGCATCGGCATCCGCCGCCGCGATTTCGATTTTCAGCAGGGTCTTGGTCAAGGTGACTTTCACGCCATCGAGGGTGGACGGCTCGCCATCCAGCGTGATCTCCAGCTCATCCTCGTCCGGATAGCGGCTCATCAGAAACATGTCGCCCTTGTCGCTGTGGCAGCAGAGCATGGCCATGTTGTCTTCTTCGTCGTCGCACGGGTTGACGATCAAAAGGGCGGTGGTCATTTGCATGGGAAATTCCTGCCTCGGCGGGCTCGGTGGTCGCAATAAAGCGCGATTCTGCCAGTCCTCGGGAATTTCTGCTCGCCTGAGTGTCAGAGGATGTGTCGTGAACGCGACGCAGGTCAATGGTCATTTCTGGCACGCATGTACCGTAAAACCGGGGATTCAGACCGGCGTTCTGCCCCATGAATGCTAGTGTTTACCGATGCGCCTGCCTTGGTTTACGTGCCAATGACCGAATATGTCGCAGCACCGCAAGCAGACACATTGTCGCACCCATTAAGCTGCGCAACGGATGAGCACCCGTAAAGACATTGTCGGCAGCCCGGACAGTCGTTTTTGCAGATGCCCATTCATGGAAGGTGAATGTGACCTGAGTGTCTCGTCCAGCTTCACCCACCTGTCACCCTGTTTCCTCTGCCCGAGATTCAGGAACAGGGCGACAGAATGCCCCGAAAGGGGTTTTGTACGCGACGCTTTCCATCAATAACAAGCCCAAGCGGAGTACCACAGATGGCGTTCTTCACCGCAGCCAGCAAAGCCGACTTCCAGCACCAACTGCAAGCGGCACTGGCGCAGCACATCAGTGAACAGGCACTGCCACAAGTGGCGCTGTTCTCTGAACAATTCTTCGGCATCATTTCCCTGGACGAGTTGACCCAACGTCGCCTCTCCGACCTCGCTGGCTGTACTCTTTCTGCGTGGCGCCTGCTTGAGCGCTTCGATCACGCGCAACCGCAAGTGCGCGTCTACAACCCCGATTACGAACGTCACGGCTGGCAGTCGACCCACACCGCGGTCGAAGTGCTGCACCACGACCTGCCATTCCTGGTGGACTCGGTGCGTACCGAGCTGAACCGCCGCGGCTACAGCATCCACACCCTGCAGACCACCGTGCTCAGCGTGCGTCGTGGCAGCAAGGGCGAATTGCTGGAAATCCTGCCTAAAGGTTCGACCGGCGAAGGCGTACAACACGAATCGCTGATGTACCTGGAAATCGACCGCTGCGCCAACGCGGCCGAATTGAATGTGCTGACCAAGGAACTGGAACAGGTCCTGGGTGAAGTCCGCGTCGCGGTTGCCGATTTCGAGCCGATGAAGGCCAAGGTGCAGGAAATCCTCACCAAGCTCGATAACAGCGCATTCGCCTTCGAAGCCGACGAGAAGACCGAAATCAAGAGCTTTCTGGAATGGCTGGTGGGCAACCACTTCACCTTCCTCGGCTATGAAGAGTTCACCGTTGTCGATCAGGCCGATGGCGGCCATATCGAATACGACCAGAACTCCTTCCTCGGCCTGACCCGGATGCTGCGCACCGGTCTGACCAACGAAGACCGTCACATCGAAGACTACGCCGTGAACTACCTGCGCGAACCGACGCTGCTGTCGTTCGCCAAGGCTGCGCACCCGAGCCGCGTCCACCGTCCGGCTTACCCGGACTACGTGTCGATCCGCGAAATCGATGCCGACGGCAAAGTCATCAAGGAACACCGCTTCATGGGCCTGTACACCTCGTCGGTGTATGGCGAAAGCGTACGTGTCATCCCGTACATCCGCCGCAAGGTCGAAGAGATCGAGCGCCGTTCCGGCTTCCAGTCCAAGGCTCACCTGGGCAAGGAACTGGCACAGGTTCTGGAAGTGCTGCCGCGTGACGACCTGTTCCAGACCCCGGTCGACGAACTGTTCAGCACCGTGATGTCGATCGTGCAGATCCAGGAACGCAACAAGATCCGCGTGTTCCTGCGCAAAGACCCGTACGGCCGTTTCTGCTACTGCCTGGCCTACGTGCCGCGCGACATCTACTCCACCGAAGTTCGCCAGAAGATCCAGCAAGTGCTGATGGAGCGCCTGAAGGCGACCGACTGCGAGTTCTGGACCTTCTTCTCCGAGTCCGTGCTGGCCCGCGTGCAACTGATCCTGCGCGTAGACCCGAAAAACCGCATCGACATCGACCCGCTGCAACTGGAAAACGAAGTGATCCAGGCCTGCCGCAGCTGGCAGGATGACTACGCCGCCCTGACCGTTGAAACCTTCGGCGAAGCCAACGGCACCAACGTGCTGGCCGATTTCCCGAAAGGCTTCCCGGCCGGCTACCGCGAGCGTTTCGCTGCGCACTCGGCCGTGGTCGACATGCAGCACCTGCTCAACCTGAGCGAGAAGAAGCCGCTGGCCATGAGCTTCTACCAGCCGCTGGCGTCCGGCCCGCGCGAGCTGCACTGCAAGCTGTATCACGCCGATACCCCGCTGGCCCTGTCCGACGTGCTGCCGATCCTGGAAAACCTCGGCCTGCGCGTGCTGGGCGAGTTCCCGTATCGCCTGCGTCACAACAACGGCCGCGAGTTCTGGATCCACGACTTCGCGTTCACTGCCGCTGAAGGCATGGACCTGGACATCCAGCAGCTCAATGACACCCTGCAGGACGCGTTCGTCCACATCGTGCGCGGCGACGCCGAAAACGATGCGTTCAACCGTCTGGTGCTGACCGCCGGCCTGCCATGGCGCGACGTCGCGCTGCTGCGTGCCTACGCTCGCTACCTGAAGCAGATCCGTCTGGGCTTCGACCTCGGCTACATCGCCAGCACCCTGAACAACCACACCGACATCGCTCGCGAACTGACCCGGTTGTTCAAAACCCGTTTCTACCTGGCACGCAAGCTGGGCAGCGATGATCTGGACGACAAGCAACTGCGTCTGGAACAAGCGATCCTGACCGCGCTGGACGACGTTCAAGTCCTCAACGAAGACCGCATCCTGCGTCGTTACCTGGACCTGATCAAAGCGACCCTGCGTACCAACTTCTACCAGACCGACGCCAACGGCCAGAACAAGTCGTACTTCAGCTTCAAGTTCAACCCGCACTTGATCCCTGAACTGCCGAAACCGGTTCCGAAGTTCGAAATCTTCGTTTACTCGCCACGCGTCGAAGGCGTGCACCTGCGCTTCGGCAACGTCGCTCGCGGCGGCCTGCGCTGGTCCGACCGTGAAGAAGACTTCCGTACCGAAGTCCTCGGCCTGGTAAAAGCCCAGCAAGTGAAGAACTCGGTCATCGTGCCGGTGGGTGCGAAGGGCGGCTTCCTGCCGCGTCGCCTGCCACTGGGCGGCAGCCGTGACGAGATCGCGGCCGAGGGCATCGCCTGCTACCGCATCTTCATCTCGGGGCTGTTGGACATCACCGACAACCTGAAGGACGGCAAACTGGTACCGCCGGCCAACGTCGTGCGTCATGACGACGATGACCCGTACCTGGTGGTCGCGGCGGACAAGGGCACTGCAACCTTCTCCGACATCGCCAACGGCATCGCCATCGACTACGGCTTCTGGCTGGGTGACGCGTTCGCGTCCGGTGGTTCGGCCGGTTACGACCACAAGAAAATGGGCATCACCGCCAAGGGCGCGTGGGTTGGCGTACAGCGCCACTTCCGCGAGCGCGGCATCAATGTCCAGGAAGACAGCATCACTGTGGTCGGCGTGGGCGACATGGCCGGTGACGTGTTCGGCAACGGCTTGCTGATGTCCGACAAGCTGCAACTGGTTGCCGCATTCAACCACATGCACATCTTTATCGACCCGAACCCGAACCCGGCCACCAGCTTCGTCGAGCGTCAGCGCATGTTCGACCTGCCGCGTTCGGCATGGTCCGACTACGACACCAGCATCATGTCCGAAGGCGGCGGTATCTTCTCGCGCAGCGCGAAGAGCATTGCCATCTCCCCGCAGATGCAGGAACGCTTCGACATCAAGGCCGACAAACTGACCCCGACCGAACTGCTGAACGCCTTGCTCAAGGCGCCGGTGGATCTGCTGTGGAACGGCGGTATCGGTACTTACGTGAAAGCCAGCACCGAAAGCCACGCCGATGTCGGCGACAAGGCCAACGATGCGCTGCGCGTGAACGGCAACGAACTGCGCTGCAAAGTCGTGGGCGAGGGCGGTAACCTCGGCATGACCCAACTGGGTCGTGTGGAATTCGGTCTCAATGGCGGCGGTTCCAACACCGACTTCATCGACAACGCCGGTGGCGTGGACTGCTCCGACCACGAAGTGAACATCAAGATCCTGCTGAACGAAGTGGTGCAGGCCGGCGACATGACCGGCAAGCAACGCGACCAGTTGCTGGCGAGCATGACCGACGAAGTCGGTGGTCTGGTGCTGGGCAACAACTACAAGCAGACTCAGGCCCTGTCCCTGGCGGCCCGCCGTGCTTATGCGCGCATCGCCGAGTACAAGCGTCTGATGAGCGACCTGGAAGGCCGTGGCAAGCTGGATCGTGCCATCGAGTTCCTGCCGACCGAAGAGCAACTGGCTGAACGCGTTGCCGAAGGCCACGGTCTGACCCGTCCTGAACTGTCGGTGCTGATCTCGTACAGCAAGATCGACCTCAAGGAGCAGTTGCTGGGCTCCCTGGTGCCGGACGACGATTACCTGACCCGTGACATGGAAACCGCGTTCCCGCCGACCCTGGTCAGCAAGTTCGCCGAAGCCATGCGCCGTCACCGTCTGAAGCGCGAAATCGTCAGCACCCAGATCGCCAACGATCTGGTCAACCACATGGGCATCACCTTCGTTCAGCGACTCAAAGAGTCCACCGGCATGACCCCGGCGAACGTGGCTGGCGCTTACGTGATCGTGCGTGACATCTTCCACCTCCCGCACTGGTTCCGTCAGATCGAAGCCCTGGACTATCAGGTCTCCGCTGACGTGCAACTGGAGCTGATGGACGAGCTGATGCGTCTGGGCCGTCGCGCCACGCGCTGGTTCCTGCGTGCCCGTCGCAACGAGCAGAACGCTGCCCGTGACGTCGCGCATTTCGGTCCGCACCTGAAGGAGCTGGGCCTGAAGCTGGACGAGCTGCTGAGCGGCGAAATCCGCGAAAACTGGCAGGCGCGTTATCAGGCTTACGTCGCAGCCGGTGTACCGGAACTGTTGGCGCGTATGGTGGCGGGGACTACCCACCTCTACACGCTGCTGCCGATCATCGAAGCGGCCGACGTGACCGGTCAGGACCCAGCCGAAGTGGCCAAGGCGTACTTCGCCGTGGGCAGCGCGCTGGACATCACCTGGTACATTTCGCAGATCAGCGCCTTGCCGGTTGAAAACAACTGGCAGGCCCTGGCCCGTGAAGCGTTCCGCGACGACGTCGACTGGCAGCAACGCGCGATCACCATCGCCGTTCTGCAAGCGGGCGGCGGTGATCTGGACGTGGAAGCGCGTCTGGCACTGTGGATGGCGCAACACGACGCGATGATCCAGCGCTGGCGCGCCATGCTGGTGGAAATCCGTGCCGCCAGCGGCACCGACTACGCCATGTACGCGGTGGCCAACCGTGAGCTGAACGACGTGGCGTTGAGCGGTCAGGCAGTTGTGCCTGCTGCGGCGACTGCGGAGCTTGAGCTTGCTTGAGTAAGCGCTGAATGAAAAAGCCCCTGCATTGTGAGATGCGGGGGCTTTTTTTTGCCTGATGGTTTTCTCGTTATTGCAAGTTATGTCCTTGTTTGTTATCAAGCATCGACACTTTATCTGCCGGCCTGGTCAGTAAATTACTGAGCGACTGGTCAAACTTCTGCAATGCCCGAACCTGAACTTCCTGTTGCTGATTAATATCCGCAACAATCTCCTCTGAACGCTTGAAGTCCGCCCAGACCGGCGTCAACTCTTTCGCCTCGGACCCCTTGGCCGTCCCGATGTAGTTCAACTTCCCGTCATAAAAGTCCGCACTCACATCCGCCTTGATGTCGGAACTGCGCGAGGTAATCAATTGGCTGTGAGTGTCGACGATCGCCACCACATCCGGGTTGGCCGCACGCAGGCTTTGCATGTCCGGGTACACCGTGACCGAGCCGAACTGGCGTTGCAGCGAGGCTTTTACCCAGTCCACGGCCATGTCCGGTTTCGAAGTGGCGACGTAGGCGTCATGGATCGGCTGCACCAATAAACTCTGGCCGAAACCGGTGCCGGCGTTGGCCTGATAGTCGCGCAGGTATTCGCGGTTGGTCTGGGTACTCGGGCTATAGACGACGCCCAGCGAGACACCGGGACCACTTTTGACCTGGGCGGCGCTGCTGCGGCCGACCGGTTGGGTGAACAGCGTGTCGAGGGAAGAAACCGCTTTTGGAGCGGTGGGAACGGAGCAGGCGGACAACGCTAAAACTGATATCGCCAAGGTACTGGCAAAGGCAAGTTTCATGGTGAGTCTCCCGTGAAGCAACTTCAGTCGGAAAGTCAGAGGTGTCGGGGTTGATTAAATGGAACCGGCGACAGTTGCCTCAGACTACTCCCGCGAAACTGAAAACAACCTGACAATTTGCTGAATGACAGTCATGCAATAGTTTTATTGGCTGTAAGCGTTTTTGATTAATTGCCGCGGGAAATAAAAAAGGCGCCAATCAACGATTTGCGCCTTTTATTTATGGCTGGTTAAACAACCATCAGTTTTTCAATGGGATCAGCACTTGCTCGTCCGGCGACAGCACCATGAACACCAGCAACTTGGCTGGCTTGGTTTTGCTGGCGTTTTTCGACACCAGATGTTCGGAGCCGGCGGGTTCGTACCAGAACTGGCCTTTCTTGTAGGTGATCGCTTGTTCGCCCTTGACCTGGGAAGTCACTTCGCCTTCGAGTACATAGGCCATGGCCGTGCCGTCGTGTTTATGGGCGATGGAGGACTGGCCGGGTTTGTAGTCGACTTCGATCATCATGGCTTTTTTGCCGGGGGCGTTTTTCAGCATCTGGTCCTGCAAGACCGAGATTTTCTCGGAGGCATCGTGCGCCAGAACTGGAACGGAGATGCTCAGGGCAAGCGCGGCGGCGAAGCAGTGCAGGAGTTTCATGGCGGGTCACCTGTGAAGTGGGGGAGTCGGTCTTCACAGTAGTCCGCGTGCCGGTCTAATCAAACGGCCAATATTCGGGAAGATCGGGTGACCAATCCTGATTCCCCGCAAACCAGAAAAACCACAGCCTTCGGCAGCCTCGCTGGGTTTCCCCGAGGCTGCCGAAGGCTGCAATTTTCTTGAGTTTCAAACGATAGGAAACGAGTTGAAATCGACGCTGTTGGCCAGCCGACTGTCGATCAGATCGATAAACCCCTGCGCCTCAGGCCGGTTGAAATGCGCCTGCATCGCCGCTTCCGACTGCCAATGGGCACTGACCGTCCAGCGGTGGCTGTCGTCGGGGCAGCGGTCGACCATATAGGAATCGCAACCCGGTGTTTCGCGCAGGGTTTCGACGATCTTCTGCAACTGCTTGCCCAGCTCCTCGGAGCGGCCGGCCGCAGCCTGCACCTGTACGGTGTTGATCACTTCGTTGGACATTGCTCACACTCCTGAATCAGGCCGGACGAATCCTGCTCATTGAGGGATAACGCCTGTGCAGAATAGGCCTGCACCCCCGGATCACCAATAACCAATCGGCGGGTAATCCGTTAGACCAATCTATCAGGCGACCTGTTGCAGAATGTCGCGCAGGCGATTCAGCGCGATATCGATGTCCAGCGTCTCGATGGCGCCGAAGCCGAAGTACATCCCGCTTCTGGCCGGCTGCTGGTAATAGAAGCCGTCGATGGCGTATAGGCCGACTTCGACCTTTTTCGCCAGCTCGATCACCAGCGGCAAGTCGATCGGCACCCGGCAGAACACCGCCATATGAAAGCCCGCGCTCGCCGGCACGGCCTCCAGCCACGGCGCGAGGTCGGTGGCCATGCGCGCCAGGATCCGCTCGCGGCGCTGGGCGTAAATGGTGTGGCAGCGGCGAATGTGCTTGAGCAGGCAGCCCTCGGCGATGAACTTGGCCAGCGCCCATTGCGGCAGGGTGGAAGCGTGCAGGTCGGTGAGCTGTTTGGCGCGGATCACCGCTTCGAGGATCGCTGGCGGCAGGATCGCGTAGCCGAGTCGCAGCTCTGGCAGCAGGGTCTTGGAGAAGGTGCCGACGTAGGCAACGATGCCGCGCTGATCGAGGTTGTGCAGCGAATCCGTCGGCCGGCCCTCGTAGCGGAACTCGCTGTCATAGTCGTCCTCGATGATGATCGCGCCGAGCTCGTAGGCCCGGGCCAGCAAGGCCTCGCGCCGCGCCTGACTCATCGACATGCCCAGCGGGAACTGGTGCGACGGCGTCACATAGATCAACCGGGTGCCATCGGGGATCTGCTCGACTTGAATCCCTTCCGCATCCACCGGCACCCCGACCACGGTGGCGCCGTGAGTGCCGAACAGCAGCCGCGCCGGCGGATAACCCGGATCTTCCATCGCCACCAGACTGCCGGGGCGCAGCAGCACCCGGGCGATCAGGTCCAGCGCCTGCTGCGCACCGTTGCACACCACGATGTCTTCGTCCTGGCAGTTCACGCCACGGGAGAACGCAATGTGCCGGGCAATCGCATTGCGCAGCGCCGGCAGGCCTTCCGCCACGCTGTAGAAGCCCTTGGAACCCGCCATTTGCCGCATGGCGTGAGAGACACAGCGGCGCCAGTCATCGTGGGGGAACTGGCCCTTGCTGGTGGCGCCGCCAATGAAGTCGTAACGCAGCGAGCCTTCCAGCGTCGGATGGCGCAAGAACACCGGCAGGTTGCACCAGCTCTCGATCACCTCGGCACTGGCCAGCTCGGAATGACGTTGCTTGCGCTGCACCGGCGTGGCGCGAGCGTTGACGTAAGTGCCTTTGCCGATCACCCCGGTGAGGAAGTTTTCGTAAGTCAGCTGCGCGTAAGTGTCGGAAATGGTCTTGCGCGAAATCCCCAGTTGCTCGGCGAGCAAGCGGCTGGGCGGCAGTTGCGTGCCGGCGGCCAGACGCCCGGATTCAATAGCGCCGCGCAGTTGCTGATACAACTGACCGGCCAGATCCTTGCGGCCGTTGATCACGACATGAAGTTCCATACCGACGGGGCTCCTGGGGGCGAATGAGGCGGATTGTGCGCCCGCCAGATTACTCCCGAATGCACGCGGGGCAGAAGTTGCGTGGAGCAAAAACCGGAAATTGGTCAAGGATCAGTGGTCTGCCGGTTTTCCGTGGAATTGGGGCTGTAACCCTGGCGCACCAGCGCTTACCGTGAAATCACTCTTCTGCTGCCCGAGGCCCGCCCATGTCCCCGCGTCTGGATTACTACAGCGCTTCACCCAAAGCCATGAAAGCGATGATTGCCCTGGAAGCGCTGACCAGCAGCCTGAGCATCGAGGCGCCGTTGCTGCACCTGATCAAGATCCGCGCCTCGCAACTTAACGGCTGCGCATTCTGCACCGACATGCATTCGGTGGAAGCGCGGCGGGCAGGGGAGACGGATCGGCGGCTGTACGCCATCGCGGTCTGGCGCGACAGCGGCTTCTTCAACCTGCGCGAGCGGGCCGCACTGGCCTGGACCGAGGCGGTGACGTTGCTGGCGGATAGCCGGGTGCCTGACGATGTTTACCAGCAGGCGCGGGAACAGTTCAACGAGACGGAGCTGGTGGACCTGACCATGGCCGTCAGCACCATCAACAGCTGGAATCGCCTGGCGGTGAGTTTTCGGCAGATTCCCAGTGACTGATCACTAGCCGTTGATCGCCCCCACACGTTGATCGTTCCCACGCAGGAGCGTGGGAACGATCAAAGCTAGTTCGGCGGCCGCTGCGGTTTCACCGACGTACCAAACGTATTGCCCATCCGCGTCGACGTGGCCGCCGGCGTCGCCAGCCCCACCTGATTCGGCGGGCGCTTGTTGACCGGCACATTCATCGCTTCCTGATTCTTCTGCGCAGCCGCCGCGCCGTCAGGGTTATTGCCCATCTGCTGGCTCAGGCAGTCGTAATTCGGCGCCTTGTAACCGCCCACGGTCACCTCGACGCAACCCACTGCCTGCTCGGCATGCACGCCGCCCGACAGCGTCAACAACAGCCCGCTCAGCGCCAATCTCCACAGTGATTTCATGCTGGCCTCCTGGCCGGCCCGAAGGGGCCGCTCTAGCTCAAGAGTCTAGTGCAACGGCGGCGCCGATCCCGTGATGGTTTTTTTGCAGTGGCCGTCACACCAGATTCATAAACAGCCCTCAGGATGACGGTTTTCAGGGATACATCAGCCGTGCAGCGAGGCCGTGCCAGGGAGGATGTTGTGCGCTCAGCGCTCATGCGCCAGCTCTGTCTGGGGCTGCTGCTTGGCTTGTTTCTGAGCCGCGCCAGCGCCGATCCGGTGCCGGCGACGATGCGCATGACGCTGCACATCCCGGCCCAGGAACTGGCCCGCGCCCTCGATCAGTTCAGCCGCGCCACCGGCATGGCGGTGCTGGTCGACAGTCAGTTGAGTCGCGGTCGACGCTCGTTGGCGGTGGATGGCGAATTCACCGCCGCCGAAGCGTTGCGCCGGATGCTCGGTGGCAGCGGGTTGATGGCCAAGTACAGCCGCGACGACGCGTTCACCTTGCAGGTTGCGCAAGTCGAAGAAGTGTCATTGCCGGCGGAGAAACCAACCCCCGCCAGCATCGCGGTCAACCGCAGTTACGCCACGGCGGTGCAGGCGGCCATCGAACGCAACCTGTGCCGCTCGCCGCTGACCCGGCCCGGCAGTTTTCGCGCGGTGTTGCAGCTGTGGATCGGTCGCGACGGCGTGGTGCAGCACAACCGGTTGGTCACCTCGACCGGCGATGTTCGGCGCGATGCCGCGCTGGTAGACAGTTTTCACACGCTCAGGATCGACCGGCCCACACCCGGCGCATTGCGCCAGCCAGTCACCTTGCTGTTGTTACCCGAATCGTCAGGAAAGCGCATGGAATGCACACAATGGGAAGGAGTTTCCGGGGGATGAAAGACGCCGGACAAAGTTCGATGGTCCAGCTGTTCCTGACGTCCTACGAGGACTTTCGGGTGCGCCTGCGACGCCGTCTCGGCTCGGAGGACCTGGCCAACGACGTGCTGCACGAAACCTATCTGCGGGTCGACCGCATGGAAGCGCCGCCGAACCTGCTGCGGCCCAACGCCTACCTCTATCGCATGGCCCTGAACATCGCCGCCGACCGCCGTCAGGCCGATGCGCGGCTGCTCACCGGCAGCGAAGTCGAAGAACTGCTGCAAGTCAGCGACGAAGCGCTGGACCCGATGCGCGTGGTCGGCGGCCAAAAGGAAATCCAGTCCCTGCTCAGCGCCCTCTACGAACTGCCGGCCCGGCGCCGCCGGATCTTCATCGCCGCACGCCTGGAAGAAGCGCCGCACCTGGAAATCTCCCAGCGTTTCGGCATTTCCACGCGCATGGTCGAGAAGGAAATCAAGGCCGCCCTCGGACACTGCGCGGCCAAACTGGAAAGAAAAGTGTTTCAGCGGTTCGGTCGCGGGGCCGGAAAACCGTCTAGTGAATGAAGCTCCGATTGAGTGTCCCGATCAACCCGTCGAGTACCTGTGCGTTTGAACATCTTCCGTCTGACACCTGCCGAGCCCACGCCTGCCGAGCGTCTGCAAAGCGAAGCCCGCGACTGGCTGATCCTGCTGACCTCCGGCCGCGCCACGGTCGCCGACGCCCGAGCGCTGCGCCAGTGGTGCGCCCAAAGCCCCGAACACACCCGCGCCTTCGAAGAGTGCAAGGCCTTGTGGCACCTGCTGCAACCGGCAGCCGAAGCGACGCAGGCGCCAAGACGGTTTGGACGCCGGGCCTTTCTCGGCGGCGCAATTGCTGCGTCGGCAGCGTTCTTGCTGGTGCGCGGCACGATCCCGGGCGGGTTCTCCGGGCTCGGGGCTGATTACATCACCGAAGTCGGCCAGCAACGTCGGGTCGAACCAGCGGATGGTCTGAGCCTGGAATTGAACACCCAGACCCGCATCAACCAGCGTTCGGTGGATGAGGGAGTGCAGGGCTTTGAACTGGTCAGCGGTGAAGTCGAAGTGCAGACAGCGCGGTTGCCGATGGCGATGCAGGCGGGTGGCGGCTGGCTGCGGGCGAGCAGGGCGCGGTTCAACTTGCGCAACCTCGATCAACAGGTCTGTGTGACTTGCCTGGATGGCGCAGTAGAAGTGGAAGTCGAAGGCCGTAGCCTGAGGCTGGAGCCGGGCCAGCAATTGACCTATGACGCGCAACAGGTCGGCACCGTGCAAAGCGTCGACACGGCGGCGGTGATGAACTGGCGTCAGCAAGTGCTGGTGTTCAACGGTGCGACCCTGAGTCAGATGATTGATGAGATCAACCGCTATCGCCCGGGGATGTTGCTGCTGCTGAATCGCGATCTCGGCCAGCGCCGCGTACAGGCACGTTTCTCCCTCGACCAACTGGCCGGCGTAGGCGCATTGATCCGCGATGCCTACGGCGTCAAATGCACCGAGTTGCCGGGCGGTGTAGTCGTCCTCAGCTAATCACTGCAAGGGCCCCATGACCTGTCGGTACTTCTCCGGCCCTTGCGGTGTTTGCCGAGTCAACCGCACCTCCAACCCCAACGGATCCTCCCGCCGATTCCCGCTCAACTGCCGCCACCCCTTGTCCGCCTCCCAAACCCGCACCTGCAAATCACTCACCTCACCCAACACCGCAACCCCCGCCGTAGGCGCCGGCAACGGATACCGGCTGCGCGCCGGCGCCACCGCGCGATACAACGTGTCCCCCTTGAGCCACCAGCGCACCCGCTGCAACGCCCCCGGTTGATCCGCCGCGCTCCGAATAATGTCCAGCCGAAACCCCTTGCTGTCACTGCTGCGCACCGTAACGGCAGGCGGGGCCGTCGCCGGTTCATCCTCGGTGCCGACCTTCTTCGGCTCGGTCAGCTCGATCCCGGCGCGCATCTCCACATCCCGCTGCATCTGATTCAACGCCCGCAACAGGCTGTCGCTCTGCTCGCCACTGGCCTGCAAATGGCTGTCGGCGCGGGTGACACTGTCCAGCCCCTTCCAGGCAATCAGACTGACCACCGCCATCAACAGAATCGCGACCATCACCTCGATCAGCGTAAAACCTTGTTGTCTGTTCATTGCACGCTAATCCGGCCCGAAGCATCGCGCAGCACACTCAACCGATTGAGCCCGTCAGACAGCGTCAACTGCAGCGGCGGATTGATCCACTCCGCGTTGAGCACCACCTTCTGCTTCGGCTCCACCCGCACCTCCAGCTTCGGACTCTGCCAGGGACGCGGCCGCAACTGCGGGTCCCGATCGAAATGATCAAAACCCTTGCCACTGTCACTGCGCCGACTGAACCGAAACCCCTTGCCATCGCTCAACCACGCAATCGGCCGACCATCGGCGCGAGCCTCGGCCTGGGCAATCTGCAGCAACTGCGCCACGCGCTCGGCGTCCTTGCGCAGCAACTGCAACGGATCGGGCTTGATACTCAAACTGATCGCCGCACTGGCGATGCCGATGATCACCAGCACCACCATCAACTCGATCAGCGTAAAACCCTGCTGCCTGCACCGGTTCATCGAATGCGCACTCCTTTGCGTCCAGCACCGTCCAAAAAACCATCCTGCACGGCCAACATGTAAGGCGTGTGAAATAAAACCGTGAGAATTGCCGCGTAGTCTGGTCACCGGGACTAAAAGGAGATTCAGCCCATGAGATTCACCGCACGCTTTTCACCCCCCCAAATCATCCAGGCCGCCGCACTGCTGGCCGCCCTGGTCGGCATCGCCACCTGGTCATCCCTGCTCCTGACCACCGCCGAATCCCACACCCCGGCCGCCACCCCGCAACTGCTCGCTGCGCGCAGCGATAGCCCGGCGTTGCAATGGTTTTCCAACCGCACGGCGCCGGTGGAGATCAAGGTCAGCGGGGTGATGGCGGGGAGTCGCGGGGCGGTGGCGATACTCAGCCTCAACGACGGGCCGCCGAGGAGTTTTTTGCAGGGGGAACGGGTGAGTCCTGGGGTGAGGTTGGTGGCGGTGGAGGGGGATGGGGTGGTGATTGAGCAGGGTGGGGAGAGGGTGCGGGTGGGGGTGGAGCGGTTGGGGGAGGGGGTGGAGATGCCTAGGTTGGTTAGGCCGTGATTTGTACGTATGAAGGAAATTTGTAGATGTTATGTAGGTTCGAGTGAATCCGTATCGAAAGAGAAAGGACAAGCAAAAAATATTTGGAGTTCCCTATAGTGGCAGTTGGACATTCGGTGATTCAGGGTCTATTAAGTCAGGAGCATTAATTGGTGCGATTCCGTTGGTCGCCAGCTTCATTGCGTCTCACGGTCACGAATATTGGTCAATCAACATCCAGAGCTGAACGGAGGCATATTGACTCGCATTGCTTGTCTTGGATGGGGCTCCTTAATTTGGGATCTAAGGGACTTTCCGATTCGAGGGGGATGGAATGTGGATGGCCCACTGATACCGGTAGAGTTCGCCAGGCAATCGAAAGATGGGCGAATTACACTCGTTTTAACTGAATCCGCACAACCTGTTTCCTCTCTGTGGGCACTAGTGGAGTCATCAGATCTCTCCTCTGCCGTTGGGGCTTTAGCCTTTCGTGAAGGTATTCGAGGGGAAAAAAATGTGGAAAAGCACGTCTGTAGCTGGTCTGCCGGTCAGCCTTCTCCAAGACTGATTCCAAGTCTAGCCGAATGGGCTGGAGCACATGACGTTCATCAAGTGATATGGACCGGTCTCCCCCCAAAATTCGATGATGAAGAAATCACGCCCACAGCGCTGCAGGTAGTCGAGTATCTAGAAAAGCTCACTGGCGAACGGCGAGAGGCAGCAGAACAATATGTCCGTCTGGCACCGAAGCAGATTGATACCCAATATCGGCGTTGCATTGAGTCGTCGCTCCATTGGCATGCTAAAAGCAGCGAATAGAAGGCTAGCCGCTCAACAGTCAAAGCTGCGGAATATTGGACTTTGCACCACCCAAGATTTGGTAGATAGATTGAAAATAACCCAAGAACGTTATTTTGTTTAAGGATGCTAGATATTAATGGCAAATAAAAAGATATTAACCATTGGGTTTTCGCTAGCTAGTGACCAAACTGAAACCTGTGAATTTGATTCAGATATGTCTCTTCTAGATTGGGATATAGTACTTTTTAAGCCAGATATTAACGATTATCTCTATAGGCGTGAGAGTACCTTTGAAGGGAAGCCATGCTTGTCAGACGATCAATCATTCAAGCTGAAAGCACAGTCCGAGCATTGGCGGAGAGAAATAAAAGCGGCTATTGAACATGGAAAACTAGTCTTGGTTTATTTGAGCGAGCTAACCCAGTTAAGTGTCGCGACAGGAAAGAAAGAGTACTCTGGTACCGGTAGGAATCAAAAGGTTACGAGGATTGTAACAGGATATGATAATTATCAATCTATCCCGTTAGTCTTAAAGCCAGTAACCTCAAAGGGAAGGGAGATAAAGCTTGCGGATAAGAATTTCGAATGTATCTCCTCCTATTGGAACGAATTCTCAAGTGTCTCTTCGTATAAGGTTTTTATTGAGGGTGAAGTAGTACCATGTCTGTTGACTAGACATGGCAATAAAGTAGTGGGTGCTATTTACAGGTCGAAAAATTCTAATGGTGCATTGTTGTGTCTGCCTGATATTGACTTCTATCCTGAGTCGTTTTTCGTCGGCGAGGAGGACGAAGAGAATGAAGGTGATTGGACGCCAGAAGCGATGCAGTTTGCATCAAGGATGATAAATGCGATTGTTTCGATAGAGAAAGCCTTGCGATCCGCTGCGGAATTAACTCCTGAGCCAGACTGGGCAATGGATTCAAAATATAAGTTAAGTAAAGAAGCGGTAGTGTCTGAGAAGCTTCTGGAAATAGAAGGGAAGCTTGAAGCTATTCAAGCTGAAAAAGAGGCTGCGATTGATGAGATAAAAGACTTGGCTAGACTCAGGAATCTTTTATTCGAAAAGGGTAAGCCACTGGAGCTTGCAATTTTAGATGCTTTAAAAATAATCGGATTTGAAGTGTCACAATTCGATAATGGTGAATCTGAGTTTGACGCTGTTTTTAAGTCTGACGAAGGCAGATTGATTGGCGAAGCTGAGGGCAAGGACAATAAAGCGATAAACATCGATAAGCTTCGGCAATTGGCGATGAATATACATGAGGATCTTGAGCGGGAGGAGGTGAGTAAGCCAGCAAAGCCGGTGTTGTTTGGTAATCCATACAGATTACAGCCGATAAGTGATAGGTTGGAATCATTTACAGCGAAGTGTGTATCGGCAGCAGTAACCAGCTCTACCGCGCTTGTGTTTACTCCAGATTTGTTTCTCATTGCTAAATATTTGAGCAGTAAGAGTGATAGAAGATATGCAGCGAGATGTCGAAGGGCTATGTTGACCTCGGTGGGGAGGGTTGATTTTCCCGATGTTCCAAAGGAGGTAACTACAGAGGCTAAACAATCTAAGACTGAAAAAGGGGACTGACTTTTTTCCAGGGAATAAATCAGTCCCCTTTTGATTCAATGGTCCGTTGAAAATAATTTCACGAGAATAAAATAGTGCAGACTTCTGATTTGATTGCAGCTGGGGCACTAGCGGCCTCAGCGCTATCGCTACTGGTATCTATCAAAGGATATTGCGTAGCCAAAAAAACACTAAAACTCTCCATGATTGATCACCAAGATAAATATAAAGACGTGATTGGTTATTTAATTAGGGATTTCAAGTGGGCTAATAACAAGGATATTTATGCGACCTTTGCAATCTCATACACAAATAATTCATCCACGCCAAACTCATTTAAAGATATCGTACTAGAAGTTGAGTATTACGACGAAAATCGAGTATTCAACAAGGCAAAGCTTTTACCAAGCTCCATAGTTGTGCCTTCAAATTTAAAGGAAAGCCATGATGAGTTAAAGGTACCCGTCTATCTATCTCCTAAGGAAACAAAATCTGGATGGATTACATTCCAGATTCCTAAAATTGGAGGTAGAGAAATTAATATAGATGTATACAGAGTCATTGCAATCTCCACAGCAGAAAAAACGACAATCGTAGAATCGTACATCCTGACATTTGTAGGTGCAGATGAAAAATAAATCGAAAAACTATATGCCTATCGTAAGCGATGGTGCAATTGCCAGCCCCGTAGTGGGTGATGGGAGATTGATACCGGTTCTTTTACTCGACTGCACCAACCACCCAGAATTTATTAATTTGATACAAATCCATCAAAACACCCCGCCAGGCGACGTGATATGCAGGTGGGGATACAACCCGTTCAATCGTCGCTTTGTTGAGCTAGAGTTAAATTTTTTAAGGCCGGTCGAATTGGAAATAAGGATTCTTTTTGACTTAAGAACACAGCCAGCAATAGCGGACAGTATCGTTCAAGCAAAGTCAGTATATCTTCAGGAGAGTCACTCTAATGGTCGGTTGGCCTCTAGTATGGACAAGCCTAGAATAATCATTGAGGTCCCTCCTAAAACCAAGCTTCCTAAGTGGGACTCAATGCTGCTTACTCAAATTGAAAAAAAGATGAAGCAAGATGGAGTTGGTAAGAAATCGTTAAAAAGTGCTGCAGAACAACATTTGGCGATAATTAGAAAGTTTAGTGAGAAACGAATTTCTTAAATTTTGGAGGTGGAAAATTAAAAAAAAGGGGGGGCGATTTGTTTATGGAAAATAAATCAGTTCTGAATGGCACTGTGTTCGGTTATCAGAACGCGACATAAGGGGCGATTGTTTTTTGAGTGTTAGTCACTTCAGTTGAATGGAAGGCGCTAAGGCTTCAGGAGGTTGGATGGAAATTTTAGCAAGCTTTAATGCTTTGCTTGGTCAGGGTGCAGCGTTAATCGTTATTACTGGTTTCTCGGCATGAAAAAAGGGGGGCAGATTTATTTTCCAGAAAATAGATCAATCCCCTTTGTTCATCTAACGGTGCAACATCTGACGGGGCAACGTATCAAGATCTGCCTAGTCGCCCAGATCAACGGCATTACCGTTAGCCCAGACATAATAATTATCGAATTCACCGCTTTCGACGAACACGAAGCCATGGCGAGTGTAAAAACGATTTGAAGCGCTTTCCTTCAGAGCACCGACCTTGATGGGACGCCCGATCTCATCAGCTTCTCTGAAAATCTGAGTAAGAACTTCAGAGCCGATTCCTGCTCCCTGAGCACTGGGTATCACATACAAGTGGTCAAGCAAAAGCTCGCTCTGATGGTCTTTGATTACGACAAAACCGACCAGATCACCTGATACTTCTATTCGGCGAGTGCTGTTAACGTCGAACCCAGCAACAAACCGTTCGCGCGCACGATCTGGGTTAAATCGTCCAAGCCGTTCAAGGCTATCGCGCATGGCCTCAATCCTGATGGCTACCAGATCTTCCAGGTCGTTATTGGAAGCTGCGCATAAAACGACAGCGGAGTTTTGATCAGCGGAGGCTGGCATAACAAGCACCCTAAACATGGCCGGTCAGTCATTATGCAGAGAACAGATTCCGCATAACCACTACTGCTTCGGTTCAATGGAGGCGATGGCTCCCTATCAGCTTCAGGGGGATGTGTTCACCGGACGCTTACGTTTGTTGGGGCAAGGGGACGGATCTGTCGTGGGGTCCGAGACGCTATGAGAACTCCGATAAACACCAACGTTTAAAAAGACATCTCCAGACACTCTCTCAGGCTACACACCCTTGCGCCGTTGCCTACAGCTACGCCAGAATCCGCCGGCTTGTGCGCATTGTACCTGGTCTTTATCGTCTACGTGTCGCTGGCAACCCAGCGACCGGGTTTAGCGACCCGACCAGGTATAAGTTCAACGACGCTCCAGTTTGTCGCAGACATTTGCGATGACGATATGGTGGCTGTGCGTGGGAGACCCTCGGGTCTGCCGGGTCTTATACCTCTCGGTTCGCTAACCCGCGTACAGCTGCCACCCTTACTTGTTTAGCGACAGGTGTTGGTGGTTCCACCAGGTATAAAAATGGAGCTTCACCATGATCAAACCAACACCCAACCCGCCCGAAACCGACTCGGTTTCCCCCTACGAATCCATAGATTCCAGAAAACTCCACGAAGCCGCCGACCGCGCGCTCGACCATTACCTCTGTCCGCCCGGCTCCACGCCGCCCCCACGTAGAACCCGCGGGATGTATGCCGTGACTGCGGACAATAAAAACGAAGAACTGCTAATTGATGCCAGTGAAACACTCGCTTCGGCCCAAACCATTGCCCAGAACGTCGCCAGTCTGTTGCCGGCTTCGCAGCGTCGGACGTTGTTGGGGATTGCGCAGTTGATCATGCTCGGGGAGTTGGCGGTGAATCGGGCGTTGGATAATTTGCAATTGCCGGTGAAGCAGACCTCGGGGTCACCTGCTGATTAAGCTGGTGTCAATTCTGGCGCCTTCGCGAGCAAGTCGAATCGTCGCACCGTCGCTCCCACAGGGTTTTATGTTGATCACAGATATTGTGTAGGGCGCTGAAAACTGTGGGAGCTGGGCTGGCAGCAAAAAATGGGGGCTGATTTACTTTCTGGCATTCAATCAGTCTCCTTTCATGCTAGAACCCTTCAGCCTCTACCACCGGCACCATCGGAATGAAAAAGCTTCTAATCGCAGCGATCCTCGTCGTCACGACGGTGCTCTACGTCGGCTACTACGAAGCCCTTGAGGACGGAGACATCGAGACCATTGTCTTCATCAAAAAGCATCCGACGTTTCAGATAAAGTTCTACAACATCCACGCGAACGATGGAGAGATCAGGAAGGTAGAACGCCTGACGGCAGAGGAGCGGGGGTGGATTATTGATTACTGCAGGTATCGCTTGGGAATCGACACAGACCTGAAGACTCAAGATGACGTCGAGATGTGCCGCAAAAAATAGCGCAGTTCATTTGGCCGAGGTCGTCAGTCACACCTGACAACCTCGGCCATTTTCTTTCCAGCTATTGAGCTACAGCGTTCAGCCGATCACGTCTTCACCTCAACATGATCCAACGCCTGATTCACCGCCAACCCCGCAACCATGACCACCTGTGCAATCCCTAGCGCAGTCTTGCGGTGCGCAGGCTCCAGGATCGCGGCGAAGTTGCTGAGCATTTCGCTGGCGGAATCCAGGGACTCGCTGGCGTTGGCCAGGAGGGATTCGCTGTTGTAGACGGGGTTGGCCAGGAACATGGGGTCGTGTTTGGTGTGGCTGCCCATGATGCGTTGTTGTGGGGTGAGGTAGTGGTCGAGGGCGCGTTCGGCGGCTTCGTTGAGGGTTCGGGAATCGGGGAATTGGTAGGGTGAAACCGGATCGGTTTCGGGGGGATTGGGTGTTGGCTTGATCATAGATGTAACTCCTCATGCTTCAAAAAGGGAGGCCATCCAATTTCGCTACCAAACGAAGGTGGCGGCCATGCTCAGGTTGGTAGACCGGCACATGAGGAACCCGGCGCACCCGAAGGTGCCCTGTGCATGACCACCATAAAGCCGAGACGAAACGACGCCGCGAATGGTGATGCTGTGCAGAACTCATGTGCGGGCTACCAAACCCGATCACTGTTTTTCAGTGACCCGGAAACGATAAGACCCGCACCCTAGACGCACAAGCCGGCGGATTCTGGCGTAGTCGTAGGTAATGACGCAAGGCGTTGTAGCCTTGGGGAAGTAACGGTGAGTGTCTTTTAAACGGGTTTTTTTTTGCGCGTTAAACGGGTGGGTCAAGGGCGGCCCTCACCCCAGCCCTCTCCCGGAGGGAGAGGGGGCCGACCGAGGTGTCCTGCGCTCTACATCGACCTGAGAGATCGAGTTGATTATGGATTCAACGCGGTATGTGCAAGTTGGTTTATATCTTTAGGTGGATGTCGGAAATGTCCCACTACTGATTCATATACCTCCGAGCCGACCGACGTTTCGGGACGGTTTAGGGCTAAGGATTCTCGGGTCGGCTAAGCAACGTCTCCAACCGCGCCAGCGCCGGCCCCTCCTGGCTGCGATCAAAGACCTGGAGGCCGACCTTGAGCAAGCGGCCGTTTTCCGCGGCAGAGATGATCTGCTCGCAGCGCAGCATCAGCCGCCCCTGATCGCAATCCTGCGTTTTCATGCCCATCGGCAACTTGCCTTCCAACCGCAATTCCGCCATCCGACTCTGCGCCGCAATCATCGCAATTGACCGATCCCGCAAAACCCCGCTGCTCTGCGTCATCAACCCCGCCACGCGCACGGCGGCGGACATGGCGACGGCGATGATCGCCAGCGCGACGAGCACTTCAATCAGGGTGAATCCGGCTTGCGGGGAAGGGGTGCGCATCGGGGGCTCGGGCAGTCGGGCAGCCCTTGACGCTAACGCCCGTGCTTGACGGCTTGACGACGAAAACACCCGAGAATTTTCAACATCCCTGACATATCTTCTTGCAACACTGCGCGTCGAATCGAATCAAGCCAGGGAATGACGAGATGGATATCGCGCAGTTCAAACAGCCCAGTCGACCGAGCCGGATGCCCCGTGGGCAGCAGGGTTTCACGCTGATCGAGATCATGGTGGTGGTGGTGATTCTCGGGATTCTGGCGGCGATGGTGGTGCCCAAGGTGCTCGACCGGCCGGATCAGGCGCGGGCCACGGCGGCGAAGCAGGACATTGGCGGGTTGATGCAGGCGCTGAAGCTGTATCGCCTCGATCACGGCACTTACCCGAGCCAGAGCCAGGGTCTGAAAGTGCTGGTGGAGCGGCCGGCCGATGCGAAGAACACCAACTGGCGCTCGTACCTGGAGCGCCTGCCGAATGACCCGTGGGGTCGTCCTTATCAGTACCTTAATCCCGGTGCCAACGGCGAGATCGACATCTTTTCCCTCGGCGCCGACGGCCAGCCTGACGGCGACGGTGTGAATGCCGACATCGGTTCCTGGCAGTTGTAAGGCCGGTCATGAACAGCCAATCGAACCAGCAGGGGATGGCGATCATCAGTGCGCTGCTGATTGCGGCGGTGGTCGCGGTGATCGCTGCCGGCATGCTGACCCGCCAGAGCGTTTCGACCCGGGCGCTGGAAGCCGAGCAACTGCGGGTGCAGGGCCGTTGGGTGTTGCACGGTGGGTTGGAGATCAGCCGGCAATTGTTGTGGGATGCGCGGCAGCGCGATCCGCTGACTCGACTCGATCAACCCTGGGCACAGCTGCTGAACACCCAGGGTTTCGAGGGGCGGCTGGAGGACGAGCAGGGCAAGTTCAACCTGCGCAATCTGGTGGCCAACGAGCGGATCGATGGCGCGCAGGTGCAGGCGTTCGAGCGTTTGTGCGAATTGATTGGTGTCAGCAGCGGCTTGAGCCGGCGCATCAGTCAGCGGGTGATCGGCTCTTATCCGCACCTGTTGAATGCCCAAGTGGTGGACAAGCCTGTGGCGAAAAACACTTTCGACAGTGGGCGTGCCACGTCGCCGTCCGCGTCGCGCAAGCCGCAATCGCCGACTTTGCCGATGCTGCGCACGCTTGACGATTTGCGCAGTGTCGACGGGGTCAACGATGCGCTGTTGGCGAAACTGGCGCCGTACCTGACGGTGATTCCGGCAACCACCTGGCTCAACGGCAACACCGCCACGGCGCCGGTGTTGGCGGCTTATGTGCCGGGGTTGTCGCTGGAGCGGGCACAGGCGTTGATCAATGAGCGTGACGCCGGGCGCTGGTTTATCAATCGTGGGGATTTCGTCAATCGCCTGCGACTGCCGCAACTGGAGATCACCAGCGTCAAGGTCGGCATCACCAGCGACTGGTTCCGACTGCGCGGGCAGGCGCGGCGCGATCAGCGGCGGGTCAGCCTCGATGCGTTGCTGCATCGCAGTGAAGACCGCTTGCCGCAAGTGATCTGGTCGCGGGTGGGCGTATGAGCCAGTTGCGCGCGAGTTTGCCGCCGCTGGCGGAGCTGAGTCTCGACAGTGAAGTGGATTGTGCGTGGCTGGATCGTCAGGGGCAGGTCGTTCGCCAGGAACGCGTGCGGCTCGGCGCGCTGCCGAAGCAACCGCTGGTGTGTTTTCTGCACCCGTCAGACAGCCTGTTGGCGAGTATCGATCTGCCGCCGTTGCCCGCGAACAAAACCGCTGCGGCGGTGCAATGTGCGGCGCAGGCGTTGATGCTGGGCGACAGCGCCGAGATGCACATCGCCCACAGCATTCGCAATGAAAGCGGCCAGGTGCAGATTGCCTGGGTAGCACGCAAGGATTTGCAGCACCTCGGGCAGTTCGGCCTGAACCTCAAAGGCCTGTACCCGGCGGCCTACAGTTTGCCGGTGATGGCGGGCGGCGTCGGCTGTCTGCACGATGATCATCTGTTGCTGCGCCACGGCCCGAATGCGGCACAGGTGCAGCCAATGATCGACGAAGCGTGGCTGCTGGAAACCGGTCTGCCGGCGCACTGGATCGGTGACGGCGCGCCTGAGGCGGTGCAATCGACATTGGCCGACACGCAGCGCAACGCCGGCCCGTTGCCGAACTGGGGCCTGCATGGCGGCCTCCAGCAACCGGGCACCGAACATCGCGGTTGGGGCAGGGCGATCGGTTGCTGTGCGCTGGCGCTGGCGGTGTGGGTGATCGGTTTGAACCTGTACGCCGCTCGCGAGGCCGGGCAGGGCCAGCAGCTCAAGGCGCAGATGGCGCAGCGGGTGAAGCAGGCGTTCCCCGAGTTGCCGGTGATCCTCAATCCGCTGCAACAGGCCCGTCAGCAAATCGCTGCTCGCCAGCAAGGCGCGGTGGATGCGCCGGGGCAGGATTTCACGCGGCTGGTGTCGCAGGCCGGCAGCGGCATGCCGTCCATGGCGGGCACGGTGCAGCGGCTGGAGTTCGTCGACGGCGCGTTGCAATTGAGCCTGCTGCCCGAGGCCCGGCGTTCGGGCAACGACAAGGACTGGCAAGGCACGCTGGCCCAGGCCGGCATCAGCATCAGCCCGAATGACGACGGCTGGATCTTGCGCCCGGCCGGCGAGGCGACCGCCGCCACCGACAACGATGACAGCAGCGGAGCCGAAGATGAATAGCCCCTCGCTTGCGAAATACCGCGCCGGTTGGCAGCGCTTCAATGCTCAGTTGCAGGCCCGTTGGCAGCCGCTGGCCTTGCGGGAAAAACGCATGGTCGGCGGCATGGCGGCGCTGTTGCTGGGGCTGTTCGTGTGGGTGGCGTTGATTCAGCCGCCGCTGAAGAAGATCGCCGCCTCGCAAGTCGAAACGCCAAAACTGCGCGCCCAGGCTGAAGCGCTGGAAGTGCTGTTGCGCGACGTCAGCGTGCGCCCCGACGGGCAAAACCTGGAGCAGTCGCTGCAACAGACCTTGCAGGCCAGCGGACTGGGCGGCCATTACCAATTGGCGGCCGCGTCTGCCGGTTGGCAGTTGACTTTCGATGCGGCACCGGCCGACGCCGTGCTCGACTGGCTGCTGAGCCAACCCCGGAATTTTTCACTGCAAGTGGTCGAGGCTCGTCTGCAACGCGCAGACGACGCCGTGACCGATGACACGGCCGGCACTCTGTCGGGCACCGTACGCATGGATCAGGCGCTGGGCGCTAAGGAAGCTTCATGAAGGGGTCAGGGTCCAAACGCATGGCGCTGCCGATGCTGTTGATGGCATTGAGCGCGTGCAGCAACACCACGCCACCGAATCAACCGCCGCTGCTGGTGGACAGCGAACTCGGCCGGCCGCTGGCCAACACCCAGCGCAGTGGCGACGCGGTGCTCGACCGCGAGCGCGCGCAGGCCCAGGTCAAACCGGCGCCGAAGCAGTTGCACAACATCACCGAACGCGCTCGCAGTGGCGGCTCGGCGCGGGGCACGACGTTGCCGGCCAATCCGTTGGGCGATCAACCGGTGACGCTGAATTTTGTCGATGCGGATATTCAAGCGGTGGTGCGGGCGTTGTCGCGCTCCACCGGTCAGCAGTTTCTGGTCGATCCACGGATCAAGGGCAACTTGACGCTGGTCTCCGAAGGCCAGGTGCCTGCGCATCAGGCGTACGACATGCTGCTGGCGGCGCTGCGTATGCAGGGTTTCAGCGTGGTGGATGTGGGCGGCGTGGCGCAGGTGGTGCCGGAGGCCGACGCCAAATTGCTCGGCGGGCCGATCTACAGCGCCGACAAACCGGCCGGCAACGGCATGCTCACCCGCACGTTCCGCCTGCAATACGAGAACGCAGTGAACCTGATCCCGGTGCTGCGCCCGATCGTCTCGCCGAACAACCCGATCAACGCCTATCCGGGCAACAACACCATCGTCGTCACCGACTACGCCGAGAACCTCACGCGGGTCGCGCAACTGATTCAGGGCATCGACACCCCGACCGCCATCGACACCGACGTGGTGCAGATCCAGAACGGCATCGCCGCCGACATCGCGCCGATGGTTGCCGATCTGCTCGACGCACCGGGCAACGATCCAACGCAGAAAATCGCGGTGATCGGCGACCCGCGCTCCAACACCATCATCATCCGCGCCGGCAGCCCCGAGCGCACGGAGCTGGCGCGCAACCTGATCTACAAACTCGACAACGCGCAAAGCAACCCGAGCAACCTGCACGTGGTTTACCTGCGCAACGCTCAGGCCGGCAAACTGGCGCAGGCCTTGCGCGGTTTGTTGACCGGCGAGAGCGACAGCGGCACCAGCGACAGTGCGCGCTCGGTGCTCAGCGCCATGGGCAGTTCCACCAACTCGAGCGGTGGGCAGAACGGCCAGAGCGGCACTCAAACCAACGGCAGCACCTCGACCACTAACAGCGGCAGCACCGGCGGCAGCTACGCCCAGGGCAGCAGCGCCACCAGCGGCAGCGGTAATGCGCAAAGCAGCGAACAGAACGTGGCCTTCAGCGCTGGTGGCGTGACTATTCAGGCCGACGCCACCACCAATACCTTGCTGATTTCCGCGCCGGAGCCGCTGTACCGCAACCTGCGTGAAGTCATCGATTTGCTCGACCAGCGCCGCGCGCAAGTGGTGATCGAGAGCCTGATCGTTGAAGTCGGCGAGGACGATGCCAGCGAATTCGGCGTGCAATGGCAGACCGGCAATCTGGCCGGCAACGGCGTAATCGGCGGCGCCAACCTTGGCGGCTCGGGGATCAACGTCAACGGCAAGACCAGTGTCGACGTGTTGCCCAAAGGGCTCAACCTCGGCTACGTCAACGGCACGGTCGATATCCCCGGCATCGGCAAGATTCTCGACCTGAAAGTGCTGGCCCGGGCGCTGAAGAGCAAGGGCGGCACCAACGTGCTGTCGACGCCGAACCTGCTGACCCTGGACAACGAAGCGGCGAGCATTTTTGTCGGCCAGACCATCCCGTTTGTCAGCGGCAGCTACGTCACCGGCGGCGGGGGCACCAGCAACAACCCGTTCCAGACCGTGACCCGCGAAGAAGTCGGTTTGAAGCTCAACGTGCGGCCGCAGATTTCCGAGGGCGGCACGGTGAAGCTCGACATTTATCAGGAAGTCAGCAGCATCGACGAGCGCGCTTCGGCTGCCTCCACCTCGGCGGGGATCGTCACCAGCAAACGCGCGATCGACACCAGCATCCTGCTCGACGACGGGCAGATCATGGTGCTCGGCGGTCTGCTGCAGGACGGCTACAGCCAGAGCAATGACGCGGTGCCGTGGCTCTCGAACATTCCGGGGTTGGGCGCGCTGTTTCGCAATGAGCGCCGTTCGATCACCAAGACCAATCTGATGGTGTTCCTGCGCCCGTACATCATCCGCGACAGCGCGGCGGGGCGCAGCATCACGCTTAACCGTTACGACTTCATGCGCCGCGCTCAGGGCGGTCTGCAACCGGAACGCAGCTGGGCGATGCCTGACATGCAGGCGCCGCAATTGCCGACCGCGGCGCAGGGCGTGCCGGCGACGCTGCCGGGGACAGGCCCGCGCGCGACCATCAAAGCGGTGCCACTGCAATGAGCGCATTGCCTTACGCCTGGGCCAAGGCGCAGCGGATTCTGCTGCGGGACGGCGTGCTGACGGTGTGCCCGTCGACGCCGGGCTGGTCGATCAGCGAGGTGCGCCGGCAGTTCGGCGCGGCCAGGCTTGAGCGGGTGCGCGACGACGAACTCGACGGCTTGCTCGCCACGGCCTACGCCGACACAGGCAGCGCAGCGGCGGTGGTCGGGGCGGCGGAGAACGAAGTCGACCTCGACCGCCTGATGCAGGACATGCCGGAAATCACCGACCTGCTCGACACCCAGGACGGCGCGCCGGTGATCCGCATGATCAACGCCTTGCTCACGCAAGCGGCGCGGGATGAGGCCAGCGACATTCACATCGAACCGTTCGAAACCCATTCGGTGGTGCGCTACCGGGTCGACGGCACCCTGCGCGACGTGGTGTCGCCGCGCAAGGCGTTGCACGGTGCGCTGGTATCGCGGATCAAGATCATGGCCCAGCTCGACATCGCCGAAAAACGCTTGCCGCAGGATGGCCGCATTGCGTTGCGCGTAGCCGGGCGTCCCATCGACATTCGTGTTTCCACCGTGCCCACCGGCCATGGCGAACGGGTGGTGATGCGTTTGCTGGACAAGCAGGCCGGGCGCCTGCATCTCGAAACGTTGGGCATGGACGCGCAGGTGCTGGCGAAACTCGATCACCTGATCCGTCAGCCCCACGGCATCGTGCTGGTCACCGGCCCGACCGGTAGCGGCAAAACGACGAGTTTGTATGCGGCACTGGCACGGCTCGATGCGAGCACCAGCAACATCCTCACCGTGGAAGACCCGGTGGAATACGACCTGCCGGGCATCAGCCAGATTCAGGTCAACGCCAAGATCGACATGACCTTCGCCCTCGCGCTACGCGCCATTCTGCGCCAGGACCCGGACATCATCATGATCGGCGAAATCCGCGACCTCGAAACCGCGCAGATCGCGGTGCAGGCTTCGCTGACCGGTCACCTGGTGCTGGCGACGTTGCACACCAACGATGCGGTGTCGGCGGTCAACCGCTTGATCGACATGGGCGTCGAGCCGTTTCTGCTGGCCTCGTCGATGCTCGGTGTTTTGGCCCAGCGCTTGGTGCGGCGCCTGTGCAATCAGTGCAAGCAGGAAGACCCGGCCACGCCCGGCACCTGGCGTCCGGTCGGTTGTGCCGCGTGCAATCACACCGGTTACAGCGGCCGTACCGGCATTCACGAATTGTTCTGCATCGATGACGACATCCGCACCCTGATTCACCAAGGGGCAGGGGAGCAGGCGTTGCGCGCAGCGGCGAGCAAGGCCGGGATGTTCAG
Organism: Pseudomonas sp. GW822-FHT03F04; assembly: GCF_058801405.1. Lineage (NCBI taxonomy): Bacteria > Pseudomonadati > Pseudomonadota > Gammaproteobacteria > Pseudomonadales > Pseudomonadaceae > Pseudomonas > Pseudomonas sp. GW822-FHT03F04. The sequence goes on from NZ_JBXANF010000005.1 coordinate 493,947, forward strand.
CCTGCGCGAGGACGGCGAACGCTGGATTCGCAGCGGTGCCACGGCCCCTGAAGAAATCCTTCGTGTGACACGGGACGCCTGATGAATCGCTATCGTTTTGAGGCCGCCGATGCCAGCGGCAAGATCGAATCCGGGCATCTGGAAGCGGAGAGTCAGGGCGCCGCGTTTGGCGTGCTGCGCGGTCGTGGCTTGACGGCGTTGTCGGTGGAGAAGGAAAGCAACGTCTCCCAGCACGGCGGCGGTGGAATGTTCAGTGCGCGGCTGTCGGACACCGATCTGGCCTGGGCTACGCGGCAGCTGTCGAGCCTGCTCGGCGCCAGTTTGCCGCTGGAAGCCGCGTTGAGCGCCACGGTCGAACAGGCCGAGAAAAAGCACATCGCTCACACCCTCAGCGCCGTACGTGCCGACGTGCGCAGCGGCATGCGTCTGGCCGAAGCGCTGGCGGCGCGGCCACGGGATTTTCCGGAAATCTACCGGGCACTGATTGCGGCGGGCGAGGAGTCAGGCGATCTGGCGCAGGTGATGGAGCGGCTGGCGGATTACATCGAGGAACGCAACAACCTGCGCGGCAAGATCCTCACTGCGTTCATCTATCCCGGCGTGGTGGGGCTGGTGTCGATCGGCATCGTGATTTTCCTGCTCAGCTACGTGGTGCCGCAGGTGGTCAGCGCGTTTTCCCAGGCGCGACAGGATCTGCCGGGGCTGACTTTGGCGATGCTCAATGCCAGTGATTTCATCAGGGCGTGGGGCTGGTTGTGCGCAGGCGTCATGGCCGGTGCGTTCTGGAGCTGGCGCCTGTATCTGCGCAATCCGGCGGCGCGCTTGAGTTGGCATCATCGGGTGCTGAAGTTGCCGCTGATCGGGCGGTTTGTGCTGGGGCTGAACACCGCACGGTTCGCCTCGACCCTGGCGATTCTCGGTGGCGCCGGGGTGCCGTTGTTGCGCGCGTTGGAAGCGGCGCGGCAGACGCTGTCGAATGATCGTCTGAGCCTGAGCGTCAATGAGGCCACCGCCAAGGTGCGCGAGGGCGTCAACCTGGCGGCAGCGCTGAAAGTGGAGAACGTGTTCCCGCCGGTGCTGATTCACCTGATCGCCAGCGGCGAAAAAACCGGCGCGCTGCCGCCGATGCTTGAGCGTGCGGCACAAACCCTGTCCCGCGATATCGAGCGCCGGGCGATGGGCATGACCGCGTTGCTGGAGCCGCTGATGATTGTGGTGATGGGCGGGGTGGTGCTGGTGATCGTGATGGCGGTGCTGTTGCCGATCATCGAGATCAACCAACTCGTGCAGTAGTTTTCTCAACTTTTTTTACCGGCGTCGGATCTCACCCGAGCGCCAAAAACAGCATCCTCGGGTTCTCCTTTCTGTCATCTGCAACGGTCCTTCAAGGGCTGTGGCCGATTCCCTCGAAAAGCTTGTCTTAGACACTCCGGATAACCACCAGAACACCCGAGAAAATCCCTCGAAAATCAGCCTGCACCTCCCGAGGTTTTTTCCTTTATCTGTCACCGGAAACTGCGAATTTCTCAGTGCGACTTAACCACGGACCCCGCTTGCGAAGGTCAGCGGTGAGTCCTCCCAGTGTCATGCAAGCAATCCGAAAACCTGTGTTCCCAACCTAGTTGAAAAGGAGATTCTTCATGTTCAAGCGCACTCTGATCGCAGCTTCCCTGACCGTCGCTGCCCTGGCTTCCGCCCAGGCCATGGCCGCCAACGTAACCGGTGGTGGCGCGACTCTGCCTGCCGCTCTGTACAAAGGTTCTGCCAACAGCATCCTGCCAGCCAACTTCAGCTACCTGGGCACAGGCAGCGGCGTGGGTAAAGTGGCTTTCCTGACCAACGATTCGACGCAGTTCAAAACCACCGGTACGGTTCACTTCGCTGGCAGCGACTCGGTGCTCAGCGCTACCGAAATCGGTAACTACAACACCGCTTACAGCACCACTTACGGCCCGCTGATCCAACTGCCTTCGGTCGCCACTTCGGTTGCCATTCCTTACAAAAAGACCGGCCAGACCGCTCTGAACCTGACCAGCGCTCAGCTGTGCGACGTGTTCTCGGGCACTGCCACCAAGTGGGGCGACCTGCTGAACAACTCTGACGCCACCCCGATTCGCGTTGTGTATCGCTCCACTTCCAGCGGCACTTCGGAAATCCTCACTCGCCACCTGAACGCGGTTTGCCCAACCAAGTTCGCCGTCACCACCACGTTCGCCAACACCCTGAAGCCAGCCGGCACTCCACTGCCAACCACTTTCGTAGGCGTGGTTAACACCTCTGACGTCGCTGCTGCCGTGAACGCTGTTGACGGTTCCATCGGCTACGTGGGTCCGGATGGCGTGAATGCCAACAGCAATGCCGTCGTTTCGCGTGTCAACGGTGTTCAGCCGACCACCGCAAACGTCACTACCGCATTGTCTTCGGCCACACTGCCAGTCAACCCGGCTGATCCAGCTCAGTGGGCTCCGGTTGTTGCCAACCCAGCCACCGGTTACCCAATTGCTGCCTACACCAACTTCATCTTCGGCCAGTGCTACAAGGATGCATCCGTGGCTGCTGACGTGAAGGCCTTCTTGACCACTCACTACAGCGTTCCAGGCAACACCGTTGCGACCGTGGCTCACGGCTTCAGCGTGGTTCCGACCAACTGGAAAAACGCTGTGACCGCCAACTTCATCACCAACTCCACCGGCAACAACCTGGACATCAACAACGCCAGCGTCTGCAACACTGTTGGCCGTCCTCTGTAAGGTTTCACTTCAAGTCAGCGGTTTGAATGGCAGCCCCTTTTGGGGCTGCCATTTTTTTTGCCGGAACCGCGCGCAATTACTCCCCCAACATGAAGTTTGTGTGACATCCGTTCGGTCGTGCCCCTTGCCAACCGCCTATGTCCTAACAGCAGGTGGTTGCCGACCTGCAGCTCTTAAAAGGATCTCGTAGTGATGCTCGCTCGCCCATCCCGTCGTCGTACCCACGTCCAGTCCTTCAAGCGTGATGCCATGGACCCGGCATTGTGGCTGCTCAAGCCGCTGGCTCAGGCGGTGGCGTTGTGTCTGGTGGCAGGCAGTGCGCACGCGCAAACGGCGTTCAGCTCGGGCTGGTTTGCCGCCAAGGGCGCCGCCCAGCAAGCCGCCGCTGCAAGGCCCGGCACCGGTGGGTTACCGGGAATGACGCCGCCATTGGCGCAGCAACAGAAAGCCAATCAGCAATTGCAACGTTCGATTCAGACGTTGAACAACACCGTGGCCGCGATTGCCGCGCAGCAAGCGGCTCAGGCTGCCGGGCGCTCGGCGGCGTTGGGTACGGTGCAGTTTGTGCCGGATGGTCTGGGCGAGGGCGGGTTGAAGGTCGATAACAGCCTTGCCCAGGGTTGGCAGAATGCCAAAGGCCCGCAGCAGTCCCAGGCCGATGGCAAGACTACGGTGAAGATCGAACAGACCGCCGACAAGGCGATTCTCAACTGGGAAACCTTCAACGTCGGCCGCAACACCACGGTCGAGTTTGCCCAGCAATCGAATTGGGCAGTGCTCAACCGGGTCAATGATCCGAGCGCCCGCGCCAGTCAGATTCAGGGGCAGATAAAGGGCGACGGCACGGTGATGCTGATCAACCGCAACGGCATCGTGTTCAGCGGCAGCAGCCAGGTCAACGTGCGTAACCTGGTGGCCGCTGCCGCCAATATCACCGACATCCAGTTCCGTGACCGCGGCTTGTACTTCGACAGCAACGCCAGTCAGCCGACCTTTACCGACGCTGCCGGCAAGGTACTGGTAGAGCGCGGCGCAGCGATTGCAACCCACGCGCCCGCGACGTCCACCGATGCCGGCGGCTATGCCTTGCTGCTGGGCAACGAGGTGCAGAACGACGGCAGCATCAACACCGCCAAAGGCCAGACCGTGCTCGGCGCCGGCGATCGTTTCTATATCCGCAAAGGCTCGGGCACCGAAGGCAACGGCTTCTCCACGACGTTCGGCAGTGAAGTCGTTCCGGGCTTCAAGGCTGGCAGCAGTGCCGGCAAGGTCAGCAACAGCGGTTTGATTCAGGCCGCCACGGGCGACATCACCCTGACCGGCCATGAGGTGCAGCAAAACGGTGTGCTGCTGGCCAGCACTTCGGTGGCAACGCGCGGCACCATCCACGTGCTCAACCCGGCCACCGACACCAACGGCAGCGTCACCCTGGGGCAGGGCAGCGCCACGGCGATCTTGCTCGACAGCAGCGATCTGACGGCACTCGACAGTCAGCACAAAGCCGCGCTGACCGGTGTCAACGCCAACAACAAGGTGCGCGGCGACCAGTCGCGTATCGAGGTGCAGAGCGGCGGCAGCGTCGAGTTCCAGAACGGCTCGATCACGCTTGCCACAGGCGGTCAGGTCGCCGTGACGGCAGGGCGTCGCAGCCTGGTGCGTGACGGCGCGATGATCGATGTGTCCGGCGCCATCGGCGTAAAAGTCGCGATGGAATCCAACAACATCAAAATCAACGTACAGGGCAACGAGCAGCGTGATGCGTCGGTCAACCGCGAGAGCGGTGCGCTGAACAGCAATGACGTGTGGGTCGATGTGCGCGAACTGGTGTATGTCCCCGCCGGCACCAACGGCTATGCCACGGACCGCTGGTACACCGCCGGCGGCTTGCTCGAAGTCGGCGGCTATCTGGGCACGCAGAACCACAGCATCGGTGAGTGGATGGCGCAAGGCGGCCGGGTCAGTTTCGCCGGCAATGATGTGGTCACCGAGCAAGGTTCGTTGATCAATCTGTCCGGCGGTACGCTGGATGTACAGAGCGGCGAGATTCGCCAGAGCTGGCTGCGCGGTGCCGACGGGCGTCTGTATGAAATCTCTCGAGCGCCGGGAGATATTCTTTACAGCGGTTTGTACAAAGGCTACGAGGACAGCAGCAAGCGCTGGGGCCAGACGAATTATTACTACAGCCCGCTGATCGCGCCGACCAAACGTGTCGAGTCGGGCTACACCGTGGGCCGCGATGCCGGGCAACTGGTGATTGCGACCAGCAGCGCCGTGCTCAACGGGCAAATGCTCGGCGAGGTGTATCAAGGTGAGCGCCAGACCCAGACACCGCGTGCTGTACTGGACGGTTATGAACAGTCTCAGACAGCCGTGGCGCGGCGTGCGCAACTGATCGTCGGCAGTTATGACCCGGCCTATGTTGCCTCCGCTGGCGGCCTGTTGTACGGCCTCAATCCAACGTTCGACCAGGTACGTATTGGCGGTGAGAAACCGGCCGATGGCAATGACCAGAATCTGCTCGCTTCAGTGTCCGAGGCGCGCAAAGGCAAACTGTTTCTCGATGCTGATCAACTCAACGGTTTCAGGCTGGGCGCTCTGAAAGTGTCTGCCAAAGACCTGATCGACGTTAACGATGCGCTCAAGGTCGATGCCGGCGGCGACATCACGCTATACGCGCCGGATGTGCAGATCGATGCCGATCTCACGGCCCGCGGTGGCAGTGTGCGTTTGGGTAACGTGCTCAATCAGCTGCAGCTCAACAAGGTCGCTGACACGAAGATTTCTGCCGCGACAGGGCACGCAACCCGCGTCACTGTGGCTGACGGTGTGCAACTGGATACGCGCGGTCTGTGGAGCAATCTGGGCACCAACCCGGATGACGGCAGCCACCTTGCGTATTTGAACGGTGGCCTGATTTCGATCCGCAGCAGTGGCGATATCGACGTCCAGGCCGGGAGCTTGCTGGATGTTTCGTCTGGCGCCGCTGTGCTGGCGAACGGCAAGACTCGCGGCGGGAAGGGCGGCAGTGTGACGCTGGAGTCCAGCGCCAACGCCGCGCCAGGTAACACACAGCTCATCCTTGATGGTGATGTGCGCGGATACGGTGTCACCGGGGGCGGCACGCTGCTGGTACAGGCCAACAAGATCATGATCGGGCAGACCGACCAGACGCTGGCCGAACGCACCTTGCAACTGGCACCGAACCTGTTCGGCAAGGGCTTCTCGGCGTACAGCATTATTGGTTTGAACGGCCTGGAGGTCGCCGACAACAGCGTGCTCGACGTCGCGATGCCGGTCTATCGTTTCGCTGAAGCGGCGTCGAAACAGGTCAGCGGCGTCGATCCGCAGACGGCACTGGAGTTGTGGACGCCGACGCTGTTCCAGGAAAATCCGACCAAGGCTGTGTTGACTCAACGAGGTGGCGCCAGCCTGTCGTTGCAGGCTGGATCGAGCGAGGCCGGCCTGACCGATCCGCTCAAGTCCGCGTTGACGCTTGGCGCGGGTTCACGCATCAGCGTCGATCCCGGGCAACGGATCGGTCTGCGCGGGCCGGGGCAGATCACGGTGAATGGCGAACTGAATGCGTGGGGCGGCACCCTTGATATTCGCCAGCAGCAGTTCGGCTTGAGCGATCCGGCCGAGAATGCCCTGGAAGCCGCCAATCAAGCCCATAACCGTTCGATCTGGATTGGCGAACGCGCCGTGCTGGATGTGGCCGGTCGCGCGACCACGGCAGTCGATGCACTGGGACGCGTCTACGGCCAGGTCGGCAAGGGTGGCAGCATCATCATCGGCGGTGAAATCGATGCGAAGAAGGCCACCGCCACGTCGGCCGACGCTTATGTCATCGTGCGCAACGGTGCACGTCTTGACGCTTCTGGCACTCAGGCGGTGCTGGACATCGCCGGTCAGGGGCCGACCACGGTTGCCACGGATGGCGGCAAGATTTCCCTGAGTTCCTACAACGGCCTGTTTATCGACGGCGATCTGCGGGCGGCGGCGGGCGGTGCAGGTGCTGCCGGTGGTCGACTGGACATCGCACTGGAAACGCCGATCTACAATCCCAACCTGGCCACCAACGAGGTACGCCTGCCAAGGGAACTGATCATTGGCCAGGGTAAGGGCGAGCCACTGTTGCCGGCGGATCTTGAGCCCGGTGAGGCAGACCGGCAGTTGGTCTACGGTCGCACGCGGCTGAGTGCCGATGCATTGATGACAGGCGGTTTCGATCATCTTGGCCTGTTGAGCAACGGCTTGATTTCCTTCGACGGCGATGTTGACCTGCATCTGAATCAGAGCTTGAGCCTGTATGCCGGCGCCGTGTCGCTGGCCGAAAACTCGAAAGGAACCGCGCGAATCAATCTGTCTGCGCCTTACCTGCGAATGCTGGGCACGGGCGTCTATTACAGCTCCAACGCCGTCATCCGCCCAAGGGTCATGAATGCGCCGACACCGAACCTGTCGGCGGCGCAGTTCGTCGCCACGTCGAACCTGCTGGACATCGGCAACAGTCTGTCATTCGGTACGTCGGGTTCGATTGCGCAGCTCAATGGCCCGGCCCGGCAGGTTGGTCGCCGTGGCTTCGCCCAGGTTTCTCTCGCCAGTTCGGGTGACATGCGGTTTCTTGCCTCCACCACTGGAACACAGTCCGAACTCTGGGCGGCGGGTGACTTGAGCCTCAGCGCGGCTCAGATCTACCCGGTGACTGGGGCGAGTGCCAGGGTGCGTGCCGGTTTTCAGCAGGAGACGTCACCCTCTGAAGGTACTCTGCGCATTCTCTCCAACGGCGCGGCGCCGACTGCGCTGCCTTACTCGGTGTTCGGCAATCTGACGCTCGCTGCCAGCCGCATCGAGCAAGGTGGTGTGCTGCGGGCGCCGCTCGGTTCGATCATGCTGGGCGAGAACACCAAGTCAGTGCTGACCCGTGAAGTCCAGCTATTGCCCGGCAGTCTCACGTCCCTCAGCGCTGCCGGGTTGGTCATGCCTTACGGCGGTACAACCGATGGCATCGACTATCGCTACAACGGCAGCCCTGTAGCGCTCAAAGGGATTGTCGGCGCTTCGACGGGAGTGACCCTGCTGTCGCAATACATTGACGTCGCGCCAGGTGCCGTGATTGATCTTTCGGGTGGCGGCGACTTGCGTGGCGCAGGCTTTGTCTCCGGCCGTGGCGGTTCGACCGATGCGCGTTTCAACCCGTTGGTACGCAATGCCAATGACGGCACCTTCAGCCTGCCGGGGCTGGCGAGCAATCCGGTTTATGCCATCGTGCCGGGTAATCAGAGTGTTTATGCGCCGGTGCTCGCCGAGGCGGGGGCGGTCGATCCGCGTATCGGCCAGCAAATTACCATCGCCGCCGGTGTGCCGGGGCTGGCGGCCGGCACTTATACCTTGCTGCCGTCGACATTCGCCTTGTTGCCCGGTGCATTTCGCGTCGAAGTCAACGGTCAGGTCATGGGCGGGCAGACCGGTGCTGCGTTGCAGATGCGCAACGGTTCATGGACCAGCAACGGGCAGATGTCGATCGCCAACAGCGGTGTACGCGACAGTCTCTCCAGCGCGCTGATTCTGACCTCGGCCGATGTACTGCGGCGTTATTCGCAATACAACGAAACCGGCTTCACCCAGTTCATCAAAAACGATGCGGCGCGCCTGGGCGTGTCACGGGCGCTGGCGCCGATGGATGGCAAGTTGCTGGAGCTGCGTTTCAACAGTGGCGGGGACCGTGACATTGCCCTGGACTTCAACGGACAGGTGCTGTTCAAGCCGACCGAGGGCGGTGTGGCGGGTACCGCCGTTGTGCGTTCAGTCGATGGCACCATCGAGGTGTTGGGTGCGGGTCGACAGCGTACACAGGGTTTCACGGGTATTTCGCTGTACGCCGACAGCCTGAATCAAATGAATGCCGGGAGGCTGGCGATTGGCGCCTTGCCAACGGTGGACTACGGCAGTGGGGGCAATATTGTCACCTTCGCCAACAACATCGGCTCCGACAACATCACGGTGCGCGAAGGTGCCGTGCTTTCTGCGCCGGAAGTGGTTCTGCGGACTCGCAAGATCGACGGCACCATCACCCTTGAGGCCGGCGCGGGTATCAACACGCTGGGACGTGGTGACGCCCCGTTCGATTCAACCGACGGGTTTGTCTACGACCCCGGCAATGCCAGCCTGCTGCTGGTTTCCAATGGCTGGAACAGCGTGCTGGCACCGGCGAAGGCCGTGGGTATCAATGGAGCGGGCAGTATCCGTATCGGCAGCTGTTCGCTTGAGCCGTGCAGCAACCCGGCGATACTTTACTCCAACGGCAGCATCACCGCGGCGACCGACAATCAGTTTGAGCTGAGCGACGCGGTGCGTTTCGGCACACGCCACCTGGGGCTTGCGGTGGGTGCGATCAATGTCGGTAATGCGCAGGCGCTGACGGGTGCAGAAGGGCGCGTGCCAGTCGGCCTCACGCTGAGCCAGAACGTGCTTGATCGTCTGCTGCGGGGCGATACGCAATTCGGTGCTCCGGCGCTGGAGTCCTTGAGCCTGACAGCCCGTGACGCCTTCAACTTTTTCGGCAGTGTCTCGCTCGATACGCTGGACCCGCAAACCGGTCGCAGCAATTTGCAAAACCTGATCCTGACCACACCGGCGATCTACGGACAGGGTGATGCCCGGGATGTCGCAACCATCCGTACCGCCAACCTGATCTGGAATGGTGCCCCGCAAGAGCCGGGTGCAGTGGTCAAGGGCGGGGCCGGCAGCGGTCACGGGACCCTCGACATCCAGGCGCAGCGGATCGAATTGGGCTATGGGCCAAGTCCGCAACCGAGTGGACTGGATCAGAACGATCGCCTGGCGTTGGGTTTCGCCAACGTCAATCTCACGGCCAGTGAGCGCATTACCGCCAACCACAAAGGCAGCCTGTCGGTGTACCAGGAACAGGGCGCGTATGACCCGGTCAAGGGCTACACCTACAGCGGCGGCAACCTTACGCTGCTGACGCCGTTGCTGACGGGCGAAGCGGCGTCGGTCAACGCATTGAAGGCGGGCAACAATTTGACGCTCACCGGTACCGGTGGCGCTGCATTGGCCGATGCGCTGGGCGCAGAGCTGAGTCTTGAAGCGCGCAACGTCGTACTCGACGGACGTATCGTGCTGGCCAGCGGCAAGTTGCAGGTCAAGGCAGAAGGCGACCTGAGCCTGACCGGCAACGCGCAACTGGATCTGGCCGGGCGCACCTTGCCGTTCAATGACGTGAAGAAATACAGCTGGGGCGGAGACGTGTCGCTCTATAGCCACAACGGCAACATTCGCCAGGCGGCGGGCTCACGTATCGACTTGTCGGCGCAGAACAATCAGGCCGGCAATCTCAGTGCTGTGGCACTGGCGGTGAATGCGGGGGAGGTCGATCTGCAAGGTGAAATCCTCGGTGCCAGCAGCGGCTATTACGATGCCGGCGGTACGCTGGTGCCGTACAAGGCCGCCGGTGTGGACATCCGTGCGCAACGGCTGGGTGGCGATTTGAATGAACAGTTCGCCGCACTCAATCAGCGCTTGAACGCCGGGCAGGTGTTCGGCAGTCGCAGCTTCCAGTTCAAACAGGGTGACCTGCTGATCGGCGACGGGCTCAAGGCCGGCGAAGTCAATGTGGTGGTGGACAATGGCAGCCTCACCATTGGCGGTCGTGTCGATGCCAGTGGTGAGCGGGTCGGCAGCATTCGCCTGTCCGGCAAAAACGGCCTGACCCTCTCCGGTAATGCCGTGCTCGATGCCCATGGTCGTGTGTTGCGGGTCGACAGCTACGGCAAGATCATCGACGCGCCGAACCGCGCCATGGTCGAACTCAATTCCGGTGATGGCTTGCTCACACTGGCCTCCGGTGCACGGATCGATCTGCGTCATGGCACCGATGCAGTCAATGGCAAGCTGCCAGGGCAAAACGACGGGATGCCGCGCGGTACGCTGGAGTTGAACGCGCCACGGCTTGGCGTCGGTGATATCGCCATTGATGCCAGCGGTACGCTGACCATTGAAGGGGCGCGCTCCATCGGCCTCAATGGCGTGCGACGTTACGCGGATGCCCGCGATGGTGTCGATCCGGCCGCCAGCGGCCGGCCGTATCAGGTGATCGATCAGGCCATGTTCGTTCGTATCGACGGTGACAACACCACGTTCATCGATGCGGCGCTGGCCAACAATGATCTGCTGCAACGCAAGCTCGCCGGGCTCAACAATGCGTCCTACGCCGATGCGTTCCATCTGCGACCCGGTGTCGAGATCGTCAGCAAGACGGCCGATGGCGATCTGGTGGTAGAAGGTGATGTCGACCTGTCGCATTACCGCTACGCCAGCCTCAACCCGAACTCGCAGAAGACGCCGGTCTATGGCTCTGGTGAGTCCGGCAGCCTGGTGATTCGTGCCGGCGGCAATCTGGATATCTACGGCAGCATCAACGACGGTTTCGCCAAGCCCCTGGAAACCGTCGATGATGCCGGCTGGAAACTGCTGCCGGGTGTCCAGCCGTTTGGCGGCGACCTGATTGTACCGGGCAGCGGCGTGACTCTGGCCGAAGGCACTCTGTTTCCGGCGGGCACCACGCTCAATTACGACTTGCCGATTCAAGCGGCCACGCTGGCGGGCGGTACGTTGCTGCCGACCGAAGGCGTTCTGGTCAACGCCTATACGATCAGCGCCGGCACGGTATTGTCAGGCGCCGTGCATGATGCATCGGGCAACCTGTTGTACGCCGCCGGCACCTTGCTCAATGACCGCGTGACATTGCCGGCAGGCAGTCGGCTGGGGGCTGGCACTCGATTGAACGATGCCACCAGCCTGCTTGCCATGCTCTGGCCAAAAGATGTGCCGCTGCCTCGTGCGATCGGGGCGGATAACAACGCTGTGGGCGTTAAATTGCGCGGCCCGCTGGCGTTGTTGCGCGGCTCGCTGATTCCGTCCATGACCGACGTCGTGCTTGCCGATGGCACTGCATTCATTGAGCTGCGCGGTTACTCAAGCACAACGCAGCAGGGCAGCAACTGGGCCATCGCGAGCATGCTGGCACCGGGCAGCACGTCGTGGTCGATGCGCGTAGTGGCCGGCGCCGACCTTGAGTCCGCCGACAGCCGTGCATTGAAGCCGCTGACGGCGGACGGCAATCTGCGTCTGGCGGATACCCATTACGGGTTGAAAGTGACCGAGAAAAAGCTCGACACCAAATGGGCTGAAGGCAACTCCAAGAACCGCCCGGCCGGTTCGGTCGTGACCGATGCCGATCTGCATTTCTGCGATGAAAATCCGGCGGACTGTGTCGCTCCCGCCAAGTTCCTGTGGGCCGAAGGCAACTGGTTGGGCAAGGAGCCGGGTACACCGATCAGTGAAGAGGATCTGTACTGGTGCGACATCGATCCGGGTGGCTGCATGCCGAACAAGGGTGGCATCGCTGTCACCACTCACTCGCAAATGTTCAGCGTGCTGCGCACCGGTACCGGCGATCTCGATCTGTTGGCGGCCGGCAACCTGAGCATGGATTCACCTTACGGTGTGTACACGGCCGGCACTCAGTCCAGCGACATCGATCAGCGATATAACCAGCCACGTGGACGTTTGACCGACGACAACTCGGTGTTGGGCAGTAAAGGGGCGGACTACGAAAAATGGGTCAATGGCGGTACCGAAAGTCTTTATCAGGCCTGGTACCCGACATTGGGTGGCAACCTGACGATCAATGCCGGCGGCTCGGTGTCCGGTGATGCGGTCGGACGTCGTGGGCCGAGCAACACGGCGGTCTATCGAGAGCAGGTGGCCAGCGCATCGGTGGGCAACTGGCTCTGGCGTCAGGGCACGGGCAACAGCAATGTGCCGACGGCGTGGTGGATCAACTTCGGCAGCTATGCTACCCAGCCGCTGCCTGGTGCGGGCAGTGATACCGCCCCTTACCTGGTGGGCTTTACCGGTTTCGGCGCACTCGGCGGCGGCAACGTCAGCCTGCGAGCCGGAGGCGATGCCGGTATGCTCAAGCCGCTGGGCGACAGCGTGACCAACCCACGCAGTCAGGGTCTGATCGTTGCAGTGGGCAGTACCGGACGAGTGGGCAGTGATGGCAGCCTGCAATTGACCGGTGGCGGCGACATGGACATTCGCATTGGCGGCATGCTGAACCCGTCATTGCAGGCACGTGCCGGGCAAACCGGTACTGCCACGCCACGCCACGATTTGCAGGGTGCGTTGATCAACCTGCGCGGAGCGGCACAAATGTCGGCTGGCGCATCGGGTGCGATCAAGCTGCAGTATGGTGCTTACGCAACCTATCAGGACCCGCGCGAAACCCGGGCTTTCGATCCGTTTACCTCGACTCTGGGCAGTGCTTCCGGTGGGCTGGTGCTGATACCCGGCGACTCGGGCATGCGCTTGAGCACCCGTGGTGATCTGGTCCTCGGTGGCGCAGCCGACCCTGGGCGGGTCCAACTGCAGAACTCCACGCCGTTCACGGATGCAAACGGTGTTGTTCACGCAGGAGGCGGCTTGTCGGCTTTCTCGTTGTGGACCGATCACACGGCTATCGATCTGTTTTCGGCGGGGGGCAACCTGACGCCAAGTACCCAATTGGCCGAAACCGACTCGCAGGGGACTGTCCCGAATCTCAACACGTCCCCCACTGACGGACGCTTCGTGTATCCGTCGATTTTGCGTGCCGTGGCGGGGCAAGGTTCCATCTATGCCGGTGCTTCGGCCACGTTCAGTGAAAACGGGACGCCTGCCGCAACGAACTATTCACTCTTGCTGGCGCCTTCAAGGGCGGGGCAACTGGAAATGCTGGCCGGTGACTCGATCTACGCCGGTGGCTACGCGATCAATCAGTCCGGCGCCAGCCTGTTGGCCATTGCAACGCCGTTTGCCCCCGCGTTCACGGGGTATGCGCAATACACCGACAGCAGGCCGACAACGAGTAACTACAGCAACGATGGCATAGCACCGCGTCTGAACTCGCGTTATCCATTGTTCGCTTTTGGTGCCGACACCTACTCGGGATTGAGCGGCGTACAGGCACCGGCTCGTTTTTATGCATTGTCCGGTGATCTGGTGGGTGTGCGCAGCGGCGAAACCCTGTCTTTTGCAACCACACTGCGCACCTGGTACGAAGCGGCAGCACCGGTATGGATGTTGGCGGGGCGCGATATCGTGGCGTCGGGTGCCAATCTGGGCCAGCCGACAAGGGCGCCGAAGGAAATGGGGAATAACGAAGCCATCAGTTCTTCGGGCAACCTGTTCATTCACAACAGTGCGCATGACGTGTCACGGGTTTCCGCCGGCCGCGACATCCTCTACAGCAGCTTCGACATCGCCGGTCCTGGTCTGCTGGATATGAGTGCCGGGCGCAACATCCTGATGGAGGATCGTGCCGGCATCAGCAGCATCGGGCCGCTAGTGGCCGGGGATAACCGGCCTGGCGCCAGTGTGGTCATGCAGGCGGGCGCGCAGGGCGTGGATTATTCGCGGTTCATTGCGCATTACCTGAACTCGCAGAACCTTGCCAATCCTGATGTGCCCCTCAGTGGTCAACCGGGCAAGGTGGTCAAGACTTACCTCGACGAACTGCAGAGCTGGCTGACCCTCGGCTACGGCTTCAGCGGCAACGCAGAACAGGCGCAAGCCTTCTTCGCTGCGCTGCCAAGCGCCGAGCAGGCAATCTTCGCTCGTCAGGTGTACTTCGCTGAACTGCGTGCCGGTGGCCTGGAATACAACGACGCCAATGGCCCGCGCAAAGGCAGTTATCTGCGCGGTCGCAATGCCATTGCCTCGTTGTTCCCGACCACCGATGTGGCCGGCAACCCGATCCGTTATGACGGCGATATCACGCTTTATGGCGGCGCCGGGGTTAAGACGCTGTTCGGTGGTGATATCCAGATGCTCACGCCGGGCGGCGGTCAGGTGTTCGGTATCGAAGGCGCGGCGCCGCCGTCCACGGCGGGCATCATCACCCAGGGCTCGGGCAACATTCAGCTCTACTCCCAGGGCAGCATTCTGCTGGGGCAGAGCCGGATCATGACCACGTTTGGTGGCTCGATCCTCGGCTGGTCCGCCGAGGGCGACATCAACGCCGGTCGCGGCTCGAAAACCACCGTGGTCTACACGCCGCCGAAACGTGTCTACGACACCTGGGGCAATGTGACCCTGTCGCCATCGGTGCCGAGCACCGGTGCCGGTATCGCCACGCTCAACCCGATTGCCGAAGTGGCACCGGGGGACATCGACCTGATTGCGCCGCTGGGCACCATCGATGCGGGCGAGGCGGGGATTCGCGTCTCGGGCAACGTCAACATCGCCGCGCTGACGGTGGTCAATGCCGCCAACATTGCGGTGCAGGGCAAGGCAACCGGTGTGCCGGTGGTCTCGGCGGTCAACACCGGGGCGATCACCTCGGCCAGCTCGGCTGCGTCGTCGGCGACCCAGGCGGCGGAAGACGTCGCCCGTCAGCAGCAAGCCGCCTCGCGCCAGAACCAGGCTTCGGTGTTCACCGTGCAGGTACTCAGCTTCGGCAACGAACAACTGGCCCCGACCCGCGATGGCGCCAGCCGTGCACCTGCACCGGGCTACAACCCCAACAGCCCGGTGCAGGTGCTGGGCGCCGGGGCGCTGGATGAACAGGCGAAACAGCAGTTGACCGAGGAGGAGCGGGGGCAACTGACGTTGTAAAAGGACTCTCGTGTAGTACGCTTCGGGCGGCCATTTGGCCGCCCTTTTTTTATGTTGCTGAAGTTGAAGGGTATTTTTTGTCGGGCGTGAAGCACCCTCAGTATTTTGATGTGGCCATTCACTCGATAGACCAGCAGATAGTTCGGATGAATCACCATTTCGCGAGTGCCAGGTACTCGGCCAGGTCGGTAGCCATAAGGTATTGATGAAAGTCGCTGTGCTGCTGCACCCACCTTGTGTCTTAGCGAAATTGAAGCATTGGTATTGTGTTGCTCGATGTATTTGAAGATGTCAGCCAGTTGACGCGAGGACTTGCTGCTCCATTCAAGCTGCAGCGCGGCGCTTCCTGCGTATCTCTTCCAGCATCTGGTCGAGCATTGCCATAACTTCATCATGAGGAATACCAGGACTAGGATCATCCAGTGCATCCTGTACCTCTGCACGAAACCAGCGATCGTAGCTCTCTGCCTCTTCTTCGGATTCGAAGTCAGAGTAAAACGGGGAATGCAATATGCTCATAGTGATCTCCGTGATCAATTTCAGCAGTCTAAGGGGGGATTGGCCCATTGTCGTCACTGGCAGACGATGCACTCCATGAGCCCTTGAAGAACCATGAAGCTGCGGGATCCAGTATCTGCAAACACCCCCTTTGAAATCTGCCGGACGTTTCTCTCCGTTGTCCGGCAATCTCGACCGCCGCTGTAGGCCTATTCCTCCTCTTTGTTTTTCAGGTTTCCAGCCTACAAATCTGCGCGCGCCTTCCTACAAATGCACTCAGAACGCATACGGAATACTTACCTTCGCCCACAACATTTCCCCCTCCGGCCGGTTCTCCACGTCGAACTCCTTGGCCCAGCGGATCTCCGCGCTGGCGTACTTGAGGAAGGTGAAGTGCAGCGCCGGGCCGATGGCGAACACCTTGCCGCGTACGCCGTCATCAACGTCCTGGCCGGCGAACTGCACGGTGTGGCCGAACTGTTTGTCGTCGGTGGTCTGCTTGAGGTAGTAGCCGTTGATGCCAAGCATCAGGTCGTCGGTGATCTTGTAGCTGGCCGAGTAATCGAAATGGAAGATCTGCCCGGACTTGTAGTCGGTGTCCTTGTTCTTCTCGTTGAAGCTGTAGGTGGTCTTCATCGAGACTTCGGTCTTGTCTGTCGGCAGCCAGGTGAAGGAGAACAGCGGTTTGTAGGTGTAGAAATTGTTGCTGGTGTTGGCCAGGCGATCGACGCTGTATTCACCGGTGGGCACGGTGATTTCCAGAGCGGCGCCGAGGGTCAGGTTCTTGCCCATGTCCCACAGGATGATCGGCGCGATGGTGGTATCGCCCATGCCTTCGCGGGTGTCGCTCAGGCCGAACACCGAGACTTCCTGCTTCAGCCACGGCTGGGCGATGTAACCGGCCAGGCGTCCGCCGAACACCCGTACCGGGCTCAGGTAGTCGATACGCGGGATGACGGCGGTGGATTCGATTTCGACATTCGGCACCTTGCCGCCGAACGAGCTGATGTTGAGCTTGGTCGCCTTGTAGTGGTTGTAGTAGAGGTTGAAGGCAACCATGTTCTCGGGAAGGCTGTCGACTTCCAGCGGCAGCATGAAGAAGCCGTCGGTGCCGGTGCCGATGTTGTCGACACCGGCTTCGGTGGCCAGCGCCGGCAGGGTCACGGCGCAGCCGAGCAGGCTCAGCGCCAGTCGCACAGGGAATGTCGCGCGGTTCGGGGTCATGTCCGTCCTCATTATTATTGTGTTTGGGCGCACCGCCGGCGCGCAGGACGCCCGGCCACTATAGAAATAAGCCCTTGGCGCACAGCGGGGCAGGGTATTGGCGGACACAGAAGGGGACTTCTGCGGACAGTCCGCCAACCCTGTGCTAACTTCCTTCGACATAACCGGTTACAAAAATAACAATTCAGCGTGATCCGGAATGTCAGCCCCCATGAATGTAAAAGTCCAAGACCCCACCTTCGAACTGGCGCTGGTGTCGCCATTTCTGCTGCAGACCCTGGCGGAAGTCGCTGCCAACAAGGGCATCGAAGCCGAAAGCCTGTGCCGTGGCCTCGGTTTTACCTTCGAAGACCTGCAGGACCCGTCGCAGCGGATTTCCTATCGCCAGGCCGTGGCCATGATTCAGCGAGCGCTGAAAGCTTTGCCCAATCAGGGGCTGGGCCTGTGGGTCGGTGCGCAGAACGTGCTCGGTACCCTCGGTCTGCTCGGGCATGTGCTGTCGCTGTGCAAGAACCTGCGCGATGCGTTTGAGCTGGGGATTCGTCATCAGCACACGTCCGGCGGGATTGTCGTTTCCAGCGTCGATGTCGTGGGCGAGCAGGTGTACCTGGACGTGGAATGCCGCTTGCCGTTCGCCGAGGTGCAGGTGTTTGCGGTCGAAGAGTTTTTCGCCAGCCTCTTGGTCTACGGCCGGGCGCTGGTGGGCGAGACGTTCAAGCCGATTGCCGTGGAGTTCATGCACGCGGCGCCGGATTACGTTGATGAATACCGGCGGCTTTTGGGGCCGGACGTACGCTTCGGTTGTCTGCACAATCGCATGCTGATCGATGTGCAGTGGCTGGATGTGAACCTGCCCAATCATCATTCGCTGGCGCTGCGTCAGGCGGTCAAATTGCTGGAGCTGGAAGCCGCGCAGGTGCATCAGAAACTCGATCTGATCCAGGCCGTGGAGCGTGCCATTGCCCGGGACCTGAGTCGGGGCAGCCACATCGAAAAGATCGCTGGCGACCTGAACATGAGCAGCCGCACCTTGCGCCGGCGGCTGACCGAGCACTCGCTGACCTTCGAGGCGCTGCTGGAGCAAGTGCGCCAGGCACGCACGATGAGTCTGCTGGCCAATCCCGACATGCCCATCGAGCGCATCACCGAAGAAGTTGGCTACAGCGACGTGCGCAGTTTTCGCCGGGCGTTCAAGCGCTGGACGGGCAAGAGCCCGAGCGCGTGGCGCAACGAGTGCGTCATCTGATCCCACACAAACCCTCCGGCTACAGTTAAACTCCGCGCTCTTTCCCAAGGAGTTCACATGAGTTACTACCAGCCGGGCATCCTCGCCACCCCTGTTCCGCCGCAAGCACGTCACCTGTTTTTCGCCCTCGAATCGGTGGAAGCACTGCCGCAGGCGATCGACAACCTGCTGAACCTGGTGGACAGCAAGTCGGCGGTGGTCGGTTTCGGTGAATCCCTGGCCAAGGCCCTGAATGTGAACATCGACGGCCTGCGCAGCTTCCCGGCGCTGACCGGCGTTGGCGTGGAAAACCCGTCGACCCAGCACGCCCTGTGGGTCTGGCTGCACGGCGTCGACCGTGGCGAGCTGCTCAACCGCAGCACCGCACTTGAGGCCGCACTGGCCCCGGCGCTGCGTCTGGTTCAGATGCAGGAAGCCTTCCGTCACAAGGACGGTCATGACCTCACCGGTTATGAAGACGGCACCGAAAACCCTCACGACGAAGCCGCCATCGCCGCCGCACTGCAAAGTGAAGGCGCCGAAGGTCTGGTGGGTGGCAGCTTTGCCGCGATCCAGCAATGGCAGCACGACCTCAAGGGTTTCCATGCACTGTCCGCCGAAGACAAAGACAACATCATGGGCCGTCGCCTGAGCGACAACGAAGAGCTCGACGACGCCCCGGTGTCCGCCCACGTCAAGCGCACCGCTCAGGAAAGCTTCGCTCCGGAAGCCTTCGTCGTGCGCCGTTCGATGCCGTGGATCGAAGGCGCCCGCGCCGGCCTGATGTTCCTGGCGTTCGGTTTCTCCCTCGACGCGTTCGAAGCGCAACTGCGGCGCATGAGCGGTCTGGAAGACGGCATCACCGACGGTCTGTACCGCATCAGCCGGCCGATCACCGGCGGTTACTACTGGTGTCCGCCGCTCAAGGACGGCCACCTAGACCTGCGCGCCTTGCGCATCGGCTAAGACACAAGGAAGAGCAATGAACGTGGTGCGCTGGGGCATGATCGGTTGCGGCAGTGTCGCTGAACGCAAGAGCGGGCCGGCCTTCTACAAGGCACCCGGCTCGGCGTTGGTGGCGGTGATGGGGCGACGCCTGGAAGCCGTGACCGATTACGCGTCGCGCCACGGCATCGCCCGGACTTACACCGATGTCGATGCACTGATCATCGACCCCGAAGTGGACGCGGTGTACATCGCCACGCCACCCGACAGTCACCACGCCTACAGCCTGAAAGTCGCCGCCGCCGGCAAGCATTGCTGCGTGGAAAAACCCATGGCACTCAACGCCGGGCAAAGCCGCGAAATGCAGCAGGTGTTTGCCGATGCCGGTCTGCACCTGTTCGTCTCCTATTACCGCCGTTCGTTGCCGCGTTTCCAGCAGGTTCGGCAGTGGTTGGAGCAGGGCCACATTGGCGAAGTGCGGCACTTGAGCTGGACGCTGACCAAGGCGCCATCACCGAAGGATCTGGACGGCAGCGCCAACTGGCGCACCGATCCGACGGTGGCGGGTGGCGGGTATTTCGCGGATCTGGCCAGCCATGGTTTTGACCTGTTCCAGTACCTGCTCGGCGATATCGTTGAAGTCGCCGGATTCACGGCGCGTCAGGCCGGGTTGTACGCGGCGGAGGATGCGGTCAGCGCCAGTTGGCGGTTTGCCTCGGGCGCGTTGGGCATGGGCTGCTGGAGCTTTGTCGCGGATCGCCGTGAGGATCGGGTCGAGATCATCGGCAGCCAAGGGCGAATCGGTTTTTCGGTGTTCGATGAGCATCCGGTCGAGTTGCACGCGGAAGAAGATATCAGCCTGGAAATCCCCCATCATGAACACATCCAGTGGCATCACGTCCTCGGCATGAACGCGCAGATTCGCGGTGAGTCCCGGCACCCGGCAGTCGCCGCCGAAGCCCTGAAGACCGATTGGGTCATGGATCAAATCCTCAAGCGCCACTGAAGGCGCGTCTAAGGTTATGCCCAAACAATATTTCTCAAGCTTGTCATAACGTCTCTAAGATCACGTCATAACTCGTTATGACAAGTGATCCCGTGATGACCGATAACGTTCTCTCCCTGGGCAGCGTCCCGCTGCACACCCAACTGCGCGACGTGCTGCGCGCCCGGATTCTCGACGGCGAATACCCGCAAGACAGCCAGATGCCGTCCGAAAGCGAGCTCGGCACGCTGTTCAAAGTCAGCCGCATCACCGTGCGCCAGGCCCTGGGCGATCTGCAGAAAGAAGGGCTGATCTTCAAGATCCATGGCAAAGGCACCTTCGTCGCCAAACCCAAGACCTTCCAGAACGTCAGCACCCTGCAAGGCCTTGCCGAGTCCATGACCGGCCGTGGCTACGAGGTGATCAACCGCCTGCGCAGCTTCAAATTCATCGCCGCCGACAAACTGGTCGCCGAGCGTTTGCAGGTCGCCGAGGGCGAGATCGTCGCCCAGATCAAACGCGTACGGCTGATCAACCGCGAGCCGATTTCGCTGGAAATCACCTACCTGCCCAAAACGGTTGGCGAACGGCTGGAGAAGGCCGATCTGGTCACCCGCGACATCTTCCTGATTCTGGAAAACGACTGCGGCATTGCCCTCGGCCACGCGGATCTGGCCATCGACGCGGTGCTGGCCGACAGCGACCTGACCCAGGCGCTGAACGTCGAGGCCGGCTCGCCGATCATGCGCATCGAGCGTCTGACCCACGACGCGAACGGCCAGCCGCTGGACTTCGAACACCTTTACTACCGTGGCGATGCGTTCCAGTACCGCCTGCGGATCGACCGGCAAAAAGGGGCGTGACATGACCCGCAATACCTTAGAGCAGGAATACGACATCGTCGTGATCGGCGGTGGCACCGCTGGCCCGATGGCGGCGATCAAGGCCAAGGAAAATAACAAGGACCTGCGCGTGTTGCTGGTCGACAAGGCCAACGTCAAGCGCAGCGGCGCGATCAGCATGGGCATGGACGGCCTGAACAACGCGATCATCCCCGGGCACTCGACGCCGGAGCAGTACACCAAGGAAATCACCATCGCCAACGACGGCATCGTCAATCAGGCGGCGGTGTACGCCTATGCCACCCACAGCTTTGAAACCATCGAGCAGCTCGACCGCTGGGGCGTGAAGTTCGAGAAGGACGAAACCGGCGATTACGCGGTGAAGAAAGTCCACCACATGGGCGCCTACGTGCTGCCGATGCCGGAAGGGCACGACATCAAGAAAGTCCTGTATCGCCAGTTGAAGCGGGCGCGGGTGAGCATTACCAATCGTCTCGTCTGCACCCGTTTGTTGACCGACGAGGAGGGCGCCGTCAACGGTGTGATGGGGTTTGACTGCCGCACCGCCGATTTCCACGTGATCAAGGCCAAGGCGGTGATCCTCGCTTGCGGCGCGGCCGGGCGTCTCGGTCTGCCATCCTCGGGTTACCTGATGGGCACCTATGAAAACCCGACCAACGCTGGCGACGGTTATGCGATGGCGTATCACGCCGGGGCGGAACTGGCGAACCTCGAGTGCTTCCAGATCAACCCGCTGATCAAGGACTACAACGGCCCGGCCTGCGCCTACGTCACCGGCCCGCTCGGTGGCTACACCGCCAACAACAAGGGCGAACGCTTCATCGAGTGCGACTACTGGAGCGGGCAGATGATGTGGGAGTTCCACCAGGAACTGGAAAGCGGCAACGGCCCGGTGTTCCTCAAACTCGATCACCTGGCCGAGGAAACCATCCAGAACATCGAGGAAATCCTGCACAGCAACGAACGTCCGAGTCGCGGCCAGTTTCACGCCAATCGCGGCACCGACTACCGCACGCAGATGGTCGAGATGCACATTTCGGAAATCGGATTTTGCAGCGGCCACTCGGCGTCCGGCGTGTGGGTCAACGAGCGAGCCGAAACGTCGGTGAAGGGTTTGTACTCGGCCGGTGACATGGCCGCCGTGCCGCATAACTACATGCTTGGCGCGTTCACCTACGGCTGGTTCGCGGGTAACAACGCGGCGGAGTTTGTTGCCGGGCGCGAGTTCTCCACTTTGGATGCCGAGCAGATCGAGAAAGAAAAGGCCCGGGTCTACGCGCCAATGGATCGCGAACACGGTCTGCCGCCGGCTCAGGTCGAGTACAAGCTGCGGCGCTTCGTCAACGACTACCTGCAACCGCCGAAAGTGACCAAGAAGATGGAAATCGGCCTGCAACGCTTCAGCGACATCGAACGCGACCTCAACGAGATGAAGGCCAACACCGCCCACGAACTGATGCGCGCCATGGAAACCAGTGTGATCCGCGACTGCGCCGAAATGGCCGCCCGCGCCTCGCTGTTCCGCGCTGAAAGCCGCTGGGGCCTGTACCACTACCGCGTCGATCACCCGCAACGGGACGACCGCGAATGGTTCTGCCATTGCCACCTGAAGAAGGGCGAAGACGGGCGCATGACCAGTTTCAAGAAAGCCGTCGAGCCTTACATCATCCCGCTCGATGCCGAGGAAATGCAGGCCTACGACCGTTTGCGGGTTGGCGCTTTCGCTGCTTGAGGCATCACTAGAGAGAGTCCGAACCATGGTCTACCAAGCCCAGGAAATCTTCTTCCGCTCCAACGCCCCCGTCACCGTGGACGAGGACAAATGCATCGCCGAAAAGGGCTGCACCGTGTGCGTCGACGTCTGCCCGATGGACCTGCTGGCGATCAACCCGGCCACGCAAAAAGCCTATATGGCTTTCGACGAATGCTGGTACTGCATGCCGTGCGAAAAGGACTGCCCGACCGGTGCGGTGAAAGTCGAAATCCCGTACCTGCTCCGCTAAAACGCTATCCGGCAACACCGGACGCCTGATTCAAGACACCCCTCGTTTCCCACCGCGCCCTGATCGCGGCGGAGACGAACATCCTATAAATGATTCGAGGGGATTCAACCATGTTGCGTGCAGCAATCGCCGGTCTGGTACTGGCTTCGTTCACCTTGTCGGCCTCGGCCGAAACCATCCGCATTGCCATCGGCACTCAGGACACCACCATCAACTGCGCCGCCGGCGGCCTGTTGATTCGCGAGTTGGGCCTGCTCGACAAATACCTGCCTCACGACGGCGCCTACAAGGACGCCAAGTACGACGTGCAGTGGAAGAACTTCACCAGCGGCGCGCCGCTGACCAACGAGATGGTCGCCGGCAAACTCGACTTCGGCGCCATGGCCGATTTCCCCGGTGCGTTCAATGGTGTGGCGTTCGAAACCGCTGGCAAACACAGCCTGTTCATCAGCGTGTTGTCGGGCAGCATCAAGGGCAGCGGCAATGGCATCGTGGTGCCGAGCGCGTCTGGTGTGCAGTCGCTGAGCGAACTCAAGGGCAAGACCATTTCCGTACCGTTCGCTTCCACCGCCCACGGCATGTTGCTGCGCGCCGTGGCGGAGCAGGGCTGGGATCCGCTGAAGGATGTGAACATCATCGCCCAGCCGCCAGAGGTCGCAGGCTCCGCGTTGCAGGCCGGCAAGATCGACGCCCATGCTGATTTTGTACCGTTCGCCGAACTGTTCCCGAGCCGTGGTTTCGCCCGCAAGATCTACGACGGCGCCCAGGCCAATGCGCCGACCTTCCACGGTGCACTGGTCGATCAGGCCTACGCCAAGAAGTACCCGGAAATCGTCGTCGCCTACCTGCGCGCAAGCATCGAAGCCAATCAGTTGCTGGCCGCCGAACCCGAGAAATACAGCGAGTTGATCGCCAAAGTCACCGGCGTCGATGCCGAGGTCAATTACCTGTTCCACGGCCCGCTGGGCGTACAGACCCGTGACCTGAGCTGGAAACCGGAATATCGCCAGGCCGTGGGCACGGCCATCGACACGCTGAAGCTGCTGAAGAAGGCGGATCGCGGGCTCGACCTGAACACCTTTATCGATGACCAGTACATCCGCGCGGCGTTCAAGGCCTCGAATCTGGATTACACCGCGCAACTGGCCAACTACGCGCAGACACCGTTGAAGTCTGTCGATGCGGTGACTGGGAAAGCTATTTCTGATTTCAGCCATGTTGCGGAAATCTGGGTGCGGGGTGAGGACAAGGTCCGGCGTTATGCCTCGGCTGAAGAGGCGTTTACCGCACTGGCCGGCCTGAAGTCAGAAGGCAAGAACATCCGCGCGGTGTATGCGCAGGCGAGTGACAGCGGGATCAAGTTGCTGGCGGAGCAGGCGTGGTTTGCCAGTGATGGGAAGGGGCGGTTGAGTGCGTTTTTGCTCAAAGGGCAGGCTCAGCAATACGCGTCGGCGCAGGGCGGAAAAGTCCTCGACTTCACCGACGCCACCGCGCAGGCCGTTGCCACCCGCTGATTTACAGATCGTTCCCACGCAGAGCGTGGGAACGATCAGAGGTGATATATGCTTTCACGCTGGATCCCCCGAGCCGCCTCACTGCTGCTCTGCCTGCTCTTCTGGCAACTCGCCGCCAGCCACCACTGGAACCTCGGCCTCGTCACCTTCGCCAACGTCCCAACCCCGCTGGCCGTCATCGAAGCCGCCCTCGGCCTAGGCGACTCCGGCAAGCTCATCCAGCACCTGAGCGCCAGCCTCGGCCGAGTCTTCGCCGGCTACCTCGCCGCGCTGGTGATCGGCATCGCCCTGGGCCTGGCCATCGGCCGGTCGAAATGGGCCGAAGACCTGCTGCTGCCTCCACTGGAAGTGCTGCGCCCAATCCCCGCCGTCGCATGGATTCCGCTGGCCATCCTGATGTTCCCGTCGTCGGAGCTGTCGATGGTGTTCATCACCTTCACCGGCGCGCTGTTCCCGATCCTGCTCAACACCGTGCATGGCGTCGAAGGTGTCGACCCGCGCCTGATCGCCTCGGCCAGAAGCCTCGGGGCCGGACGCCGGGCGATCCTGCTGGAAGTGATCCTGCCGGGCGCCGCGCCGAGCATCATCACCGGGTTGGCGATCGGCATGGGCACCTCATGGTTCTGTCTGGTGACCGCCGAAATGATCTCCGGCCAGTTCGGCATCGGTTACTACACCTGGGAGTCCTACACCATTCAGAACTACGCCGACATCGTGGTCGGCATGTTGCTGATCGGCGTGTTGGGCATGGGCAGCAGCCTGCTGATCAAACGCCTGGGCGGGCTGTTCACGCCCTGGCACCGACCGCGAGGAAAAGCCTGATGAGCGTGATGCAAACCCCGGAAGGGCGGATCGACATCCGCCAGTTATCCATCGTCCTCGGCGAGGGCCGGCAAGCGTTTGAAGCGGTGCAGGGGCTGGATTGCCAGATCGAACCCGGCCAGTTCGTGTGCATTCTTGGCCCGTCCGGTTGCGGCAAGTCGACTTTGCTCGGCGCGCTGGCCGGGCATCTGCAACCCCATGGTGGGCAGTTGAAAGTCGACGGCGTCGAGGTGTCCGGCCCGTCGCCACAGCGCGGCATGGTGTTTCAGCATCACACCTTGTTCCCGTGGCGCACGGTGCGCGACAACGTTGCGTTCGGCCTGAAGATGCGTGGCATCGGTAAAACCGAGCGCCATCGCGCCGCCGATGAAATCCTCAAACTGGTCGGCCTTGAAGACTTCGCCGAACGCTGGCCGGATCAACTCTCCGGCGGCATGCAGCAACGGGTGGAAATCGCCCGGGTGCTGGTCAACCGGCCACGGCTGTTGCTGATGGATGAACCCTTCGGCGCGCTGGATGCGCTGACCCGACTGAACATGCAGGAACTGCTGCTGGACATCTGGACGCGGATTCGCACCACGGTGGTGTTCGTCACCCATGACATCGACGAAGCGCTGTTTCTCGCCGACCGTTTGCTGGTGATGAGCGCACGGCCGGGGCGGATCATCGAAGACCTGCGCCTGGATTTCCCACGGCCACGCACCACCGAACTGGTCACCAGCAGCGAATTCTCGCGCCTCAAGCGCCACTGCCTCGACCTGCTGCGCCACGACAACGACCGACCGCTGCCGCGCCTCAATCCGCTCGGTTTGCCTCCTGAAAACGCCTTGCCGAGATTTGCCCTGTGACCTCATTTTTTGCTGTGACCGATAACGACGACATTCTTGCCCTGCAACCGCGCCTGACTGCTGATGATGCCGGTGTACGCCGGATTGCCCTGATCGACCTGGCTGACCTCGAAGAGCCGGACGGCTTGCTCTGGCTGGTCGAGCGCCTGGCTGAAGACCCGGCCGAAGAGGTGCGTGCCGAAGCGGCACGACTGCTGGAGGCGTGGGAAGACGAACCGGTCGTAGAAGCGCTGTGCCAGGCGCTGACGGATCCGTCGCCAGCGGTGCAAGCCGCTGCGGCGCAGAGCCTGAGTCTGCTCAAAACCGAAGCGGCGGGCAGGGTGATTCTGCCGTGGACCGCCCATGCCGAAACCGGCGTGCGGATTGCCGCGTTCCGGGCGTTGCGCGAGTTGCGCTTCCCCGGCGCCGCACCCGCCGCGATTCAAGCGTTGAGCGATGCCGACGCCAGTGTCCGTCGTGAAGCCGTTGGCGTGCTCGGCTGGCTCAAACAGCTGGATGCCTTGCCGGCGCTGGCACGTTTGGCCAGCAATGATCCGGACACCGAAGTACGTCGCGCCGCCACCGGCGCCCTGGGCTTGGCAAGTGACGCCGAGGTGCTGCCCGCATTGCGTCAGGCCCTGCTGGATCAGGCCTGGCAAGTACGCGAAGAAGCCGCGACCACCCTCGGCAAGGTCGGCCACACCGACGCAGGCCCGGCGCTGATCGAAGCCTTGGATGACGATTACTGGCAAGTGCGCCTGCGCGCGACCCGCAGCCTCGGCCGTTTGCGCTACGTGCCGGCCCTCGATGCCCTGATCGACACCCTCGGTCATCGCATCAGCAACCTGCGCAAGGAAGCGGCGCTGGCGCTGGGCGAGTTGAATGATCGCGGGGCCGTGGCGGCGTTGCAGGCCGCGCAGGACGATGGCGACCCGGAGGTGCGCAAAGCCGTGCGGATTGCCTTGAGTCAGCTGCAATGAATCCGCTGGCGATCGGCAATTCCCAAAGTGAACACCGGTTGCGGCTGAGCTGGCCGGATGGTCGCGAGCAGTTGCTCGACCATGCCGAACTGCGCCGCCAGTGCCCGTGCTCGCAGTGCCGGGCGTTTCGCCTGCGGGGTTCGGCCCCGTTGGTCGATGATCGAGTGCGTGTGATCGAACTCAACCCCCAGGGTTACGGCCTGCAACTGGTGTTCAGCGATGGTCATCAACGCGGGATCTACCCATGGCAATACCTTGCGCAACTCTCGCCCTGAGCTCACCGCAATCAACCGGGGCTCAGAAGGATTTGCTGACGCTGGCTACGACTGTCGCCGTGCACACATCCTTGAAGCCCCAGTTGCTCAGGCACTGGTTCTGCGACAGGTCAGTGTCGATGTAACTCAGGCCCAGCACCACGCCGGCCAGGTTGTGGGTCAGTTTGACTTCCCACTCCCGGTAGGACTCTTCGCTGTGACCGGATGCCGAATACATATGCGGGTCCTTGAAGTCCATGTTGCCGTAGCGCAGCTTCAGCCCGGAGTCGAACGGTAATTCGGTTTCATAGCCGATGTAGCTGTAGAGCGAACTCTGTTTGCTGTCGATGCCCGGCGCATCACTGGAGTAGTACGCCGCCAGCTTCACGCCGTAGACGCCGAGAATCCCGTAGACCTCGGTCTGATTGAACTGGCTTTCCCTGGGGTAGGCGTAGCGAATGGTGCCGAGGTCCAGGCTCACCTGCTCGGTGGCCTGCCACAGCCAGCCGGCGTAGTAATCGACCTCCTGACGGGTTTTCAGGCCACCGCCGAAATCGACGTTCGAACTCCACGCGCCGAGGTACAGGCCGCTGCTGTGGGCCAGGGTCAGACCGGCCTGCACGGCCGGGTCGTTCTGGGTCTGGGAGATGCCGCGAGTGCGGTAGTCGCTGGCCAGGGTCAGGTCGACCAGCACCGCGAAATCATCGTTCAAGGGGATCGCGTGGCTGCTCAAGGGCAGCAGGCTCAAGGAAGTGAGGGCGAGCAGGGGCATGGCTTTCATGTGAAGTCCCGATGTTGTGATTGTTATGGGCAGGAAGCAGGCAAGGCTGCGCCGGACCCCGGCGGTTGGCGCGGGGTCGGGCAGGGGGTACGGCGATTGTTATTAGAGGGTCGGTGCGTAGACCTGGCGGCCGGCGAACCAGGTTTGCAGAACCCGGGTGTCATGCAGGGCCTTGTCATCGACGCTGAACACGTCGCGATCGAGCACGATGAAGTCGGCCTGTTTGCCGGGGCTCAGGGAACCGATCTGTTGCTCCAGGCCGATGGTGCGCGCCGCGTTGACGGTGTAGGCGTAGAACATGGTTTCGCGGTCCAGGCGTTCGTCGGCGTTGAGCACGCCCAGCGGCCCGGTGCGAGTGATGGCCTGGGCCATGGCGTTCCACGGGTTCGGTGAGGACACCGGCCAGTCGCTGGCGCCGGCAATCGTCGCGCCTTGCTTGAGCAGTGAGTGCGCCGGGTATTGATAGCGGAAGGCGAGGGCGCTGACGTAAGGCTTGATCATGTCGGTGGTGTAGTCGTCGGCGCTGGCCCAGAGCAATTGCATCGAGGCAATCACGTTCAATGGCTTGAAGCGCGCAAACTCTTTCGGATTGACCATTTGCAGGTGGGTGATCGAGTGCGTCACGCCGCTTTGTCGATCCTTGCGCGCCTGGGCGATACCGTTGAGGGATTCGCGTACCGCGCGGTCACCGATGGCGTGGATGTGCACCAGCCAGCCGCGCTGGTCGATGGCGCTGACCAGTTCGCCGAAGTGCTGCGGATCAATCAGCAGTTCGCCCTGTTTGTGGGAGTTGCTGTAGGGATCGATCATCGCGGCGCTCTGGGCTGGGTATTCGATCACGCCGTCGGCGAAGATCTTGATTCCCGGTAAAGTCAGGTTGGGGATGCCCTGAAATTGCTGGCGTACCTTGTCGAGGGTATCGAGATCGGCCGGGACGCTTTTCGGGTTGGCCACCAGCAGCGCGGCGACGTGGGCGGTCATGCCACCGCTTTCCGACAGGGCCTTGTAGGCCGGCAGCACGCCAACGGTTTTCTCGGTGGGTTTGAGGGCGAACACCGGCTCGCCCGGCGCGGCGTTGGCGGCCGGGTCCATCCACGCGGTGATGCCGAGGCTGTTGTTAAAGCGCACCGCCGATTGCGCGGCCTTGAGCATATCGGCAGGGCTCGGCACCGGCATTTTCGAGGCGACCCGGTCCCAACCGGCATCGACCACAAAGCCGTTCGGCTCACCGCTGGCCAGTTTGCCAATGGTGTCTTTTTCCGCGTCCGGCAAGTTTTTCAGCAGTGCGGCGTCGATGCCCGCGCGCTTGAGCATGACGTTGTTGGCCCACGCCGTGTGGTGATCGCTGCCGGTGAACACCACCGGTACGTCGGCCCATTCGCCGTGGTTGAAGATTTTGCCCAGGGCCTCAGCTTTGGCCCAGTACGCTGAACTCATGCCGGCCACGCTCAACACATCGCCATGCCGGGCCTTGCCGTCGTCACGCCAGCCGCGCAGGCGTTTTTCCAGTTCATCCAGGCTGACCACGTCGTCTTCCATGTTCGCCGAGACCATTTCCAGCCCGCCGAAAATCGCGTGGGAATGGCTGTCGATCAGGCCGGGCATCAGCGTCTGGCCTTTGAGGTCGATCACTTGGGTGCCGGGCTCGATCAAGGCTTTGATCTGCGCATCGGTGCCGACTTTAAGCACCTTGCCGTTCTCCACGGCCAGTGCCTGAACCTTCGGTTGAGCGCGGTCGGCGGTGAAAATCTTGCCGTTGAGCAGCACCAGATCGGTGGCGGCCATGGCTTCCATCGAGGCAAAACTCATAGCGGCGATCAAGACATTTTTGGTGAAAAGCGGGATGAATCTTTTCATTGAACATTTCCTTGTTATTGCGTCTGATGGCCAGATTAGTGGCTGCCAACGCCCGACAGAACGCCTCCCTCACGAAAAACGTTTTTGCCTGAATGGAAAAAGCATGGACAAGCTGGGTGCACTGAAAATGTTCGTGGTCACCGCGCAGCTCGGCAGTTTCAGCCGCGCTGCCGAGCAACTGGGCAAGACCCCGTCGGCCCTGACCAAAGCGGTCAATCATCTGGAATCCGAACTTGGTGCGCGGCTCTTCGAGCGCAGCACGCGTCGGATTCTGCTGACCGAAATCGGCCGGCTCTATCTGGAAACCGCACGACAGGTGTTGCAGCGCCTCGATGAGGCCAGCGAGGAAATCGAGCAGTTGCAGCACGGCCTGCGCGGCAGCCTGAAAATCACTGCGCCGCTGGCTTACGGGCGGGCGTTTCTCGATCAGGTGTGTGACGGTTTTTTGCAGCAATACCCGCAGATCAGCCTGCAAGTGGATTTGTGCGACGAATTCGTCAATCTGCTGGAAAGCGGCTACGACCTGGCGCTGCGCGAAGGTCATGACGATTTGCCGGGGCTGATTGCGCGGGTGGTCGGCAGCAATCGTCTGGCGCTGTGCGGCAGCCCCGAATACCTGGCGCGCAAGGGCTTGCCGGTGACGCCGCAAACTCTTGATCAACATGAATGGCTGTTGTACCGGCATCCGTTGCTCAGCCGCGAATTCTGGTGGGCCGAACGCGACGGCCAGCGCCTGAGCCTGGCGCAACCGGCGGCGCCGCTGTTGCGCAGTGACAATTACGATTTGCTGCTGGCCAGCGCTTTGGCTGGGCGCGGTTTGCTGCATACGCCGCTGTGGAGCGCCGCGCCGTACATCGCTGACGGGCGACTGGTGCGGGTCATGGCTGATTACGAGATCGACCCGGACAGTTTTGGCCCGCACATTCTGGCGGTGTACCCGAGTCATCGGCGGGCGACGGCCAAGGTTGTGGCGTTTATCGATTACATCGCGGAGTTTCTGGCGGAGCGCGGTTTGAGCTGACTGGCGGTGCTTGTCAGGAAATTCCCACAGGAGTACAAATGTACTCCATGACGACTCTGACTCCCCGCCGTACCGCCATCCTGACCTTTATCCGCGAACGCATCGCCGAACACGGTCAGCCCCCAAGCCTCGCTGAAATCAGCGAGGCTTTTGGTTTTGCCTCCCGCAGCGTGGCGCGCAAGCATGTGCTGGCGCTGACCGAGGCCGGGTTTATCGAGGTCAATCCGCATCAGGCCCGGGGCATTCGCTTGCTCGGGCAACCGGCGCGACCGGAGCTGCTCGAAGTCCCGGTACTCGGCCGGGTGGCCGCCGGTGCGCCCATCGGCGCCGATGCCGACATCCACAATCGGTTGATGCTCGATCCCGCGCTGTTCTCCCGCACGCCCGACTACATGCTGCGGGTGCAGGGCGATTCGATGATCGAGGACGGGATTCTCGACGGCGATCTGGTCGGCGTACGCCGCAACCCCGAGGCGCTCAACGGCCAGATCGTGGTGGCGCGGCTCGATGGCGAGGTCACCATCAAACGTTTCGAGCGGGTCGGCGATGAGGTTCGCCTGTTGCCGCGCAACCCGGCGTACCAGCCGATTGTCGTGCGGGCCGATCAGGACCTGGCCATCGAAGGGGTGTTCTGCGGTCTGGTGAGGCAAGGCTGATGGGTGCCGTCGTCGCGCTGGATACGCTGTTCAATGGCGGCCAGGTCTGGAAGGGCCGGCCTGCGCCACCGGCCGCCAGCCCGCAACCCACCGGGCACGCGGCGCTGGATGCCGCCTTGCCCAGTGGCGGCTGGCCGGAAGCGGCGCTGAGCGAAATCCTTCTGGCCGGGCCTGGTGTCGGCGAACTGCAACTGGTGTGGCCGACTCTGGCGCGGCTGTCGGCAGCGGGCGAGCGCATCGTGCTGGTGGCGCCGCCGTTCGTGCCGTATCCGCAGGCCTGGGCCAATGCCGGGGTCGATCTGCGGCAGTTGTCGGTGATCCAGGCCAGCGAGCGCGATGCGTTGTGGGCGGCGGAACAATGCCTGCGTTCGGGCAGTTGCGGTGCAGTGCTGTGCTGGCCGCACAAGGCCGATGACCGCGCCTTGCGCCGTTTGCAGGTGGCGGCGGAAACCGGCCAGACCCTGGCGTTCGCGTGGCGGCCATTGAGCGAAGCGGTCAACCCGTCGCCGGCTGCATTGCGCATTGCCATCGATGCCCGCCCGGCGCAATTGCGCGTACTCAAATGCCGGGGCGGACTGGCGCGCAGCGCACCGATTGCCTTCGCCGTGGGGCATTGAGGTCGCCATGCGCTGGGTTTGCATTCTGTTCCCGCAATTGGCCCTCGACGCCGTGCTGCGTCAGCGCCCCGATCCCGACCAACCGTTGGCGCTGCTCAGCGGCCCGGCCCAGCGCCGGGTGCTGCAAGCGGTCAACCCGGCGGCGCGGGCATTGGGATTGCGTCCGGGGCAGTCGATGACCGCTGCGCAGGCCATGAGCAAAGGGTTCGCCACCGTCGATTACGACGCGGCCGAGATCGAGCACTGGCAGCAGTTTCTCGCCGCCTGGGCCTATCGTTTCAGCGCCCAGGTCAGCGTGCATTACCCGCGCACCGTGGTGTTCGAAATCGAATCGAGCCTCGGGCTGTTCGGTTCCTGGTCGCAGTTCGAAGCACGGTTACGCACGGAACTGACGGACTTGGGCTTTCGTCACCGCATCGTCGCCGCGCCCAACCCGGTGGCGGCGCGGGTGTTGGCCAACGCCTATGACGGACTGGTGGTGCCTGATGGTGAAGCCCTGCGCCATCATCTCGGGCAATTGCCGGTCGACCGCATCGGGCTTGAACCGAGCGTGGCCACGGCGCTGACGCGTATGGGCCTGCGCAATCTCCATCAGGTGCAGAGCCTGCCGCGTCAGGCATTGGCCCGGCGTTTCGAGGCGCCGATGCTCAAGCATCTGGATACGCTGTTCGGCGCACGACCACTGGCGCTGGCGTTCTACCTGCCACCGGATCGCTTTGATGTGCGGATCGAACTCAATTTCGACGTGCAGTCTCATCAGGCGCTGCTGTTCCCGTTGCGCCGCCTGACGGGCGATCTGTCGGCGTTCTTGTGCGGGCGCGACAGTGGCGTACAGCGCTTCGATCTGCATCTGGAACATGCGGGGCTGCCGGACACGCTGATCAAGGTCGGCCTGCTCAGCGCCGAGCGTGATCCGGCGATGCTGTTCGAGCTGGCCCGTGGTCGACTGGAGCAGGTCCAGGTCGAAGCCCCAGTGCGCGGTTTTCGTCTGCGCGCCGAGGATCTGCCGAGTTTCGTGCCGCAGTTCCAGGAACTGTTCGACGACCGCCCGCAACAGACCTTGCCCTGGGAGCAATTGCGCGAACGCTTGCGGGCACGGCTGGGGGATGAGGCGGTGCAGGGCCTGCGCTTTCAGGCCGATCATCGCCCGGAGTGCGCGTGGCAGAACGCCGATGACAAACAGCGTTGCCCTGCATTGCCGGGCGTGCAGCGTCCGGGCTGGTTGTTGGGCGAGCCGCAGACTGTGCCCGAAGGTTCGGCGCGCATCCTCATGGGCCCGGAACGGATCGAATCCGGCTGGTGGGACGGTGACGACGTGCGCCGCGACTATTACCTGATCCAAAACCGCGCCGGCCAGCAAGGCTGGGCGTACCGGGCGGTGGGTGAGGGCGGCCCGTTATGGCTGCAGGGCTGGTTTGCGTGAATCAGGGTTATGCCGAGCTGCACTGCCTGTCGAACTTCAGTTTCCAGCGCGGCGCCTCCAGTGCGCTGGAGTTGTTCCAACGGGCGAAAAAACACGGCTATCAGGCGCTGGCGATCACCGATGAATGCACCCTCGCCGGAATTGTCCGTGCCTGGCAGTCGGCCAAGTCCGTGGAGCTGCCACTGATCATCGGCAGCGAAATCCGTATCGAGAACGGCCCGAAACTGGTGTTGCTGGTCGAGAACCTCGAGGGTTATCAGGCGCTGTGCGGCTTGATCACCCAGGCTCGACGACGTACGCAGAAAGGCCAGTATCAAGTGCTGCGCGAGGACTTCAACGAACCGTTGCCGGGGTTGCTGGTGTTGTGGGTGCCGGAGGCGGTCGACGACGTGGAAGAGGGCCGCTGGCTGAAACAGACCTTCGGCGAACGTTTGTGGCTGGCGGTGCAGTTGCATCGCGGGCAGAACGATCAACAGCGGCTGGCCGCGCTGCTGAGTCTGGCGGGTGAGTTGCAGATTCCAGCGGTGGCCAGCGGTGATGTGCACATGCATGCCCGTGGTCGCCGTGCCTTGCAGGACACCATGACTGCGATCCGTCATCACGTCCCGGTGGCTGAGGCCGGATTGCGTCTACACCCCAACGGCGAGCGGCATCTGCGCAGTCTCGATGTGTTGCGCGAGTTATATCCGCAGACCTTGCTGGACGAATCGGTGAAGCTGGCCCGCCGCTGCACGTTCGACATCGGCCAGTTGCGCTATCAATACCCCAAAGAGCTGGTGCCCGAGGAACACGATGCCAGTTCCTGGCTGCGTCATTTGACCGAAGAAGGCATCGCCTGGCGCTGGCCACAAGGCGCGCAACCCAAGGTGCTCAAACAGATCGACGATGAGCTGGAGCTGATCGCCGAACTCGGTTACGAAAGCTACTTCCTCACCGTGCACGACGTGGTGCGTTACGCCCGGGAGCAGAAAATCCTCTGCCAGGGCCGGGGTTCGGCGGCCAACTCGGCGGTGTGTTTTGCCTTGGGCATCACCGAGATCGACCCGGATCGCACCACGCTGCTGTTCGAACGTTTCATGTCGAGGGAGCGTAACGAGCCGCCGGACATCGACGTGGATTTCGAGCACGAGCGCCGGGAAGAAGTCCTGCAATACGTGTTCCGTCGTTATGGCCGCCGTCGTGCGGCGCTGACGGCGGTGGTCAGCACCTATCACGCCGCCGGCGCGGTCCGCGACGTGGCCAAGGCGCTGGGCCTGCCGCCGGACCAGATCAATGCGCTGGCCGACTGCTGCGGCCACTGGAGCGATGAAACGCCGCCCGTGGAACGCCTGCGCGAAAGTGGCTTCGACCCGGACAGCCCGATCCTGCACCGGGTGCTGAGCCTGACCGGGCAACTGATCGGCTTCCCCCGGCACCTGTCGCAGCACCCCGGCGGTTTCGTGATTTCCGAGCAACCGCTGGACACGCTGGTGCCGGTGGAAAACGCCGCCATGGCCGACCGCACGATCATCCAGTGGGACAAGGACGACCTCGATGCGGTCGGGCTGCTCAAGGTAGATATCCTCGCCCTCGGCATGCTCAGTGCGATCCGCCGTTGTTTCGACCTGCTGCGTCGCCATCGCCATCAGGATCTGAGTCTGGCCACCATCCCGCCTGACGATCGCCCGACTTACGACATGATCAGCCGCGCCGACACCATCGGCGTGTTCCAGATCGAGTCCCGGGCGCAGATGTCGATGCTGCCGCGCCTGCGCCCACAGAACTTCTACGACCTGGTGATCGAGGTGGCCATCGTCCGGCCGGGGCCGATCCAGGGCGGGATGGTGCATCCGTACCTGCGCCGCCGGAACAAGGAGGAAAAGGCAACCTATCCGTCACCGGAGCTGGAAGTGGTGCTCAAACGCACCCTCGGCGTGCCGCTGTTTCAGGAACAGGTGATGCAGATCGCCATTGTCGCCGCCGACTACAGCCCCGGCGAGGCCGATCAGTTGCGCCGCTCCATGGCCGCGTGGAAGCGCCATGGCGGGCTGGAACCGCACAAGGAGCGGCTGGCTGCCGGCATGAAGAAAAACGGCTACACCCCGGAATTCGCCGCGCAGATCTTCGAACAGATCAAGGGCTTTGGCAGTTACGGTTTTCCCGAGTCCCACGCCGCCAGTTTTGCCTTGCTGACCTATGCCAGTTGCTGGCTCAAGTGCCATGAACCGGCGGCGTTCGCCTGTGCGCTGATCAACAGTTGGCCGATGGGTTTCTACAGCCCGGATCAGATTCTTCAGGATGCACGCCGCCATCATTTGCAGATCCGCCCGGTGGACGTGCGCGCCAGTGACTGGGATTGCAGTCTGGAGCCGATTGCCGGCGAGCAACCGGCGATTCGCATGGGCTTGCGCATGATCAAGGGCTTTCGCGAAGAGGATGCGCGGAGCATTGAAAGCGCTCGGGCGAGGGGCGCGTTCGCCGATGTCGCCGATCTGGGCGAACGGGCCGGGCTCGACAGTCGAGCCCAGGCATTGCTGGCGGATGCCGGGGGCTTGCGTGACCTGGCCGGTCACCGCCATCGGGCGCGCTGGGAAGTGGCCGGGGTGCAGAAACAGCTCGGGTTGTTTGCCGGGTTGCCGAGTCAGGAAGAGCCCGATGTGGCGCTGCCCACGCCGAGTGTCAGCGAAGACCTGTTCACCGACTACGCCACCCTCGGCACCACGCTGGGGCCGCACCCGCTGACGTTGTTGCGCGATGAGTTGCGGGCACGACGCTGTCGCAGTTCCCGGGAGTTGCTGGAGGTCGAGCACGGGCGACCGGTCAGCGTGGCGGGGCTGGTGACCGGCCGCCAACGACCGGCCACCGCCAGCGGCGTGACCTTCGTGACGCTGGAGGACGAGTTCGGCAACGTCAACGTGGTGGTCTGGCGCGATCTGGCCGAGCGCCAGCGTCAGGTGCTGGTCGGCTCGCAATTGCTCAAGGTCGATGGCCGCTGGGAGCGTGAAGGCGAAGTCCGGCATCTGATTGCCGGACGCTTGAGTGACCTCAGCCCGTTGCTCAACGGCATTCGGGTGCAGAGCCGCGATTTCCACTGACGGCTGCTGGGTGATCCGAAAGCCAATTTGCTGGCGTCAAAAAAACCTGTCCTCAATGGTGGCACTTTGGCATAATGCCGCCCCTTTCCCGATCCCCCACGACTTTGCGGTGCCGGGACACATCACTTTTCAGAAGGAATGCACAGTGAGAATGATCTCCCGGATGTTGGTCTCGGGCGTTGCGATTGCCGTCCTCGGTACCCTGGCCGGCTCGCTTTCCGGTTGCGCCACCGAAAGCTCCCGCGCACTGCCGGTGGCCAAGGTGGAAAGTGCCTCTCAGGCCTGGTCCGGTGTCCGTATCCCGATGGCCGTGGGCAAGTTCGACAACCGTTCGAGCTACATGCGCGGGATCTTCTCCGACGGCGTTGACCGCCTCGGCGGTCAGGCCAAGACCATCCTGATCACTCACCTGCAGCAGACCAACCGTTTCTCCGTACTCGATCGCGACAACATGGGCGAAATCCAGCAGGAAGCGGCGATCAAGGGTCAGGCCCAGCGTCTGAAAGGCGCCGATTACGTGGTGACCGGTGACGTCACCGAGTTCGGCCGCAAAGAGACCGGCGATCATCAACTGTTCGGCATTCTCGGCCGTGGCAAGACCCAGGTCGCCTACGCCAAGGTCAACCTGAACATCGTCAACATCAGCACGTCCGAAGTGGTGTATTCGACCCAGGGCGCCGGCGAATACGCCTTGTCCAACCGCGAAATCATCGGCTTCGGCGGCACTGCTGCCTACGACTCCACCCTCAACGGCAAAGTCCTCGATCTGGCCATGCGCGAGGCGATCAATCGCCTGGTCGATGGCATGAACGCCGGTGCCTGGAAACCGGGCAACTGATAGACGCCCATCGCAAGGAGCAACACACCATGAATCTGTCCCTGTCCCGGCCGTTGATGGCCTTGACACTGACCGCCAGCGCCTTGCTGGCTGGTTGCAGCAGCCCGCAAACCCTGTACCAGTGGGAAGGCTACCAGCCACAAGTCTACGAATACTTCAAAAGCGAAACGCCGAAAGAGGCCCAGGCCGAAGCGCTGGAAGCCGATCTGCAAAAGATCCGCGCCAGTGGCAAGCCGGTACCGCCGGGTTACCACGCGCACCTCGCTCTGCTGTACCTGAGCATGGGCAAGGACGATCAGATGGTGCAGCAACTGCGCACCGAAAAGACCCTGTTCCCCGAGTCCGGCACGTACATGGATTTTCTGCTTAAAAACGCCAAGACCGGGGACGCCAAATGATCGCGCGCGCCCTGAAACTGCTGGCTGCGGGCCTGGCGCTGACCGTTCTGGGTGGCTGCGTTGCCCCGAAGGCTGTGGATTATTCGGCGTACAAGCAAGCGCGGCCGAAATCCATTCTGGTACTGCCGCCGCTGAACACCTCGCCGGACGTCAAGGCGTCCTACAGCCTGTTGTCGCAAGTGACGTTCCCGCTGGCCGAAGCCGGTTACTACGTATTGCCGATCACGCTGGTCGACGAGACCTTCCGCCAGAACGGCCTGACCACGCCGGATGACATCCATCAGGCGCCGGCCAACAAACTGCACGAAATCTTCGGCGCCGACGCGGCGCTGTACATCACCGTCAGTGAGTACGGCACACGCTACATGGTGATCAGCAGCGAAACTGCCGTGACCGCCAGCGCCAAACTGGTCGACCTGAAAACCGGCACCACCCTGTGGACCGGTGCAGCCCGGGCGTCGAGCGAAGAGGGCGGCAACAACAGTGGCGGCGGCCTGATCGGCGCACTGATCACCGCTGCGGTGAAACAGATCGTCAACAGCTCCACCGATGCCGGCTACCCGATTGCCGGTGTGGCCAGCAATCGTCTGCTGTCGGCCGGTCATCCGGCAGGCCTGCTGTACGGGCCACGGTCGCCGAAGTACGGCACTGACTGATCGACCTGTTCCGCACTGATCGTTCCCACGCAGAGCGGCTGCTCGGGATCGTTCCCACGCTCTGCGTGGGAATGCCGCCATGGACGCTCCGCGTCCACTGTGACGCAGAGCGTCACGGTATGCATTCCCACGCGGAGCGTGGGAACGATCAGCACGATCAGCACGCGGAGCGTGGGAACGAGCAATAGCCTTCAGCGCTGTGGCCAGAACCGCTCGCCACCCCCCGGTGCCTCCGTCCACGCTTGCAATGAGCGGGTCGGCAAATCGAAGTAATCCCGGGTCCGTGCATAACCATGGCCGCCCATGCGCCCGATCGCATCCAGCCCCAATTGATCGATGTACAGGGTTTTCGGGTCGATCAACTCGTCGCGCACATGCGCCATCAACACCTCGCCAAAAATGATCTCCCGCGACTGACCGATGTTCAGCGCCATCATCCGCCGACATTCCAGCGCCACTGGTGCTTCGCCGATTCGCGGGCATTTGACCGAGGTGCCGGGGATCGCCGTCAGGCCCGCAGCGGTCAACTCATCGAAGCCCGGCGCGAACGGCACGGCGCAGACGTTCATGGCTTCCACCAGCGCATCGTTGACGATGTTGACGGTGAATTCCTGGTTCATCTGGATGTTGCGGGTGGTGTCCTTGGGGCTCTGGTCGCCGTAGTTCTCCACGCCGAGCGCGAGAATGGGCGGGTCCGCCGACAGCGCATTGAAGAAGCTGAACGGCGCCGCATTGACCCGGCCTTCGCCGTCGATGGTGGTGACCAGGGCAATCGGGCGCGGCACCACGCTGCCGATCAGAATCTTGTATTTTTCCCGTGGGCTCAGTTGGCTGAAATCGAAGCTGTGCATGGCAGTGTTCTCTAAAGAAGTGGATCGATGGCGCTCAAGGGCGCTTCGGCGCTGTAGTCATCGGCGAACGGAATGGCCGGCTGGAACAGGGTTTTCCAGTCCGGTCGGCCAAAGGCCCGGTCGCTGTGGCTGCGCATCAGTTTTTCGTATTGGCGTTGGGCCTGGCGTTGCAGAGTGGGGTAATCGACGCCGTTGACCTGACCGTCGTGCATCACGCAACGACCGTCGATGTAGCTGGCAATGCAGTCGTCGCCGCGCCCGGCCAGCAGCAGGTTTTTCAGTGGATCGAACAACGGGCCCAGATGCAGGCCGCGCAGGCTGAATACGGTGATGTCGGCTTTGGCCCCCGGCGCCAGACGCCCGAGGTCGTCACGGCCCAAGGCTTTGGCGCCGCCGAGGGTCGCGGCGTTGTACAGATCGAGGCTGCTGGTCAGCGCCGAGCCGCCCTCCATCAACCGTGCGATGTTCAAACCGTGGCGCATGTTTGCCAGCAAGTCCGCCGGCCAGGTGTCGGTGCCGAGGGCGAAATTGATGCCCTTGGCGCGATAACGTCCGAACGAATTCAGTGCCTCGCCGTCGCGGGCGAACACCAGCGGGCAGTGCACCAGACTCGCGCCGCCGTCGATGACCCGCTGCAAATCGTCATCGCCCGAGGTGTAGATGCCGTGGGGCAAC
This sequence comes from Pseudomonas sp. GW822-FHT03F04, assembly GCF_058801405.1. Taxonomy (NCBI): domain Bacteria; kingdom Pseudomonadati; phylum Pseudomonadota; class Gammaproteobacteria; order Pseudomonadales; family Pseudomonadaceae; genus Pseudomonas; species Pseudomonas sp. GW822-FHT03F04. The sequence continues at coordinate 534,365 of NZ_JBXANF010000005.1, forward strand.
AGGCTGCGCGGGGTGAGCAGGTCGAGTTGCTGCAACCAGCCCAGCGGCGAGGTGCCGCGCAGCTGTTCGACCATCGCCACTTCGCCGGGCGCCTGACAGCAATGCAGACGCATCGGTGCGTTCAGTTCGCGGCTCAGGGCGGAGGTGCGCTGAAGCAGCGCCGGGGTGCAGGTCTGGATGCGATCCGGCAGCAGCGCACCGCGAATCAGCCCGGCGTGTGCGCCATCAAAATCCTTGAAAAACCGTTCAGCCGCGTCCAGTCCAGCCAGACCCCGCGCCTCATCCCAGTGGTGGGCGAGGGTGCCGTCGGCGCGCCAGTAACTCATGCCGCTCATGTAGCAGGGGCCGAGATAGGTGCGCAGCCCGAGTTCGCTCGCCACGTCGGCGACAGCGGCGAACTCGTCGTAGGTTTCCGCCCATTCGCGGTAGTACATCGAGGTGATCGGCATCGCCGTGGTGATGCCGTTGCGGATCAACTGGGTGAAGGCGTAGCGGTATTTGAAGACCTCTTCTTCCAGACTGAACGACTCACGCGGGCCGGTCGCCAGATATTCCGCAGACCACATCCGGCCCATGCTGCGTTCGTCGCCGTTGTCCAGGGTCAGTACCGTGGAATCGAGATCGCCGAGGGCGTCGAGATCGATGAAACCGGGGCCGATCAGCGTATTGCCGTAGTCGATCCACTGATCCACCGGCCCTTGGTAACCGCGCCCGACAAACTCGATGCGCGATCCGCTGAATACCACTTCACCGTCACGCCACAACACATGCTGCGTGCCGTCGAAGCCGACTACGCAACCGGCCTTCAGGCCGATCCGTTTCACAGACGGCTGCCCAGCAAGCGACCGCCGCTGGCGATCAATTCGCCGCCGCGATAGACCTGACGCACAGGGCGCGAAACGACCGCTTCACCGAGCGTCTCGACCGGCATCAGCAGAAAGTCCGCCGGCCGGCCGATGGCGAAGCCGTAATCCTCGATCCCCAATGCGAGCGCACCGTTGACTGTCGCCGCTTCGAACGCCGCCGCCAATTCATCGTCCTTGCCCAGGTCGAAACGGAACGCCAGCAACATCGCCCGTTCGAGCATGTCGCCATTGCCCATCGGTGACCACGCATCGCGAATGCCATCGGAGCCCAGGCACACGTTGACCCCGGTCTCGCGCAGCGCCATAAACGGCGGAACGGCGCAGTCGGCCGGCGCCGAACTCATCAGCGAAATGCCCAGCGCGGCGAGGCGTTCGGCGACGGGTTTGACCTGGCTCCACGGCAGCATGCCGAGGCAATAGGCGTGGCTGATCATCACCCGGTTCTGCAGGTTGAAACGCTCGGTGTAATCGGCGATCCGGGCGATCTGCCACAGGCCCAGTTCTCCTTTGTCGTGCAGGTGAATGTCGACGCCACGCTGGAATTCACTGGCCAGTTTGAACACGAAATCCAGTTGCGCGATCGGGTCGTTGTCGATGCCGCACGGGTCGAGCCCGCCGACGTTTTCCACGCCCAGGGCCATGGCTTCGCGCATCAGCTCGGCGGTGCCGGGGCGGCTGATCAGGCCGGTTTGCGGGAACACCACCAGTTGCAGGTCGATCAGGTCGCTGTAGGTTTCGCGCAGTTGTTGCATGGCTTCGACGTGACGCAGGCCGAATTCCGGGTCGATGTCGACATGGCAACGCATCGTCAGCGAACCCCGGGCGATGCAGTTTTCCAGCAGGGCGCCGGCGCGTTCGGCAATCGGCGCTTTCACTTCGCGCAGGACGCGGCGCTCGTTGCTGATGTAGTCCTTGAGCGTCGGGCCGGCGCTGTTCGGGCGCCAGGGCTGGCCGTACAGGGTCTTGTCGAGGTGGACGTGGCTTTCCACCAGCGGGGCGGTGAGTAGCTGGTTCTGGCCGTCGATGTCGGTGGTAGCCAGCGGGGTGTTCGAGGCCGGGCGGCGTTGGGTGAACTTGCCGTTTTCGATCAGCAGGTCTTCGCCGGGGGCGCCGTAGGGTCGGATGTTTCTGAGCCAGCGGGGGTGGGACATTTCATACCTCTGTTTCTATGTTGTCTGGGTGGGCCTCATCGCTGGCATGCCAGCGATGGCCGCGCCACCGGTTCAAGTCAGGCAATCAACCCTTAAGCTTCGACCAGATCCGATCCTGCAGCTCCCGCGCCTTGTTGCTGCATTCCTTCTCCGGCCGCAGGCGCGAGGCGTATTCCTCGGGCATGTTGATCGCGTCCATGACCTTCCATTTCGCATCCAGCAACTGATCGCTCTGAATCCCGTTGGCATAGGCAATCGCGTTGGACACGTCCGCCGCGTTTTCCGGTTTCATCATCCAGTCGATGAAGATCTTCGCGTTGCCCGGATGCGGGGCGCTTTTCGGTACGGCGAAGTTGTCCTGGAACATCGCCAGGCCTTCTTTCGGATACACGTATTTGATCGTGCTCTTCTGCAACGTGGCCCGGGCCGTCGAGCCGTTCCAGTTCTGCATCATGATCACTTCGCCCGAGGCCATGCGGTCGACGGTGTTGTCGGAGCTGTACATCTTCAAAAACGGTTTCTGCTTTTGCAGCAGTTCGAGGATGCGCTTGGCGTCCTGCGGGTTTTCCGTGCATTCGTCGACGTTCAGGTAATGGCTGGCGGCGTTGATCACGCTGCTGGAGGTGTCGAGGGCGGCGAGCTGGCCTTGCAGTTCCTTGCGCGGCTCGAAGAACTCTTTCCACGAATCATCCAGTTTGCCGCCGGGTACGCGGGCGCTGTCATAGGAAAAACCGGTGGTGCCCCACAGGTACGGAGCCGAAAACTTGCGCCCCGGGTCGAAGCTCGGATCGCGGAACGGGCCTTTGACGTACTGGAAGTTGCTCAGGGTCGGCGTGTCGATTTCCAGCAGCAGGTCCTGTTTGATCAGCGTCTGCATGATCGACTGCGACGGTACGATCACGTCATACGCGGCGCCGCCGGCCTGCAACTTGGCGAGCAGGGTTTCGTTGCTGTCGTAGCCGTCCATGGTGACCTTGATCCCGGTCTCCTTTTCGAACTTGGCCAGCAGGTCCACCGGGTAGTAATCGGTCCAGTTGTAGAAGAACAATTCCTTGGGCTCGGCGGCGTGGGCGCCGAACGCGGTGAAACAACTCAGGGCCAGACCGGATACTGCCAGACGCATGTTTTTCAATTTCATGAGAGCGCTCCAGGTTTATTGTTGTTTGCCGCGTTGGCCGAGCCAGAAGGCCAGCACCACGAGCACGATGGAAATCACCAGCATCAGGGTCGAAATCGCGTTGATCTCAGGTGTTACGCCAGCCTTGATCGCCGAGAAGATGTACACCGGCAACGTGGTCGAACCGGGCCCTGCGACGAAGAAGGTCATGATGAAATCGTCGAGGCTGACCACGAACGCCAGCACCGAACCGGACAACACCGCCGGCCACAGCAACGGCAAGGTCACGCGGCGGAACACCTGCCACGGGTTGGCGTACAGATCGTTGGCGGCCTCGAGCAGGCTCTTGTCCAGATCGTTGAGCCGTGCGCGGATCGGCAGGTAGGCGAACGGTATGCAGAAGCCAATGTGCGCGACGATCACCGTCATCAGGCCGAGCTTGATCCCCAGTGCCATGAACAGCAGCAGGGTGGCCACGGCGGTGACGATTTCCGGCAGGATCAGCGGCAGGTTGATCCCGCCTTCGACCATTTTCTGCCCGTAGAACGGCCGGTAAGTCGCCAGCGCCGCCAGCAGCGCAATCGTCGTGGCGCACACGGTGGCGATGGTCGCGACGATGATCGAATTCAGCGCCGCCGTCTGGATCGACGGGTTGGCCAGGATCCGCCCGTACCAGGCAAACGAGAACTCGGTCCACACCGTCGCCGAGCGGTTGGCGTTGAAGCTGTAGGCGATCAACACCAGGATCGGCACGTACAGATAGGCGAGGATCAGCAGGCTGATTTCCCGAGTCGCCGGGAGTTTCTTCAGGTGCAGAGAGATCATGCTTTCGCTCCCCGATTCAGGGTTTTCGCCGCGCTGCGGCTGTAGAGGGCGTAGAGCACCAGTGACAACAGCAGAATCCCCAGCAACAGGAACGACAGCGAACTGCCCAGCGGCCAGTTGCGCGCGGTGCCGAACTGTTGCTGGATCAGGTTGCCGATCATCAAAGTCTTGCCGCCGCCGAGGATCGCCGGGGTGATGAAGGCGCCGAGGCTCGGCACGAACACCAGCAACGCACCGGCAATCACGCCGGGCATCGACAGCGGCAGGATGATCCGGCGCAGCGCATGCCAGCGATTGGCGCCCAGGTCATAGGCGGCTTCCACCAGACGCCAGTCGAGTTTTTCCAGGGTCGAGTAGATCGGCAGAATCATGAACGGCAGGAAGCTGTAGACCAGACCCACGCTGACCGCGAAGTCGTTGTAGAGCAGGGTGATGCCGCCGGCACTCGGGAACAGCGCGTTGAGACTCTGGGCGACCCAGCCCTGTTCACGCAGGATGATCAGCCACGCGTAGTTGCGGATCAGCAGGTTGGTCCAGAACGGAATGGTGATGAGCAACACCATCAGGTTGCGCCGGCGCGGGGTCAGGCTAGACATCCATAACGCCACCGGAAACCCGAACAAAAAGCACAGCACCGTGGTGCCGCCGGCCTGGAACACCGAGCGCAACAGCGCCTGGGCGTAGACCCAGTTCAGCTCCAGTTCGCCGTCGAAACCTTCCTGGAAAAACAGCTGCACGTAACTCTGCAGTTGCCATTGGGCCTGCCAGTCGACGCCGCCGTAGGTGTTGCGCGGCAGCAGGCTGATGTAACCCATGATCCCCAGCGGAATGGCGATCAGGGCGAGCAGGGTCAACACCACCGGGCTGAGCAACAGCGCGCGGTTGAGGGAGGGGGAAGTGCTGCTGACGCTCATCTCAGGCCTCCATCAACAGGCAGGCCTGGGGCGGCAGGTGCACCGCCACGCGCTCGCCGACGGCACGACCACGGTTCAGGCCTTCGTTGTTTTCCCGCAGCATGACTTTGATGTCGTTGTTCAAACGGCACTGGTACAGGGTCGCGGTGCCGACATACAGCACGGCCTCGATCACGCCGCGCAGATGATGCGGCTGGTCCGCCGTGACCAGTTGCGAACGCTCGGGACGAAACGCCAGTTGCACGCTGCTGCCATTGACACCCTGCGGCGGGCAGGGGATTTCCACCGGCATGCCGTTGGGCACGAAAATGTTTTCGTTGTGCTCGCCGCGCTTGAGCTGTCCGGGAAGGAAATTGATGTCGCCAATGAACTGGGCGACGAAACGGTGCTGCGGGCGTTCATAGATGTCGGTCGGGGTGCCGATCTGCAGGATCTTGCCGGCGGACATCACCGCAATCCGGTCGGACAGGGTCAGGGCTTCTTCCTGATCGTGGGTGACGAAGATGAAGGTGATCCCGGCTTCCTGCTGCACGCGCTTGAGTTCGACCTGCATTTCCTTGCGCAGCTTCAGGTCCAGCGCCGACAGCGGCTCGTCGAGCAACAGCACTTTCGGTTTCGGCGCCAGGGCCCGGGCCAGCGCCACGCGCTGCTGCTGGCCGCCGGACAATTCCGCCGGTTTACGTCCGGCCAGGTGCTCCATCTGCACCAGCGCGAGCATCTCGTCGACCCGTCCGGGGATCGTCTTGCGATCAAGACCCTGCATCTCGAGGCCGAAGGCGATATTCTGCGCGACACTCATGTGCGGAAACAGCGCGTAACTCTGGAACACCGTGTTGACCCGACGCTTGAACGGCGGCAGGTGGTTCACCGTTTCGCCCGCCAGACGGATCTCGCCGTCGCTGACGTGTTCGAAACCGGCGATGGTGCGCAGCAGGGTGGTCTTGCCGCAGCCCGAGGGGCCGAGCAGGGTGAAGAACTCGTTGTCGGCGATGTTCACCGACACGTTGTCGAGGGCCGGCGCGAGGCCAGGATCATCAGAGTACCGTTTGGAGACATTACGCACTTCAATTGCTATTGGTTGACCCATAATGGTGCAATCCTCTAATTATTGTATGCAATATCTGAATGCAATTTAGAAATACCCGGATTAATCTGCGGGTGCAACCCCCTTTTTCCCTGGCTGACGCTCTTGTAGGGATCGCGCCGGGAACCGTTGCCCGCACTGAAGGAGTTTTCAAATGACCGAGAAGAAACTGGAAACCACGGTCGACCGCGTCTACCAAGGGGTTTACGAGGCGATCAGCAAGCGTTCGCTGCGTCCGGGAATGAAACTGGGCGAAGCGTCGCTGGCGGAATTGTTCAATGTCAGCCGCACGTCGGTTCGAGCGGCGCTCAAGCAATTGGAGGCCGACGGACTGGTCACCACCGAGCCCAATAAAGGTGCGTCGGTGTCGCTGCCCAGCGATGAAGAGATCCGTTCGCTGTTCGAAACCCGGCGCCTGATCGAGATCGGCATCGTCACCGAGCTGTGCCGACGCAAGGACTCCGCCGCGATGCAGGACCTGCGCGAGCACCTGCTGCTGGAAGACGAGGCCCATGCGGCCGGTGACCACGAGCGGCTGATTCACCTGCTTGGCGAGTTCCACATCAAACTGGCCCGCAGCCTGAACAACCCGGTGTTGCTCGACTGGTTCCAGAAGCTGATTTCCCGCGCCTCGCTGTATGCCGCCGCGCTGGATGACGACAGCCACGAAGCTTGCCGCGATGACGAGCATCTGCGCCTGATCGAGTACATCGAGGCCGGCAATCAGAGCGCCGCCATCGAGCTGACCTGCATGCACCTGGACGGCATTCAGAAGGCGATTCTGGACGTCGCTGCGAAGCTCAAGACCGGCTACCACCCGCTCAAGCACCTGATCGAAGTCTGAGCGCCGGCCGCCAGTGAAATCGGCTATACCTCTATGAAACCATCGCTGCCCGATGCGCTCGAAACAGACGGGCGCCACGTCATCGGGCGTAGCGATCGAGCGAACCAACCACAAGGCGTTGAAGCAGTCGATGCAGTTTTTATCCGATAGCCACGGGTGTGACGGCTGGCAGGGCGAGATGGCCGGACGCATCCGCGCCTTTGACTGGAGCGGGACCGACCTGGGCCCCCTTGAAACCTGGCCGGCCAGCCTGTGCAGCACGGTGCAGTTGATGCTTGCCTCGCCGTTGCCGATGGTCATGCTCTGGGGCCATGCCGGCTACATGATCTACAACGACGCCTACTCGCGGTTCGCCGGCGGACGGCACCCTTATCTGTTGGGTGTGCCGGTGGAACTGGGCTGGCCGGAAGTCGCCGACTTCAACCGGCATGTGGTCGACACCTGTCTGGCGGGCGGCACCCTCGAATACCGCAACAAAGTACTGGTGCTGTTGCGCGACGGCGTGCCCGAGGATGTCTGGCTCGACCTTTATTACAGCCCGGTGGCCAATGATGCCGGGGTGCCTTCGGGCGTGATGGCGATGGTGGTGGAAACCACCGAACTGGTGCTGTCCGAACGCCTGCGCCAGGCCGCCGAAGACGCTTATCGCGCCGACAACGAACGGGTTCGACTGGCGCTGAACGCCGGGGCACTGCTCGGCTCATTTGTCTGGGACGTGCGTAACAACGTGCTGTCCGCCGACGAACGATTCGCCCGCACCTTTTCCTTTCCGCCGGATCAGGACCTGACCAACCTGCCGCAGCACATTGCCGAAGCGCACATTCATCCCGATGACCGCAGTTGGGTGCAGGAATGTGTCGAAAACTCGGTGCGTACCGGTGAACCGTACAACGCCGAATACCGCGTATTGCGCGCCGATGGCACTCATCTGTGGGTGCTGGCCAGCGGCGGTTGCGAATTCGATGAGCAGGGCCAGGCATTTCGATTCCCCGGTGTGTTGATTGACATTCATGAACGCAAGACCGCTGAAGAATCCCTGCTCAAGTTCACCCGCAACCTCGAACAGCGTGTGGCCGATGAGGTTGAGGCGCGCCTGAGCGCCGAAGAGCAATTGCGCCAGTCGCAGAAGCTCGAAGCCATCGGCGGCCTTACTGGCGGTGTGGCCCATGACTTCAACAACCTGCTGCAAGTGATCGCCGGCAATCTGCATCTGCTGGCGCGCCACGAACCGAACAATGCCAACGTGCAACGGCGGGTCAGCGCCTCGCTGGCGGCGGTGGAGCGCGGCGCCAAGCTGTCCTCGCAACTGCTCGCGTTTGCCCGACGCCAGCCGCTGTCGCCGGCGGTGTGTGATCCGCGGCAGATATTCGAAGGCGTCGGCGAGTTGCTGCAACGGGCGCTGGGCGAAACCATCCAGATCGATGTGCAGTTGCCCGAGGAACCGTGGCACATCAACGTCGACCGCAACCAACTGGAAAACGCAATTCTCAATCTGGCGATCAATGCCCGGGACGCCATGAAAGGCGAGGGCACCATCGTGCTCGGCGCCGCCAACACCTTGCTCGACCGGGCGTTCTGCGTCGGCAAGGGCATCGTGCCGGGGGATTTCGTGCGGGTCTCGGTCAGCGACAGCGGCGTGGGCATTGCGCCGCACATGCTGGAGCAGGTCTTCGAACCGTTCTTCACCACCAAGGCCGATGGTCAGGGCACGGGCCTCGGATTGAGCATGGTGTTCGGTTTCGTCAAACAGAGCGGCGGGCATGTCGAGATCGACAGCCAGGTCGGTGAGGGTACGCGGGTGCAGTTGTATTTCCCGCGCAGCCTGCGGCCGCTGATCGATGAGACGCCCGGTGTGCGTCGACAGCAGGCGGGCGGCAACGAAACCATTCTGGTGGTCGAGGACAACGAAGCGGTGCGTACTTCGGCGGTCGAATTGCTGCGTGAAGAAGGCTACCGCGTGCTGGTCGCCGGCAATGGCGACACGGCGATGCAAATGTTGCTGGAGGGCGCCCGGGTCAACCTGATCTTTACCGATGTGGTCATGCCCGGGCTGATCAAGAGCTCCGACCTGGCGGCGTGGGCCAAGGTGCAGATGCCGCCGGTGGCCGTGCTGTTTACGTCGGGACATACCCGGGACATCATCTCGCGCAATCACCAGCTCAGCCCCGACACCCATTTGCTCGGCAAACCTTACGGGCCTGAGGCGTTGTTGCAGATGATCCGTGCGGTGCTGAGTACCTGACTGTCGCGGATCAACGAAGGGCGACGAACGGGCACCGCTGGTCTGACAGGTGGTCGACAGAACCGGTCAACCGAGGCCATTCTGATAACTGGCCAGCGCAATCGGTCGCGTTGGCTGCCGATCAACTGACGGAGGTGTTCCATGCCGGTGACCCATGATCTGTTACAGGACTTGAAGCTTACGAAGGAAGAGATCCAGCAAAAACGCACCGCGGATCCACATCTGGATGCACTGATCAACAAGTACTCCCAGGCGGACGCCGAAGTCGTCAAGGCCGAGACGGCGACCTCGGACGCGCCGAGCGACGACACGCTGAAGAAACTCAAAGAGAAACGCTTGCAGGTCAAAGACAAGATCGTTCAGCAGTTGCAGGCGCGAACCTGACCGTCAGTCGCGCCATTGATCTTCGGTGGTGCACGACTGGAACGACAGCCACGACGGCACCTCGAATGTACAGAGTCTTCACTTGGCGACTCTCTGCGAGGTGCCTCATGAACAAACCCAAGCTCCCCAATTACAAGTTCCCCAGTGAAGAGCTGGGCGCATTCGACCCGGTTCCCACGCATCCCGAGCCCAACAGCCCGGCGCATACGGTCCGCCATCCTGAGGAGGAACGGAAGATCGCGGATCTGCCGGAAGATGAAGACCCGGAAAAATTCGATCGGTCCAACAACTGACCGTCCGCCATCGCTGGATCGTCGGCCCGCCGCATCGCAGCGATGGCGCCCGCCGGTTCAACGCGAATTTCAGGCCTTCATTTCAAGGCCGCATCCAGCGGCATCCGCGCCATGTGCGTGGCCTTCAGTGAGCCGAAATACAACCAGTCGCCATACTCGCGCGCCGTGGTGATCGGCGAGTAATTGCCGGCGCTGGCATCCTGCAGATTGGCGATCACCTTGCCGTCCAGATCCAGCCCCAACACGAACCCACGTTTTTCCAGCGGTTTGGGCAGGACGGTCATCGCCCGCACCAGCATCTTGCGCACGAACGGATGGCCGGCGGTGCGATCCAGCAACGGATTGCGCGGCGTGTACAGCGCCACCCAGAAACGATCCCGCCCATTGAACGCAAGGTTGTCCGGCAGCCCCGGCAGGTTGTCGATGAACAGGTCATGGGTGCCGGCCTTGGGCCCCGTCAGCCAATAGCGGCTGATGCGGTAGGCGCCGGTTTCATTGATCAGCACATAGGCGTCTTCCGGGCCGAGGGTCACGCCGTTGGCGAATTCCAGTTTATCGAGCAGGACGCTGGTCTTGCCGGTCTGGAAGTCATAGCGCAGCAGACGCCCGTCACCGCCGTGCTCGATGATCGCTTCGCCGTCATGGCCGTAACCCCAGCGACTGGAGGCATCGCTGAAGTAGGCGTAATGCCCGGATTTGTCGATGGCCACGTCATCGGTGAAACCGAACTTCAGGCCATTGGCTTCAGTGGTCAGCGCAATCAGTCGGCCCTGGGCATCGAGTGACAGCAAACCCTTGACCCCGTCGGCGATCACCAGCAAGCCGTTGGGGTGCCGCGCCAGACCCAGAGGCCGGCCGCCGGTATCGGCCAGCACTTTGCGCTGCTGGCCGTCGAGGCTGGTGCGGATCAGGCGTCCATCGTGCAATCCGGTGATCAGCGCATCGTTTTCCAGCAGCAGGGCTTCCGGGCCTTCGATGTCGCTGGGGCCGACCTGCGCTGCGCTTTTGAGGCGCTGATTTTCGGCGTATATCCCTTCGGTCAGCGACGGTGCCGGTTGTGGCGTCCATGCCACCGGTTCAACCTTGGTCGGCATCAGCAGCAGAAAGGCCAGGATGAGGGTAATCAGCAGCAAGATCAGATGGCGCAGCTTCACACGTGAACTCCCGCGAGTGCCAGATGCCGGGTCGCCCTGTCGCGCAGGGCCAGCATCGAGGCCGCCGATTCACGCTCGATGCGGCGCTTGAGCAGCAACTGATTGGCGATGCGCATGCCCAGGCTCTCGAAGCGATAATCCAGAGTACGCACGAAGGCCGTTCCTTCCCCTGCGGCCGAGCATTCGTAGGTCAGATGCAATGACAATCCATGATCGCCCTGGGCCCGGGCACACCAGCGTCGTCCCGGCAGGTATTCGGTGACTTCCCAGCTCAAATGGCCTTCGCGGCCACCGGCATGAATGTCTTCCTCGAAACGCGCGCCGGCATGCAGCGGCCCTGCGGGACCATCGATTTTCAGCGAGGAAGGGTGCCATTCCGGCCAGCGGCTGACGGTGGCGGCATAGGCGAGTACGGCAATCGGGTCGCCGGCGATGTCGATCGGATGCTGCATGCGGGTCATGGGCGTTCTCGAATCGGTCAAAGGGACGGGCTCCGGCTCCCAATAGAGGGTGCCGAACAGGTAATCCATCAGGGGCAGGACGATGTTGAAATTGCGCTCCTGCATGCGCTCGCGCCGGTGATGCAACTCGTGCAGACGGCGCATCTGGCGGATCCACGGCAGGCGGCTCAGCGGGTGTTGCGCCGGCAAGTGCTCGCAGGCGTGAAACACCTCGTAGGTCAGGTAGCCCAGCACCATGCTGCCGCCGAACAGTCCGGCGACGTTGGCGTTGACCTGCGCGAACAGCCACCACAGGGGCAGGGTGATCACCAGCGTGTGCACCACGATCAGCCACGCCGGAAACAGGATCACCCGCCAGTCGCGGGCGCTGTCCCAGGTCATGTGGCCGGGGGTGAAGAAGCTGTGATGGTCGCCGGCATGGCGGGCGTAGAACATCTTGGCGAAGGCTTTTTTGTGATGCCCGAGGTGGCGATGCACCACGTACACACCGAAATTGAAGAACAGCAAGGTCAGCGGCACGGCCAGCCATTCCAGCGGACGCACCTGATGTGCGCTGCCCCAGAACGCGCCGATGGCCAGCACTCCGAACAGCAGCACGAAGGCGCCGTGCAGCCACGGGTTGTACAGCGGATGAATCGCCGCACGATAGCGGCTGCGAAATGCCTCGGTGGTCTGCCTCACTGCGGTCACCTGCGGATATTGTCGTTATACCCGGCAGATTAGCCGATCCCGCCGTTTGTGCAGGGTCTACCTTGAGGTCACAACTGCCATGCTCCGGTGCATAGCGGTCGTCAGCTCAACGGGTTCCAGCGCTGTGACCAGTCGTCATCGGCCTTGATCACTTCGCGCAGCAGATCGAATGCCTGTTGCAGGGTCGCCGAGTCGCGGTCACGGGAATAGACGAGGTAGGTCGGGTAGCCGAATTCCGGGGCTTTGGTGACGGTTTCCAGTGCGCCGCTGTCCAGATAGGTGCGCACCACCCGCGTGCGGAAATAGCCGCTGCCGCCGTTCTCCAGAATGTATTGCAGGGCCAGCGGGCCGAGGTTGAAGCTCAGGGCCGCCTTGGCTTTTTCCGGCAGTGCGGCGTCGTGTTGACGGCGGAAGTCCTCGCCCCAATCGATGTACACGTAAGGTGCGGGGCGGTTGGGTGTTCTGACCAGAATAAGTTTCTCTTCCAGCACTTGCTCGACCTGCAATCCCGGCCAGTATTCCGGTTGGTAGACCAGCGCTGCGTCGAGCACGCCGAGTTCAAGTTGGCGCAGCAGGTTCTCGCCGTCGCGGATGTCCATGCGCAGGGCATGGCTGGGAATCTTCTCGCGCAGTTCGGCAGCCCAACTGAGCATCAACGGGTTGCACAGACTGACCTCGCCGCCGATGTGCAGCACGTTGTCATAGCCTTCGGGCAGCGGCAGGTCACGGCGGGCGGCTTCCCAGGTCTGCACCAGTTGATTGGCGTAGACCACGAAAGCCTCGCCGTTGGCGGTCAGGCGCGCACCGGCGCGGTTGCGCACGAACAGCGTGCTGCCCAACTGGCTTTCGAGTTTCTGCACACGGGCGGTGATGGCGGTCTGGGTGACGAACAGCTTCTCGGCCGCCGCAGCGAGGCTGCCGTGGCGGACGATTTCCAGAAAGGTGCGGGCGAGGTCGATGTCCATGGGCGGGCCGGTGTCTGAGGTGCCCGCATTGTAAGTCAAAAGCCCCTCATCGGAACGCCGCCCGCCTAGCCCTCTCCCTGTATGTACCGGAGACATGGTGAACACATGTTCGGAGACATGGTGGACGGTTTTAGATCCTCTTACCCGCCGATCAACTGACCAGCTCGGTCTCAACCACCCGAGCCCAATCCTCCACCAACCGCGCCGGCGTGCAGCAAGTCTTGCGCTTATACACAAAATTCCGGCACTTCTCGGCGAACTGATTGCGGTTGTACAGCATGTCTTCCTGCATCTCTTGCAACTCGGTTTCGCGGCATTGACGGATCAACTCATGATCGACCCGCAGCTTGCGTTCACGCACTGGCGCATACGTCGGATCGCTCAGTACCGAATTGGCCCGTTGCAGCAGCCACAAACCAAACTCGTCCGGGCAACGCGGGCCGATTTCCTGGACCATGCCCAGTTGCAGCGCCTGCGCAGCGCTGACCGGCAGACAGGCCTGGGTCAGTTGTTCGGCCATGGCCGGGCCGACGGCGCGGGGCAGGCTGTAGGTCCAGTATTCCGAGCCGTACAGGCCCATGCTTTTGTAATGCGGGTTGAGCACGATGTCGGCGCGAGCGAACACGATGTCAGCCGCCAGGGCGAGCATCACACCGCCCGCGCCGGCATTGCCGGTGACGCCGCTGACCACCAGTTGCCGCGCGCTGAGCAATTCCTCGCACACATCGTCGATCGCCTGGATATTGGCCCAGGCTTCGGCACCCGGATCTTCGGCGGCCTGGATCACGTTCAGGTGCACACCGTTGGAAAAACTGCCGCGTCCACCCTTGATCAACAGCACCTGAGTGTCGCGGGATTTGGCCCAGCGCAGGGCCTCGACCATGCGCTGGCACTGCTCGGTGCTCATTGCGCCGTTGTAGAACTCCAGTGTCAGCTCGCCGACCTGCCCGGATTCGCGATAACGGATCGGCTGATACGCCTCGTCGCTGAACGGCGCGTTGGCGATCGACCAGTCCAGCACCGGCACGTGCGCCAGTTGCCCGGCCAGCACATGCCGTGCCGGTCGCTTGAAGGTTTCTTCGCCCGGTTGCGGTTTGCGCCGCAGCGAGCCGATCCACAGGCTGTGATCACCGGTCGCCACCAGCACCGCATCGTCGTGCACCGCGAGGATCTCGCCGGGTATCCCGGTGCGCTGATCAAGGTGCGCGTCGTACACGTAATACTGGCCGCCAGCGAGGCTCGCGAGCACGCCGGGCTGACCGTCAGCCGCGTCGATGCAGCGCTTGATGAAGCGCGAGCAGTCGTGCCAACCGAAGGTGCGGTCGTCCTGCTTCATGTTCGGTTGCAGGCGTCCCAGAACCTTGGGATCGGCGTAATCCAGGTCCATCGGGACAAAGCCGTCGATGAATTTCTCCACCACTTCACGGATGCAACGGATCGCTGCGTCACTGACCCGGCCGTTGTACAGCTCGGATTTGCGCAAGCCTGTCGGCAAGTTGAATTCGCAGGTAGCCCAGACCGGGCCGGCGTCCATTTCTTCCACCGCTTGCAGGGCGGTCACGCCCCAGGACGGCAGTTCGCGCATGATCGCCCAGTCCAGCGCGCTGGCGCCGCGATCGCCGACGATGCCGGGGTGGATGATCACCACCGGGCGTTGCGGGTTGCTCCACAGCGCATGGGGGACACGGTCCTTGAGAAACGGGCAGATCACCAAGTCAGCGCCGCTGTTTTCGATCTGTTCGCACACGGCGGCTTCGTCGGTGAACAGCACCACGCTGGGCGAATGGCCCGCCTGACGCAGGTCCAGCCAGGCACGTTGGGTCAGACCGTTGAACGCCGACGACAAAAGAATGATGTTGAGTGATCGCATGATTGCTCTTCCTTGAAGGGTCAGCCGCAGGCTCCCGGTGAGCCGTCCGTGGCTATCGATGGAGGCGCAAGGTTAGAGACTGGCGTGGCCGGCACCACTGATCGAGATCAACGTTGTGTCAGCCAATGTTGCCGTGGCGACGACGTGCCTTATTCTCAAAGGTTTGCTGATCCTGATTTTTTATTACTTCAAATGTCTTCGACGCTATTGCACAGTCGCTCCCCTGATCAACGCCGGACGATCCCGGCGTATCCATGGATTTTCGCAGCGGGTGGAGCCCGTTTTCAGGGAGTAAGGCATGGGGAGTCACAACCCGCATTACCAGGTCATCGGGCAAATGTTTCAAAAGGACTACCGATGGTTGTGCGCCGCAGTCAGCCGTACCCTCGGTTGCCCGCACAGCGCACAGGACATTGCTTCGGAAACCTTTCTTCGGGTGTTGGCGTTGCCCGATCCACTGGCCATACGTGAACCCCGCGCACTGTTGACCACGATTGCCCGGCGGCTGGTGTATGAAGGCTGGCGCCGGCAGGATCTTGAACGTGCCTACCTGCAAAGCCTGGCCCTGGCGCCAGAACCGGTGCATCCGTCACCCGAAGAACGGGCATTGGTGATCGAAGCACTGCTGGCGGTGGATCGCTTGCTCAACGGTCTGTCGGCCAAGGCCAAGGCTGCGTTTCTCTACCATCAGCTCGACGGCCTGACCTACAGCGAAATCGGCGAGCGCCTCGGCGTGTCCACCAGCCGTGTGCAGCAATACATGGTCGAGGCGTTCAAACGTTGCTATCAGGCGATGCAGGCATGAGGCCGGACGAAACGCTGATCGACGAAGCGGCGCAGTGGATGGCGTTGTTGCAATCAGGGGATGTCAGCCTGCAGGAGCGCGCAGCGTTCGACGCCTGGCGTGCGGCGGATCCACGGCATCAACAGATCATCGAGCAAATGGGCGGCGGGCTGAATCTGCTGCGTCAATCGAACCTGCGCGGGTTGCCGCGTGAGAGTGTGCTGCACAGCCTGAATGCGCCCTCCAGCAGTCGCCGCCGATTCATCAGCGGCAGCCTGAGTGTGCTCGGCATTGCGGTGCTGGCCGGTTTGCTCGGCCGACGTTATGGCTGGCTGCCGGAGGCCGGTGAGTTGTCGACCGGGACCGGGGAGCGCCGTCAATTCACGCTGGAGGATGGCAGCGCCCTGACGTTGAATGCCCGCAGCCGTGTGGTGCCGCGATTCGATAACGTCGAGCGCCTGCTGGGGTTGCGCAGCGGTGAACTGCTGGTCGATGTGGCGAAAAATCTGGCCCGGCCATTCGTGGTCGAAACCGAGCATGGGCGGATGCGTGCGCTCGGTACGAAATTCCTGGTGCAGCGTGCTGAGGATTCGACGCGGCTGGTGATGCTGCATTCGCAGGTCGAAGTGGTCACCGCTGTCGGCGCGCGGCAAGTGGTGGAGGCGGGCGAGAGTCTGCTGTTCAACGGGCAGGAAATCCTCGCGCTGGAACGCAGCAAAGGGCAGGAAAGCGCCTGGGTGCAAGGGCGACTCGAAGTGCGTGATCGTCCCTTGAGCGAAGTCATCGACAGCCTGCGCAGCTACCGTCGCGGCATTCTGCACCTGAGCCCCGACGTCGCCGGTCTGCGCCTCAGCGGCCTCTATCCGTTGGACGACAGCGACCGCACCTTGCAATTGCTCGAACGTTCGCTGCCGATCCGCGTCACCTGGCACAACCCGTACTGGGTGAGCATCGAAGCACGGTTATAAAACCATAACTTCCTGGTCTATCCGCGACCCTATAAAAAGCGCCGGCCCGCTGCTCATTCCCTGCAGACGCCTTCAACAGGGAAGCCCCTCGATGTTCTCATTCAAACAACAATTACCCCGCCTGACGCTGGCCGCCGCGCTGGCGATGGGCATCGTTCCTTCGGCCGTATTGGCGCAAGACGCCGCCACTCAGGTCTTTACTTTCGACATCGCCGCAGGAGCCCTCGACGAGGTGCTGCTGGACATCTCGCGTCAGACCGGCGTGCCGATTTCCTTCAGCCAGAATCTGGTGCAGGGCAAGCGCAGCGGTGCCGTGCGCGGTGCGTTGGGCGGCCGGCAGGCGGTGGAGAAGGCGTTGCTTGGCAGCGGTCTGCAAGTCGAGCAGGGCACTCAGGGTTTGAGCATTCGCCAGGCCGAGGTAACGAGCGCCGCACCGGTCAAGGCTGCCGTCGTGGCACCTGCCAGCAACGCCGATTACCGCATGGAAAAAGTCACGGTCACCGGCTCGCGGATCGCCCGTGCCCAGAGCGATGGCGCGACGCCGGTCAATGTCATCACCCACGAAGAAATGGAAGCGCGGGGCTACAAGAACGTCTACGACGCGCTCGCCACGCAGACGCAAAACACCGGCATGACCCAGGGCGAAGATTACGGCAACACCTGGCAACCGGCCGCCAGCGCCCTCAACCTGCGCGGCCTGGGGCCCAACCACACGCTGGTGCTGATCAATGGCCGGCGGGTTGCCGATTACCCGACGCCGTACGACGGCAAGGTCAACTTCACCAATCTTGCGAACATTCCGTCGGCGATCATCGACCGCATCGAAGTGCTCAGCAGCGGCGCCTCGGCGATCTACGGTTCGGATGCGATTGCCGGGGTGGTGAACATCATCCTCAAGGACAAAATGAATGGCGTCGACGTCAACCTCAAGGGCGGCACCAGCGAGCGCGGCGGCGGTGACAATCAGCGGTTGCAGATCAGCGGCGGCGGCAGCTGGGGCGACTTCGATGGTTTGTTCGGGCTTGAGCTGACCAATCGTGATCCGATCTGGGCCGATGACCGAGGTTTCATGCAGAGCGGGCCGTTGGCGGATGTCGGTTACCGCCGCGACTTGAGCAACAACCGTTATCTGGGGCCGGGCTGCGGCGCTTATCAAGGCACGTTCGACAACAAACTGTTCAACAGCGGCGGGCGCTGCCGCACCGACCAGATGTACAACGATTACTGGACGATCCAGACGCAAAAGGAAAACTACGACGGCTACACCCGCGGCACCTGGCATTTCAGCGATAGCGGCCAGGTGTTCGCTGATCTGATGTATGGCCTCGACCACATTCAGAACAACACCCGTGGCCCGACCTTCACCTCGCCGGACTTCATCAACCAGAACAGCGGCAATCTGGAACGTTGGTATCGCCGTTTCGGTGAAGAAGAAATCGGCGGGCGCACCAGTAACAACAGCAAGTGGCGCGACACCTCGTGGACCGGCACGCTGGGGCTGTCGGACAAGATCGCCGACACCGGCTGGCACTATGATCTGGCGGCCAATCGCTCGGAATATAAAAGCGTGCGCACCACACGCTATACGCCGCTGTCGTCGATCCAGGATTTCTATCTCGGCCCGCAGCTCGGTACGCGCGGCGGCTACCCGGTATTTTCCCCGGACGCCTCGCGCCTCGACCGGCCATTGACGCCTCAAGAGTGGGAGCAGTTTCGCGGCAACCTGACCCAGAGCAGCAAGTCGGTGTCCACCAGTTACAACGCCTCGGTCAATGGCGATCTGTTTGACCTGCCGGCCGGCCCGGTCGGATTTGCCGGCGTACTGGAAGCCGGTAAACAGGAATACCGCATCGACCCGGACGACAGCCTCAACGACGGCAGTTTCTATGGCGTGACGCCGGCGCAAAGCTCCGGCGGTTCGCGCAAGCGATACGCGGCGGGTGGTGAGTTCAGCATTCCGGTGACCGACACGGTGCTGGCGACGGCGGCGGGGCGCTGGGACCAATACAAATTCAGCGGGCGCAGCGAACAGCAGAAAACCTACAACCTCGGTATCGAATGGCGACCGGTCACCAGCCTGTTGCTGCGCGGCAGCTACGGCACCAGTTTCCGCGCTCCGGACTTGAACTACATCTACCAGTCCGACAGCAACGGTTACTACCCGGCGCAGATCGATTATTACGGTTGCAGCCAGGGCGTGGCGGGCGCGTGTGATCGTGGCCGGGTCGACTACACACAAAGCGGCACGGCGGACCTGGAATCCGAACGCGGCAAGTCGTGGACCTACGGTTTTGTCTGGTCGCCGTCGCGCAACTTCGATTTCTCCACCGACTTCTGGCGCGTGGAAATCGATGACCTGCTGACCACCGTCGACGAAAACCGCCTGTTGCAGCAGGAGAACGAATGCCGCAACGGCACCCAGGACATCAACTCGGCCAACTGCCAGTCGACCCTCGCGCGTGTTGACCGCAATCCCGGCAATGCCGCCATTGATCCCAACCAGTTGCAGCGAGTGCGGGTGAATGCGATCAACGCGGCGAGCGAGCGGGTCAGCGGTCTCGATTTCAAGAGCAACATTCGCTGGGGCGCGGGCCAGTACGGCGCGTTCAGTTCGGCGCTGGGCTACACCCTGGTGCTGTCGCACTTCTACAAGGAATCGGATGAAGCCCCGACCCAGGACTGGCGCACTTCGCGCACCAACTACGACTGGCGCAGCAAGGTCAACGCCAGCCTGACCTGGGACTATCAGAAGGCCACGGCGACGCTGATGGGCATTCGCTATGGCTCGGTCACCAACGGCGCGGGTGACGGGCGTCTGTCGCCGTGGACGGTGTTCAATGCCAGTGCGCGCTATCGCTTGAACGACCGGGCAAGCGTCGGGCTGACCGTGAACAACGTGCTCAATCAGGTCAAACATGACGACTCGGCAGGCTGGCCGTATTACCCGACGGGCAACTACGACCCTTACGGTCGTCAGTGGTGGCTGGATGTGAGTTATCACTTCGGGAGTTGAGTAGGGAATGACGCTCGGCAACGTCCTACGGAAGTTGCCGGATTTTGAGTGAAAGCAGGGATATTTCCGACGACTTTTTAAGGTTGGCCGTCGGAAGCGGGGCCTATAGCATCGGTCGTGACATGAAGTCACTGACCGGCCTGAACGCTCGGGCCCCTGACATTGGATGGATTATGCGAACCGCACATCTCGAGCACGAAAACTCTACTTATTCCCCTCGTGATTTCTGGCGTGCCGATCACGCCAGGTGCCCTACGGAGGGTGCTCCCATGCCCCAGACAAAAGCACCCCGGCTCACCGGGCTGAAGAGAGTCGAGGGCAAACCCGTGGAGTTGTTGCTGCATGGCCGGATATGGGACAGGGACACCATGTACATCATCCGTTATGCGCTGGAAGGCTTTGATCTGCGTGACGTCGTCAACATGATTTCAACGTCTGAGCTGTACCGGGAAAGCGAACTTGTGCAGCTCATCACCGGAAGGTCCGTCAGAACCGTACGGCGCTTGCTTAACAGCGACGAGCCTACGCGCCTGAGCCGCCAGCAGAGCATGATCGCCTTCCAGTATGCGCACGCTCTGGAGTCCGCCATCGAGGTGTTCCACGATCAGTCGAGCGCCGAGGAATGGTTGAACAAGGCAACCAAATGGTTAAACGGTTACAGACCCGTCGCATTGATTGAGAGCTCTTTGGGGTATCAATCGGTCGATGCTTATCTGCACCGAATCAAATACGGGGTTTATCAATGAACCCGTTGCCTTGGGACGACCGTTGGTACGCGTGGCGGCTGGACCCTGAGGTTTATCGATGCACCTGGGACAGCGGTATTGGTTCGGAACTGCAGGGTGGCCGATGGAACCGGCCCGGCCGGCGTGTCGTTTATGCCTCGATCGATCCCTCTACCGCCATTCTGGAGGTGGCAGCTCATGGGAGTTTTAACGCACTGGATAAAAGTCCCTATGTGCTGACGTGCTTTGAGGTGATCAGTGAGGCACTTGTGAAAATCGTGCAACCCGAGGAGCTGCCCAACCCTTACTGGATGAGCCCGGCACAGTCTTCGCCTAACCAGCAGGATTTTGCCGATGCATTGCTCGCCGAGCATCCGTTCGTACTGATCCCCTCGGCAGCCACCCGGCATTCGTGGAACTTGCTGGTGAGCTGCGATTTGGCGGAAGGGCAATTCAGGATGGTCTCGCAAGAGCGGTTCGGGCTGGATACACGATTGCTGAGGGATGCAGAACTGGCCTGAGCAATCCACATGCCTTTTTTTGCATAACCTCAGCACCCAACGGTCTAAATCGCGCCCTATAAATCGCCATCTGCCATCGCACATCCCTGCATAAACCAAAACGCAGGGATGGCTGTTCATGATTCGATTTTCACCCGTTAAATCCCCGTTGAGCCTAGCCTTGCTGCTGGCGATCAACACATTGCCGGCGATTGCCGCCGACAG
This sequence comes from Pseudomonas sp. GW822-FHT03F04, assembly GCF_058801405.1. Taxonomy (NCBI): domain Bacteria; kingdom Pseudomonadati; phylum Pseudomonadota; class Gammaproteobacteria; order Pseudomonadales; family Pseudomonadaceae; genus Pseudomonas; species Pseudomonas sp. GW822-FHT03F04. The sequence continues at coordinate 555,440 of NZ_JBXANF010000005.1, forward strand.
CAGTGCTACAGAGCCGACCACCCAACTGCAACGGGTTGAAGTCACTGGTACCGCGATCCGCCGAGTCGATGCCGAAACAGCGGTGCCGGTCACCATCCTCCGGGTCGAAGAATTGCAGAGGCAAGGTGTGACGACCACAGAAGAGCTGGTCAATCGCATTTCTGCCAACCAGTCTTCCGTGGGCTCTGGACGTTCGGTGGGTTCGAGCAGCGGCGGGGCGTCTTACGCTGACCTGCGAGGCATTGGCCCGAACAAGACCCTGGTGTTGCTGAATGGTCGACGCTTGAGCAACAACGCGACCAACGCCATCAACGGCTCCGGCGTGGATCTCAATACCATCCCGTTCGCCGCCATCGACCGGGTTGAAGTGCTGCGCGACGGTGCTTCGGCGTTGTACGGCACCGATGCCATCGGCGGGGTGATCAACTTCATCACCAAGACCAGCCTCACCGAAGGTCAGATCAGCACCAACTACGACACGCCGACCCATTCCGGTGGCGGTGAAAGCCGCAACTTCAGCGGCAGTTGGGGTTTTGGAGATTTGCAGGACGATCGCTTCAACGTCTTCGGTGTTGTGAGTTACGACAAGCAGCAACGGCTGGCCGCCGAAGATCGCGCCTACACCTACAACTACCAGCCGGGGCGAGGGCTGGATTACACCTCCGGCACGGCGTCGCCGGCCAACTGGAGCCAGGGCAGCAACGCCACCAACCCATTGGCCGGTTCCGGTTGCAATGCACCGGGCCTGCTGTCGCGTAACGGTATCTGCCGCCAGAGCCTGTGGAATTACCTCGATCTGGTGCCGGAAACCGAAAAGACGTCGGCCTTCGCCAAAGCCACCGGCAAGCTGTCGGACGATCACAACGTCAGCCTCGAATACTTCTGGGCGCGCAACGAAAACCGCACCCAGATCGGCCCCGGTACGTTGATGGGCAATCAGGTCAATCCTGGTACTGCGTTTTATCCGGGCAACGGCATCACCCCGGGGCCGAGCGGTTTTGCCCTTGATCCAACGCAACCGGTAGACGTGAACTGGCGCGAAACCGCTGTCGGTGCTCGCCAGCATGAGGACGACAACACGGGTCAGCGCCTGCTGCTGAGCTTCGACGGCACGCTCGTCGGTTGGGACTACAACGTCGGTGCCTCGTACAACCAGAACAAAGTGGTCAATACCATCCGTAGCGGTTATGTGAACGACCGGGCTGTCAGCCAGGGCATTGCCAATGGCGTGATCAACCCGTTCGGCCCGCAGACGGCTGCAGGTTCCGCGTTGCTGGCGGCCAACGCGGTGGACGGCGATTACGGAACAGCTGTTGGCCGGGTGAAGGCGATTGATGGCCGTGTCAGCCGCGAGATTGGTGACTGGTTTGGCGCAGGCCCTTCGGCGCTGGCACTGGGTGGCGAGTACCGCAAGGAAGACTTCCATCAGGATTTCGCCCAGTTCGCGGCCGATGTGCAGAGCCTGGGCGTTGACCCCAATGCCAGCGTCACCGGGGACCGCAGCGTCTCGGCGCAGTACGCCGAGGTCAACGTGCCGGTGCTCGACAGCCTGGAACTGTCCGCCGCCGTGCGCCACGACAAATACAGCGATTTCGGCAGCACCACCAACCCGAAATACTCGTTCCGCTTCCAGCCGTTCAAGGAGCTGGTGGTTCGCGGCGCCTATAGTGAAGGTTTCCGCGCGCCGTCGCTGTATGAACTCTATAACCCGAACTTCACCACCTTCACCAACGCCAACTACAACGACCCGCGCCTGTGCGCCGGGGGTAATCCGAGCAATGGCGGGATCGCCAACCGAGACTGCGCCCAGCAGTTCAACCGGACCACGGGCGGTAACACGGACCTGAGCCCGGAGACGGCGCGCAACGTCACCCTCGGCTTCGTGTATCAGCCGTTCGATCGCCTGACCACCGGGCTGGATTTCTGGTGGATCAACATCGCCAACCAGATCGCCGAATTCCCTGAGTCGGCGGTGTTCGAAAACCCGGAACTGTACCCGGATCGTTTAATCCGCAAGCCTGATGGCTCCATCGATCACATCGTCACGGGACTGGCCAACCTGGGCAAGATCAAGACCAACGGCGTCGACGTGAGCTTCGACTATCGCCTGCCGAGCACGTCCTACGGCGATTTCGGCATCGGTCTGCAAGGGACCTATGTCAGTCGTTACGAGTATCAGCAGCAACTCAAGGGCGACTACATCGACAAACTCGGCGATTTTCGCGGCGGCGACTTTGCTTCGGCCGGTGCCGTGGCCCGCTGGCGTCACAGCCTGACCGGCAGCTGGAACTACGGCCCGTTCGGCGCAAGCCTGACCAACCGCTACACCAGCGGTTATCACGACTCGGATCGTGAGACCCACGACTATGTTGGCTCCTACAACGTCTGGGACGTGGCCGGTACCTACACCTGGCGCAAGACCCTGGCCGTGACGCTGGGGGTGAAGAACCTGTTCGACCGCGAGCCGCCATTCAGCAACCAGACCTACACGTTCCAGAGCGGCTACGACCCGAAGTACGGCGATCCGTTCGGGCGGACGCTGTTCACGCGGGTCAACTACAAGTTCTGAGAGTGACCAGTCGGTGCCGGTTTTAGTAACCGATCGTTCTAAAACCGGCCCTATAAAAAATGCCTGCCCGCTGCACATCAAAGGTAGGCAGGTACGCGGTTAAAGGATCTGCCCATGTTTTCCAGACTCACTTTGCTGGGCGTATGTCTTGTTCTGAGCCCGGCGATATTTGCGCAGCCTCAACATGCCCTCACGGTCTACGGCGAAGCTCCGAAGTACGCCCCGGACTTCCAGCACCTGGCCTACGCCAACCCCGACGCCCCCAAGGGCGGTAGCCTGCGGCGTTCTTCGCTGGAAAGCGGTCCGTTCGATCACCTGATTCCCTATGTCGAAAAAGGCACCGGCGTCGCCGAGATCGATGGCTGGCTCTACGCGCCACTGGCTTATCGCAGCAAGGATGAGCCCTACAGCGTCTACGGCCTGGTGGCGCAACGCATGGAACTGGACACGGATCGGCGCTGGGTGCGCTTCTATCTCAATCCAGCGGCGCGTTTCGATGACGGCACGCCGATCACGGCCGAGGACGTGCGCTACACCTTCGAGCTGTTCACCACACAGGGCAGCCTGAAGTATCGGCAGCAGTTTCGGGATGTCGCCGAAGTGCAGGTCGAGTCGCCAACCCAGGTGCGCTTCGTGTTCAAGAACAACGACAGCCGCACGTTGCCGCTGGATCTGGCGGTGCTGCCCGTGCTGCCCGAGCATTGGTGGCGCACCCGGGACTTTGCCGAAGGCGCTGGTTTCGAGATTCCGCCCGGCAGCGGCCCCTATCGGGTCAGTGCGGTGGATGCCGGTCGCAGTGTCAAATTCCAGCGGGTTCAGGACTGGTGGGGCAAGGATCTGCCAATCAGCCGCGGGCTCTACAACTTCGATCAGTTGAGTGTGGAGTTCTTCGCCGACACCGACGTATCGCGGCAAGTGCTCAAGGCCGGCGGCTTCGATTACAACCGCGAGTTCTCCGCCACCAGTTACACCATCGGTTATGCCGGCGCAGCGCTGGAGCAGGGCAAACTGTTACGCGAACACCTCGCTCCCGGTGCCGCTCAAGGCGCTCAGGGTTTCGTGTTCAACCTGCAGAAACCGATGTTTCAGGATCGCCGGGTGCGCCAAGCGATCGCCATGCTCTGGGATTTCGAATGGAGCAATCGGCAGATGATGCGCAGCATGTACCTGCGCCAGCGCAGTTACTTCTCCCACAGCGAGCTGTCAGCCACTGAATTGCCGGACGCCGAAGAACTGAAAATCCTCGAACCCTTGTGCGGCAAGATCCCCGATGAGGTGTTCAGTCAGGTGTTCGAGGCGCCGCGCACCGACGGCAGCGGCAACATCCGCGCGCAACAGTTGCAGGCGCTGAAACTGCTGGAGGCTGCCGGTTGGAAACCCCGTGGTGATCAGTTGGTCAACGCTGCCGGCGAGCCGCTGCAATTCACCTTTCTCAACGGCCAGAAAGGTTTCGAGCGCTTGTTGCTGCCGTTCAAACGCAACCTGGCGCAGATCGGCATCGGCTTCGATATTCGTCAGGTCGACACCGCGCAATACACCAACCGCGTGCGCAATCGCGACTACGACATGATCGTCGTCGGTTATCCGGTGAGCCAGGCACCAGGGCGCGAAATGTTCAATTACTTCGGCTCCGACGGCGCCGATGATCCGGGTTCCAACAACTACATGGTGCTGCGTGATCCGGCGGTGGATGCGTTGCTCGAAGGCGTGGTGCAGGCCGACAGCCGCGCGAGTCTGTTGCGCCATGCCCGTGCGCTGGACCGGGTGTTGCAGTGGGGCTACTACTGGATTCCCAACTATTACCCACCGGGTATTTCCACGGTGTGGTGGAACCGTTTCGGCCGGCCGGCGATTGCGCCGCTGTACGACGCTGGCCTGGATACCTGGTGGGAAATCAGTCCGACGGCGTTGACCGCCACTCAGGCGCAAAAACAGCAAAAGGAGTTGGCCCATGTGGGGTTATAGCCTGCGGCGTCTGCTGCTGATCGTGCCGACCTTGTTGGCGATTCTGTTGGTGAACTTCGTGATCGTGCAGGCTGCGCCCGGTGGTCCGGTCGAGCAAGCCATCGCCCGTTTGCAAGGGATCGGTGTTGGTGGGGCAGTGGGTGCAAGTCATGTCGAAACCATTGGCGGCGAGTCCCGCGCGACCCGTGGCCTGGACCCGAAACTGGTGGCCGATATCGAGCGTCAGTACGGGTTCGATAAACCCGCCAGCGAGCGCTTGTGGCTGATGCTCAAGAGCTACGCGCAGCTGGATTTCGGCAAGAGTTTCTTTCGTGGCGCGACGGTGACGGAATTGATCTGGCAGAAATTGCCGGTGACCTTGTCGCTGGGGCTGTGGGCGACGTTGATCACCTATCTGGTGTCGATCCCGCTGGGCATCCGCAAGGCCGTGCACAACGGTTCGGCGTTCGATGTCTGGAGCAGCGCGGCGATCATCATCGGTTACGCGATGCCGGGCTTTCTGTTCGCCCTGTTGTTGATCGTGGTGTTTGCCGGCGGCACGGCGCTGGACTGGTTTCCGGTGCGCGGGCTGGTCTCGGACAACTTCGCCGAGCTGACGCCGTGGGGCAAGGTGGCGGATTACTTCTGGCATCTGGTGTTGCCGGTCAGCGCGTTGGTGATCGGTGGATTCGCGACGCTGACGATCCTGACCAAGAACAGCTTCCTCAACGAGATCTCGCGGCTGTACGTGGTCACGGCCCGGGCCAAGGGGTTGAGTGAGCGACAGGTGTTGTACGGACACGTGTTTCGCAATGCGATGCTGTTGGTGGTCGCCGGGTTGCCTCAGGCGCTGGTGACCGTGTTCTTCGGCGGCTCGCTGCTGATCGAGGTGATTTTTTCCCTCGATGGCCTCGGGCGCCTCAGTTACGAGGCGGCAGTGTCGAGGGATTACCCGGTGGTGTTCGGTTCGCTGTTCATCTTCACCCTGTTCGGACTCTTGATAAAACTGCTCGGTGACCTGTGCTACACGCTGGTCGACCCGCGCATCGACTTCTCTGCGAGGACCGCCCGATGCTGACGTTATCTCCCATCGGACAGCGCCGTTGGGCGCGGTTCAAGGCTCATCGGCGCGGCTGGTGGTCGTTGTGGCTGTTTCTCGCACTCTTCGGATTGAGCCTTGGCGGCGAGCTGGTCGCCAACGACAAACCGCTGTTGGTGAGCTACCAGGGCGGTTGGTATTTTCCGGCGTTCAAGCGTTACACCGAACAGGACTTCGGCGGCGAGTTGCCGTTTCAGCCTGACTATCGCAGCGCCCAGGTTCGCGAGCTGATCGAGGGGCAGGGCGGGCGGATGTGGTTTGCGCCGATCCCCTTCGGTTTCGACACGGTCAATTACGACCTCACGGAACCGGCACCGAGCCCTCCCACCGGTGAGAACTGGCTGGGCACTGATGATCAGGCGCGGGATGTGCTGGCGCGGGTGATTTTCGGTACGCGGGTGTCACTGCTGTTTGCCTTGGCACTGACCGCGACCAGTGTGTTGATCGGCATCGCCGCCGGTGCGTTGCAGGGCTACTACGGCGGTTGGGTCGACTTGATCGGACAGCGTTTGCTGGAGGTCTGGTCGGGGCTGCCGGTGTTGTATCTGCTGATCATTCTGTCCGGGTTCGTCGAGCCGAATTTCTGGTGGTTGCTGGGCATCATGGCGCTGTTTTCCTGGCTGAGCCTGGTCGATGTGGTGCGCGCCGAGTTTCTGCGCAGCCGTGGGCTCGAGTACGTGAAAGCGGCGCGGGCACTGGGCGTCGGCGACGCGCAGGTGATCGTGCGGCACATTCTGCCCAACGCCATGAGCGCGACGCTGACGTACCTGCCGTTCATTCTCACCGGAGCCATCGCAACGTTGTCTGCGCTGGATTTTCTGGGCTTCGGCATGCCGGCGGGCAGTGCGTCGCTGGGTGAATTGATCGGTCAGGGCAAGACCAATCTGCAAGCGCCGTGGCTGGGCCTGACAGCGTTTTTTGCACTCGCGCTGATTCTTTCACTGCTCGTATTCATCGGCGAAGCGTGCCGTGATGCCTTCGACCCCAGGACTTGATATGCGTGAACATTTGATCGAAATACGCGACCTGCGGGTTGCCTTCAAAGGCCAGGAAGTGGTCCACGGCATCGATCTCGACATCCGTCCGGGTGAATGCCTGGCGCTGGTGGGGGAGTCCGGTTCCGGCAAGTCGGTGACGGCCCACAGCATCCTGCAACTGCTGGACCCGGCCATCACCCGCATTGACGGCAGCATTCGTTATGGCGGCGAAGAGTTGCTGGGCGTGCATGAGCGTTATCTGCGACAGCTGCGTGGTAACCGCATTGCGATGATTTTTCAGGAGCCGATGAGTTCGCTCAACCCGTTGCACAGCATCGAGCGACAACTCGGCGAAAGTCTGGCGCTGCACAAAGGTCTGGCAGGCGCGGCGGCGCGCAAACGGATTCTGGAGCTGTTGGAACTGGTGGGCATTCAACGCCCAAGTGAACGTCTGAAGGCTTATCCGCATCAGCTCTCCGGCGGGCAACGGCAGCGAGTGATGATCGCGATGGCACTGGCATGTGAGCCGCAATTGCTGATCGCCGATGAGCCGACCACCGCCCTCGATGTCACCGTGCAGCGCAAGATTCTTCTGTTGCTCAAAGAGCTGCAACAGCGACTGGGCATGGCGTTGCTGATCATCAGTCATGACTTGAATCTGGTGCGCACCATTGCCCAGCGTGTCGCGGTGATGCGCGGCGGCGAGATCGTCGAACAGGCTACTTGCGAGCAATTGTTCCGGGCACCGCAGCATCCCTACAGTATTGAATTGCTTAACGCCGAACCCGGCGGCATGGCGCTGTGTCGGGACAAGTCGGAGGAACTGTTGCAAGTGCGCGATCTCAACGTGCGCTTTCGACTCGGTGGCGGCTGGCTGCGCCCAAAGTCGTATCTGCATGCGGTCAACGGTATCGATCTGAGTCTGCAACGGGGTCGGACCCTGGGGATTGTCGGTGAGTCGGGCTCAGGCAAGTCCACCCTCGGCCAGGCGATCCTGCGGCTGATCGAGGCTGACGGCAGCATCCGTTTCGAAGGCACGGCGCTGGAAGGCCTGAGCGGAAAGCAGCTACGGCCGCTGCGCAAACGCCTGCAAGTGGTGTTTCAGGATCCGTTCGGCAGCCTCAGTCCGCGCTTGTGCGTGGAGCAGATCATCGCCGAGGGTTTGCAGGTGCACAGCGACATGAATGCGCGGGAACGTGAACAGGCCGTGATTGATGTCTTGCGGGAGGTGGGCCTCGATCCGGCGACACGTCATCGCTATCCCCACGAGTTTTCCGGCGGGCAACGACAACGCATCGCCATCGCCCGGGCGTTGGTGCTCAAGCCGGATCTGATCCTGCTCGACGAGCCGACGTCGGCGCTGGATCGCACGGTGCAGAAACAGATCGTCGCGCTGTTGCGCCGGTTACAGGAGGAACACGGTCTGACGTATCTGTTCATCAGTCATGACCTGGCGGTAGTGCGGGCACTGGCCCACGACCTGATCGTGATGAAGGATGGCGAGGTGGTGGAGCGAGGGGAAACGGGTGAGTTGTTCGGCTCGGCAAAACACCCGTATACGCGGGAGTTGCTGGCGGCTTCGTTTGCCGGTTCGAGCGCCTGAAACGACAAATCCCGCCACAGGGGCGGGATTTGTTTGCAGTCTGGCTGCCGACTTATGCCGGGAACAGCTCGGACAGTTTCATCGACAGCATCATGTCGCCTTCAACGCGCAGCTTGCCGCCCATGAAGGCTTGCATGCCGTCGGTTTCGCCGCTGACGATGCCTTTCAGGGTTTCGCTGTCCAGCACGAGCGTGCAGTTGGCGTCGGCGTTTTCGCCTTCCTGGATGTCGCAAGTGCCGTCTTTGACGATCAGGGCGTAGTGCTTGTCTTCGTCAGTGATGTTGAAACCGAAGATCAGATCCAGACCGGCAGCAGCGGCTGGGTTGAACTTGGCTTGCATTGCTTTTACGGCATCAGCTACGGAGGTCATGGTTCGATCCTTTTTGGTTGATTGCAGCAGGGTCACAGTAATCCGGACTCAGCGAAAAGTGATGAGTTCCGGGGCCTTCAGCAGTTGCAGGTGTGCATGACTGTTGAAGGAAGCCAGAGCCACCTCGCGACCGCGGAACTTCAGCTGGTTGAGCGAGGTGTTGACGATTTGCCAGTTCAGTTCAAAGGCCTGCCGTGCAGGCATTTGCGTAATCAGGTGGAGCAGGGCGGTGATGGTGCCGCCCGAGGTGAACACTGCGATTTTCTGGGTGTTGTCGGCCTGATCGAGTAGGCGGTTCAGCCCGGCCTGGACCCGTTCGACGAAGCCCAGCCAGCTTTCCAGCCCCGGCGTGTCGTAGGTGCCGGCCAGCCAGCGTTCGATGATCAGGGCGAAGATGCGCTGGAACTCGCCACGGTTCTGTGCGGCGTTGCGCAGGATCTCCAGCGCTTCGGGTTCTTCGGGCAGCATGGCCGGGAGCAGGGCGCGGATCACGGCGTCGGCGTCGAATTCGTTGAAGGCCGAATCGATTTCCAGAGCAGGGACCGGCAATCCGATGGCGGCGAACTGTTCCAGCGCGCTGTTGGCCGTGTGTTGCTGACGGCGCAGATCGCCCGACAGGCAGCGATCGAAGCTGACGCCGAGCTCGGCGAGGTGGCGGCCGAGGATCTCTGCCTGGCGTACACCGGTCGGCGACAGGACGTCATAGTCGTCTGCACCGAAGGAGGCCTGGCCATGTCGAATCAAGTAGATGCTGCCCACGTCCGCGTCATCCCGGTACGTTGAAGGTTGTGGCGAGGTTATGGGGATGGCGGAGAGCTGTCAATGAAAAAACATACGCTTGTTTGAAATGCCCGTTACAGGCCTGTTTCCAGAGGTTTCACGGCTGGCCGACGAAGCAGTGCATGGGTATGCTGGGGGTATCCCGCGCGTGTTAAGCAATTGCGCATCGTTTGAAGGAGTCACTGTGGAGTTTTTGACTGAATACGCCAGTTTCCTGGCCAAGACCGTGACACTGGTCATCGCGATTCTGGTGGTGCTGGCCAGTTTTGCTGCATTGCGCAGCAAGGGCCGACGCAAGTCTGCGGGCCAGTTGCAGGTCAACAAGCTCAATGATTTCTATAAAGGCCTGCGTGAGCGCCTGGAGCAGACCCTGCTCGACAAGGATCAGCTCAAGGCCTTGCGCAAGGGCGAGGCCAAGGCCGAGAAGAAACAGAAGAAGAACCCGGACGCCAAACCGCGGGTATTCGTGCTGGATTTCGATGGCGACATCAAGGCGTCGGCCACCGAAAGTCTGCGCCACGAAATCACCGCACTGCTGACCCTGGCTACACCGAAGGATGAAGTGGTCCTGCGTCTGGAGAGTGGCGGCGGCATGGTTCACAGCTATGGCCTGGCCTCGTCGCAACTGGCACGCATCCGTGAAGCCGGCGTGCCGTTGACCGTGTGCATCGACAAGGTCGCGGCGAGCGGCGGCTACATGATGGCCTGCATCGGCGAGAAGATCATCAGCGCGCCGTTTGCCATTCTTGGCTCGATCGGGGTGGTTGCGCAGCTGCCGAACGTCAATCGCCTGTTGAAAAAACATGACATCGATTTCGAAGTGCTGACCGCCGGCGAATACAAGCGCACCCTCACCGTGTTTGGCGAAAACACCGAGAAGGGCCGGGAGAAATTCCAGGAAGACCTGGACATCACCCATAAGCTGTTCAAGAACTTCGTCGCGCGTTATCGCCCACAGCTGGCGATCGACGAAGTGGCCACCGGTGAAGTCTGGCTCGGCATCGCGGCGCTGGAAAAGCAATTGGTGGATGAGCTCAAGACCAGTGACGAATACCTGGCCGAGCGGGCCAAACAGTCCGAGGTCTATCACCTGCACTATGCCGAACGCAAAAGCCTGCAGGAGCGTATCGGCATGGCGGCCAGCGGCTCGGTGGATCGCGTGTTGCTGAGCTGGTGGAGCCGGCTGACCCAGCAACGATTCTGGTAAGTGTTGCGTACGCTCGTGAGGTTTCAGCCTCGCGAGCGTGAAGCGCTTTTATCGTAAGTCAGTGCGGTATATAGATGTTTTATCGTCGCATAATGTTGTTATTTTAGTCGGCAATACATCAACTAATCGCGCTGTATTGAGTGTTGCTTCAACTTTATTCTGAATGTTCATTTCAGAATGAGAGTTGTTAAGCATGGAAGTTGAAAAGAATCAATCAAGTTTGCCCGTCATGACGCCAGCTCAACAAGGTGTCTTCTTTGAGTTGTATAAAAAGCGGATGCCCGCCTGGCTGCTTGAATCGTCAGAGGTCGCGCGCAATGGTCTCTATGAAAGTTTCAAGGCCAGTTTCAAATCACGCCATGCCGCGCTGGAAAAGCTGCGGACGTTAAAATCCCCACAGAGCTTTTGCACACCCCTTCTGGCCAAGGCCATGACTGAGAAACTGGGCGAACCCTTCGAAGTCGATGGGGCGATTTTTCAGCATGTGCGCTCGACGTCAAGTCTGTTGGGGCTGCGAAAGAAACTGGTGTTGCCGATCGATCGCGATCTGTTGACGGCGGCCTGTGAAAATTTCGAGTTGTCTGAAACCCTGGCCAGCAGCTATCACGAGAGCTCTTTGCTCTACGTTCCGCAGAAAGTAACGGGGCGGTCCAACCGGGTTTTGCCGATACAGCCCCATGAGTTCGCCAGACTTTGCCGATACCTGGATCTTGGCAAGCAATACCAGAAACATGTGGAAGGTTTTTTTGGCAGCGACACTCAACTCGCCAGTTTGCAGGAAACATCTGTCGCTTATTCCAGGGATCAATTCGATGTTGATCGGCATATCGCCTACATGCGTGGTCACATAAGCGCCGATGTTTATCAGATGCTCAAGTCGATCAAGAACTCGGAGTCCTCGATCAAACTGGGCAAAAACACGCTCGGCTATCAAAGTCTTGAAATGCTCGGTGTGCAACTTCGAGGCGCCATGTTCATCGGCCTGATCGACGAGCCAGAGGAAGACGATTACCGTTGTGTGATCTATATGCCGGGCGATCCTGATCACCCATTGAAAGAGTATGCGTCGTTCCAGAAATTCGAGCTTGAGCTGAGCGGGCGTTTACGCAATTCCGAGTTCCGACGTTTTTTCATGCGATTTCTCCCTATGCAAGATCGCTCACTTTTCCTGACCGGACTGAGTGTGCGGTTGTTGAATGTCAGGCCGAACCATTTTCCCATTACTTCGACCTATCTGCCGCTGACAGGCATCGATCTTGAAGGTGACGCAAAACGGGACCTGTTTCTGGCCATCTTCCAGCACCGCGCGGCGCAGGTGCGGGCCGACACTCGTTTGCTGGTGGTACCCACCGACGATGAGGATGAGAAAACCCGTCTGGCCAGGCTGGACACCTACAAAGCCATCGGACTGAATACGCTGTTGTTTTTTGTCTCCTTTGTGCCGGTGCTCGGTGAAGTCCTGTGCGCCGTTGCCGGGCTGCAATTGCTCGGCGAGATTTACGAGGGCATCGACAGCTGGGCTCACGGCGATCAGGAGCATGCCGCCGATTGTCTGTTTGACACCCTTGAGAACCTGATCCTCATGGCGAGCTTCGCCGCTGGCGGTGTGGCCACCGGCGAGGCCTATAGACTCGTACGCTCGTCGAGTTTCATGCAGGGGTTGCGGCGCGTCCCGGTTGGCGCGATGTCGCATCGACTTTGGAATCCGGACATGACGGCTTACCGTCATCGTGAATCCTTGCCGAGCAACCTTGCTGCCGACGCACAAGGGTTGGTCTGGCGCGCAGACAAGCGCTATTTGCCGCTGGGGCCCGATGCGTACGCGGTGCGTCCGGTAACCGGCACCGGCTTGTGGGAGGTGCATGACCCGCAGTTGCCCGAACGCTATTCACCTTTACTAGAGACCAACGGTGCGGGCGCCTGGCGTCACGATTCCGAGTTGCCTCACGAATGGAGCTCCTTGACCCTGTTCCGTCGTTTGGGATTCCGGGAAGAGAAGGTTTCAGATACTCGCGCGCTGCAAATCATCGCGGCCAGTGGCATCGATGAGGCGGTTATGCGGCAGCTGTTTGTCGAGCGCGGCAAGCCGATGGCGGCGCTGTCGGATTCTGTAAGGCGTTTTCGCGCAGATACTGACGTCGGGTTGTTCATGGAGCAGATGGCTTTACCGGCGTCTGCCCCCATGGCAGACGCCGATCTGCAGTTGTATTTGCTGACGGGGGCAGGTCGTTGGCCACGAGACATGGCAATTATTGTGGAGGACGTCACCGGCGACGAAGTGGCGCGCTATGGCGCAGGCAATGCGGCCCGTCAGGTGAAAATCAGTGAGGACCTGCTGAGCAAGGGACTGTTCCATAGACCACTGTTGGCAGCGCTCAATGACAGTGAACGTTTGCGTTTGCTGGGTTCGGTTACCGTGGAGCAGAAAAACCAGACGGCGCTACTGGCCAGTCACATTGCCGCGCTGGCACCGCGCATGCGCATGGCGATGATGGATCGGCTGTTCCGGCGAGCCGACATTTGCGAACTTTCCAGAAACGAGCCGATCGTCAAGGCATTTCCGGGACTTTCAGCCAGTGTTATCGACGAACTGGTGCAACATGCCGATGTACGCGAGTGGGAGCAACTGGAATCCGACACTGTACCGCTGCGCCTGGCCGAAGAGGCGCGGCGCTATCAGCAGATCCAGCGTCTGAACCGGGCCTATGAGGGGTTGTATCTGGACGCGGCCTGCGGGCGCGATCCCGACATGCTGATACTCGACACGTTGACCCATTTGCCTGGCTGGCCTGGCGATGTGTTTGTCGAAATTCTGGATTGGGGTGTGTATGCCGATCAGCGGGCAACCGTCGGCCCGAGTGACGCCGCGCACAAAGTGCTGATCGAAGCCTACGCCGAGCGCTATCAGGGCCAGGACACGCGTCACACGGTCATCTCCAGTCAGCCGACGCGCACCCGGGCGAATTTTTTCCAGACGTTGTGGGAAAGCTTGCCGGCCCACAGTCGCAAGGCCATCGGGGTCGACAAGGACATCGACGGCACTGGCTTGCGGCAGAAAATCACTGTATCGGCACTGCAGCGTCGCGAGGCATTTGCCAAGGTATTGGGAATTGAACCGATGAGCGCCGATTACCGTTCACCCATGGGCCTGGCGGATCGTCGGATCGAGCAAGCCTTCGTCCAGCAGTCGGCTCCTTCGAGTTCTGCATCGGGAACATCTCCCGTGCTCATACGTCGGGCACAGGAGCTGTATCCGGCCCAATCCCCCGCGCAGCTCAAACGTTTCGTGACCTCGCTGGGCACCGACGAAGTCCTGGTCATCAGATCGCTGGAGCGGCTGCGCGAGCAATACAGGACGATGGTCGAAACCCTGGAGCGCTGGACTCACCGCGATACGTATTATCAGGAAGAGGAGGGGCCGAGAATCAAGGTGCCTACCCATAGCAAGGCTCGGGCAATGCAAGCCATTTTGCGCGCCTGGCGCAAGGAAACCCGCCACTCCGTGCACTCGGGTCATCCGACCTACAGTCTGACATTCGATGCAGCGCCGCTGGGGGAAATACCGACCCTCGTTGGTGATTTTGCCCACATCACCGCTTTGGAGATGAGTGGCGTTGGCGCCAGTGCGGGTTTGAACACATTTTTGCGTAACTTTTCCGGATTGCGGGTGCTGAATCTGTCAGGGAACGGGTTGACGCGCATTCCTCTTGCGATCGGCGATATGCCGGCGCTGACCGGGCTGGATCTGAGCAATAACAGTATTCGCCTGACCGAGCGATCGATGCAGGAACTGGGCGGCAAGCAGCATTTGCGCACGCTGGACCTTGGGTTCAACTCGACTTTGGGGCAGACGCCTGATGTCAGTGCGATGCGCAGTTTGCGCCATCTGAACCTGCGTGACACCGGCATCAGCGAATGGCCCGGGAACACCGATGGGCTTGCGCATCTGGAGTCTCTCGATTTGCGCAACAACAGGATCGTCGATATCCCGTCGTCCGTGTTCACCTCCCGCGCGGTACTGAACCGGGGCACCACGATCGATGGCAACCCGCTGTCGGCGACAAGCCTGAAAGACATCGCTGCGTACCAGCAGTCACAAGGTATAAGCCTCGGCGTGATCACCACCGAATACACCCGCACTGTACGATTGGCGGGTGATCGTGAGGGGGCCGGGTGGGTCAACGGCCTGCCGGCGGTGGAGATCGGCCGGGCGAAGCAGGTGCTGTCATCGCTGTCGGCTGCGCGGGACTCCCGGGATTTTTTTGAAGTGCTCATGCAACTGCGTGAAACGGCCGATTACTCCCGAACCCGCGAACAGCTCGGGCAGCGGGTGTGGAATGTGCTGGAGGCGGCCTGCGAGGATGATTCGTTGCGTCGAGCGCTGTTTCGCATGGCCCGGTCAGGTTGGGTCAGTGCTCCCAATGTTGCGGGGCTGTTCAGCGATCTGGAGGTCAGGGTTCTGTGTTATCGGGCAGCGGCAGCGGCCCGCACCGGTACACAGACACTTGAAGGCGACCTGGTCCGTCTGTTGCGCGGGTTGTTCCGTTTGCAGCAGGTGGAAAAGCAAGCGTTGCTCGATATTGCGCGACGTTCCCGCTCAGGGACCTTCACTCAACGTCAGGCGCTGGATGTCAGCCTGATTTATCGAGTGAGACTGGCGCGGCGCCTGGCGTTGCCAGCACAACCCACAGAGCTGAATGTACCGTTGGATACCGAGGTGACCGACGCGCAGATCGATCACGCGTATCTGGAGGTCGTCAGGGCCGAGCAGACGGTGCTACTGACTGAGTCGGTCAGCAGACAGGAGTTCTGGGCGGAGTATTTGCTGACGACACGTCAGGATGCATTTATCAGCGTTTTCGATCGAAGTGCGCAAGCGTTTTCGCGATTGGAGGCACAGGTCGGGTTGTCTCGTGAGGCCGCCAGTCAGCAAATGACGACGATCTTCGACAACTTCAGAAATGAAAGCCTGGAACTGCGAAAACAACTGACCAGCGCGGCACTGGCGAGGCATCCGGGGCTGACTTTGCCGGTCACACCGGGGCCCAACAGGTTAGGAACGAGAGAGGGATAAGCAGAGCCCCCGAGCCCGCGTTTGCGGGCTCGGAGTACACGGTCAGCGGCGACGGAACAGTGGCAGCGGTTCGTCAGTGGCGGCCTGATAGGTCACCGAGAAGTCCTTGAGGCTTTCCAGGGCGTCGTACGGGTCTTTGTCCGCGCGCAAGGCGAAGGCATCGAAACCGCAACGGCGCATGTAGAACAGTTGGTCGCGCAGCACGTCGCCAATCGCCCGCAGTTCGCCTTTGAAACCGTAGCGGTCACGCAGCAGACGGGCGTTGGAGTAGTTGCGGCCATCGGTGAACGCCGGGAAGTTCAAGGCAATTACCTGGAACTCATTCACGTCGTCACCGATTTCCTCGGCTTCTTCGTCGGCGTCCAGCCAGACACCCAGACCGCCATCGCGGGCCTTGAGCATGCGGCTGTGTTCACGCCACAGTTGCAGCGGGACGATCAGGTCGTCGCAGTTGCTGATCTCGTCAATGTTGAAATCCTTGGGCAGCAGGTGCCAGGTTTCGTCGACGACCTCGTTGTTCTTAATGATTCGCTGCATAGACGCGTTCCTTGAAGAGGTCGATGCCAATACGCTGGTAGGTGTCGATGAAGCGCTCGTCTTCGGTACGTTGTTCCACGTACACGTCGATCAGCTTGGAGATCACATCCGGCATGTCGTCCTGGGCGAAGGACGGGCCGAGGATCTTGCCCAGGCTGGCGTCACGGCTGGCGCTGCCGCCGAGGGAGACCTGATAGAACTCCTCACCTTTCTTGTCCACCCCGAGGATGCCGATGTGGCCGACGTGGTGGTGACCGCAGGCGTTCATGCAGCCGGAGATGTTCAGGTCCAGCTCACCGATGTCGAACAGGTAGTCCAGGTCGTCGAAACGGCGCTGGATCGATTCGGCGATCGGGATCGACTTGGCGTTGGCCAGGGAGCAGAAATCACCGCCAGGGCAGCAGATGATGTCGGTCAGCAGGCCGATGTTCGGCGTAGCGAAACCACCTTCACGCAGTTCGCCCCACAGGGTGAACAACTGGCTCTGCTCGACGTCGGCCAGAATGATGTTCTGCTCGTGGGAGGTGCGCAGTTGACCGAAGCTGTAGCGGTCGGCCAGGTCGGCGACGGCGTCGAGCTGCTTGTCGGTGATGTCGCCCGGTGCAACGCCGGTCGGCTTCAGGGACAGCGTTACGGCTACATAGCCCGGCTTCTTGTGTGCCAGGGTATTGCGGGTGCGCCAGCGGGCGAAACCCGGGTGTTCCTTGTCGAGGGCGGCCAGTTCGGCGTCTTGATTGCTCAGCGCCTTGTAGTCCGGGTCGACGAAGTGTTTGGCGACGCGATGCAGTTCGGCTTCGGTCAGCGTTGTCTGGCCGCCGCGCAGGTGTTCCATCTCGGCATCGACTTTTTGGGCGAAGACTTCTGGAGTCAGCGCTTTGACGAGGATCTTGATCCGCGCCTTGTATTTGTTGTCGCGACGGCCGTAGCGGTTGTAGACCCGCAGGATCGCGTCGAGGTAGCTCAACAGATCCTGCCACGGCAAGAACTCGTTGATGAAGGCACCCACCACCGGAGTACGACCCAGACCGCCGCCGACCAGCACGCGGAAACCGAGTTCGCCAGCGGCGTTGTGGACCGGCTCAAGGCCGATGTCGTGGACTTCGATGGCCGCGCGGTCGGAGGTCGAACCGTTGACGGCGATCTTGAATTTACGTGGCAGGTAGGCGAATTCCGGGTGGAACGTGGTCCACTGACGAACGATTTCGCACCACGGACGCGGATCGATCAACTCGTCGAACGCAACACCGGCGAACTGGTCGGTGGTGACGTTGCGCAGGCAGTTGCCGCTGGTCTGGATCGCGTGCATCTGCACGGTGGCCAGTTCGGCGAGGATGTCCGGGATGTCTTCGAGTGCCGGCCAGTTGAACTGTACGTTCTGGCGGGTACTGATGTGGGCGTAGCCCTTGTCGTAGTCACGGGCAATCTTCGCCATCATGCGCATCTGACGCGAGGTCAGTTGGCCGTAAGGCACCGCCACCCGCAACATCGGCGCGAAACGCTGGATGTACAGGCCATTCTGCAGGCGCAGGGGGCGGAATTCTTCTTCGCTCAGCTCACCTGCCAGATAGCGTCGGGTCTGATCACGGAACTGCTTGACGCGGTCCTCGATGATCCGCTGATCGTACTCGTCGTATACGTACATATAAGTCCTGTTCTCAGGCTTTGGGCTACTCGGAAAACGCTGCGTTTTCGCTTGCTGGAGTCCGATGGTGCCTCTGCAATTACGCGCGCACGGCCGCGCACTCCCTAATGGAGCCGGGGCAATATACCCGTTTGCAGTTATGCGCAAAAGTGATGTTTGAGTATATGGAAAGAACCAAAACGACTAACGAGAATCACTGTTAACTAACCCACATTTGTCGTGCGGACAATCATCGTCTTAACTGTGGTCGAGTCTTTCTGCAATCACCGATAAAACCGACAAGAGGCGATGCAATGAGCAACCCAACCAAGGCAAGGAAAAGCGATAGCAGTGTCGATGCGTGGGCCATTCTGTTCCTGATCATTCTGGTCGTTGGAACAGCGGTGTTCTGGGTCAGTCATCAGTAAAACGACCCCTCCGGGCCCGCTTCCGACGATTGTCGGACAAAAAGCGGGATCAGGCGCTAATGGCCGGCGATTGAATGGCTATAATGCGCGGCCATTTTTCCCCGGGCCCGGATGCTTCATGTTCAAGTTTCTCCACATCAGTCTGCTTTTGCTGGGCATGGCCTTCGGGACCAGTGCGCGGGCGGAGTCCGTGCTGTTTCTGAATCCGGGCTCGACCCAGGAAGCGTTCTGGGTCAGTTACTCGCAATTCATGCAGGCCGCCGCTCGGGATCTTGGAATCGACCTGCACATCCTCTATGCCCAGCGCCAGCCCGAACTGACCCTGGCGCAGGCGCGACTGGCGTTGCAGGGGCCTGATCGCCCGGATTATCTGGTGTTCGTCAATGAACAGTACGTCGCGCCGCAGATTCTGCGCATGGCCAATGACAGTGGCGTGAAGCTCTTTATCGTCAATTCGGCACTGACGCCCAACCAGCAGGCGCTGGTGGCAGAGCGCGCGGATCGTATCGGTAGCCTGGTGCCCAACGATGAGGAGGGTGGTTACCTGATGATGAAGGAGCTGATTCGCCTGCATCCACCCGTGGCCCCCGGTGAAAACATCGATCTGCTGGCGTTTTCCGGCCTGAAGATCACGCCCTCGGCGCAACTGCGCGAAAAGGGCATGCAGCGGGCGCTGGCCGAGCATCCTCAGGTACGTTTGCGGCAACTGGTCTACGGCGGCTGGACGCAACAACGTGCCTACGAGCAGGCGAAGCAATTGTTGGTCCGATATCCAAAAGTGTCTTTGGTGTGGGCGGCCAACGATGAAATGGCCTTCGGCGCGATGCGCGCCGTTTCAGAGGCCGGCAAAGTGCCGGGCAAGGACGTGTTGTTCAGCGCGGTCAATACCTCGCCCGAAGCTTTGCAGGCCATGGTTGACGGTCGCCTGAGCGCGTTGCTCGGCGGGCATTTCACTCTCGGTGGCTGGGCGCTTGTCGAACTGCATGATCACGCGCAAGGCGTCGATCTGAATCAGTACGGCGGTCGTGACCGGCAGATTCCATTGTTGCAACTGATCGACAGAGATCATGCCCGCCGAATGCTGGCCATGGGCACTGCGCCGGACTACGGCGTGCATTTTCGCAAGCTCTCGGCGAAGGGCCGTCCGGTTTCGTATCGCTATCCGTTCAACCTGCAAACCCTGATGCACTGACGCCGGTCACGCGCCTGCCAGATGCACCACCAGTTGCACGATGCCAAACAGCGTCAGGGCGAACACCGCCGTGAACGCAATGCCCAGGAAGATGAAGTGGCTGGGCTTTCCATGGGTGAAGTCCCTTGCCCGGTTCTTGCCGCTCTGCACCCCGAACGCCGCCGCCATGACGCTTTGCAGCATCTGCCAGAAGGTCGGTGGCTTGTTGTCGACTGGATCGTCCATAAATCCCTCGTCTGCCGTGTGTGTCAGACAAGCATAGCCAACCCTTTCCGGGGTGCAGAAATACCTGTGGGAGCCAATAGGCTCCCACAGGGTGTCGCGTGTCGCGTGAAGCTGGATCAGTTGTCGTAACCCAGGTTCGGCGCCAGCCAACGCTCGGTCAGGCTCAGTTCCTGGCCTTTGCGCGAGGTGTAGCTCTGCACCTGATCCTTGTCGACCTTGCCCACGGCGAAGTACTGCGCCTGCGGATGCGCGAAATACCAGCCGCTGACCGCCGCTGCCGGGAACATCGCGTAGTGCTCGGTGAGGAACACACCGCTGCGGCCGGCGCGCATTTCCTGGGCCTCAGGGTCGAGCAGGGCGAACAGCGTGGCCTTCTCGGTGTGATCCGGGCACGCCGGGTAGCCCGGGGCAGGGCGGATGCCGGAATACTGCTCTTTGATCAGTGCTTCGTTGTCGAGAACTTCATCCTTGGCGTAACCCCAGTGCTCTTTACGTACCTGCTGGTGCAGCCATTCGGCACAGGCTTCGGCCAGACGGTCCGCCAATGCCTTGACCATGATCGAGTTGTAGTCGTCGCCAGCGTCCTGATAGGCCTTGGCCACTTCTTCGGCGCCGATCCCGGCGGTGGTGATGAAACCACCGACGTAGTCAGTCACTTCGCTGTCCTTCGGCGCGACGAAGTCGGCGAGCGAGAAGTTCGGCTTGCCGTCGGTCTTGATGATCTGCTGGCGCAGGTGATGCAGGCGCGCCATCGGCTTGCCGTCATCGCCGTACAGCTCGATATCGTCGTCATGCACCTGATTGGCTGGCCAGAAGCCGAACACCGCACGGGCGCTGATCAGCTTCTCGTCGATCAGCTTGGTCAGCATTTCGCGGGCGTCCTTGTACAGCGAGGTTGCGGCCTCACCGACCACTTCGTCTTCGAGGATGCGCGGGAACTTGCCGGCCAGGTCCCAGGAGATGAAGAACGGCGTCCAGTCGATGTACTCGGCCAGGACGTTGAGGTCGATGTTGTCCAGCACACGGCTGCCGGTGAACGTCGGTTTGACCGGGGTGTAAGTGGCCCAGTCGAACTGCGGTTTTTTCGCGATCGATGCGGCGTAGCTCAGGCGTTCGGTACGGGCGCTGCGGTTGGCGGTGCGCTCGCGGACTTCGACGTACTCTTCGCGGGTCTTCTCGACGAAACCGGCCTTCAGCTCCTTGGATAACAACTGCGTCGCCACGCCCACGGCGCGGGAGGCGTCGGTGACGTAGACCACCGCATCGTTGCTGTACTTCGGCTCGATTTTCACCGCCGTGTGCGCCTTGGAGGTGGTCGCGCCGCCGATCATCAGCGGCAGGTGGAAGTCCTGGCGCTGCATCTCGCGGGCCACGTGGACCATTTCATCCAGCGACGGGGTGATCAGGCCGGACAGGCCGATGATGTCGCACTTCTGTTCCTTGGCCACTTGCAGGATCTTCTCGGCTGGTACCATCACGCCGAGGTCGACGATGTCGTAGCCGTTGCAACCCAGTACCACGCCGACAATGTTCTTGCCGATGTCATGCACGTCACCTTTTACGGTGGCCATGAGGATCTTGCCCTTGGCTTCCGGCTTGTCGCCTTTTTCCAGTTCGATGAACGGGATCAGGTGGGCCACGGCCTGCTTCATCACGCGGGCGGACTTAACCACCTGCGGCAGGAACATTTTGCCGGCGCCGAACAGGTCGCCGACGATGTTCATGCCGGACATCAGCGGGCCTTCGATCACTTCGATCGGACGGGCGAAGGACTGACGGGACTCTTCGGTGTCTTCGACGATGTGGGTGGTGATGCCCTTGACCAGTGCATGTTCCA
The DNA here is from genome assembly GCF_058801405.1 of Pseudomonas sp. GW822-FHT03F04. Lineage (NCBI taxonomy): Bacteria > Pseudomonadati > Pseudomonadota > Gammaproteobacteria > Pseudomonadales > Pseudomonadaceae > Pseudomonas > Pseudomonas sp. GW822-FHT03F04. Next base: position 576,903 of record NZ_JBXANF010000005.1, read on the forward strand.
GACGCTTGTTGACGTCCCAGCTGCGCCATTCTTCGGTCTCGGCTTCCTTGACGCTGCCGTCACCCTTGTACTTGTCGGCGATGGCGAGGAGGGCGTCGGTGCCTTCCGGCGTGCGGTTGAGGATCACGTCTTCAACGGCGTCGCGCAGTTCCTGCGGGATCTGGTCGTAGATTTCCAGCTGACCGGCGTTGACAATACCCATGGTCAGGCCCGCGCGGATCGCGTACAGCAGGAACACCGAGTGGATCGCCTCGCGCACCGGGTTGTTGCCACGGAACGAGAACGATACGTTGGACACGCCGCCGGAAGTCAGTGCGTACGGCAGTTCGTCACGGATGTAGGCACAGGCGTTGATGAAGTCCACAGCGTAGTTGTTGTGTTCTTCGATACCGGTGGCCACGGCGAAGATGTTCGGGTCGAAGATGATGTCTTCCGGCGGGAAGCCGACTTCGTTGACCAAAATGTCGTAGGAGCGTTTGCAGATTTCTTTCTTGCGCGCCTCGGTGTCGGCCTGGCCGGCTTCGTCGAACGCCATCACCACCACGGCAGCGCCGTAGCGTTTGCACAGTTTGGCGTGGTGGATGAACTGCTCGACGCCTTCTTTCATGCTGATCGAGTTGACGATGCCCTTGCCCTGAATGCACTTCAGGCCCGCTTCGATCACGTCCCATTTCGAGGAGTCGATCATGATCGGTACGCGGGAGATGTCCGGCTCGCCGGCAATCAGATTGAGGAAGGTCACCATGGCCTTCTTCGAATCGAGCATCCCTTCGTCCATGTTGATGTCGATCACCTGGGCGCCGGCCTCGACCTGCTGCAGGGCGACTTCCAGGGCTTCGGTGTAGTTGTCTTCACGGATCAGACGGGCGAATTTTGCGGAACCGGTGATGTTGGTCCGCTCGCCGACGTTGACGAACAGCGAGCTGCGATCGATGGTGAACGGCTCCAGACCCGACAGGCGGCAGGCCTTGGGAATGTCCGGAATCTGCCGTGGCGCGTAGCCGGCAACGGCTTTGGCGATGGCTTCGATGTGCCCCGGGGTGGTGCCGCAGCAACCACCGACGATGTTGAGGAAACCGCTCTGGGCGAATTCTTCGATGACTTTGGCGGTGTCCACCGGCAACTCGTCGTACTCGCCGAATTCGTTCGGCAGGCCGGCGTTCGGGTGCGCCGAAACGTGGGTGCTGGCCTTGTCCGACAGCTCCTCCAGGTACGGACGCAGTTCACGGGCGCCGAGTGCGCAGTTCAGACCGACCGAAATCGGCTTGGCGTGGGCCACGGAGTTCCAGAAGGCTTCGGTGGTCTGGCCCGACAGGGTGCGGCCGGAGGCGTCGGTGATGGTGCCGGAAATCATGATCGGCAGTTCGATGTGCAACTCTTCGAACACGCCTTGCACGGCGAAGATCGCCGCTTTGGCGTTGAGGGTGTCGAAGATGGTTTCGATCAAAATCAGGTCGGCGCCGCCCTCGATCAGGCCTTTGGTGGCTTCGGTGTAGTTTTCCACCAGCTCATCGAAGGTGACGTTGCGATAGCCCGGGTTGTTGACGTCCGGCGACAGCGAGCAGGTGCGGCTGGTCGGGCCGAGCACGCCGGCGACGAAGCGCGGCTTGTCCGGGTTCTCGGCGGTCTTGGCGTCGGCGACCTTGCGCGCCAGTCGTGCGCCTTCTACGTTGAGTTCGTAGGCCAGCTCTTCCATGCCGTAATCGGCCATGGAAATGCGGGTGGCGTTGAAGGTGTTGGTTTCCAGGATGTCGGCGCCGGCATCCAGGTAGGCTTTCTCGATGCCGCCGATCACGTCGGGACGGGTAATGACCAGCAGGTCGTTGTTGCCCTTGACGTCGCTCGGCCAGTCGGCGAAACGCTTGCCGCGATAATCCTGCTCTTCGAGCTTGTAGCTCTGGATCATCGTGCCCATACCGCCATCGAGTATCAGGATGCGCTCTTTGAGGGCTTGCTTGAGAGCTTGAAGGCGGACGCTGCGATCGGACATTGGGACTACTCGAAAAAGACCATGACGAAGGAGCGGGATCATAACAAACCTGTGCGGATTTAGAGCATGCGGCACTTTTGCATGAATATCGCTCATGTTGGCACAGGCGTCATAACGGTAGAATCGCGGCGTTTTTATTCAGGATCAGGATCAGGGATATGTCGTACCGCGTCGTCAGCATGGTGTTGCTGTTTTTGAGCTTTGGCGCGGCGGCGCAAAGTCCTGCGATCTCGCCTGCCATTTCTTACACCCGCGACATCCAGCCGATCTTCACCGAGAAGTGCGTGGCCTGCCATGCGTGCTACGACTCCGCCTGCCAGTTGAACCTGGGCAGCGGTGAAGGCGCGGCCCGTGGCGCGAGCAAGATGCCGGTCTACGACGGCGAACGCACTCAGGCAGCGCCGACCACGCGGCTGTTCTACGACGCTTTTGGCAAACGTGCCTGGCAGCAGAAAGACTTCTATTCGGTACTCGACGCCCAGGGCAGTCAGGCGGCACTGATGGCGCGCATGCTGGAATTGGGGCACAAAACGCCACTGACACCCAACGCCAAATTGCCGGAGGACATCGTCCTCGGCCTGCAACGGGAAAACATGTGCGCGATGCCGGCCGAGTTCGACGGCTATGCCGGCGCCCACCCGAAAGAGGGCATGCCGCTGGCGGTCACCGGCCTGACCAACCAGCAATATCAGACGTTGCAGCGCTGGCTGGCGTCCGGCGCGCCGATCGATGAGCAGGGCCTGGCGCCGAGCGCCAAGGAAGCGCTGCAGATCGTGCAGTGGGAAAACCTGCTCAACCAGCCTGGCGCGCGGGAGAGTCTGGTCGGGCGCTGGCTGTATGAGCACTGGTTCCTGGCGCACATCTACTTCAAGGACGGCGAGCCGGGGCATTTCTTCCAGTGGGTGCGTTCGCGCACGCCGACCGGCCAGCCGATCGACCTGATTGCCACCCGTCGCCCGAACGATGATCCGGGCACCCAGGTGTATTACCGCCTGTGGCCGGTGCAGGGCGTGATCGTGCACAAGACCCACATCACTTATCCGCTGAGTGCGGCGAAGATGGCGCGGGTCAAAAGCCTGTTCTACAACGGCAACTGGCAGGTTCATGCATTGCCGGGTTACGGGCCGCAGAGCCGGGCCAACCCGTTTGCGACCTTCGAAGCGATTCCGGCGCAGGCGCGTTATCAGTTCATGCTCGATAACGCCGAATACTTCGTGCGCACGTTCATTCGCGGCCCGGTATGCCGTGGCCAGATCGCAACTGACGTGATCCGCGATAATTTCTGGGCGCTGTTCCAGGCGCCGGAACATGACCTGTATATCACCGATCCGAACTATCGCGGCCAGGCCACGCCGTTGCTGGCCATGCCGGGGCAGAACGACGATGTCGGCAGCGTCCTGAGCCTGTGGCACGACTATCGCAACAAGCGAAACAAGTACGAAGCCTTGCGCCGTGACAGCTACGCCGACCAACCGGCGCCGAGCTGGTCGACCCTGTGGGCGGGCAACGACAATGCGCTGTTGAGCATCTTCCGCCACTTCGACAGCGCGTCGGTGACCAAAGGCCTGATCGGCGAAGTGCCGCAGACCATGTGGCTGTTCGACTATCCGCTGCTGGAGCGCACCTATTACCAGTTGGCGGTCAACTTCGATGTATTCGGCAACGTCTCCCATCAGGCGCAGACCCGACTGTACTTCGACCTGATCCGCAATGGCGCCGAACAGAATTTCCTGCGTCTGATGCCGGCCGATTCCCGCGAGGACTACCTCGACGATTGGTATCAGAGCAGCGGCCAATTCAAAATGTGGCTGGACTATGAGTCCATCGACGACGACAAGCCAACGGCGCTGAAACTCGACGGAAAAGACCCGAAACATGTCTTCGCCATGCAGTTGCTCGCCCGTTATGGCGACCTCAACGCACGGCCCGATCCGATCAATCGCTGCGTGGATGCCTACTGTTCGCGGCCGAACATCGACCCGGCGCTGCAAAACGCCGAACAGGCGCTGAGCCGTCTGACGGCGCGTCCTGCGGCGGGGCTGAAAGTGATCGATCAGTTGCCGGAAGCGACCATGCTGCGCATCGAAACGGCCAGCGGCAAACGCGAGGTCTACAGCCTGCTGCGCAACCGCGCCCACAGCAACGTGGCGTTCCTGCTCGGTGAGTCACTGCGCTATCAACCGGGCCTCGACACCCTGACCATTTATCCGGGCGTGCTGAGCAGCTACCCGAACTTCATGTTCAACATCCCGGCGGATCAGGTGCCGGCGTTTGTCGATGCCATGGAAAGCGCGAAGGATGCGCCGCAGTTCGAGAAGATCGTCGAACGTTGGGGTATTCGCCGCAGCCATCCGCAGTTCTGGTTCTATTTCCATGACCTGAGCCAGTACATCCATGAAACCGACCCGGTGGAAGAGGGCGTGCTGGACATGAACCGGTACGAGAATCTTTGATCGTTTGATCGATGGCAGCAGTCCCAATCCTGTGTAGCACGGGATCGGGAGCGCCATCGATGTTGATTTCAGTGCAGGCCCTGCGAGCGCTCGCCGCGTGGGCGGTGGTCTGCCATCACTTCATGCAGATTTTCTTCGACTCGGTGTATCTGATGCACGTGCTGGTGCTGTCGGGCAGGCGCTTATCTGGCCCGACGCTATGGGATCAACCCGTATTTGATGTTATTTGTCTGTGCGCTGGCCATCGGAGACGCTTCATGGCTGAGCTGCGAATGGGTAGAAAAACGCAGCTATCCGTGGCTTAAAGCGCGGATTGACGGCGAACCTGGCGCTTGGCCGATTTGCGAACTATTCCTACGTAAATACTAGGACTTTGTGCCGCGCGCCGATTGGCGTAAACTCCGCCTCAAGCCTGCGAGGAGTTTCCATGACCGCTATTACCATTACCGACGCCGCCCATGATTACCTGGCCGATCTGCTTTCCAAGCAGAACACCCCGGGTATTGGCATCCGCGTCTTCATCACCCAGCCTGGCACCCAGTACGCCGAAACCTGCATTGCCTATTGCAAGCCGGGCGAAGAGAAACCTGAAGACACAGCGCTGGGGCTGAAAAGCTTCACCGCCTACATCGACTCGTTCAGCGAAGCGTTCCTCGACGATGCTGTCGTCGACTACGCCACCGACCGCATGGGCGGCCAGCTGACCATCAAGGCACCGAACGCCAAAGTACCGATGGTCAACGCCGACAGCCCGGTCAACGAGCGCATCAACTATTACCTGCAAACCGAAATCAACCCGGGGCTGGCCAGCCACGGCGGTCAGGTCAGCCTGATCGATGTGGTTGAAGACGGCATTGCCGTGCTGCAGTTCGGCGGCGGTTGCCAGGGCTGCGGCCAGGCGGACGTCACCCTGAAGGAAGGCATCGAGCGCACCTTGCTCGAGCGCATTCCGGAGCTCAAGGGCGTTCGCGACGTGACCGACCACACGCAGAAAGAAAACGCCTACTACTAAGGCGTTCGCTGCGGCATAAAAAACGGCGCCCCGTGAGCGCCGTTTTTTTATGGTCGATACAAATGCGCATGCCCCGCGCGATACAGCGACGATTCACTGAAATGATCGCTGCCCAACACCCGCCCGACCAGAATCAGTGCCGTACGCCGAAACCCCTTGGCGGCCACCTTCGCGGCAATATCCTCCAGCGTCCCGACCACCCAGTCCTGATCCGGCCACGTCGCCCGGTGGATCACCGCGATCGGGCAGTCCGCACCATAGTGCGGCAACAACTCGACGAGGATCTTCTCCAGATGATTGACCCCCAAATGAATCGCCATGGTCGCCCCGTGCTGCGCGAGGTTACCCAGTTCTTCCCCGGCGGGCATCGCGGTCTTGTCCGCGTAACGGGTCAGGATCACGCTTTGCGAGATGTCCGGCAAAGTGAGTTCGGCACCCAACAACGCCGCACAGGCAGCAGTGGCGGTTACGCCGGGGACAATCTCGAACGGGATGTCCAGCTCGTGCAGATAACGGATCTGCTCGCCGATGGCGCCATACAGGCTCGGATCGCCCGAATGCACCCGCGCCACGTCCTGGCCCTTGGCATGGGCGGTCTTGATCAGATCGATGATCTGTTCCAGATGCAGTTCGGCGCTGTTGACCACGGTTTCAGCCGAATGACCGTCCAGCACCGCCGCCGGCACCAGCGAACCTGCATAGATGATCACCGGGCAGCTGCGAATCAGTCGCTGACCTTTGACAGTGATCAATTCCGGGTCGCCGGGGCCGGCGCCGATGAAGTAAACGGTCATCGTTGGATCCTGTGAAAGTAGGGCAGGTCGAGGCTTCAAGAGCAGTTCAGATGAAGAATGCTCATGATCGAAAGCGGGGATTATCGGGAATTTACGCCGCGCCGGCCAATGCCAGGGTTGCCTGGGCGTATTTTTGTCTGGAAATCAGCAGTTTTGCCGGGGCCTGGATCAGTTGTTCGGCAAGCGCCAGTGCGGCGCTTTCCGCCACGCCGTAGCAACCGGTGCGTTCGAAAGCGATCTGCGAATGGTGACTCAGGCGTTGCTGATAACTGGCCAGTTCTTCGCTGCTGAAATACAGCAGCGGCAGCGCCAGTTGTGCCGCCAGTTCCTGCAGGCCGGGTTCGTCGCGTTTCAGGTCGATACTGGCCAGGGCCTTGACCGCTTCGAGTTCGATGCGATGCGCCTGCAGGGCCTGGTCGAGCAAGGCGCGCAGCGTACTGGCCGGGCAGCCGCGCTGGCAGCCCAGGCCGACCACCAGAGTCGGCGCTGCGCTGTCATCGGTCATGCGTGGTATTGACCATCGCTTTTGCGGCGGAACAACCAGGCGCTGATCAGGCCCAAGGCCAGCCAGAACGCCACATTGGTCAGCTGCGAAGCGATTTTGAACTGAGCTTCCAGTGCTTCCGGCGCGAGCATCGAGTGCACTTCCGGTTGCGGGGCGCCGATCACGTGTGGCACAGCGAGAATCGCCACGCCGAGGATCTTCAGCAACCAGTTGCCACCGAACGCGATCAATGCCAGGCCGACAGCGGTCGACGCGGCGGTGCCGATCCACCACATCTGGCGCGACGCCAGGTCTGCAGCGGCGGTGCCCGGCAGCTCAGGCGGCAGGCCCAGTGTCGGTGCGAGTACGAAAGTCGCATAACCGGCCAGACCCCAGAGCAGGCCTTGCGAGGTCTTGGTCGGCGCACGCAGCGTGTAAAGACCGGCCAGCATCAGGGCGAAACCCACGGCCACGACCAGATTGCCGCCGGTAGTGGACACCACGCGCTGCCAGCCGTCTTCCGGCTCCCAGGCTTCGGCGTCGTGGGTGTGGGCGGCGGTGCCAGCGGCGTGTTCGTGAACGGCGGCAACCGGCTCGGCTTTCTCGAAAGTCTCTGCCTGAAGAATCAGCGGCGACACCCAGAAGCTTTGCAGCAACGTCAGGAGCAGGGCGGCCAGAAGGCCGGTGAAACCTGCGGTCTGCGCAATACGCTTGATCATGTCGTCGGGTCTCAGTGGCACGGGAACGCGGCGCTGTGGCGGGTATCGTGAGCGGCGTTGTGAACCGCTTCGATGTGCGAGAAACCGGCGAAATAGACCAGGCTGGCACCCAGGATCGACGCGAAGATCGCAGCGGTCAGGCGTTGGCTCAGGGTGGTGGTGCTGGAGATTTTGTCCGTGTTGCTGCCGGTGCTGCTGATGATCGACATGGCGCTTCCCTCTGGAGTGTCAGCGGGTGAACGGTGCGCATGAAAACCCCTGCGAGTCGGGCACGCAGAGGTTCGAACAGCGCCCGCCCACCGCGGGTTTGTTATGTTCAGTGACGCAAGATGCGTACTGTGTGTTGCGGGCCGGTCTCCGGGCTCACGAGGGGTGGCTGTCTGCCGACCTGTTAGCGTCACCTTCCCATGCCCTTGGGCACAGTGGATCTGACGCTCTCTCGCTTACCGTTGCGGGGGCAGCACCGGACTGACATGGCTTTAGAGTAAAGCACATGATTCACCGGTTTCCCGTTTCACCCTTTGCAGGGCACCCGTAACAAGTTGTGTAGGAGACCATGGGTTGGGGAATTTAGTCAATTTTGTGGGCATATCCGTTTTTGTGGGCATATCCGTTGCTGCGGTTATGGCCACTTAGGGTTCCGACCTTACGGCGGGTCACTTTTTCCAAACGCCCGGAGTGCCGGCCCAGAAAAAAGTAACCAAAAAGGCTTTACCCTGACGTTCGGCCCCTCGCTGAGGCTCGGGGTTCCTTCGCTCCGGGATTGATCCGGGGGCATCGCCTACGGTTTGCTTCGCTGCACCTCCTCTCGATGTGTTTGG
>NZ_JBXANF010000006.1:0-404587 GCF_058801405.1 Pseudomonas sp. GW822-FHT03F04
CTGTCCTCGCCTGCCGACAATGCTAAGGTTCAGCCCTAGCTTTTGTACTTTTCCAAGGAAGCCTTCATGCCGGACACAGTGCGATTGGCGGCCATTTGCCGCCGGGGTGTCGGTATCTCATGAGAGGCCCTCCAGGGCGCTCCTGAAGAGCTGGACTACCTTGTGAGACTTGTTGGGTTGAGTCGCATTGGAGGCTGGCTACGGCGCTTTCTCGGCCTTGCCAGTGCCGGATGTATTGCGATGGTTTTGCAGTCAACGATGATGCCGTCAAGCTGCTAGGGGCGTGGCAACACGAAATCGATAAGCTGCCGTTGAGACTGTCTCGACAGGTGAGGGTGGAGCTATCTTGAAGAGGTAGGGACATTATCCCAGGCAGCAAAAAGCCCGCTGGTAATCACCCATGACAAGGTCATCGCGCAGGGGCGGGCTCAGGCCGTCTTCCTCATAAGCGAGAATGACCCCGTCGTATATCAGCGTGAACACAATACCGGTTACCACGCTACTTCCGGCGCCAGCAAGGTTGCCAAGTAGCAAGTTCCACTCACCCCGTTGCTTCACCACCCACCACCAGGTTCCGACCATCACCATCAAGCACAGCAAAGCATCCATTGGTTTATTCCCGAGTGCGTGATAACAGAGGCGGTTGATAGGCCTCCAGCGAGAGTGGACGGCAAGATGGCAAGATAGTAGCTTCGCGCCACTTTCTTCATCTGCGTAACGGACTACACATGCCTGGCGTTTCTTCTGTCTCGCGCCTGCTCGGCGCTTTCCTCCTATCGATCGGAATGACCCCGGCACTTGCCGCCGAAACCCCGGAGGTCGCCTGGAAGGGATACCTCTCCGATTGTGGGCGTTTTCAGCAAGTGGTGAACAACGTTCAAAACGGGACAATTACTGCCAGGGAAGCGATGTTCCACATCGATAGCTTGATACGACCTGTTTTCATCCATCGCAGGCACCTCACCCAAGCAAGCCTTGCCTCTCCCGATTATGCCCGTTGCGAAAACGTCATTGCCCAAGCGACCGAGATCTCGAACAACGAACATAACGTCCAGGACAAAGAGATTCTGCAGCAAGCCTTAAAGGCTGAGGCCGAACATTTGGAGTCCCCGGAATACAAGCGCGCCCGCGCTCTTGGCTTTAGCGACGTCGGCAAACTCGGCAAGCTCCACGAGATCGCCGAGGATTCGGAAACGGATGGCGAAGCGTTACTGAAGACATTGATGATCATGGTCGACTGGGGTTGCGGCCGACATTTTCGTGCCGTGCGATACGTCAAACCCTATGTGATCTACACCGCTCATCCCGATGAGGGCAGTTGCGCAATCTATAGAGAGGTCGCGGTGCTGGGCGGAGCAATGGTGGAGAGGGGTGATACCATCGATCGGGACGCGATTTTTCAATACGTGGGATGGAAGAAACTGGAAGGGGCAGGTGGGTTCCCCGTCGACATTCAAGTGGTAAAAGTGCGGAAGTAATCCGAGGGGCTGTTTCTTCAGATCCCGCGTCTGATTACAGAATGTCCTTCAAATAACCCTTCAGCGCGAGGAGCGGCTGATCCAGCTGCTCCAGCGACTGCGCGTGACTGAAGTCGGTCGACAACTTGTGCAGTTCCCGCCCCAACGGTTTCTCAACGCCACCCAACGCATCCATCGCCAATTCCAGGCACTCGTTCATCTTGAACTGGATGGTTTCGACATCCCCACGTCGCACCAGCAACTCGAATACGTCTTTCTGATAATCACCCATGACCATGTCATCCCGCAGAATCGGGCTAAGGCCTTCTTCCTCGTAAGCGAGCTTGAGGGAGAACAGGGCGACGGTTTCCAGTGACGTTTCCATGCAGTGAATCCTTTGAGATGTCCTGTCGGTGAAACAGAGGAAGATCAAAAGATCGCAGCCTTCGGCAGCTCTTACTACGGCAGCTACTTTCCGGCAGGCGAAAAAAAAGGCCTTGCAAAGCAAGACCTTTCTTAATTTTGGTGCCCCGAGGGAGACTCGAACTCCCACTCCTTTCGAAAACGGATTTTGAATCCGCCGCGTCTACCAATTCCGCCATCAGGGCTCAATGGCGGCGAAGTATAGAGAGGTACCTACCGTTGGTCAATCACGTTTCATGGTCAATTTTCGATATTTCCGCTAGACTTTCCGGCCCTGCTAGACGAACTCCATCATGCGCGTTGCTGACTTTACCTTCGAGCTTCCTGATTCGCTGATCGCCCGCCACCCTTTGGCCGAGCGTCGCGGTAGTCGCCTGTTGACCCTGGATGGTGTCAGCGGCGCCCTGGCACACCGTCAATTCACTGATCTGCTTGAGCATTTGCGCCCGGGCGATCTGATGGTGTTCAACAATACCCGGGTGATTCCGGCACGGCTGTTCGGTCAGAAGGCGTCTGGCGGCAAGCTGGAAATCCTCATCGAGCGAGTGCTCGACACGCACCGCGTGCTGGCCCATGTGCGCTCCAGCAAGTCACCCAAGCCGGGTTCGAAGATCCTCATCGACGGTGGAGGCGAAGCCGAAATGCTGGCTCGCCACGATGCCCTGTTCGAGTTGAGTTTCGCTGAAGAAGTGCTGCCGCTCCTCGACCGCGTCGGGCACATGCCGCTGCCGCCTTATATCGACCGCCCGGACGAAGGCTCGGATCGTGAGCGTTATCAGACCGTGTACGCCGAGAAGCTCGGAGCGGTGGCAGCGCCGACCGCCGGGCTGCACTTCGACCAGACGCTGATGGAAGCGATCGCCGCCAAGGGCGTCGAGACCGCGTTCGTTACGTTGCACGTCGGTGCGGGTACGTTCCAGCCGGTGCGTGTCGAAAAGCTCGAAGATCACCACATGCACAGCGAATGGCTGGAAGTCGGCCAGGACGTGGTCGATGCAGTCGCTGCCTGCCGTGCGCGTGGCGGTCGGGTGATTGCCGTGGGCACCACCAGCGTACGTTCGCTGGAGAGCGCCGCTCGCGATGGCGTGCTCAAGCCGTTCAGTGGCGACACCGATATCTTTATCTTCCCGGGCCGGCCGTTCCATGTGGTCGACGCCTTGGTCACCAATTTCCATTTGCCCGAATCCACGCTGTTGATGCTGGTTTCGGCGTTCGCCGGCTATCCGGAAACCATGGCTGCCTACAAGGCCGCCGTCGAAAACGAATACCGCTTTTTCAGCTACGGTGATGCGATGTTCATCACCCGTAACCCCGCACCTACTGCCCCTAAAGAAACAGGCCCCGAGGAAACAGAATGAGTCGCCAATGCCGCATGTCCTTCGAGCTCCTGGCCACCGACGGCAAGGCTCGTCGTGGTCGCCTGACCTTCCCCCGTGGCACCGTCGAGACCCCGGCCTTCATGCCGGTTGGCACCTACGGCACGGTCAAGGGCATGTTGCCGCGTGACATCGTCGCCACGGGCGCTGAGATCATTCTGGGCAACACCTTTCACCTGTGGCTGCGTCCTGGTACTGAAGTGATCAAGGAACACGGCGACCTGCACGATTTCATGCAGTGGAAAGGCCCGATCCTCACCGATTCCGGCGGTTTTCAGGTGTTCAGCCTCGGCGCCATGCGCAAGATCAAGGAGGAGGGCGTGACCTTCGCCTCCCCGGTCGACGGCTCGAAAGTGTTCATGGGGCCGGAAGAGTCGATGCAGGTCCAGCGTGATCTGGGCTCGGACATTGTGATGATCTTCGACGAATGCACCCCGTACCCGGCCGACGAAGACGTTGCCCGTGTTTCCATGGAGCTGTCGTTGCGCTGGGCCCAGCGTTCGAAGAATGCCCATGGCGACAACACGGCGGCGTTGTTCGGTATCGTTCAGGGCGGCATGCACCAGGACCTGCGCATGCGTTCTCTGGAAGGCCTGGACAAGATCGGCTTCGACGGTCTGGCCATCGGCGGCCTGTCGGTGGGCGAGCCCAAGCATGAAATGATCAAGGTGCTGGATTATCTGCCGGGCATGATGCCGGCTGACAAACCTCGTTACCTTATGGGCGTTGGCAAACCGGAAGATCTGGTTGAGGGTGTGCGCCGCGGTGTGGACATGTTCGATTGCGTGATGCCAACCCGTAATGCCCGCAATGGGCATCTGTTCATTGATACTGGTGTGCTGAAGATCCGTAACGCGTTCCATCGCCATGATGATTCGCCGCTGGATCCGACCTGCGATTGCTATACCTGCCAGAACTTCTCGCGCGCTTATCTGCATCATCTGGACAAGTGCGGCGAAATGCTCGGCAGCATGCTCAATACCATCCACAATTTGCGCCATTATCAGGTGCTGATGGCTGGTTTGCGCGAGGCTATTCAACAGGGTACATTGGCCGCCTTTGTCGATGCCTTCTACGCCAAACGCGGGCTTCCCGTTCCGCCTTTGGACTGAGTTTTCTGACCCCAAGATTCAACATTTGCAACTGGAGTGCTAAATGAGCTTTTTTATCTCTAATGCCATGGCTGACGCGGCTGCACCGGCAGCAGCCGGCCCAATGGGTGGCGGCTTCGAGTGGATTTTCCTGGTTGGCTTCCTGGTCATCTTCTACCTGATGATCTGGCGCCCACAGGCCAAGCGCGCCAAAGAGCAGAAAAACCTGCTGAGCAGCCTGGCGAAGGGTGACGAAGTGGTTACCACCGGCGGCATCGCCGGCAAGATCACCAAAGTGGCCGACGACTTCGTGGTTCTGGAAGTTTCCGACACCGTGGAAATGAAGTTCCAGAAGGGCGCCATCGCTGCCACGCTGCCAAAAGGCACGCTGAAAGCGATCTAAGTTTCAACTTCTACTCAATCGACGGGGCGCGCAAGGCGCCCCGCGTCATAACGGGCGGCGTGATGCTGAACAAATATCCTCTGTGGAAATACATTCTGATCCTGGCGGTGCTGGCGATCGGTCTGATTTATTCCGCTCCCAATCTATACCCCGATGACCCGGCCATTCAGATCAGCGGCGCCAGCACGGCCCTGCAGGTCAATCAGGCCGATCTGGATCGCGTGAGCACCGCGCTCAAGGAATCCGGGATCAACGTCAAGGCCTCGAGCCTGGCTGCAAACGGCAAGGGCGGTCTGATCCGTCTGACCAAGGCTGAAGACCAGCTGCCGGCCAAGGACGTTGTGCGCAAGGCATTGGGTGATGACTACGTCGTCGCGCTGAACCTGGCACAGACCACCCCGCAATGGCTGCGCAGCGTGGCCGCGCACCCGATGAAGCTGGGTCTGGACTTGTCCGGTGGTGTGCACTTCCTGCTGGAAGTGGACATGGAAAAAGCCCTCGATGCACGCCTGAAAGTCTATGAAGGCGACGTCAAGAGTCTGCTGCGTAAAGAAAAGCTGCGCTATCGCAGCCTGCCGCAACTGGGCGGTGCCATTCAGTTGGGCTTCAGCGATGAAGACTCCCGCGAACAGGCCCGTGTGCTGATCCGCAAGAACTTCAACGATTTCGACATTGTTCCGGCCGACCTCAACGGTCAACCGGTGCTGCGTCTGGCGATGACCCCGGCCAAGCTGGCGGAAATCCGTGAATACTCCATCAAGCAGAACTTGACCACGGTACGTAACCGCGTCAACGAGCTGGGTGTTGCCGAACCGATCGTCCAGCGTCAGGGTGCCAACCGTATCGTGGTTGAGCTGCCGGGCGTACAGGACACTGCCGAAGCCAAGCGTATCCTCGGCAAGACGGCCAACCTCGAGTTCCGCCTGGCCGCCGAGCCGGGTGCTTCGAAAGCCACTTCCGAGACGTTCGAGTTCCGCGAAGGCAAGCGTCCTCCTGCACAGATCGAGCGTGGCCTGATCATCACCGGTGACCAGGTGACTGACGCCAAGGCCGGTTTCGGTGAGCACGGCACCCCTGAAGTGAACATCCGTCTGGATGGCCACGGTGGCGAACTGATGAGCCGCGCGACCCGCAGCAACGTCGGTCGCAGCATGGCGGTGATCTTCATCGAACAGCGTCCGGTGACCACGTACACCAAGCAAATGGCCGACGGCGTCGAGAAAGACGTTGCCGTACAGACGTTCAAGGAAGAGAAGAAGATCATCAGCCTGGCGACCATTCAGTCGCCGCTGGGTGCGCAATTCCGTATCACCGGCCTGAACGGCCAGGGCGAGTCGTCCGAACTGGCGCTGCTGCTGCGTGCCGGTGGTCTGGCCGCTCCGATGTACTTCGCTGAAGAGCGCACCATCGGCCCGAGCCTGGGTGCGGACAACATCACCAAGGGTATCGATGCATCGCTGTGGGGCATGCTGTTCGTCTCGCTGTTCATCATCGCCATCTACCGCTTCTTCGGCCTGATCGCCACCGTCGCACTGGCGGTGAACATGGTGCTGCTGCTGGCACTGATGTCGCTGCTGGGTGCCACGCTGACCCTGCCGGGTATCGCCGGTATCGTGTTGACCATGGGTATGGCGGTCGACGCCAACGTGCTGATCTTCTCGCGGATCCGTGAAGAGATCGCCGCCGGCATGACCGTGCAGCGTGCAATCAACGAAGGCTTCGGTCGGGCATTCACTGCGATTCTCGACGCCAACCTGACCACATTGCTGGTCGGCGGCATTCTCTTCGCCATGGGCACCGGCCCGGTGAAGGGCTTCGCAGTAACCATGTCCCTCGGGGTTCTGACTTCGATGTTCACGGCCATCATGGTCACCCGCGCGATGGTCAACCTGATCTTCGGCGGTCGTGACTTCAAGAAGTTGTGGATTTAAGGGGCTGCCATGTTACGTACAATCAACTTCATGGGCGTCCGCAACTTCGCGTTCGGCGTCACAGTGTTCCTGACCTTGCTGGCTGTTTTCAGCGTATTCCACAAGGGCATGAACTGGGGTCTGGACTTCACCGGCGGTACGCTCATCGAGCTGACCTACGAGCGTCCGGCCGATGTCACCAAGGTGCGTGATCAACTGACCACCGCCGGCTATCACGAAGCTATCGTGCAGAACTTCGGTGCTACCACCGATCTGCTGGTGCGTATGCCGGGTGAAGATCCACAGTTGGGCCATCAGGTAGCGCAAGCGCTGCAGAAGGTCGGTGGCGACAACCCGGCGACGGTCAAGCGCGTCGAGTTCGTCGGCCCGCAGGTCGGTGAAGAGCTGCGTGACCAGGGCGGCCTCGGCATGCTGCTGGCACTCGGCGGCATCCTGATCTACCTGGCTTTCCGCTTTCAGTGGAAATTCGCGGTCGGCGCCATCGTTTCGCTGATTCACGACGTGATCGTGACCGTCGGTATCCTGTCGTTCTTCCAGATCACCTTCGACCTGACGGTGCTGGCGGCGGTACTGGCGATCATCGGCTACTCGCTGAACGACACCATCGTCGTATTCGACCGGGTACGTGAGAACTTCCGTGTGCTGCGCAAGGCTACGCTGATCGAGAACATCAACATCTCGACCACCCAGACTCTGCTGCGGACCATCGCGACTTCGGTTTCCACCTTGCTGGCCATCGCGGCGCTGCTGTTCTTCGGTGGTGACAACCTGCACGGCTTCTCCCTGGCGCTGCTGGTGGGTGTTCTGGCGGGTACCTACTCGTCGATCTACATCGCCAACGTGGTGCTGATCTGGCTGAACCTGTCCACGGAAGACCTGATTCCTCCGGCCAACACCGAGAAGGAAGTCGACGACCGTCCTTGAGGCCCTGCTTCCATAGCATTCTCCCGGTGGTACAAGACAAAAAAGACGCGAGTTGAACTCGCGTCTTTTTTTTTGCTCCAAGGCTGGGAGAAGCGCGGGCTTGTCCCGCATGTGATGGTCAGGAGGTTCATGTGAACAAGTCGTTACTGGTTGGTGCGGTATTGGGTGCTGTCGGTGTGACTGCCGGGGGTGCTGTTGCCACCTACAGCCTGGTTAAAAGCGGCCCTGAGTATGCGCAAGTGTTGGCCGTCGAACCGGTCAAGACACAGATCAAGACTCCACGTGAAGTGTGCAAGGATGTCGCTGTGACCCGGCAGGCGCCGGTCAAGGATCAACACCAGATTCTCGGTACCGCCATCGGTGCCGTGGCGGGTGGTTTGCTGGGTAACCAGATCGGCGGCGGCACCGGCAAGAAGATTGCCACGGTGGCCGGTGCGGTCGGTGGCGGTTATGCCGGCAACAAGGTGCAGGAAGGCATGCAGAATCGCGATACCTACACCACTACCCAGACTCGCTGTAATACGGTGAATGACATCAGCGACAAGGTCGTAGGCTATGACGTCCGCTATTCGCTGGACGGCAAGGAAGGCAAAGTGCGAATGGATCGTGATCCGGGCAACCAGATTCCGGTCGACAAGGAAGGCAAACTGATCCTGTCTCAGGCGCAGCCGGGGCAGTGATCTGCTGAAAGCTGATAAGAAAGCACCCTTCGGGGTGCTTTTTTATGTCTGCGATTTGAGCGAGAAATGCAGGGGGGGGATCGAATTGGAGGCATAAAAAAAGCACCCCGAAGGGTGCTTTTTGGAGTTTCGCGAAAAGCTTAGCGCTTCAGCGAAGCCGGCAGGTGCGGCTGGATCGCCGTCAGAACTGCCTTGAAGCATTTGGTGTTGCCGGCAACGACGTGGCCTTTTTCAAGGAAGTCGTGACCGCCGGTGAAGTCGCTCACCAGGCCACCTGCTTCCTGAATCAGCAGGGCGCCAGCGGCCATGTCCCACTCGGACAGGCCCGACTCCCAGAACGCGTCGAAACGACCGGCGGCCACGTAAGCCAGGTCCAGGCTCGCCGAACCGGCGCGGCGGATGCCGGCAGTCTGGCCAACCAGGGCGCGGAACATGCCCAGGTAGTTGTCGAGGTTGTCCATCTGGTCGTCACGGAACGGGAAACCGGTGCCGAGCAAAGCGCCGTCCAGGCTGGTACGACCGCTGACACGCAGGCGACGACCGTTCAGTTGAGCGCCGCGACCACGGCTGGCGGTGAATTCTTCCTGGCGAACCGGATCCAGAACAACGGCGTGTTCCAGGCGACCACGGTATTTGCAGGCAATGCTGACAGCGAAGTGAGGAATGCCGCGCAGGAAGTTGGTGGTGCCGTCCAGTGGGTCAATGATCCACAGGTATTCTTCGCCTTCGATGCCGTTACCGGCGTGCATGCCGGTCTCTTCACCCATGATCGAGTGATTCGGGTAAGCCTTGCGCAGAGCATCGATGATTTTCTGTTCGGCGGCGCGATCGACCTCGGATACATAATCCTTGGCGTCTTTTTCGTCGACCTTGATGGTATCCAGGCGCTCGATGGAGCGGAAGATCAGTTCACTGGCGCTGCGGGCGGCGCGCAGCGCGATATTCAGCATGGGCTGCATGGATGTGTCACCTAAGGTTGTTAAAGAAAGCCGCGCATTCTATCAGAACTTTTCTTCAGGTGAAGGTCGCTGTTCGCTTTCATAGCTTAACGGTAGGCTGTTCTGTAAGATTTGCACCCCTTTGCCGAGTCCGAGAGCGCCCGCCGTGCTGCAAAATATTCGTGTCGTCCTGGTCAATACCAGCCATCCGGGAAACATCGGCGGGACCGCGCGCGCCATGAAAAACATGGGCCTGTCGCGGTTGGTGCTGGTTGATCCGCGAGTCTTCCCGCATCACGAAGCCGACGCTCGCGCCTCGGGTGCCGGTGACATCCTTGAAAACGCACAAGTCGTCGCCACCTTGGAAGACGCCCTGGTCGGCTGCAATCTGGTGCTCGGCACCAGTGCCCGCGACCGGCGCATTCCCTGGCCATTGCTGGACCCGCGCGAGTGCGGAACCAAAGTGGTCGAGGAGGCCGGGCAGGGCGCGGAAATCGCACTGGTGTTCGGTCGTGAAGATTCCGGCCTGACCAATGACGAGCTGCAGCGATGTCACTATCACGTGCATATCCCCTCCGATCCTGAATTCAGTTCGCTGAACCTCGGGGCGGCGGTGCAGGTGTTGAGTTATGAAGTGCGCATGGCCTGGCTGGCCGCACAAGGTCAGCCGACCAAGATCGAGAAGGAAGAAGTGGCCTCCGTGAAAAGCGCCGAGCTGGCGACCATGGATGAGCTGGAGCGATTCTACGAGCACCTGGAACAGACCCTGGTGGCCATCGAATTCCTCGATCCGGAAAAACCGCGGCACTTGATGGCGCGCCTGCGCCGGTTGTACGGACGCAGCTCGGTCAGCCGGGCGGAAATGAATATTTTGCGTGGCATCCTCACGGAAACCCAGAAAGCGGCCCGTGGCGAGCTCCTTAAACGGAAGGATTAATGATGTTTGAGCGTTTGCGTGAAGATATCCAGAGCGTATTCCACCGAGACCCGGCGGCGCGTAACGCTTTTGAAGTCCTGACCTGCTACCCCGGCATGCATGCAATCTGGATTCATCGACTGGCCGGCATGCTCTGGCGCAACGATCTGAAATGGCTGGCGCGGCTGGTGTCGAACTTCGGTCGCTGGTTGACCGGTATCGAGATTCATCCGGGCGCCAAGGTCGGTCGTCGCTTCTTCATCGACCATGGCATGGGCATCGTGATTGGCGAAACCGCTGAAATCGGCGATGACGTCACCATCTATCAGGGTGTGACCCTTGGCGGCACCAGCTGGAACAAGGGCAAGCGTCACCCGACGCTGGGTGATGGCGTGGTGGTAGGGGCGGGTGCGAAGGTGCTCGGCCCGTTCACGGTCGGTGCTGGTGCCAAGGTCGGCTCCAATGCCGTAGTGACCAAGGAAGTGCCGCCAGGTGCCACGGTGGTGGGCATCCCTGGCCGGATCATCGTCAAGTCCGATGATGAAGCCGACGCCAAGCGTAAAGCGATGGCCGAGAAGATCGGTTTTGATGCTTACGGTGTGAGCGAAGACATGCCGGACCCGGTGGCACGTGCCATTGGTCAGCTACTCGATCACCTGCAGGCGGTGGATGGCCGTCTGGAAGGGATGTGCGGTGCGTTGAAGGATCTGGGCAGCAATTATTGTGCGAAAGATCTGCCTGAACTGCGTGAAGAAGACTTCGCCTGCGTCAAGGGCAAGGACGAATCCAAGCTCCACTGACGCCCCGGCAGGGGCTGCTGCTGACCGGTGTGCCATTAAGCCGCAGACCCTGCTATCATTCGCGCGCTCTTTTGCGGGTAAACCCGACTAAAGCACTAGGTCTTATAGTTGACTTAAATGCTCGGGAATTGCATACTCCCGCCCATTCCGAACTCCGTGGTAATTGTCCATGCGACTGACTACAAAAGGCCGATACGCCGTGACCGCCATGCTTGACCTGGCGTTGCACGCGCAGCACGGGCCGGTGTCCCTGGCCGATATCTCCGAGCGCCAAGGCATCTCCCTGTCCTATCTCGAACAGCTGTTCGCCAAGCTGCGCCGCAGTAACCTGGTTTCCAGTGTTCGCGGTCCGGGCGGTGGCTACCAGTTGTCCCGCGACATGCAGGGCATCCAGGTCGCTCAGGTGATCGATGCGGTGAACGAATCGGTCGATGCAACAAAATGCCAGGGCCAGGGCGATTGCCATTCCGGCGACACCTGCCTGACCCATCACCTGTGGTGCGACCTGAGCCTGCAGATTCACGAATTTCTCAGCGGTATCAGCTTGGCCGACCTCGTAACTCGCCGTGAGGTGCAGGAAGTGGCCCAGCGTCAGGATCAGCGTCGTTGCAATGGCAAGGCGCCGCGCCTGGACAAGATTGAAGCGTCCGCCGTCGAATGACAGCCAGAGAGCTAGCGGCACGCCAGCCAGCCTGATTTAGGAGATAGTCCATGAAATTGCCGATTTACCTTGATTACTCTGCGACCACCCCGGTCGATCCGCGCGTTGCGCAAAAAATGAGTGAATGCCTGCTGGTCGACGGAAACTTCGGTAACCCGGCGTCCCGTTCCCACGTGTTCGGCTGGAAGGCCGAAGAGTCCGTCGAAAACGCTCGTCGTCAGGTGGCCGATCTGGTCAATGCCGACCCGCGTGAAATCGTCTGGACCTCCGGTGCCACCGAGTCCGACAACCTGGCAATCAAGGGTGCGGCACATTTCTACGCCTCCAAGGGCAAACACCTGATCACCTCCAAGATCGAGCACAAGGCTGTCCTCGACACCATGCGCCAGCTGGAGCGTGAAGGTTTTGAAGTGACCTACCTCGATCCAACCGAAGACGGTTTGATCACGCCGGCCATGATCGAAGCTGCACTGCGTGAAGACACCATCCTGGTGTCGGTAATGCACGTGAACAACGAAATCGGCACCGTCAACGACATCGCCGCCATCGGCGAACTGCTTCGTTCGAAAGGCATCCTGTTCCACGTCGACGCCGCTCAGTCCACCGGCAAGGTCGAGATCGACCTGCAGAAGCTGAAAGTCGACATGATGTCGTTCTCTGCCCACAAGACCTACGGCCCTAAAGGCATCGGCGCGCTGTACGTGAGCCGCAAGCCGCGTGTGCGCATCGAAGCGACCATGCACGGTGGCGGTCACGAACGTGGCATGCGTTCCGGCACCCTGGCGACCCACCAGATCGTCGGCATGGGCGAAGCGTTCCGTGTGGCCAAGGAAGACATGGCTGCCGAAAACGTCCGCATCAAGGCGTTGAGCGACCGCTTCTACAAGCAGGTCGAGCACCTGGAAGAGCTGTACGTCAACGGCAGCCTGACCGCCCGCGTTCCGCACAACCTGAACCTGAGCTTCAACTACGTTGAAGGCGAGTCGCTGATCATGGCGCTCAAGGATCTGGCGGTTTCGTCCGGTTCGGCCTGCACCTCGGCGTCGCTTGAGCCTTCGTACGTACTGCGCGCCCTGGGCCGCAACGACGAACTGGCACACAGCTCGATCCGTTTCACCTTCGGCCGCTTCACCACCGAAGAAGAAATCGACTACGCCGCGCAGAAAGTCTGCGAGGCCGTTACCAAGCTGCGCGCTCTGTCGCCGCTGTGGGACATGTACAAAGACGGCGTCGATATCTCGAAGATCGAGTGGGCGGCACACTAAATATAGAAGCCGCCGGATACAGATCCTGTAGCGACGCGGCGGTTTACGCAGCGCAGTTGCAGGGTCTCAAGAGCGGCCCTGATGAGTGAGGATTGAGAATCATGGCTTACAGCGAAAAGGTCATCGACCACTACGAAAACCCGCGTAACGTCGGCAAGATGAATGCCGAAGACCCGGATGTCGGCACCGGCATGGTCGGCGCCCCGGCATGCGGCGACGTGATGCGTCTGCAGATCAAGGTCAACGATCAGGGCGTTATCGAAGACGCCAAGTTCAAGACTTACGGCTGCGGTTCGGCTATCGCCTCCAGCTCCCTCGCCACCGAGTGGATGAAGGGCAAGACCCTGGACGAAGCTGAAACCATCAAGAACACCCAGCTGGCCGAAGAACTGGCCCTGCCGCCAGTGAAAATCCACTGCTCGGTACTCGCTGAAGACGCCATCAAGGCGGCTGTTCGCGATTACAAGCAGAAGAAAGGCTTGATCTAAGCATTGGGCGACGAGTAAGGAGTCAACGATGGCTATCAGCATGACAGAAGCGGCTGCTCGACACGTGCGACGCTCCCTCGACGGGCGCGGCAAGGGTGAAGGGATTCGTCTGGGTGTTCGCACCACGGGCTGTTCCGGCCTTGCCTACGTGCTGGAGTTTGTCGACGAGGTGGTTGCAGAAGATCAGGTGTTCGAAAGTCACGGCGAAAAGGTGATTATCGACCCGAAAAGCCTGGCTTACCTCGACGGCACCGAGCTCGATTTCGTCAAGGAAGGGTTGAACGAAGGCTTCAAGTTCAACAACCCCAACGTGCGCGGTGAATGTGGCTGCGGCGAAAGCTTCAACATCTGAGGCTTGTCGTGGGTATTCCTTGTCATTTCGCTTTATTCGAGCTGCAACCGGGCTTTCGTCTGGATCTCGAACAGTTGGCCACGCGCTATCGCGAGCTGGCGCGCGGCGTTCACCCTGACCGCTTCGCCGACGCTTCCGAGCGAGAGCAGCGCTCCGCTCTTGAGCAGTCCGCGCGGCTCAACGACGCCTATCAGACGCTCAAGAGTCCGGCCCAGCGCGCACGTTACCTGCTGACCATCAGCGGGCATGAAGTGCCGATGGAAGTCACGGTCCATGATCCCGAGTTTCTTCTGCAGCAGATGCAATGGCGCGAAGAACTCGAAGATCTGCAGGACAGTGCCGACCTGGACGGTGTTGCGGCCTTCAAGCGTCGCCTGAAAACCGCCCAGGACGAGCTGAACGAAAGCTTCGCAGCCTGTTGGGATGATGCAGCGCAACGCGAACAGGCCGAACGCCTGATGCGGCGCATGCAGTTCCTCGACAAGCTCACCTACGAAGTGCGCCAGTTAGAAGAGCGCCTCGACGATTAACCCAGTGCCGCTCCGGTCGCACGCCTGATATACAGATAAGTCCTGATCACGATGGCCCTACTGCAGATCGCCGAACCCGGCCAAAGTCCTCAACCGCACCAGCGTCGTCTGGCTGTGGGGATCGACTTGGGTACTACCAATTCGCTGGTCGCTGCGTTGCGCAGTGGTCTTTCCGAGCCGCTGGCCGACGCCGAAGGGCGGGTCATCCTGCCTTCTGCCGTGCGCTATCACGCCGATCGCGTCGAAGTCGGCGAGTCGGCCAAGCTGGCCGCGTCCTCCGATCCCCTGAATACCGTGCTGTCGGTCAAGCGCCTGATGGGCCGTGGTCTGTCCGACGTCAAGCAACTGGGCGATCAACTGCCGTACCGCTTTGTCGGCGGCGAATCGCACATGCCGTTCATCGACACCGTGCAGGGTCCGAAAAGCCCGGTCGAAGTGTCCGCTGATATCCTCAAGGTGTTGCGTCAGCGCGCCGAGGCGACCCTTGGTGGCGAACTGGTCGGCGCGGTGATCACCGTTCCGGCGTATTTCGACGATGCTCAGCGCCAGGCCACCAAGGATGCGGCGAAACTCGCCGGTCTGAATGTGCTGCGTCTGCTCAACGAGCCGACGGCGGCGGCGGTGGCGTACGGTCTGGACCAGCATGCCGAAGGCCTGGTCGCGATTTATGACCTGGGTGGCGGCACTTTCGATATTTCGATTCTGCGTCTGACCGGCGGTGTCTTCGAAGTCCTGGCAACCGGCGGCGACAGCGCGCTGGGTGGCGATGACTTCGATCACGCGATTGCCGGCTGGATCATCGAGAGCGCCGGTTTGTCCGCCGACCTCGATCCGGGCGCACAGCGCAGCCTGCTGCAAACCGCTTGCGCAGCCAAAGAAGCCCTGACGGATGCCGACAGTGTTGAAGTGGCCTACGGCGACTGGAAAGCACAACTGACCCGCGAAGCTTTCGATGCACTGATCGAACCAATGGTCGCTCGCAGCCTGAAAGCCTGCCGCCGCGCCGTCCGCGATTCCGGCGTCGAGCTGGAAGACGTGCACGCCGTGGTCATGGTGGGTGGTTCGACTCGCGTTCCACGCGTTCGCGAAGCCGTCGCCGAAGCCTTCGGTCGTCAGCCACTGACTGAAATCGACCCGGATCAAGTGGTGGCCATCGGGGCCGCGATCCAGGCGGATACATTGGCTGGCAACAAGCGCGATGGCGGCGAATTGCTGCTGCTCGACGTGATTCCGCTGTCCCTGGGGTTGGAAACCATGGGCGGCCTGATGGAGAAGGTGATTCCGCGCAACACCACCATTCCCGTCGCTCGCGCCCAGGACTTCACGACTTATAAAGACGGCCAGTCGGCCATGGCGATCCACGTGTTGCAGGGCGAGCGCGAATTGATCAGCGATTGCCGCTCCCTGGCACGCTTTGAGTTGCGCGGCATTCCGGCAATGGTCGCAGGCGCGGCGAAAATTCGCGTGACCTTTCAGGTCGATGCCGACGGTCTGCTCAGCGTTTCCGCCCGTGAATTGGGTTCGGGCGTTGAAGCCAGCATCCAGGTCAAGCCGTCCTATGGTTTGACCGACGGCGAAATCGCCAAGATGCTGAAAGATTCGTTCCAGCACGCCAATGACGACAAGGTCGCCCGCGTTCTGCGCGAGCAACAAGTTGATGCCCAGCGCCTGATCGAAGCGGTGCAGGGCGCTCTGGAGGCGGATGGCGAGCGTTTGCTCGACGCCGAAGAGCGCCTGGTCATCGATCTGCAGGTGCAGGAACTGGCCGAACTGATGAAAGGTACCGATGGTTACGCCATCGAGCAGCAGACCAAGCGTCTGTCGCAAGTGACCGATGCTTTTGCTGCCCGCCGTATGGATCAGACGGTGAAAGCCGCTCTGTCGGGGCGCAACCTGAATGAAATCGAGGATATCTGATGCCGCAGGTCATTTTTCTGCCACACGAGAAGTTCTGCCCTGAAGGCATGGTTGTCGAGGCTGAGCCCGGCACTTCGATTCTCGATCTGGCCCACGAACACCATATCGAGATGGAAAGCGCCTGCGGCGGCGTCTGCGCTTGCACCACTTGTCACTGCATCATTCGCGAGGGGTTCGACTCGCTGGAAGAAGCCGACGAGTTGGAGGAAGATTTCCTTGATCGTGCGTGGGGTCTGGAGGCGCAGTCGCGTCTGGCCTGTCAGGCGATCGTGGGTGAAGAAGACATCACCGTCGAAATCCCGAAATATTCGCTTAACCATGCGGCCGAAGCGCCGCACTGACTGGTAAGACTGTCATGAGCTACGGTTGGAATGATGTTCAACGTATTGCAGAAGAGCTGGCCGAAGCCAAGCCGGATGTCGATCCGCTCTCTGTCAATTTCGTCGACCTGCAACGATGGATCATGGAACTGCCTGATTTCGACAACACCTCTGGCCGTGTCGGCGAGAAGGTGTTGGAAGCGGTCCAGGCCCTCTGGATCGAAGAAGTAGACTGATCGTCCTTGCAGGTTAGGCAATACCCAAGAACCCGCGTATAATTCGCGGGTTTAATTTTTCGCAAATTACTGTTTCTGGAGTTACACCATGGCTGTTCAACGTACTTTCTCCATCATCAAGCCTGACGCTGTTGCAAAAAACGTCATCGGCGAGATCACCACTCGTTTCGAAAAAGCAGGCCTGCGCGTTGTAGCTTCGAAACTGAAGCAACTGTCCAAAGCCGAAGCTGAAGGCTTCTACGCTGAGCACAGCGCTCGTGGTTTCTTCGGCGACCTGGTTGCCTTCATGATCTCCGGTCCTGTTGTTGTTCAGGTTCTGGAAGGCGAAAACGCTATCGCTCTGAACCGTGAGCTGATGGGCGCTACCAACCCTAAAGAAGCTGCTGCCGGCACCATCCGTGCTGACTTCGCTGATTCCATCGACGCCAACGCTGTACACGGTTCGGACTCCGAAGCCGCTGCTGCTCGTGAAATCTCGTACTTCTTCGCAGCTACTGAAGTAACCACTCGCTAAGCATTGGCTTAAAGAGTGAAGGTGAATCCATGACTACATCGACTGTTAAAACCAACCTGCTGGGTCTGACCCAGCCGGAAATGGAAAAATTCTTCGACTCAATCGGGGAGAAGCGTTTCCGTGCCGGTCAGGTAATGAAATGGATTCACCACTTTGGCGTGGATGATTTCGACGCCATGACGAACGTCAGCAAGGCCTTGCGCGACAAGCTCAAGGCTATTGCTGAAGTCCGTGGTCCCGAAGTGGTCAGCGAGGACATCTCCAGCGACGGCACCCGTAAGTGGGTGGTGCGCGTGGCGTCCGGCAGCTGTGTCGAGACCGTTTACATTCCCCAGGGCAAACGCGGCACTCTGTGCGTTTCGTCCCAGGCAGGCTGTGCCCTGGACTGCAGTTTCTGCTCCACCGGCAAGCAAGGCTTCAACAGCAACCTCACCGCCGCCGAAGTCATCGGTCAGGTGTGGATTGCCAACAAATCCTTCGGCAGTGTTCCGGCTACCATCGACCGCGCCATCACCAACGTGGTGATGATGGGCATGGGCGAACCGCTGCTGAACTTCGACAACGTCGTGGCCGCCATGCATCTGATGATGGATGACCTGGGCTACGGGATCTCCAAGCGCCGCGTGACCCTGTCCACGTCGGGTGTGGTGCCGATGATCGATGAGCTGGCCAAGCACATCGACGTATCCCTGGCGTTGTCCCTGCACGCACCGAATGACGCATTGCGTAACCAATTGGTGCCGATCAACAAGAAATATCCGCTTAAGATGCTGCTCGAGTCGTGCCAGCGCTACATGTCCGAACTGGGCGAGAAGCGCGTGCTGACCATCGAGTACACCTTGCTCAAGGACGTCAACGACAAGCTTGAGCACGCCGTGGAAATGATCGAGCTGCTCAAGGATATTCCCTGCAAGATCAACCTGATTCCGTTCAACCCGTTCCCGCATTCCGGGTACGAGCGGCCGAGCAACAACGCCATCCGCCGGTTCCAGGATCAGCTTCACCAGGCAGGCTATAACGTGACCGTGCGCACCACCCGTGGTGAAGACATCGACGCGGCTTGCGGTCAATTGGTAGGGCAGGTGCTGGATCGCACCCGTCGCAGCGAACGTTACATCGCCGTGCGCGAATTGAGCGCCGACAGCGATCTGGCACAGAACGCCGCGAACACTAACTAAGAGAGGATCTCTATGTCCCTGCGCTTTGCGCTGCTGTTGCTGTTGGCCAGCCTGTGTGCTGGCTGTGTCCTGTCGGGCGATTACAACCCGATGAAGACCAGCAAGGGCCGCGATGAAGCGCGGGCTGCCTACGTGCAGCTGGGACTGGGATACTTGCAGCAAGGCATGACCGAACGGGCCAAGGTGCCGTTGAAAAAGGCCCTCGAGCTGGACAGTTCGGATCCTGACGCCAACGCGGCCCTCGGGCTGGTTTTCCAGTCCGAGATGGAGCCTGCACTGGCGGATGAGCACTTTCGCAAGGCACTGTCCTCCCGTCCCGCCGATGCCCGCATCCTCAACAATTACGGCAGTTTTCTCTACGAAGAAAAGCGTTACAAGGAAGCCTACGAGCGTTTTGAACAGGCCGCCGCCGATACCCTGTATCCTGAGCGTTCGCGCGTGTTCGAGAACCTCGGCATGACGGCGTCCAAGCTTGGTCAGCGTGATCTGGCCCAGCAGCAACTGGAAAAAGCATTGCGTTTGAACCGTCAGCAACCACGGGCATTGCTGGAAATGGCTGAGTTGTCATTCGAAGACAGGCATTATGTGCCCGCGCGTGACTATTACGATCGTTTCAGCCAGCTGTCCGAGCAAAATGCACGTAGTCTGTTGCTCGCGGTTCGGTTGGCAAAAGTGTTTGAAGATCGCGACAAGGCCGCCAGTGCGGGCCTGCAATTAAAACGACTCTATCCCGGTACGCCGGAATATCAGCAATACCTGTCGGAGCAATGATGAAAGCGGCGCATCCCGAAGTTGTAGCAGCGAATCGCGTTAACCCCGGTGAGACCTTGCGCCAGGCCCGCGAAAGCAATGGCTGGTCGCTGGCCGAAGTGGCCCTCAAGCTCAACCTCACCGTGACTTCCCTGACCAACCTCGAAGCCGGTGCGTTCGACAAGTTGCCGGGGCATACCTTCGCTCGCGGTTACATTCGCGCCTATGCCAAATTGCTCGGCATGGATCAGGCGGTTCTGGTCCAGCAATTCGACCAGTCAACCGGTACCGACTCCCAGGGCAGCAACGTCCACGCCCTGGGTCGGATCGAAGAGCCGGTCCGGGTTTCCCACACCATTTTGCGGATCGTCAGCCTGTTGCTGCTGATTGCGGTCATCGGCGGCGGTTTCGTCTGGTGGCAGGATCAGACCTCGCTGCGGACCAAGGATCTGACCACGCTGGCGCCTGAGCACGTCGAAGTAGAAGGCGCTGACGGCACTACCCAGATTCACCCGCTGGACGAGCCGGAAGACCAGGCCGTCGCGGAAGGCGAAGCCGAGGGCTCAACCGCCCTGGCACTGCCACAAGCGGAAACCGCCGCCGAGTCGACGGGTGCCGAGGCTGCTGCGCCAGCCGCTGCTCCCGTGACGCCTGCTCCAGCCGTAACCGCCGCTGCTCCGGTTCACACACCGGCTCCGGTGGTGGCTGCTCCGGCCACACCTGCGCCAAACGTTCCGGCTACACCAGCACCTGTCGTCACGGCTCCTGTCGCTCCGACCGCTGTTGTTCCAGCACCCGCGCCAGTTGCCCCGGCAGCTCCGGTTGCCGGCCAGGGCCAGGTTCAACTGCAATTCACCGCCGATTGCTGGGCTCAGGTCACTGACGGCAGCGGCAAAGTGTTGTTCAGCGGTCTCAAGCACAAGGGCGACAGCGTCTCCGTGGCTGGCAAGCCACCGCTGGCTGTTCGTCTGGGCGTTGCCCGGGCCGCGCAGGTCAGCTACAACGGCCAACCGGTCGATATCGCTCCGTTCACCAGTGGCGAGACTGCTCGCCTGAAGTTGGGTCAATAAGTCATGCACGGCGAATCTCCAATCAAACGTCGCGAATCCCGCAAGATCTGGGTCGGTAACGTGCCTGTCGGCGGCGATGCGCCTATCGCTGTGCAGAGCATGACCAACAGCGACACCAATGACGTCGCTGCCACCGTCGCCCAGATCAATCGCCTTGAAGCCGCCGGTGTCGACATCGTGCGGGTTTCGGTGCCGGACATGGACGCGGCCGAGGCATTCGGCAAGATCAAGCAACTGGTCAAGGTGCCGTTGGTTGCCGACATCCATTTCGACTACCGCATCGCTTTGCGCGTGGCTGAGTTGGGTGTCGATTGCCTGCGGATCAACCCGGGCAACATCGGTCGTGAAGACCGTGTGCGTGCGGTGGTCGATGCCGCCCGTGACCGCGGGATTCCGATCCGCATCGGCGTCAACGCCGGTTCCCTGGAAAAGGACCTGCAAAAGAAATACGGCGAACCGACCCCGGCCGCGCTGGTCGAGTCGGCACTGCGTCACGTCGAGCACCTCGAACGCCTGAATTTCCAGGACTTCAAGGTCAGCGTGAAGGCTTCCGACGTGTTCATGGCCGTCGAAGCCTATCGTTTGCTGGCCAAGGAAATCGTCCAGCCGCTGCACCTGGGCATCACTGAAGCCGGTGGATTGCGCTCCGGTACAGTGAAATCCGCCGTGGGCCTAGGTATGCTGCTCGCCGAGGGGATTGGCGATACTATCCGCATCTCGCTGGCGGCCGATCCGGTCGAGGAAGTGAAGGTCGGTTACGACATTCTCAAGTCTTTGCATCTGCGTTCCCGTGGCATCAACTTCATCGCCTGCCCGAGCTGCTCGCGGCAGAACTTCGATGTGGTCAAGACCATGAACGAGCTGGAAGGGCGCCTTGAAGACCTGCTGGTGCCGCTGGATGTCGCGGTGATCGGTTGCGTGGTCAACGGCCCCGGCGAAGCCAAGGAAGCCCATATCGGCTTGACTGGCGGCACGCCGAACCTGATTTACATCGACGGCAAGCCGTCGCAGAAACTGACGAATGACAATCTGGTGGACGAGCTCGAAAGGCTGATCCGCGAGAAAGCGGCCGAGAAGGTCGAAGCTGACGCAGCGGTTATCGCGCGCGGCTGATCGAACGAATTAAGGAATTTCTGTGAGCAAGTCTCTGCAAGCCATTCGTGGCATGAACGACATCCTGCCGGAACAGACGCCGGTATGGCGCTACTTCGAAGGTACTGTTTCGCGTTTGCTGGATAACTACGGTTACAAGCAGATCCGCATGCCGATCGTCGAGTTCACCGAGCTGTTCAAGCGCTCCATCGGTGAAGTGACCGACATCGTCGAAAAAGAGATGTACACCTTCGACGACCGCAACGGCGACTCCCTGACCCTGCGTCCGGAAGGCACCGCCGCGTGCGTGCGTGCAGTGCTCGAACACGGCATCACCGGTGGTGGCCAGGTGCAGAA
Source organism: Pseudomonas sp. GW822-FHT03F04 (assembly GCF_058801405.1). Classification (NCBI taxonomy): domain Bacteria; kingdom Pseudomonadati; phylum Pseudomonadota; class Gammaproteobacteria; order Pseudomonadales; family Pseudomonadaceae; genus Pseudomonas; species Pseudomonas sp. GW822-FHT03F04. Next base: position 21,670 of record NZ_JBXANF010000006.1, read on the forward strand.
ACTCTGGTACATCGGCCCGATGTTCCGTCACGAGCGTCCGCAGAAAGGCCGTTATCGCCAGTTCCACCAGATCGGTCTGGAAGTCTTCAATCTCGACGGTCCGGACATCGACGCCGAACTGATCGTGCTGACCTGGCGTCTGTGGGGCGAGCTGGGTATCCGCGATGCGGTCAAGCTCGAGCTCAACAGCCTGGGCACCAGCGAGTCCCGTGGCCGTTATCGTGAAGCGCTGGTCGAGTATCTCTCGGCGCACCACGACAAACTGGACGAAGACAGCCAGCGTCGCCTGAAGACCAATCCGCTGCGCGTGCTCGACACCAAGAACGCCGACACGCAGGCGGTACTGGTCGATGCGCCGAAGATGGCCGACTACCTGGATGATGAATCCCGTGCCCACTTCGAAGGCCTGAAGGCCCGTCTGGATGCCGTCGGCATTCCTTACGTGCTCAACCCGAAACTGGTACGCGGCCTCGATTACTACAGCAAAACCGTATTCGAATGGGTCACCGACAAGCTCGGCGCCCAGGGCACCGTGTGCGCGGGCGGCCGTTATGACGGTCTGGTCGAGCAGATGGGCGGCAAGCCAACCCCGGGTGTCGGTTTCGCCATGGGGATCGAGCGTCTGGTGCTGCTGCTGGAAACCCTGGAGCAGATTCCGGAAGAAATCTCCCGTCAGGTCGACGTCTATCTCTGCGCCTTCGGCGAAGCAGCAGAGCTGGCCGGTCTGGCTCTGGCCGAGCGTGTACGCGACCAACTGCCCAACCTGCGCCTGCAAGTCAATGCCGGCGCCGGCAGCTTCAAGAGCCAGTTCAAGAAAGCCGACAAGAGCGGTGCGCTGTACGCACTGATCCTCGGTGACGACGAAATGGCCCAGCAAGTGGTAGGTTTCAAACCCCTGCGTGGCCAGGGCGAACAACAAAGCATTGCCTGGGATGCGCTCGCTGCACACCTGGCCACCTGCGTCGTGCAGGGTTGAAGCTGTCTAAACAGCCGATTTAGCGATTAAGGAGTATTGGGGTGTCGAGTACCGAAGACGAACAGTTGGCGGATTTGAAGGACTGGTGGACACGCAACGGCAAACCTCTGGTCACTGGCGGCCTGTTGGCGCTGGTCATCGTGTTCGGCTGGCAGGCTTTTCACAAGTATCAGAGCAACCAGTCGCAAGGCGCCTCGGTGCTCTATCAGCAATTGCTGGAAACCACGCTGACCCCGGATGGCAAGCCTGATGCCGCGCGCGTTGCGGATCTGGCCGGCAAGCTCAACAGCGAATTCGGCGGGACTGCCTACGCGCAGTACGGCAGCCTGTTCGTGGCCAAGGTAGCGGTCGACAGCGGCAAGCTGGACGACGCGGCGACCGAGCTGAAAACCATCGTTGCCAAACCGGCCAACGCAGCACTGGGCGAAATCGCCCGTCAGCGTCTGGCGCAGGTGCTGGGTGCACAGAACAAGGCTGATGAGGCTCTGAAACTGCTTGAAGGCGATGCCGACAAGTCGTTCCTGGCCACTCGCGAAGAACTCAAGGGCGACCTGCTGGTACAGCTGGGCCGCACTGATGAAGCGAACACGGCGTATCAAAAAGCCAAGGCGGCACTGTCGGATGAAGCGGCGGTCGGTGGCCTTCAAATCAAGCTGGACGACCTGGCCAAAGGGGATGCGTGACGTGATCCGTTGGAAGCATGCAGCATTGCTGGCTCTGGCCCTTCTGGCCGCGGGTTGCAGCAGCAACAGCAAAAAAGAACTGCCACCGGCCGAACTGACCGATTTCAAGGAAGAAGTGGTTCTGCACAAGCAGTGGAGCCGCTCGATCGGTGACGGTCAGGGCGAAACCTACAACATGCTGGTGCCGGCAATCGATGGTGACACCATCTACGCGGCCGACGTTACCGGCATCGTGATGGCCATGGATCGCAGCAACGGCGACGTGAAGTGGAAAAAGGAACTTGACCTGCCTGTCTCCGGCGCCGTTGGCGTGGGTTACGGTCTGGTGCTGGTCGGCACGCTGCGAGGCGAAGTCATTGCACTCGACACCATCAACGGTGAAGAGAAATGGCGTGCTCGCGTGACCAGTGAAGTGCTGGCGCCACCTGCCAACAACGGTGACATCGTGGTCGTGCAGACCCAGGACGATCGTCTGATCGGTCTGGATGCCTCCACCGGTCAACAGCGTTGGGTGTATGACAGCACGCCAGCCGTGCTGACTCTGCGAGGCACCAGTGCACCGCTCGTGACCAACCGCCTCGCGGTGGCTGGCCTGTCGACCGGTAAAGTGATCGCTCTGGACATTTCCAACGGCGTGCCGGTCTGGGAACAGCGGATCGCGATTCCGCAAGGTCGTTCGGAGCTGGAGCGCGTGGTCGATATCGACGGCGGTCTGCTGCTGTCCGGCGGCACGCTGTACGTTGCCAGCTATCAGGGTCGCGTTGCGGCACTGGACCTGGAAAGCGGCCGTCAACTGTGGCAGCGCGACGCGTCGAGCTACGCCGGTATCGCCCAGGGCTTCGGCAACGTCTACGTGAGCCTGTCTTCGGGCACCGTTGAAGGCGTCGACGAGCGTTCGACCACTGCACTGTGGACCAACGATTCGTTGGCCCGTCGTCAACTGTCGGCACCGGAAGTGTTCTCCAGCTACGTTGCAGTCGGTGACCTGGAAGGTTACCTGCATCTGCTGAGTCAGGTGGACGGTCGTTTCGTCGGCCGCGAGCGCATCGACAGCGACGGCCTGCGTGCCCGTCCGCTGGTGGTGGGTGACACGATTTATGTGTATGGCAACAGCGGCAAACTGGAAGCCCTGACCATCAAGTAACAATTCACTAAAGGAGCCGAGCGAAGATCAGGCAAGGCAAAAATCAGCGAGGGAGCGGAGTTGACTTTAGTCAATGAGCATCCCGAGCTGATTTTTAACGCCGCATGATCGAGCGCAGGCCCTTTAGCTATGCTTGGGGTTAACCCCCCAGGCGGCCCCGGATTTTCGGGGCTTGCAGCGCTTTCTGGCGTTGCCCCGAGCACCAGCCGCTGCCTCGCAGCGGCTTTTGTATTTTCTGAAATAACGAAGTGGAGAGCCGCATGGTTCCCGTAATCGCCCTGGTGGGCCGACCGAACGTCGGCAAGTCCACCTTGTTCAACCGCCTGACCAGGACTCGCGACGCCATCGTCGGCGACTTGTCCGGTCTGACCCGTGATCGCCAGTACGGTGAGGCCAAATGGCAAGGGCGTTCCTACATTCTGATCGACACCGGTGGTATCTCCGGTGACGAACATGGTATGGACGAAAAAATGGCCGAGCAGTCGCTGCTGGCCATTGAAGAAGCGGATGTCGTTCTGTTCCTGGTAGATGCCAAGGCCGGTTTCACCGCCGCCGACCAGATGATCGCCGAACACTTGCGCAAACGTAACAAGCGTTCCCACGTGGTCGCCAACAAGGTCGACAACATCGACCCGGAAATGGCCCGCGCCGAATTCGCCCCGCTGGGCATGGGCCACGCGATTCCGATCGCTGGCGCCCACGGCCGCGGCATCACTCAATTGCTGGAAGCCGCCCTGAGCGATTTCCCGCGCGATGATGACGAACCGGCGGAAGGCGAAGAGGAAGAGATCGTTGCCGAAGGCGAGGAAGCCAAGCGCATTCCTGGCCCGAGCGAAAAAGACGGCATCAAGATCGCCATCATCGGTCGTCCTAACGTTGGCAAGTCGACGCTGGTCAACCGCATGCTCGGTGAAGACCGGGTGATCGTCTATGACCAACCCGGTACCACCCGCGACAGTATCTACATCCCGTTCGAGCGTAACGACGAGAAGTACACGCTGATCGACACCGCCGGTGTGCGCAAGCGCGGCAAGATCCACGAAGAAGTCGAAAAGTTCTCCGTGGTCAAAACCCTGCAGGCGATCAAAGACGCCAACGTGGTGATCTTCGTGATGGACGCCCGCGAAGGCGTGGTCGATCACGACCTCAACCTGCTGGGCTTCGCCCTTGAAGCTGGTCGTGCGCTGGTGATCGCGATCAACAAGTGGGACGGCATGACGCCGAGCGAGCGCGACTTCGTGAAGATCGAGCTGCAACGTCGCCTGTTCTTCGTCGAGTTCGCCGACATCCACTTCATCTCGGCACTGCACGGTACCGGCGTGGGCAACCTCTACGCTTCGGTGCAGAACTCGTTCAAGTCTGCGGTCACCCGCTGGCCGACCAGCCGCCTGACGCAGATCCTCGAAGACGCAGTCAGCGAGCACCAGCCGCCGATGGTCAACAGCCGCCGGATCAAGCTGCGTTACGCTCACCTGGGTGGTGCGAACCCGCCGATCATCGTGATCCACGGTAACCAGATCGAGAAAGTGCCGAAGTCCTACGTGCGCTATCTGGAAAACACTTACCGCCGTGTGCTCAAACTGGTCGGTACGCCGATCCGTATCGAGTTCAAGGGTGGCGAGAACCCGTACGAAGGCAACAAGAACACGCTGACCGACCGCCAGGTCAACAAGAAGCGTCGTTTGATGTCGCACAACAAGAAGGCCAGCAAGAAGCGCCGCGACAAGAAGTAAGGTCGCTGCCCGTTGATCGTTTCCATGCACAGCACAGGAACGATCATCGAGAGAGAAGGGGCGCCGTTTGGCGCCCTTTTTTTATGGGCGCCGGATGGGCTATCCTCGGGCTCTCCCGCGCCGTCGTCAGTGCCGGGGCAGAGCAGGGAACCCCGATGATTACCAGCAAGCTGCCGAATGTCGGCATCACTATTTTCACGCAGATGTCTCAGCTCGCGGCACAGACCGGAGCCATCAACCTGTCCCAGGGTTTTCCCGATTTCGACGGCCCGCAGTCGCTGCGCGATGCGGTCGGTCGGCACATTGCCAGTGGCCATAACCAGTATTCGCCGATGACCGGCCTGCCGGCGTTGCGTCAGCAGATCGCGGCCAAAATCGCTCGCAGCTATGGCGCCAACGTCGATGCCGACACTGAAGTGACCGTGACCCCCGGTGCGACCCAGGCGATCTTCTGTGCGATCCAGGCGGTTATCCACAGCGGCGACGAAGTCATCGTGTTCGACCCGGCTTATGACAGCTATGAGCCGTCGGTGGAGCTGGCCGGCGGGCGCTGCGTGCATGTGCAGTTGGGCCTGAATGATTTTTCCATCGACTTTGACAAGCTCAGTGCAGCCCTGAGCCCGCGTACGCGGATGATCATCCTCAACACCCCGCACAACCCGAGCGGCGCGCTGATCAGTCGTGCCGAGCTCGACCAGTTGGCGGCGTTGATCCGTGACCGCGACATCTATGTGATCAGCGACGAAGTGTACGAACACTTGGTGTTCGACGGTGTGCCGCACGTCAGTGTGCTGGCTCATGAAGAGCTGTATCAGCGGGCGTTCGTGGTCAGTTCGTTCGGCAAGACCTATCACGTCACTGGCTGGAAAACCGGCTACGTCGTGGCACCTCCGGCCCTGACAGCCGAGCTGCGCAAAGTGCACCAGTACGTCAGCTTCTGTGGTGTGACGCCGCTGCAGTACGCTCTGGCCGATTACATGGCCGAGCATCCGGAACACGTCGAAGAACTGCCGGGTTTCTATCAGGCCAAGCGTGATCTGTTCTGCGATTTGCTGGAGCCTTCGCGATTCAGCTTCACCCGGGTCACCGGCACCTATTTCCAACTGGTCGATTACTCGCAGATCCGTCCTGACTTGAACGATGTCGAGATGGCGATGTGGATGACCCGCGAGCATGGCGTAGCCAGTATCCCGGTGTCGGTGTTCTACCAGAATCCACCCGAAGGCCAGCGCCTGGTGCGTCTGTGCTTTGCCAAACGCGAGGAGACGCTGCGGGAAGCGGCGGCAAAACTATGCGTGATCTGAGTGCTTTACCCGATCTCAATCTGGCGCTGATCCAGACCAGCCTGGCCTGGCATGATCGTCAGGCCAACCTTGAGCATTTCGACGCTTTGCTGGAGCAGGCGCGCGGTGCGGATCTGATTATCCTGCCGGAAATGTTCACCACCGGATTCTCCATGGAATCCGAAACCCTGGCCGAAGCCGAAAACGGCCCGACCAGCAAATGGCTGCGGGCCCAGGCGGCGAAACTGGATGCCGTGGTCACTGGCAGCGTGATCATCCAGGCCGCCGACGGCAGCCACCGCAACCGCTTGCTGTGGGCGCGACCGGACGGCGAAGTGCTGCACTACGACAAGCGCCACCTGTTTCGCATGGCCGGCGAGCACAACCACTACACCCCCGGCGAACGGCAGGTGCAGTTCGAGCTCAAAGGCTGGCGGGTGCGTCCGCTGATCTGCTACGACTTGCGCTTCCCGGTGTGGAGCCGTGATGCGCAAGACACCGACCTGCTGCTGTACACCGCCAACTGGCCGGGTGCACGGCGTCAGCACTGGAACCGGCTGCTGCCGGCCCGGGCCATTGAAAACCTGTGTTATGTAGCGGCGGTCAACCGAGTCGGTACTGACGGCAAGGGCTTTGCCTACACCGGCGACAGTCAGGTGCTGGATTTCCAGGGCGAAACGTTGCTCGCGGCGGGGGAGGCGGACGGGGTGTTCAAGGTAGTTTTGGAGGCGGAATCGCTGGCGGCTTACCGAGAGCGGTTTCCGGCGAATCTGGACGCGGATACTTTCGAGTTCACCTGATAGTCGGTTCAGAACGAAAAAGGCCCCGAGGTGCAAACCCCGGGGCCTTTTGTATTTCAGCGGTGAGTTACGCCGCTTTCGCTTCCGGCTGGCTCAGCGAACGGTTCAGCGCGCTGAACAGTGCCTTGAAGCTGGCCGTGGTGATGTTTTCATCGATGCCCACGCCGTGTACCGCACGCTCACCGTTCACACGCAACTCGATGTACGCCGCTGCCTTGGCGTTGGTGCCCGCGCCGATGGCGTGTTCGTTGTAGTCCATGATCTCCACCGGAATCGGCAGACCGGCCACCAGCGCTTCCAGCGCGCCGTTGCCCTTGCCGCGCCAATGCAGGTTGGTTTCGCCCTGACCCTTGCTCGCGACTTCGACTTCGACGGCGCTGTTGCCGTTTTCTTCCTGCAGGCGATGGCTGACCAGCGCGTACGGAGTGTTGGCTTGCAGGTATTCGCTGATCAACAGCGAGTGAATCTGCTTGGCAGTCATCTCCAGGCCCAGGCGATCGGTTTCACGCTGCACGACCTGGCTGAATTCGATCTGCATGCGACGTGGCAGGCTGATGCCATATTCCTGCTCCAGCAGGTAGGCGATGCCGCCCTTGCCCGACTGGCTGTTGACGCGGATTACCGCCTCGTAGCTGCGACCGATGTCGGCCGGGTCGATCGGCAGGTACGGCACTTCCCACAGCTCGTCGGATTTCTGCTGGGCGAAACCCTTGCGGATCGCGTCCTGGTGGGAGCCGGAGAACGCGGTGTGCACCAGGTCGCCGACGTACGGGTGACGCGGGTGAACCTGAATCTGGTTGCACTCTTCGACGACTTTGCGCACGCCGTCGATGTCGGAGAAGTCCAGTTGCGGGTCGAGGCCCTGGGTGTACATGTTCAGTGCCACGGTGACGAGGTCGACGTTACCGGTACGCTCGCCGTTGCCGAACAGGCAGCCTTCGACACGGTCGGCGCCAGCCATCAGGCCCAACTCGGTGGCGGCCACGCCAGTGCCACGGTCGTTGTGGGTGTGCAGGCTGATGATCACGCTGTCACGACGGTTGATGTTGCGGTGGAACCACTCGATCTGGTCGGCGTAGACGTTCGGGGTCGCGCATTCAACGGTGGCCGGCAGGTTGAGGATGATCTTGTGCTCAGGCGTCGGGTTCCAGACCTCGATCACGGCGTCACAGACTTCCTTGGCGAATTCCAGCTCGGTGGCGCTGAAGGTTTCCGGCGAGTACTCGAAAGTCCATTCGGTGTCCGGCTGCATGGCTGCGTATTTGACGAACAGCTTGGCGGCGTTCACGGCGATGGCCTTGATCCCGTCCTTGTCCTGGTTGAACACGATGCGACGGAAAGAAGGGGAGGTGGCGTTGTACAGGTGAACGATGGCTTTCTTCGCCCCGCGCAGGGATTCGAAGGTGCGCTCGATCAGGTCTTCACGGCCCTGGGTCAACACCTGGATGGTAGTGTCGTCCGGGATGTGGCCTTCTTCGATCAGGGTCCGCACGAAGTCGAAGTCGGTTTGCGAAGCGGCCGGGAACGACGCCTCGATTTCCTTCACGCCCACTTGCACCAGGGTTTTCCAGAAGCGCAGCTTTTTCACCGCGTCCATCGGCTCGATCAGCGACTGGTTGCCGTCACGCAAGTCGGAGCTGCACCAGATCGGCGCGGCATCGATGGTTTTCGACGGCCAGGTGCGATCCGGCAGGTTGATCACAGGAAACGCGCGGTATTTCGAAGACGGGTCTTTGAGCATGCTCATCGGGAAATTCCTTATTGTCTGGGCCGAAAAGAGGCGGCCTGCCGGTGGAACGAATGTTCGGGGAGAAGCTTGGGACGAGGCGCAGCGATTCAGCCCGGCAGTCGTGCGCTGACGAGGCACAGGCTGCGGTGCTGGCGAAGCTGAATAAGGGTGTGAGAGGTTTTCATGCCTTCAACCCTAACCGCGGGGGATGAGGATGGCAAGCAGTCGAAAAAAATTGAGAGGAATACCCGGAAAGCGGTTTTTTCCGAGATTTTATTCTTGATATGGCGGTAATTGTTGACGGGGATTGCGCAGACCATTCGTCGTGCGCAATCCCCGCGGGAGTAGGCTCAGCCCGGAATCAAGGTTGGAATGCACCAATGAAAATCGCCGGATCGACCCGCGCGTCGTTCAGGCTGACGTTCCAGTGCATGTGCGGCCCTGTCGCCCGACCTGTGGCACCCACCTTGCCGACTACCGCACCGCGCGCCAGTTGCTGACCGTTCTGCACATCGATCTTCGACATGTGGCAGAACATGCTGATGAAGCCCTGGCCGTGGTCGACGAACACGGTGTTGCCATTGAAGAAGTAATTGCCGATCAGGATCACCTTGCCCGCCGCCGGGGTCTTGATCGGTGTGCCGGCCGGCACCGCGAAGTCGAGGCCGGCGTGAGGGTTGCGCTCTTCACCGTTGAAGAAACGGCGCACGCCAAACTTGCTCGACAACGGCCCGTTGACCGGTTTGTCCAGCAACAGGTTGCTCGGCGTGTTCGGGCTGAAACTGCGGTAGGCCTTGATCTGCTCGGCCAGCTCACCCTCGATGCGTTTGAGGTTCGCCGGGTTCGGATTGACCTGTTGCGTGTTCTTCAGGGTGATGTGCTGTTCCGGGTACTTCTTGTTGCCGACGGTGAAGTTCAGATTCTTGCCGCCACTGTTCATCTGCTGGGTGCCGGGTTTGACGGTCAACGGTACGCCGACAATCGCCAGCCAGTTGTTCTGTTCCTTGACCACCAGCACCGGTTTGCCCTGATACGTGGCTTTCGGCGCTTGCGCGGCAGTGCCCAGATCGACGACAGCAACGCCGCCCGGCACCGGTTTGTTCAGCAGCCGGGTGATGTAGCTGTCGGCGTGGGCGTTGAAGGTCAGGCACAGCAACAACAGCGGAGCGAGAAAACGCGGCATGGATCAGTCCAGTAAAGAGAGGGTGACGGGCGTCAGGTGATTGTCCTCGACGCGCACTTGCAGTTCGCCTTCGCCCAGTCTGGCCTTCAAGCGCTGGCCGGTGTGGGTTTGCGCCGCGTCGCGGATCGCATTGCCACGCTCGTCGAGCAGAATGCTGTAGCCACGGCCAAGGGTCGCCAGCGGGCTGACCACATGCAGGGTCTGCATCTGGCTTTGCAACTGTAAACGGCGCCGTTTCAGGCCTTCGTTCATTGCGCGTGGCAGGCGCTCGGCGAGGCTGTCGAGACGCTGGCGCAACAGGGCCAGTTGCCGTCCCGGGTGTTGCCCGGCGAGGCGGGTTTCCAGGCGGATCAGGCGTTCGCGGCGGGTGTTGAGCTGGCGCTCGAACGCCCGGCGCATACGCATGTCCAGGTCATCCAGGCGTTGTGCCTGCTGGCGCAGTCGCTCGCCGGGATGGCGCAGACGACGAGCCATGCCCTCAAGACGCAGACGATCACGCATCAGGCGGTCACGCATGCGCATCACCAGCCGGCGATGCAGGCTTTCGACCTGACGGATCAGGTGGCTGGAATCCGGGGCGAGCAATTCGGCCGCCGCAGAGGGCGTCGGTGCGCGAACGTCAGCCACAAAGTCGCTGATCGACACATCGGTTTCATGACCGACCGCGCTGACGATCGGTGTCACACAGGCATCCACTGCCCGGGCCACGGCCTCTTCGTTGAAGCACCAGAGATCTTCCAGCGAGCCACCGCCGCGAGCCAGGATCAGCGCATCGAAACCCCGGGCGTCCGCGAGTTTAAGAGCGCGGACGATCTGCGCCGTGGCTTCGCGGCCCTGAACAGCGGTGGGGATCAGCGTCAGTCTGACCTGCGGCGCACGGCGGCGGAACACGCTGATGATGTCGCGGATCACCGCGCCGGTCGGCGAACTGATGATGCCGACGTGTTGCGGATGGGCTGGCAGCGGGACTTTTCGTTCGGCACTGAACAAACCTTCGGCGCTGAGTTTTTCCTTCAAGGCATCGAAGGCCAGACGCAGCGCACCGTCGCCGGCAGGCTCTACCGTGTCGAGGATCAGTTGATAGTCGCCACGTCCTTCGAACAGCGAGACCTTGCCACGCACCTTGACCGCCAGGCCATCCTTCAGCGCCTGACGCACGCGAGCAGCATTCTGGCGGAACAGCGCACAACGCACCTGGGCGCCGCTGTCCTTGAGCGTGAAGTACACGTGGCCGGACGCCGGGCGGGCGAGGTTGGAAATTTCGCCTTCGACCCAGATGTTGCTGAACACGTCTTCGAGCAACACCCGCGCGCGGCCGTTGAGCTGGCTGACGGTCAGGACTTCGCGGTCCAGGCCGAGTCTTGCAAAGGGATCTTTAATCATGGGGCGCAGTTTAAAGGCTTTCGCCGGTGAATGTCTGGAGGAAGTGTTGCACCAACGGTGTGGGATTCTGCCGAAAGGCGAGGGCGACGGTGCTCTGGCAATCGCCGGTCAGTGGCAGAAATCTCACACCGGCGGGCGCGATGTCCTGCATCGATTCCGGCAGCAGAGCAATGCCAAATCCCGCCTGGATCAATTGCAACTGTGTGGTCTTGCGCGACATCACTCGCGCAGCCTGAGGGAAAAAACCGTGACGCATGCACAGGTCCGCGCACAAATAGCTCAGCCCGCCCCGTTGCGGATGGGGGATGGAGATGAACGCTTCGTCCTTCAATTGCGCCAGATCGACTGCCTCCGCCAAAGCCAGTCGATGCTCCGCTGGCACGGCAAGCAGCAAGCGTTCGGTGTAGAGCGGCACAACCTGAACGCCCTCGCGCTGACGCAAAACCGGCAGGCGTAGAAGGCCGATATCGAGCCGGCCCTCGGCCAGTTCTTCAAGCTGTGCCTCCGAAGACAACGTGCCGATGTCCAGCGAAACCCCGGGCTGTTGCTCCAGGTAAGTGCTCATGTCGCGCAACAGTCGGCCGCTGATCGGTACGGTGCTGGAGTGAGACAGGCGCAAGGTGCCGCGCTGGCCCTGGCCGATTTCCGTGGCCAGGGTGCTGGCCTTGTTCAATTCGTTGAGCAGGTTTCTCGCCCGGGGCAAGAACGCTTCGCCGGCGGCGGTGAGCCGGGGCTGGCGCGCCGTGCGTTCGAACAGCGGCGTCTGCAGGCGGGTTTCCATGTCCTTGATCTGCCGGCTCAGTGCCGACTGGGCGATGAACAGGCGTTCGGCCGCAGCGCTGAAGCTGCCGCTCTCGGCGATTTCCACGAAGTAACGCAATTGACGGGTTGAAAGCACGAGACATGCCTTTTCGAGATGGCTTGGTGGTTTCGATGATATTAGTCGCAACCCTCGGCGCTGGCTAAAGTCATCGCAGGCTTATATAGGAAGCGAGCGAATGAGTGTGGCGGGGTTGTTGAGCGAATGGTCGTGGGGCGTGCAGGGCTGGGTGGTGATCGGACTGGCGATCGCGCTGGCCTACATCGTGTTCGGCATTGCCGGTTTCGGCACGGCGCTGGTGGCGGGGCCGATCCTGATTCTGTTCATGCCGTTGTCGAAGATCGTGCCGTTGCTGGTGCTGCTGGATTTCGTCGCCGCGTTCGGCAATCTGCTGCCGTCGCGGCGCGATGTGGCGAAACCGGAATTGCTGAGGTTGCTGCCGTGCATGGCGGTGGGGTGCACGCTGGGGGTGATTTTCCTGCTTAACCTCAAGTCCGACCTGTTGTTGCTGTTGATGGGGCTGTTCATCAGTGCCTACGCGGTTTACAGCTTGTGGATCAAGGCCCGGCCGGCGCAGTTGTCCGCGATGTGGGCGTTGCCGATGGGCTCGGTGGGCGGGCTGTTCGGGGCGTTGTTCGGCAGTGGCGGCTTTCTTTATGCGATCTACCTCAACAGCCGACTGCCCAAGGACGCGGCCCGGGCCACGCAAAGTGCGCTGATCAGTTGCAGCACGGTGGTGCGTTTGAGCCTGTTCGCCATCGCCGGGGTGTATGCCGAGCTACCCTTGTTGATGCTTGCACTGTGCCTGTTGCCGGCCATGGCGCTGGGACTGTGGATTGGACGGCGGCTGACCATGCGTTTGTCCCGCGAGGCCTTCGTGCGGCTGGTGACCTGGCTGGTGCTGGCGAGCGGTCTGGCGCTGATCGGCCGCTATTTAAGCACTTGACCGGATTGTCTCAGGGATTAAGCTGCCGGCCGCGTTCGTCGCAGAACATCCTTTGACGCAGCAGGCTTGCACCATGAATTCCCAAAGCATCATCGTCCCGAAAATCTCCAACCTGCCGGTGCACGAACCCCGGGCCCGGGCGATCCTGCGCTGGCTGGTGCGCAAGAACATCGTCAAGGAAGAGCTGAGCACCTGCGGGCGCACCGGCAATCGCATGGCCTACGCCATCGCCGATGGCGCACGCGCGGTGGTGCTGCACCCCGAGGCGCTGCCGTTCGGTGAGCCGATCAATGGTCTGGAGGTCGTCACCAAACGCTGCATCTACACCCCGGCCAAAGGCTTTCTCGAAGAGGCCGGTTGCGCCGAGTGCCGTCAGGAGATCGGCGAAGCGCTGTTCGAAAGCCTGGAAGACTGGATGCCGGGCCGTACCGACAATTTCACCTGCCCTGAATGCGGGCATGAAGATGACATCAACGGTTTTCTGTATTTGCAGGAGTGCGGGTTTTCCAACCTCGGTTTCATCTTCAACAACTGGCTGGAGGCGGGGTTCAAGCAGAGTTTCATCGACGAATTCGCCGACTGGCTGGATCAACCGGTGAGCTGGGTCAAGGTCGAGTTGTAGGGTGCGCTTTTCCCGTACATCAGCAACATTGATATAAGACAAGTTTTACATTGAACCCGAAGGGGTGTCTGACTATAATGGCGCGCTTCCATTTTCCCGCTCGGGAGCCCCCGCGATGCTGCGTATCAGCCAAGAAGCTCTGACCTTCGACGACATTCTTTTAGTGCCTGGTTATTCCGAGGTGCTTCCTAACGAAGTCAGTCTCAAGACCCGCCTCACCCGTGGCATCGAACTGAATATTCCTCTGGTTTCTGCCGCCATGGACACCGTTACTGAAGCCCGTCTGGCAATCGCCATGGCTCAGGAAGGTGGCATCGGCATTATCCACAAGAACATGACCATCGAGCAGCAAGCTGCCGAAGTCCGCAAGGTCAAGAAGTTCGAAGCCGGTGTGGTCAAGGACCCAATCACCATCGAGGCTGACGCCACGGTTCGTGATCTGTTCGAACTGACCCGCATGCACAACATTTCCGGCGTTCCGGTGCTGCACGATGGCGACCTGGTCGGCATCGTCACTTCCCGTGACGTGCGTTTCGAAACCCGTCTGGAAGCCACCGTTCGTGAAGTGATGACGCCGAAAGAGCGTCTGGTCACTGTTCGCGAAGGCGCCAACAAGAACGAAGTCCGCGAGTTGCTGCACAAGCACCGCCTGGAAAAAGTCCTGATCGTCGACGACAAGTTTGCCCTCAAAGGCATGATGACCGTCAAAGATATCGAAAAAGCCAAGGCTTACCCGCTGGCCAGCAAGGACGACCAAGGTCGTCTGCGCGTCGGCGCTGCAGTCGGTACCGGTAAAGACACCGGTGACCGCGTTGCCGCGCTGGTCAATGCCGGTGTGGACGTAGTGGTGGTCGACACCGCTCACGGTCACTCCAAAGGCGTGATCGACCGCGTTCGCTGGGTCAAGGAGAATTTCCCTGAAGTGCAGGTGATCGGCGGCAACATCGCCACCGGCGCAGCCGCCAAGGCCCTGGCCGAAGCCGGCGCCGACGCCGTCAAGGTCGGTATTGGCCCTGGCTCGATCTGCACCACCCGTATCGTCGCCGGTGTCGGCGTTCCGCAAATCAGTGCCATCGCCAACGTCGCCGCTGCCCTTGAAGGCACCGGTGTTCCGTTGATCGCCGACGGCGGCATCCGTTTCTCCGGTGACCTGTCCAAGGCCATCGTTGCCGGTGCTTCCTGCGTGATGATGGGCTCGATGTTCGCCGGTACCGAAGAAGCACCGGGCGAGATCGAACTGTTCCAGGGCCGTTCGTACAAGGCTTATCGCGGCATGGGTTCGCTGGGCGCCATGTCCCAGGCTCAAGGTTCCTCCGACCGTTACTTCCAGGACTCCTCGGCAGGCGCCGAGAAGCTTGTTCCGGAAGGCATCGAAGGCCGTGTTCCTTACAAGGGCACCCTGAGCGCGATCATTCACCAGTTGATGGGCGGTCTGCGTTCCTCGATGGGTTACACCGGCAGCGCCAACATCGAAGAAATGCGCACCAAGCCTGAGTTCGTGCGGATCACCGGTGCCGGCATGGCCGAATCCCACGTTCACGACGTGCAGATCACCAAAGAAGCGCCAAACTACCGCGTAGGTTGAGGCTTCAAGCAAAACGTTAAATGACCGGGGCTGTTTTATTCAGCCCCGAGTCGTTTCTGAATCAAGACTGTTTCTGAATTACTTAGACGAGACTGAATCATGGCCCTCGACATTCACGCTCACCGCATCCTGATCCTCGACTTCGGTTCGCAATACACCCAACTGATCGCTCGCCGCGTGCGCGAGATCGGCGTGTACTGCGAACTGCATCCGTTCGACATGGACGAGGAAGCCATTCGCCAATTCGCGCCAAAAGGCGTGATCCTCGCCGGCGGCCCCGAGTCCGTGCACGAAGCCAACAGCCCGCGCTGCCCGCAAGCGGTGTTCGACCTGGGCGTACCGGTCTTCGGTATTTGCTACGGCATGCAGACCATGGCCGAGCAACTGGGTGGCAAGGTTGAAGGTTCCGAGCTGCGTGAGTTCGGTTATGCCCGCGTTGACGTGGTCGGCAAGAGCCGCCTGCTCGACGGCATCGAAGATCACATCGACGCCGACGGCCTGTTCGGCCTCGACGTATGGATGAGCCACGGTGACAAGGTCACCAAGATGCCGGAAGACTTCCACATCCTGGCCAGCACTCCGAGCTGCCCGATCGCCGGCATGTTCAACGACGAGCGCGCTTACTACGGCGTGCAGTTCCACCCGGAAGTGACCCACACCAAGCAGGGCGGTCGCATCCTGTCGCGCTTCATCCTCGACATCTGCGGTTGCGAAGCGCTGTGGACCCCGTCGAAGATTGCCGAAGACGCCATCGCCAACATCCGCGCACAGGTCGGTACCGACAACGTGCTGCTGGGTCTGTCCGGCGGTGTGGACTCCTCGGTGGTTGCGGCGCTGCTGCACAAGGCCATCGGCGATCAACTGACTTGCGTATTCGTCGACAACGGCCTGCTGCGTCTGCACGAAGGCGAGCAAGTGATGGCCATGTTTGCCGAGAACATGGGCGTCAAGGTGATCCGCGCCAACGCTGAAGACCAGTTCCTGAACAACCTGGCCGGCGAAGCCGATCCAGAGAAGAAGCGCAAGATCATCGGTCGCACCTTCATCGACGTGTTCGATGCCGAATCCTGCAAGCTGGACAACATCAAGTACCTCGCTCAGGGCACCATCTACCCGGACGTGATCGAGTCGGCTGGCGCGAAAAGCGGCAAGGCTCACGTGATCAAGTCGCACCACAACGTGGGCGGCCTGCCGGAAGAGATGAACCTGAAACTGGTCGAGCCACTGCGCGAACTGTTCAAGGACGAAGTCCGTCGTCTGGGCCTGGAACTGGGCCTGCCGTACGACATGGTCTACCGTCACCCGTTCCCGGGCCCGGGCCTGGGCGTGCGGATCCTCGGTGAAGTGAAGAAGGAATACGCCGACCTGCTGCGTCGCGCCGACCACATCTTCATCGAAGAACTGCGCAAGGCCGACTGGTACCACAAGGTCAGTCAGGCGTTCGTAGTGTTCCAGCCGGTCAAGTCGGTTGGTGTTGTCGGTGACGGCCGTCGTTACGCCTGGGTCGTGGCCCTGCGTGCCGTGGAAACCATCGACTTCATGACCGCGCGTTGGGCACACCTGCCTTACGAACTGCTGGAAACCGTTTCCGGCCGCATCATCAATGAAATCGAAGGCATCTCCCGCGTCACTTACGACGTGTCGAGCAAGCCGCCGGCGACCATTGAGTGGGAGTGATCTCGCGCAAGCCGTGATGGCTTGAAGCCGGATCAACAAAAAGCCGCGTGAAACAATGTTTCACGCGGCTTTTCTGTTTCTGGCGATCAGACGTCGATTACAACGGCTTGGACCAGCCGGCCAGCTTCATGCCTCGTCCATCGAGGGCCTTCAGCAGCGCCTGGAGATTGGCGAAGCGTTTTTCATGCACGGTGGGCCATTCGGGCCGTTCAATGAATACGCGGTCGGATTCGAAGCGAATATCAGTTTCCACGATCAGGTTGGTGCGGCTGCGATGAACCAGGAGTGTGTTGCGCAGTTTCTTGGTCAAGGTATACATGCCAGGTCGGGAAAGTAACTGTTCAATCTCTGAGTTCGTCCGCGCATACCACGGCGTTTCGACTTGCAGGCGCAGGTCGCCTTTGACGAGCGCCTCATTCTTGCCCATTTGATCGCCGAGACTTTTACCGGGATCCGCTTCGATACCACCGGACTGACCTTCAGCGACATCTTCGGCGCGCAGACCGACGGCGCCTTCCAGCTCACTGACACCGGCAACGCCTTCAAAGGTGTTGGAGTGGGAATTTCCCACCAGCGCCACCCAGTTGTGCGGCCCACGAGCGGCCTGGTCGGCCTCGATCACGGTGTGAGCGTAGTAGTTCATCATTCTTTGGCGCGCCGACAGGTCAGCCGTTCTCATTCCTTCAACCCGATAGCTGGCCAGGCAATCGAGGGCCTGAACGCGTATTCCGTTGCGATTGGCTTCCTTGACCAGATTGAGAAAGGTGTAGCGTTGCAGCGGATCGGTCATGTGACCGTTGTCGAGCTGAATCAGGTAGTTCTCCAGATCCCGCGGCATGACCGAAGTCCTGGCGTAATTGTCCAGCGCGGCCTGGTGAAAGTCCGTGAGCAGGTGCTCGGAGTAGAGGGTCTTCACACCTTTGTTGGCCAGGGTTTGCATATTGTCGATCAGCCATTGTTTGCTGCCGACACCGGAATGACTCTCACCTATGACCAGTCCTCGAAACTCCGCGAATACCTGTTCGATGAAGGTTTCTCCCGACAGTCCTGATTTCAATGGTTCCATCGATGGGCGCACCGGCAGGCGCAATTCGGCATAGAAGCGCACCGCCGCCTCGTGCAGTTGCCCTCGCAGCGTCTTGAACGTGTCGAGAGGCGAGTTGCCGCTCCATGACTTGAAGGCGTCGCCCAGCAGATGGCTGTCGTTGCCCCGGGCAACATTTTTCAGTTCCGCCCGCGCCTGCACCGGAATCTCATACGGCGAGGTAAAGCGAGGTGGATCCTTGACCATCAAGTCGGGGGCGGGCGGCGCTTCTGTCACCGGGATGGACGGTTGAATGTCTGGCAACTGACCGGGCGTGGCGGTTGGGTCAATACGCACGCGTACCTGTGTGAGACCTTCATGTTCAATGGCTTCCAGCAATTCATGCAGGCTGTCGAAGTGACGTCCGCTGACGGCTGACCACTTAGGCCGGAGGATGGAGAAACCGGCGGTGTCCTGCTGGATCGGCGTGCGCACCAGGCTGCCATCGCCGCTTCGGTGAACAAGGGTGGAAGGCTCCTGCACCATGAACATGCCAGGCTTGGGCAACGCCTCCTCCAGTGAGCGAGCGGTTGCCGTCGGTGGCGGGGCGCCCAGTTGCAGGCGCAGGTCACTTTTCAACTCGTCCAAGGGACGTCCCAGGATGTCCTTGATCTTTTTTCCCGGGTCGGTGGTCAGTCCCCGATTCTGACCCAGCGCGCTTTCCTCGACACGCAGTGCCACCGCCCCTTCCAGTTCACTCAACCCGGCGACCTTGTCGAAGCGGCTGGCGCGGGCTTCATCAACCAGTGCGACCCAGCGATGAGCACCTCGTGCGGCTTGATCGGCTTGAATCACGGTGTCCGAGTAGTAATTCATCATTTTCCGGTTGCTGACCTCCGTGGTGCCTTCCATCTCTGGAAAGCGCCGGGTGGCCATGCTGTCGATGGCCTGCACGCGAATGTGGTTTTTCTGCGCGGCTTTTACCAGCTCGGTGTAGGAGTGCGGCCCGGCCGGATCAGTCTTGAACCGGACGTCCAAAGCCTTCAGATATCGTTCGAGGGCGGGCGGCATCTTGCCGGTCTGATGGAAAACATCCAGATCCGTTTGATGGAAATCCGTGAGCAAGTGATCCAGATAAAGGGTTCTGATCTTTTGCTTGTTCAGCGCTTTGAGGTTGTCGACAAGTAGCCGTCGGGCACCGATTACCGAGCTGTCCTGACCGATCACCAGACCGGTGCCGTCCTTGAACAGGCGCTTGGTCATTTCAGTGAACGGTGTCGTGGGTTTGAAGGCTGGGACCAGCGGTCGAGGCGGGAATTCGGCGGTGGCATAGGCGTCTATGGCATCGTCATACAGGCCGCGACGCAGGGTTTTGAAGTCTTGATAGAAGCGGTCGCTGCTGTCCTGAGGATCCAGGGGGAAATCGTCCACCTGCGCTTCGGCCACAGGTTGCAACGCTGGCCGCGAGGTCTGCGGCACGTCGTACGCCAGCGGCTGCACGACCACTTCGGGCAGTGGATCGGCAGTGTGTCCGAAGGGCCACTTGCCGAAAATCTTCATGCCGCCCTTGAGGCCAGGGCGTGCGATGGGTTCCCACCTGAGCGCTTCGTTCAAACGGACCGGGACATTGCGGTAAAACGAGAAAGGATTGGCGGGATCGATAATCACCCAGCCGCATAGTTGTTCGACATAGCGCACCTGGTAAAAGCCGTCGCTCCCCGCGCGGCGCATGTAAATGTACCGTTTGCCCGACGCGGTCAGGATGATCTCCTGCAATTTGGGATCGCCGGTTTCGGCGCGGGTGCCCTCCGTGATTTCAGTCTTGAATGAGGCGAGAAAATCCTCTGGCTGCGGGGGCAGGATACGTGTCGGGGCGATCTCTTCCAGCGGGGGCAGAGAGGGACGGGCAAGCACCGCTTCGGCGAGTTTTTCTTCCGGTTCGAAGACCGTACTGGCCTCGGCTATTTCCGGCAGACGGCCGCTGCCCTTGAGGAAGGTGGCGTTGAACAGGGTATCGATTGTCGCGAAGATGGCGCCCGTCACGGCAGCCTTGCGCTCGCCGGGTGTCTTGCCATTGACCGCCTGATCAATCTGCAACCCGACGTTGGCAATGCCGGCACCCACGACAGCCAGCGCCACGGGCCAGCCGACAGCGGCCATCGGGCCGAACAGG
Organism: Pseudomonas sp. GW822-FHT03F04; assembly: GCF_058801405.1. NCBI lineage: Bacteria > Pseudomonadati > Pseudomonadota > Gammaproteobacteria > Pseudomonadales > Pseudomonadaceae > Pseudomonas > Pseudomonas sp. GW822-FHT03F04. Next base: position 41,431 of record NZ_JBXANF010000006.1, read on the forward strand.
CGACCGAAAGCATTCAGGTAGCCGATCCACAGCTTTTTCCGCAGATCGCCATTGGTGTGCATCATGAACGTGGCGTCGCTGATCATTCGGGTGTGCGTGGCGCTGGCGAGGAAGGTGAAGGCATCGTTCTTGAGCGTGTCGCTCGTGTGTTCGATCAGAGAGTGATCGGCGCAGTCCCAGGTGCTGACCAATAGATCCAGGACATGATTGAGTCCGACGTTTTCGATATGCGGTGGGCGGAATATCTCAACGAGGAGACTCACCCCGGGATTGAATACCGAAAGCCACTGCGTTTTCGCCGCATCCCGCCACGAGGTGTCCTCCATGATGTCGTGGTCGGCCACCTGAAAGTGCGCGAGAAAGCGTTTGCGGTCTTCTGGTTTACGGGTTTGCGACAGCACCCACCAGTGCAAATCCCTGACGGTATCGAAAGCGTGCAGGCCCCAGACTTCCCCTGGGGTGTAAAGGATTTTGCGGCCGTTGCCGTCGGTGATGCACAGGATATCGGTCGCCACGTAACCGCCGACTTTCAGCAGGCTGAGATTCATTCCCTTGGCGGGCGCCGCATCCTCTTCCAACATCTGCAGTGTGACGGGCCAGCTCACATTGCTGGCGATAGCCTTGATCACGGTTCGGAAGTTATCGTCCGACAACCGGCCTCCCTCGCGATCCTCCATGGCCTGGGCGAGAAAGGTGCACTTGGCCAGGCTGCGGAATGTGCGGGTGTGCTTTTTCCAGAACGAGGCGACCTTCTGATTGAAAAGATCGGCAAAGTTGATCGCCCAGAAATCCTTCAACACCTCGTTGCCATGCAGCCGCACTTCATTGGTGTCGTTGAAATCCTCAGCGTCCGGACCCGCGGTATAGAAACCGCCATACACGTCCAGCATATCGGCGTTGTCCTGATCCCCGACGCGAAACCGCTGGATCACTAGTTGCGGCAAGGTCATGGACTCGATGGGTCTGTTGCCGTTGTGTTCCCAGCCGGTGAATGCCTTCCAGCTGCTGGCGGAATATTTGAAGCGATGCCAGTAAACCTGTTCTGGGTCCAGATGATTCACGCCATGTTTAAGCAAGATATCTCTGGCGACATCGCAGGCCATTTCGTACATGTCGGGACATGCCTGAACCAGGGCGGGCACGAGGTTCTTGAGTGCCAGTTTGTCGGCAACGTTGGGTAATGCAGTGTTTTCAGATGTGTCCACGGTCTTTCCTTGAGGGTGGTACGGATAGGGACCGGATCATTTCAGGGGACGTAGGACGGGTCTGTCGGCAGTTGGGTGTATCAAGTGTCGGAACAATAGGCATGACGTATGGGAAAACGATCGGGCCAGGGTACGAAAGCTCTGGGGAATGGGCGCTTGAGTCCCGTTTGGCATCTTGAGGAACTGCGGCCAGTCGCCGCGCTGCCCTTACTGTTTCGCAATTGCAGGTGTATCGTATTCGCCCTTTACGGGCCTGCGGGCCCGCCGCAGATACGTGAGGTAGTTGAGTTCATGTCCTTTACCCGTCGCCAAATCCTCGGTGGCCTGGCCGGTCTTGTTGTCGTTGGCGTTGGCGCGGGGGGCGCGTCGCGTTACTGGCTGGGCAAAATGGCCGATGCCGACGCGGGGCATGACTACGAATTGATTGCCGCGCCACTGGACGTCGAGCTGGTGCCAGGGCACAAGACCGAAGCCTGGGCGTTCGGCCCGTCGGCGCCGGGCACTGAATTGCGCGTGCGCCAGGGCGAGTGGTTGCGGGTACGGTTCATCAACCATCTGCCGGTCGCGACGACCATTCACTGGCACGGCATTCGCCTGCCGCTGGAAATGGACGGTGTGCCATACGTCTCGCAATTGCCGGTACTGCCGGGCGAATACTTCGATTACAAATTCCGTGTGCCGGATGCCGGCAGCTATTGGTATCACCCGCACGTCAGCAGCAGCGAGGAACTCGGTCGTGGGTTGGTCGGGCCGTTGATTGTCGAAGAGCGCGAACCGACCGGATTCAAATACGAAAAAACCCTGAGCCTGAAAAACTGGCACATCGACGACGAGGGCAACTTCGTCGAGTTCAGCATTCCGCGCGAAGCGGCCCGTGGCGGTACGGCGGGGCGACTGTCGACCATCAACGGCGTGCCTGCGCCGGTCATCGAGCTGCCGGCCGGGCAGATCACCCGCGTGCGCCTGCTCAATCTTGACAACACCCTGACCTATCGCATCAATATTCCCGGTGTCGAAGCGCAGATCTATGCGCTGGACGGCAACCCGGTCGAGCCGCGGCCGTTGGGCAAGGAATACTGGCTCGGCCCGGGCATGCGCATCTGCCTGGCGATCAAGGCACCGCCGGCCGGTGAGGAACTGTCGCTGCGTAACGGCCCGGTGCGTCTGGGCACTCTGCGTTCGGTAGCCAACAATGACGCGCCGACCGACTGGCCGAAGGCATTACCCGCCAACCCGGTCGCCGAGCCGGACCTGGCCAATGCCGAGAAACTCAACTTCAATTTCGAATGGGTCGGTTCGGTGTCGGTGAATGTCGACAACGGCAAGCCGCCGAGCCTGTGGCAGATCAACGGCAAGGCCTGGGACATCACCGACAAGACTTGCGCCGACCGGCCGATTGCCAGCCTGAAACTGGGCCAGAGCTATATTTTCGAATTGAAGAACATGACCCAGTACCAGCACCCGATCCACCTGCACGGCATGAGCTTCAAGGTGATTGCGTCGAACCGGCACAAGATCGTGCCGTATTTCACCGACACTTATCTGCTGGGCAAGAACGAGCGCGCGCAAGTGGCGCTAGTGGCGGATAACCCGGGGGTATGGATGTTCCACTGCCACGTGATCGACCACATGGAAACCGGCCTGATGGCCGCCATCGAGGTGAAGTAATGCGTCAGATTCGCCCAGCGGCGATCATCGACCGCAGCCGTGATCGCGACTTCATGCGCGAGGCCCTGGCGTTGGCGGCACAAGGCGCAGCCCTCGGCGAAGTGCCGGTGGGCGCGGTGCTGGTGCAGGACGGCGAGATCATCGGTCGCGGTTTCAACTGCCCGATCACGGGGAGCGATCCGAGCGCGCATGCGGAGATGGTTGCTATCCGTGCCGCCGCTCAGGCAGTCAGCAATTATCGCCTGCCGGGAAGCACGCTCTACGTGACGCTGGAGCCGTGCAGCATGTGCGCCGGGCTGATCGTGCATTCGCGGATTGCTCGCGTGGTTTATGGCGCATTAGAGCCCAAGGCCGGGATTGTGCAGAGTCAGGGACAGTTCTTCACCCAGGGCTTTCTCAACCATCGAGTGCTGTATGAAGGCGGGGTGTTGGCGGAAGAGTGTGGCGCCGTGCTGACCGAGTTCTTCAGGGCGCGACGCGCGAAACCGGCAGACTGAAAAAATACCTGTGGGAGCGAGCATGCCCACTCCCACAGGTGTTTTGGTGTTCGGAGGATTTACTTCTTCGCGACAATCACCGCCCGCATCGGCGCCGGCAACCCTTCGATCGTCTTGCTGTGATCTTCCGGATCAAGGAAATCGCTCAGCGACTGATACTTCATCCATTCGGTCCCGCGCTGCTCTTCAACAGTGGTGGTGCTCACGTCCACGCATTTCACATCCGTGAAACCGGCACGACGCAGCCACAATTCCAGCGCCGGCACCGACGGCAAGAACCACACGTTACGCATCTGCGCATAACGGTCTTCCGGCACCAGCACCTGATGCTTGTCGCCTTCGACCACCAGCGTTTCCAGCACCAGCTCGCCACCCTTGACCAGGCAATCCTTCAGCGCCAGCAAATGCTCGATCGGCGAACGACGGTGATAGAACACGCCCATGGAAAACACCGTGTCGAAGCCTTCCAGATTCGGCGGCAGGTCTTCAAACGGGAACGGCAAGTGCCAGGCATTCGGCTCTGACAGATAACGCTGCACCGCCTGGAACTGGCAGAAGAACAGCCAATTCGGATCGACGCCGATCACGCTGTCGGCGCCGGCACCGAGCATGCGCCACATGTAATAGCCGTTACCGCAACCGACATCGAGGATGCGTTTGCCTTTCAGGTCCAGATGCGGAGCGACTCGCGACCACTTCCAGTCCGAGCGCCATTCGGTGTCGACGTGTACGCCGAACAGATCGAACGGCCCCTTGCGCCACGGCGACAGGCCCATCAGCGCGGTGCGCATCTGCGCGCGGGTTTCGTCGTCGCAATCGGTGTCCAGCTTCAGGCCATCGAGCAGGTCGACTTCGGTCGGCTGGATTTTCGGCAAGGCGTCCAGCGCACTTTGCCAGCGCTCCAGATCGCCGTGGCCCTTCTCCATTTTCTTGTCGAGCTGTGCTTGCAGGGTGTTGGCCCATTCGGCCAGCGGCGAGCCGGCCAGACGGCGGGCGAGGGGGGACAGATCAATCATGGCAAGGCAATCAACGAGGCAAAGTTAAGACACTGGAACCACGGCACGACTTTCGAGAACCCGGCGGCCAGCAGGCGTTCGCGGTGTTCTTCGAGGCTGTCGGGCTTCATGACGTTTTCGATGGCGCTGCGCTTCTGGGCGATTTCCAGTTCGCTGTAGCCGTTGGCGCGTTTGAACGCGACGTGCAGATCGGTCAGCAGCGCGTGTTCTTCGGCATCGTTGAAGCGCAGCTTCTCCGACAGAATCAACGCGCCGCCCGGCAGCAACGATTGGCGAATGCGCGACAGCAACGCCGTGCGCTGTTCCGGGGCGATGAATTGCAGGGTGAAGTTCAGCGCCACCACCGAGGCCGGTTTGAAATCGAGGGCGAGGATATCGCCTTCAATCACCTCGACCGGTAGCAACTCCTGGAACATCGAATCCTGACCGTTGAGGTATTCACGGCAGCGCTCGACCATCGCTGCCGAGTTATCCACCGCGATCACCCGGCAACCGTCTGTGCGTACATGTCGGCGCAGGGCCTGAGTCACGGCACCCAGCGAAGCGCCGAGGTCGTAGAGCACGCTGTTTGGCTGAGCGAACTGCGCCGCAAGCACGCCGAGGTTCTCGACGATGGTCGGGTAGCCCGGCACCGAACGCTTGATCATGTCCGGGAACACCCGCACCACGTCTTCGTTGAAGGCGAAGTCAGGCACCTGGGCCATCGGCTGGGCGAAAATGCGATCGGGTTCTTTGCTCACGGCGGTTCCGGCGGTGTCGATGAAAAGGCCGGCATTTTAGCCAAACTGGCGCGCAGATGCGCGGGTTGTCTGATAAACCGCCGTCTCACAGCTCCGGACGTTTGCTTTGGGAAAACGCTGATGCCGCAATCCCCCACTGCCCTAGCCAATAGCTGAGGATGATGATGTAGGGCGCTGCATTGAAAGGGGAGACAAACCGATTGATGCCGATCACGCTGTCGGAGAACACGAACGCTACCGCGCCGCCAGCCGCCAGCAGCGCCGAACGTTGCGGTACGCCGCTGCCGAGTCGGGCCAGTGCGCGCCAGAGCATGGCGCTGATGGCTGTTCCGTAAACGATCACCGGCACGGTCAACGGACCGAGTCCGCTGCCGATCAATATGCCCAACAGCACGGCGCCGACGCTGAGCGCCAGGATCAGCGGGAGCAGGGCCAAGCGTCGGCAATCGCTGAGGTAAGCCTTGAGATACGCCAGATGCGCGACCAGAAACGCACCGAGGCCGAACACGAACAGATCCCCCGGCCACGCCAGCAACACATCGCCGATCAACGAGAAAATCAGACCGAGGCTGATCCAGCGGCGATAGTCGCTGGGCGGTGCATCATGCAGCCAGCCCAGCAACGCCAGTACCGGCAGCGGTTTGACCAGCAGACAGAGCAACGCCGCGTGGGTGCTCACGCCATAGAGAAAGGTCGCTGCGCCCATCAGCGCGAGGATCAGCCAGCCCACGGTCAGTTCACCGAGATCGCGCAGTCAAAGGTTTCCACCGGCTCGACTTCTGGCTCCCAGGGTTGCTGTGACGTTAGACGCAAGCGCCCGGTGCCGGGAGCAAAGGCCTGGAAGCGCCAGGTGGAGAAACCGCCCGCGCCGACCATGCCGGAATCTTTCGGACTGCTGTAAACCTCGGGGCTCAGCGCATGCAGCACGCCGCCGGCCGAGTCTTGAATGGCCCAGCGATAGCCGGTGGTGGGGTTGCTCGGGAGCATGACGATCAGGTTTTGCCCGTTGGTCAGCCGTACCGGGCATTCGCTCTGTTTTTCCACGGTCACGTTGGTTTTCGGTTGCGTGGCGCAGGCGGCCAGCAGGGCGAGGGACAGCGGGACAAACAGGCGAGTGGGGGACATAGGCTCAGCGGCTCCGGCGTTGGCGACGAACGGCGAGCATAACTGAAGATGAGACAAAGTGTGACAGTCGGGGGAGGGTGTGATCGTTCCCACGCTCTGCGTGGGAACGATCTTTAACTCAAGTCGTAATCAGAAAAGCACCTTCGCCACATCCGCAAACTTCTTGGCGAAATGCACGGTGATCCCTTCCTTCAGGTAATCCGGCAGTTCCTCGAAGTTACCCCGATTCGGCTCCGGCAGAATCAGCTCGAAAATCTTCTGCCGCCGCGCCGCGATCACCTTCTCACGCACCCCGCCAATCGGCAGTACATGCCCGGTCAGCGTCAATTCGCCGGTCATCGCCACGCCTTTTTTCGGCGGCTGATTGCGTGCGAGGGAGAGCAGGGCACTGGCCATGGTCACGCCGGCGCTCGGGCCATCTTTCGGTGTTGCGCCTTCCGGCACATGCAGGTGGACGAAAGCCTCGTCGAAGAATTTCGGATCGCCACCGAAGGATTTCAGGTGCGAACTGACGTAGCTGTAGGCGATCTCCGCCGACTCCTTCATCACATCGCCCAATTGCCCGGTAAGTTTGAAACCTCGGTTCAGGGTATGAATCCGCGTGGCCTCGATCGGCAAGGTCGCGCCGCCCATGCTCGTCCAGGCGAGACCGGTAATCACGCCGGTGCCGGACAACACTTGCTCGTTGCGGAACACCGGATGGCCGAGGGACGCTTCGAGGTCTTTCGGGCCGATCTTGATCACCGCTTTCGGCTCATCAATCAGCTTCATCACCGCTTTGCGCACCAGTTTGCCCATCTGCTTTTCCAGCTGGCGCACGCCGGCTTCACGGGCGTAGCCGTCGATCAAGGCTTTGAGCGCCGTGTCGCTGATGCTCAGGCTGCCCTTGGACACGCCGGCCTTTTCCAGCAGTTTCGGCCACAGGTGACGCTTGGCGATGGCGACTTTTTCTTCGGTGATGTAACCCGACAGGCGAATCACTTCCATCCGGTCCAGCAACGGGCCGGGAATCGAATCCAGGGTGTTGGCGGTGCAGACGAACAGGACTTTCGACAGGTCCATCCGCAGATCGAGGTAGTGGTCGAGGAATTCGACGTTCTGTTCCGGGTCGAGGGTTTCCAGCAGCGCCGAGGCCGGGTCGCCCTGGTAGCTCTGGCCCATCTTGTCGATCTCGTCGAGCATGATCACCGGGTTCATCACTTCGACGTCTTTCAACGCCTGCACGAGTTTGCCCGGCTGCGCGCCGATGTAGGTGCGGCGATGGCCCTTGATCTCGGCTTCGTCGCGCATGCCGCCGAGGCTGAAGCGGTAGAACGGCCGGCCGAGGGATTCGGCAATGGACTTGCCGACGCTGGTTTTACCCACGCCGGGCGGGCCGACCAACAGCACGATGGAACCGCTGATCTCGCCTTTGTAGGCACCGACCGCGAGGAATTCGAGGATGCGGTCCTTGATGTCGTCCAGACCGGCGTGGTGTTTGTCCAGCACCTTGCGCGCGTGCTTGAGGTCGAGTTTGTCCTCGCCGTACACGCCCCACGGCACCGAGGTCGCCCAGTCGAGGTAGTTGCGGGTGACCGCGTACTCCGGCGATCCGGTTTCGAGGATCGACAGTTTGTTCATCTCTTCTTCGAGGCGCTTTTGCACCTGCGTCGGCAGGACCTTGCCCTCCAGACGCTGCTCGAACTGCTCGAGGTCGGCGCTGCGGTCGTCCTTGGTCAGGCCGAGTTCCTGCTGGATGACCTTGAGCTGTTCTTTAAGGAAGAACTCGCGCTGATGCTCGCCGATCTTGCGGTTTACCTCGGCGGAGATTTCTTTTTGCAGGCGCGCGACTTCGACTTCCTTGCGCAGCATTGGCAGGACTTTTTCCATGCGCTTGAGCATCGGCACGCAGTCGAGCACTTCCTGCAGCTCGGGGCCGGTGGCGGAGGTCAGGGCGGCGGCGAAGTCGGTCAGCGGCGACGGATCGTTGGGGCTGAAGCGGTTGAGGTAGTTCTTCAGCTCTTCGCTGTACAGCGGGTTGAGCGGCAGCAGTTCCTTGATCGCGTTGATCAGCGCCATGCCGTAGGCCTTGACCTCGTCGGTCGGCTCGGTGGGCTGGTGTGGGTATTCGACTTCCACCAGGTACGGCGGGCGATGGTGCTTGAGCCAGGTCTTGATGCGGACGCGGCTCAGACCCTGAGCGACGAATTGCAGTTTGCCGTTTTCGCGGCTGGCGTGGTGCACCTTGACCAGGGTGCCGTATTGCGGCAATGCCTTGGTGTCGAAATGGCGCGGGTCTTCCTGGGGCGTGTCCATGAAGAACAGGGCCAGGGAGTGGTGGTCGGATTTGCTGACCAGTTCGAGGGTTTCGGCCCAGGGTTCTTCGTTGACGATGACCGGCAGGACCTGGGCCGGGAAGAACGGGCGGTTGTGGATCGGGATGATGTAGACCTTGTCCGGCAGGTTCTGGCCGGGCAGGGCGAGGCCTTTGCCGGGGACGTGGTGTTCGATGTGTTCGGCGTCGGTTTCGGTGATGTCGTCGGGGTTCTCGGGGAATTCTTGCTGGTCGCTCATGGGGCACCTGCGCAATGGGGTATGGGTGTTAGATGGGGCAGGGTTTTGGTGGTTTCAATGGGGGTGGGTGTTTCTGGTTGTGTGTTCAGGGTTTTGACAGGGTTTGGGCTTTGGGCTTGGCGGCCTCTGGGCCGACCATGCTCTGGGTGTTTTGGGTGAATATCCGTTGCTTCGGGTGCTGCGGCTGGCGGTTTCGCCCTTACGGCGAGTCCCTTTTGGCAAACGCCCCAAAAGGAACCAAAAGGTCTCGCCCCGGCGTTCGGCCCTCGCAAGCTCGGGTCCCTTCGCTCCGGCGTCCCTCCGGGGGCATCGACTTCGTCGATGAGTTCGGCTTCGCCAAACGGCGCTGCGCGCCAATCCCCGGATGAACACCTCCACTCAGCCTTCCGAAGGGGCGGGTGGATCAAGATCAAAAGCGTTGTCGAGCTAACGCTCATCCGGTTTGTTTGGGGGAGCCATGCGCGGGTTGGTCGACCGGGGAATGGAACCTGGCAGGGCGTAGGCCCTCCCGCGCATGGCTGTAACGTGATCGTTCCCACGCTCCGCGTAGGAATGCAGCCCGGGACGCTCCGCGTCCCAATCGATCTGCCAGCGAATGTGGTCTGTGGCTGGCAGGTCGATTTCGTCAGGGCGATTCAGCTGTGTGTTGGGTAGCGCTGTACTTCGACGTTATCCAGCACCCGATTCACCGCCAGTTCAGCCAGCATGATGATTTGCTGAATGGCCAGAATTGTCCGCCGCTGCGGGAGGTCGATGTGTGAGGCGATGTCACTGGTCATGAGGCTGGCCTGTGCCAGTGATTCGCAGGCGTGGACCAGCAGGCTTTCACTGTCCTGATCGGGTGCGACCTGGAACATGGTGCTGGGTTTATGGAAGCGCAGGGTGGTGGTGTTGGGTTTCAGGTAGTGGTCGAGCGCGCGCTCGGCAGCGTCGTGGAGTTTTTTGGAGTCTGGCGATTCGTAGGGCGATGCGTCGTTTGATTCGGGGGGATTGGGTGTTGGTTTTTTCATTTTTTACTCCTCAGGAATTGGTCCATTCCTCTAATTGCCGCGACGCAAAAAGAGGGGTGGCAGCTGTACGCGGGTTCGCGGACCGACCTGAGGCATTCGGCATACCCAAAGGTATCCCGCGCACAGCCACCATAAACAAGCACTTGAGGTGCTGCTGTTAAGCGGCGGCAATTATGCCTCAGAAGTCGGGCCGCGACGCCCGTTCGCTGAATTTGCAGCGACCCCCAAAGCCTATCCACCCCGTTTCCGAGCCACAACCGACGCGACATGTCAGAAACATCCCCTCCAAACACCCTGTCTGTAGGACATACACACCCCGTGTAAAAACGCAGTCCACAAAAAAAGGCGACACCCCTCACAGGGCATCGCCTTTTTCCTTACTGCCGTTACAACTTATTCCGGCAGTTTGTACGCAATCACATAGTCACCCATCTTGGTGCCCAGCGAGCCGTGACCACCCACCACGAGCAGGACGTATTGCTTGCCGTCCTTGCCGGTGTAGGTCATCGGGGTCGCTTGGCCGCCCGCAGGCAGGCGCGATTTCCACAGTTCTTTACCAGAGTTCACGTCGTAGGCGCGCAGGTACTGGTCGAGGGTGCCGCTGAGGAAGCCGACGCCGCCAGCAGTAACGATCGAGCCGCCCATGCTAGGCACACCCAGGGTGAAGCCGATCGGGATTGGCGAGCTGTCGCGGCTGGTGCCGTTCTTGCGTTTCCAGACGACTTTGCCGGTGGTCAGGTCGATACCGGCGACGTAGCCCCAGGCCGGGGCCTGGCACGGTACGCCGAGTGGCGACATGAACGGGTGCATGATCACCGCATAAGGCGCGCCGGTGTTTGGTTGCACGCCAGCGGTTTCGCTCTCGCGCTTGCTGCCGGCGGCAACTTCGGCGCGTGGCACCATTTTCGAGACGAAGGCCATGTAGTTCGGGCTGGTGAACAGCATCTGGCGAACCGGGTCGACCGAGACGCCGCCCCAGTTGAACACGCCGACGTTACCCGGATAGATCAGGCTGCCCTGTTCCGACGGAGGCGTGTATTGGCCTTCGTAGCGCAGTTCCTTGAACTGGATGCGGCACAGCATCTGGTCGAACGGGCTGGCGCCCCACATGGCTTTTTCGGTCAGTTCCGGGGCCAGCAGGTTCAGGTCCGAACGGGCCTGGGTTGGTGCGGTGTGGTCGCCTTTCACGGCGCCTTGCGGAACCGGGATTTCCTTGATCGGGATGATCGGCGTGCCGTCACGACGGTCGAGGACGTACAGGCTGCCCTGTTTGGTCGGGGCGATCAGCGCAGGCTTGATGCCGTCGGCGGTTTTCATGTCCAGCAGGGTTGGCTGGCTGCCAACGTCCATGTCCCACAGGTCGTGGTGGGTGAACTGGTAGTTCCAGCGCACTTTACCGGTGGTCAGGTCCAGGGCGACGACGCCGGCGCTGAATTTCTCGGCGCCCGGGGTGCGGTCGGCGCCCCACTGGTCTGGGGTCTGGTTGCCCAGTGGCAGGTAAACCATGTTGAGTTTTTCATCAACACTGGCCAGCGACCACATGTTCGCCGAGTTGCGGCTGTAGATCTGGCCCGGGGCCAACGGTTCGGTGGCGTCCGGGTTGTTGCTGTCCCAGTTCCACACCAGGTGACCGTCGCGAACGTCGTAGGCGCGGATCACGCCGGACGGCTCGTTGGTCGATTCGTTGTCGGTCACGTGGCCACCCATGATCACCAGATCACGAGTAATCGCGGCTGGCGAGGTGGAGTAGTAGCCACCCGGGGTGAACGGGCCGATGCCCTGGGTCAGGTCAACCACGCCTTTGTTGCCGAAGCCTTCGCAGATCTTGCCGGTGTCGGCGTTCAGTGCGATCAGGCGCGCATCGGCGGTCGGCAGGTACAGGCGACGCGGGCACGCCTGGGCGACGGCTTTGCCGGCCTCGGAGATGACGGCGGAAGCGGCAGTTGCAGACTTGGCGTACGCGGCTTCGTCGTAGTACGACACGCCACGGCAGGTCATGTGGGCGAAGCCCTTGAAGCCGACCGGGCTTTTGATCTGCGGGTCGAAGCGCCACAGTTCCTTGCCGGTGTCCGGGTCCAGCGCCAGCACTTTGCTGTGAGCGGTGCAGGCATAGAGCATGCCGTTGGCTTTCAGCGGAGTGTTTTCGTTGGTGAGCTCGACCGGGTCATCAGCAGTCGGCAGGTCGCCGGTCTGGATGCGCCAGGCTTCTTGCAGCTTGCCGACGTTGGCCGGGGTGATCTGCTTCAGTGGCGAGTAGCGGTCACCGAATTCGCTGCGGCCATAGGCCTGCCAGTCGCCATCGGGCATGGCTGGCGCGGTGCTGGTGGTGTCGGCGGTGTCGCGACCCAGTTCGCCGAAGGTTTCGCCCGGGTGGGTGAACAGGCTGGCCAGGGCGGTGACGCCGGCCAGGATCACGGCCACGGTCAGGCCGCCGGTGCCCATCGGTGCAGGACCGTTGAGCAGCAGCGGACGACGGAACCACGGCAGCAGCATCACGAAGCCGAGGACAAACCACAGTGCCAGACGCGGCACCAGTTGCCACCAGTCCAGACCGACTTCCCACAGCGCCCATACGGTGCTGGCAAACAGCACGATGGCGTACAGGCCCAGTGCTGCGCGGCGACGCATCAGCATCAGAATGCCGGTCAGCGTGATGCCGATACCGGCCAGCAGGTAGTACAGCGAGCCGCCGAGCGTGCTCAGCTTGATTCCCCCGGCCAGCATGGCCAGGCCCATCAGTAGAAGCAGAATGCCGAGCAGGCTCGGAAGCAGACGGCCTCGACTCGAAGCACTTTCGGTGCTCATAGTGTGGTTCTCCGTGACGTTTCAAGTAGTCCCGCGCTGTAGTCACTGTAGATGACGATTGGGCGCGGGCATGGTTCATATAAAACTTGTTCAGCTAAGTGAATCTTCTGCGGGTACCGGTCAGAACGACGACTGGATCTTGATCCCGCCGATCAGCGCGTCATCGACCTTGTCCACACCACCCGGATGGCGGATGTATTGCAGGTTCGGGCGCACGGTCAGCCAATTGGTGACGTGCACGCCGTAATAGAGTTCGGCGCTGTATTCGGTGTCCTGCGGCGGCAGGTAGGACGGATCGTCGTAGTCGTAGACGGCGCGGGCCTGGTTGGTCGCCTCGGCGTTCTTGCGGTAGGCCGGGTTGACGTGGACGCGAGCCAGGGCAAAGCCGATGTCGTCCTTGGCGCGAGCGTCGAACAGGCCTTTGTAGACCACGCCGGCCTGAACGTAGTTGTCGACGGCGTTGGTCTTCTTGTCGTGCATCGTGCCGTTGGCAAACACGCTCAGGCCACGAGAGTTGTCGCTGGCGACGCTGGTGATCTGCTGCTGCACGCCGAGCCACACGCCGTGTTTGCTCGAGGCGCTGCGATAGGCCTCGCCGCTCAGGGCCGCCGGCTGGCCGTTGCTGTCTTTATAGGCGTCAGTGGCCTTGGCGTTGCTGTAGTAGTAACCGGCGCGGTATTCGCCCGGCAGGCCGTTCAGTTTCGGCGTCCACACGAGTTCGATCGGCAGGATCGCGCCCTGGGTGCCGCTGCCGCTGAGTTTGAAGCCGTTGCCGCGATCGAGGTTCGACGGGTTCTGCTCATAGGCGCCGACCTGCGCGTACAACTCTGGTGTCAGGTGATATTTGACGCGCAGCGCCCATTGGCTGACCGGCCAGTTGTACCAGATGCCACCCACCCAGTTGCCGACCTGCGAGCCGCAGAACGCCAGGTTCTGGAAGTCGCACGGGAAGCTGTTGAAGTCTTCGCCTTCGCCGAAGCGGCCGACCTTGATGTCGAGCTTCTGGTCGAAGAATTTCTGCTGGTACCACATCTGCGTCAGGCGGGTGGTCTGGCCACGGCCCCAGACTTCCTGGGCCGAGGTGAAGCCGCCGACGCGCGGGTCGTTGATGCGGTCATTGCTGATGTTGTTGCCGCTGCGCTTGGTCACGGTCAACTGGAATTCGGCGTCGTTCCAGCCCAGCAGCTTTTGCAGGTCCAGATGCGTACCGAGGCCCCATTGATCGCTGTAGCGTGCGGTGCGGTCGTGGTCGTAGCCGCCGTGCAGGTTGCTGCCCATTTCGCCGGTGTAGTCGAGCTTGAAGTCGATGCCTTTGGCCGAGAGTTCGCTGCGGGTGCCGTTCCAGTCACCGAGCATATACGGTGATTCACTGTCGAAGGCCGGAGCGGCCTGGGTGCAGGTGGCGAGGCCAAGGGCGGTGCAGCCGCCGATCAGGCGCAGGGTTGAGATAGCGCTGTCTCGGGAGAACGGAAAATCAGGCATGAAATGGGTCTTTCTTGATCTTTTTGGGGGGATGGGCTGACCGCTACGATTTGACGCAGGCAGTGAAGCGATTCAGCAGAAGGGCGGCAGGATAATGTCCCGTTACAAAAACACAAAGTGCTTTTGCAGACATGAACCCTTTCGGATTCGGTAACAGTGCGGCAATCGATCACATTGCCGGGGTTGATCGAGCCTGCGATCTTGCACGGTTCACCTACATTTGAAGGAAGGCCTTCCACCGGCACAGCCCCTCGGCTAAGGTGCGCGGCTTCTGCATTTTCACTTCGCCCAAAGGCCCGGCATGAACGACCACAACCCCGATCCGCTGCACGGCGTAACTCTCGAACAGATCCTCAATGCACTGGTGACCCACTACGAATGGTCGGGCCTGGCCGAGCGCATCGACATCCGTTGCTTCAAGAGCGATCCGACCATCAAGTCGAGCCTGACCTTTTTGCGCAAGACGCCATGGGCACGGGAGAAAGTCGAACGTCTGTACGTGAAGCTGATGCGCACCAAGCGCCCGCTCTGAGATGAACGCCGTGCGGCGGCGACGCCTGATCACTTCGGCCGCGGTGCTGGGTTGGGCCGGGCTGGGGATTCAGCTGTACCTGATTTTCTTCGCTCGCCTGAGCGTTGGCGCCAGTCTGCTGGGCGGGCTGGTGAGTTTCTTCAGTTACTTCACCGTGATCACCAACACCCTGGTGGCGGTGGTGCTGACCTGCGCGGTAACGAATCGCGAATCCGCTGCGCGCCGCTGGTTTCTGCAACCCTGGGTCAGCAGCGGGATTGCCGTGAGCATTGCCGTGGTGGGCCTGGCCTACAGCCTTTTGCTGCGGCATCTGTGGCATCCGCAGGGCTGGCAGTTTATCGCCGATGAATTGCTCCACGACGTGATGCCGCTGCTGTTCCTGGCTTATTGGTGGTTTTGCGTGCCGAAGGGCAGCTTGCGTCTGAAGCACCTGCCGCTGTGGCTGATCTATCCGCTGGTGTACTTCGCCTATGCGCTGTTGCGCGGGCATCTGCTGGGGGCTTACGCCTATCCGTTCATTGACGTGGCGCTGCTGGGTTATCCACAGGTGTTCGTCAATGCAGGAGGGATTCTGTTGGGGTTTGTGCTGATGGCGTTGTTGGTGATCGGAATTGATCGCTGGCAAGGGCGGCGCCTTTAACAGCGCCGCCGCTCGTATTCACTCCTCTTCGGAGCCTTCGGCGCGCCAGTAACCGACGGCTTTGACGAACTGCTCGTCCAGCCCATGCTCATCGAGCAATACCCGGCGAATCTGCCGCGAAACCTTCGTCTCGGTCGCCACCCACGCATACAGATTGCCTTTGGGCACCTGCAACTGTTTCACGGTGGTCAGCAGGCTGTCCTTGTTGTCTCCGCGCAACACCCAGATCACGTTGACCTGCGCCGCGCTTTCCAGCGTTTGCTGCTCCTTGCCGTTTTCCACTTCGATCACCACCAGCGCCTTGCGATTGGCCGCCAAGCCTTCGAGGCGGCGGGCGATGGCGGGCAGGGCGGTTTCGTCGCCGATCAGCAGGTAGCTGTCGAAGATGTCCGGCACGATCATCGAACCGCGCGGGCCGCCGATGTGCAGGAATTGCCCAGGCTTGGCCTGTTCCGCCCAGGTCGAGGCAGGGCCGTCTCCGTGGAGGACAAAGTCGATCTCTAGCTCAAGCTTGTCGAGGTCATAGCGACGCGGTGTGTAGTCGCGCATTTCAGGCATCGGCACGTCGCTCTTGCCGGCACTGAGCACCAGGGTTTCCAGCGCAGCGGCCTGTTCGGCGTTCTGCGGGAACAGCAGTTTGACGTGATCGTCGGTGCCCAGGCTGATGAACCCGGCCAGTTCCGGCCCGCCGAGGGTGATGCGGCGCATGCGCGGGGTCAGGTCGACCACACGCAGCACTTCCAGGCGGCGGCGTTTGATTTCATGCATCACACGGTGGATGCCTTGGGTCTGTGCTTCAGTCATTCGGCTTTCTCCGGAGCAGATTGAACGGCGGGGCCGTCGACGATGGCTTTGGCGGTGTCGTTGAGCAGGTCGCGCACCCGCAGGATTTCTTCCGGGCTCCAGCGCCCGTGGTGCATTTGCAGGGCGTGGCGCAGGTTATGCACCGCTTCATGGATTTCCGGCGGCCGGTCGTGGCCGCGCAACGAGCGCTTGCTGACATCGATGCGCATGCGCACGCCGTCCAGTGCCACTGCTTGTTCGCTGAGGGATTGGCGACCGGCATCGGTGACCGCGTAACGCTTTTTGCCGCCCTCGGCATCGCCGGTGATCATTTCGCTTTCTTCGAGAAACGTCAGGGTCGGGTAGATCACGCCGGGGCTGGGGCTGTAGGCGCCGTCGAACATGGTTTCGATCTGGCGGATCAGGTCGTAGCCGTGGCAGGGCTGTTCGGCGATCAATGCCAGCAACAGCAATTTCAGGTCACCCGGTGCGAATACCCGGGGGCCGCGACCGCCGCGTTCGCGTCCGTGGCGTTTTTCGAAGCCGTCACGGCTGTCGCCGTGGTCGCGGTGGGGGGAATGATGGTCTCTCATTTCAGTCTTCTCTCGTCGTGTTTAGATACAACTTAAGATATATCTTTACGGCTGGGCAAGGTCTTTTTGCCTGAGAGGAAATGGCAGCTGACGAGTGGTCAGCAGGTGCAAAAGGAGCGCAGCCGGACGAATATGGGTTACTTGTTCATCCAGACAAGAATAACCAGAAGGTTAAAGCTCACACTCTATTAATGCTTGAGCTTATATTCTAAAAACAAAAGAAAGTGCCGTCTCGTCGGACTTTAAGTGTTGTAACGTTTTTTCTTTTTAACTGTGGGTAGGGTATTGCTTACAGTCGCTTTTATATATTTTGATATTTTGATGTTTTTTCTTGCGTGTCACGAGGTTGTTGAACTACGAGCTCGTGGGAAGTTGCCTGCTTACATTCTTGAGCCAAGAGTCGATCATGCCCCGGCGTTGAACTTCCATGTTTCGGTTCTTATCGGCCGGTAGGACATGAACTTCAATGTTTCGATTCCTTAAAAGAAAACAGGTACTGACCGATGTTCAAGAAAATCGCAATCACCGCTTCTCTCGCCGCCCTGGCCCTGAGCTCGTCCGTGACCTTCGCCGCCGGTGAAGCGCGTCACTCCATCAGCCTCATTGCCCACGTGCCGACCAACGGTTTCTACGTGGTACCGACCGATGCGGACCTGGTCAACAAGGACCAGGACATGAGCTATCAGCCAAGTACCGGCAAGATGCGCGAAATCAATGGTTTCTTCGATGTGCGCAACAATAACGGTTCGGTTCATGCCAGCCTGGAAAGTGTTCCGCAGTTGATCTACGGAAATGAAGTCATTCCTCTGGAAGTGGCATTCAATAACAAGGTACTGACCCAGACTCCGCAAATGGTCGTGGGCGAATCCGAGTCCGATGTGAACTATCGTGCTCCGCTGAAAATCAGCGCCAAGGGCACCACGTTCAATCCGGGTGATTACACCGGTACTGTCGCGATGACCTTCGACGCCGTGCCGCCGGTTGCTGCACGTTGATCAAGTCTCTGCGCTGACTGCCCGGTAGCGTTTCCCGGCGGGACAACCACTCCCCGATTGTCCCGCCGGACTTCAACTTGTTCGATATCAGAGTAAGAGTTCATGTTCCCGATGACACCCATCGCGGTTGCGCTTGCACTGCTGTTTTGTGCCGGTGCGATGGCGGCCCCTGCTCCTGCGGGTACGACACCTCGCAGTCTGCTGGCGCAAGCCAAAGGTTTGCCGGCGGATTTCGAGGAGCATTTCTTCGACGTACCCCTGGCGGTGCGGGTCGAGCTTGACCAGCAACCTCTGGGCGAGGCCCTGGTGGTGCTGTCGCGCGATGATCGCATCACCCTGCTTGAATTCACCGATACCAGCGAGAACCGCTACGGCCCCGCCGAGCGGGAAAAATGGGCTGCTTTCCTCAAGCCAGGTGTGCCGCTGGGCGATTGCTCCGGATCTTGTCCGGATGATGTGCTGGCGGTGCACTACAACCTGGAAAACTCCCTGGTCTCGATCCTCACCCGCAATGCCGAGCGCGATCTCGAGGCCAAGCGTTATCACGACCAGCCTGTGGAAGGCAGCAGCGGCCTGATGGTGCGCAACCAGCTCAACCTGAATGGCGGCCAGGATCAGGATCTGGGCGGGCGCTATGGCCTGGAGGCCAGTGGCAGCCTGGGCAACTGGAGCCAGACGTTCAACATGCAACTGGCACGCATGGGCGGCCCGGACGACAAGCTTTACCACGCCGTGCACGAGCTTTACACCCAGCGCGAGCTGCAAGGCAGCTTCTTTCGCCTGGGCTATTTCACCCCCAATTCCGAAGGTCTGACCCGTCAGCCACGTACATTCGGCACCAGCCCGGATACGGCGGTCGGTGTGATGTACGGCAGCTCCGACAGTCTGGCCATCAACAATGCAATGCCCAGCGTCTACCCGATTTATGTCACGGCCAACCGCCAGGGTTCGGTGGAGATTTACCGTGACGGCCTGCTGATCAACACCCAATCGGTTCCCGCCGGGTTGCAGACCCTGGATACCCGGCCACTGCCCGGCGGCATCTATGAAGTGGAAGTGCGGCTGATCGAAGACGGCCAGATCACCTCCACTACCCAGGAGCTGGTCTACAAACCGAACAACTGGCGCAACCTCGACGAGCGCTGGCGCTACAACCTGTTCGCCGGCGAAGAAAGCAAACTGCTCAGCAACTGGGACCAACAGGCCAGCGGCAGTCCTACGGCCGGAGCGTCGATCAACTATCTGGCGCATCCGCGGGTGATTTTCGGATTGTCGGCAAGACAGATCCGGGAAAAACTGCAATACGGCACGTCCATCGACTGGACCCTGGCCAACCACCTCAGCCTGTACGCCAACGTCTACCAGAGTCGGGATTACGGCACAGGGCTGGATCTGCAAAGTCTTTACAACTATGGCGCCGGCAGCCTGATCCTCAGCCACAACCGAAGCTGGCTGGACACTACCAACCTGTACGACACCCTGCCTGACGGCACCCGTGTGCGACAACGCAACGTATTTGTCGGCCAGACCAGCAACTCGTCACTGGCGATCAACCATCGGCTCGATCAGCGCAACTCCCTCAACGCCCGGGTTTCTCACAGCGAAGGTAACGTCGAAGGCGTCGGTGTGGATCTGGGCTGGAACCGGCGTGCGGTGCTGTTCGGCAACGACGCCAACTGGCGTCTGTCGCTGTTCGACCGGCCAGGCAGTTTCAGCAGCGGCAATGATCGCAACCGTGGTGTCGATCTGAGCCTGAACCTGGCCATCGGCGCACCAGGCCAGCAGTTGACCGGCAGCATCGGCTCCCGTACCGACCGTGACGGCGGACGCGACAACAATGCCTCGATCGGCTGGCGCAAGGACTTCAAGGATCACGTGCTGCAAAACGTCTCGGTCACCGCGTTGAGCGACACCTACGGCATGGGCCTGTCGAGCCAGGCCAATTTCCGCACCGACACGGTCAATGGCGACGGTTTCGTTCAGCGTTCGTCCTACAACAACAATTTTACCGGTGGCCTCAACCTCGACAGCACCCTGGTGGTCGGCGGACAAAAGATGCTGATGACCAGCGAATACGAGATGCGCGGCGCCGGCATGATCGTCGACGTGGAGTCGGACATCGACGGCATTGTCCTGCGGGCCGACGATCTCAGTGGTGGCGGTGCGGCGTTGAAGCCGGGACGCAACTTCATCCCGTTGACCGCGTACCAGAACAGCTCCGTGAGCTTCGATTTCGAGGGCAACCATGTGCCCGCCGCGACCATCGACCCGCCGCGCACCAGTTATCACCTGAACAAGGGCGGCGTGGATTACCGGCAGATTCGGGTGATGAAAACCCTGACCGTGCTCGGCCGCCTGATCGATGAACAGGGCCGGCCGCTCAAGGGCCATCACGTGATCAATCACGCCAGTCGCGGGGTCACGGAAGTCGACGGGTTCTTCTCGATGGAAATGAACGCCGGCTCCCCGACCCTCGAAGTGCGCCGCGATAACAACCTGCTGTGCCAGTTCCGCCTCAATGAAAAAGACCACCGAAGTGAAAACAGCGTGCTGATGATCGGCGACCTGCGTTGCACGCCGGACACCCTGGCCGATCTCACGTCCACCGAACAGAAGGCGGGTTGAGACCATGAAAAGATCTCCGTACTGGCTGGGGCTGCTGGCAGCGCTGAGCCTGCCATCGGCCGAGGCGGTCAATCAGGAAATCCGGGCGCTGTTCCAGCCCGATTCTTCTCAGCCGAGCAAGAACGTCTTCGTCAACAAGACGCCGAACAGTGGCTATTGCACCCTCGATCCGGCCCAGTGCACGGACAACAATATGTTCAGCATTCAGTTACCGGTCCGGTTCGAATCCACTCGCGCGATCACCCCAGGTGCGCCCGGCGATGCATTGTCATTAAAGGTGCCGGCCAATTGGCGACAACTGACGGTCAGTCATCGTGAAACCGGCGAGTCTGAAACCGTCGAGGTTCGGATCATCGGTATCGGGTCGAAGTTTCTCCTGAGCGATTCTGCCGCCAATCTGGTGGGAGTGACGGACATCCTCGAAGGTCACCAGAAACTCTGGACCAACAACAGTTGGGTCTATGCGCCGTCCCCCTGTGTATACAGCGGTGTGGGATGGTATTCCCCCGATACCTATCGGTTCTTCTGGAAAGCTCCCGTCGAAGCATCGTGCACCAAAGTCGCTGCGTACCGGATACCGGCGATGTCGTTCGACACCCTTGATTTCGCTTACGAATTGCGCACTCCCAATCCGCTGGGCATGTCATCCGGACTTTACACAGGGTCGCTGTCCTACACCCTTGGCCCCAACGGTGATTTCCAGATGGGACCGATGATGGTGCCGGACGACGGCAATCTGACCCTGGACTTCGTACTGGACGTGCAACACACGCTGAAGGTCGACC
Organism: Pseudomonas sp. GW822-FHT03F04; assembly: GCF_058801405.1. Lineage (NCBI taxonomy): Bacteria > Pseudomonadati > Pseudomonadota > Gammaproteobacteria > Pseudomonadales > Pseudomonadaceae > Pseudomonas > Pseudomonas sp. GW822-FHT03F04. The sequence continues at coordinate 62,485 of NZ_JBXANF010000006.1, forward strand.
TGCCGCCGCACGGCGACAAAGTCACTCTGGAGCCCGAGGGCGGGTGGCAGCGCTGGATCGATGGAGGTCACAAGCCGTCGCGGATCTATCGCGACCAGACATTCTTCATCTCGGCCTCATCGCGCTTCAAGGTGATGCTCGAGTGCGCCGAGTCGTTTGCTCCCGACCAGTGCAATTTGCGTAGCCCCACCTCGGGAGACCGTACTTATGTCGAGGTGAAGTTGAGTTTGCCCCCAGGCATCGGGGGGCCAAATGGCGGCGGGACTGTCACTCATCTCGGCTTGCGGCATAAGGAATGGGCAGGCCCGTTCCAGCCAGGACATTACGTTGACCGAAAACAGGGTTCACTGCGGTTCGAGATGCCCAAAGGCTCCATCGAGAGTTTGCTCAAGCCAGGGATGAACGACACGTTCCTCGGTTACATCACCGTCGTCTGGGACTCGGAGGCTTGAGCACCTGAGCCGGCCGTTATTTTTTATGGAGTGGAAAACGATGAAACGTCTGTTTTTGTCGAGTGTGCTGGGACTGCTCTGTGGAGCCGCGAATGCCGGGCCGCAGATCAATGTTGGCACCGTATACGACTATCTGGATGGCAGTAAAAGTACCTATCTGAAACGCGTGTTCAACAGTGGTGACAGCACGGCCTTCGTCAAGGTCAACGTACTGGAAATTGTCTACGACCCTGATGGCAAGCCCCGGGAAATTCCGGTTGAGGCCTCCGCCGACGGCGCCTCCCGCAATGGTCTGATGGCCAGCCCGGCGCGGTTGATCATTCCGGCGAAGGGGATGCAGGGCACGCGCCTGCTGTATATGGGCGAACGTGAGCGCGAACGTTACTTTCGGGTGCGCTTCGTGCCGGTGGTACCGGAGAAGGAGGACAACTTCGTGGTGTCCAGCGAGGAGCGCGAGGACTACAAGAAAGCCTTGTCGGCGGGTGTCAATGTGATGACCGGTTTTGGCATTGTGTTTTTTGTGCGCCCCAAGGACAGCCGTTATGACACGGTGGTCAATGAAACCCCGAAACGTTATGAGTTGCGAAACAACGGCAATACGGTTTTGGTCGTCGATGAGTTCAAGAACTGCTCGCAAGCACGGGAAAGCGAATGTGGCGCGACCACCAAGCACCATGTCCTGGCCGGCAGAACGTTTGCTTTCGACAAAGAGGCGGGTCGTGAGTACCGCTTCAAATTGATCGAGGGTGAACACCGCAAGGACCTGAAAGTGGCGGGCGGGTAATGGCCATGAACAAGCTGTGGATGGGGATTGCATTGATGGCGCTCTGGGGCAGCGAGGAGAGCCGGGCTGCCCGTGAAGAGCATACTTTCCGGGTGGCATTGTCGGTCCCAAGCCGACCTTTTTACGTTATTCCGTCGGAGTCGGACTGGATTCACCGTCCTCAGAGGCTTGACTGGGATCCTGTGAACTCGACGCTGGGCAGTTTGCGCAAGCATTTCGATGTACGTAACGACACCAGTGCCATCGAGGCTCGCCTTGAGGGGGCGCCTTACCTGTCAACCGGCAAGGAGGATGAACTGATTCAGTTGCATGTCTTTTTCAACGGTGTGCAAGTGCCCGCGAGTATTCCTTCCCGTGAAGTGGTATCCCGGGAAATGGCCGCCGGGGGGGCCCGGGTGTTGCTGGAAATCAAACCCGTCAAGATAGGGGTTTACAAACCCGGCGACTACTCTGGCACGGTCAATCTGGTGTTCAACGCCAAATCTCCAGGGGAATGAAAGGTATCGGCGACTCTGCTTGACAGGGTCACCGTCCGGAAACGAAGCCGCCAGGGAGGCGGTTTTTTATCCACGCAAAAGGAAGTGACATGATCAAGCAAGCGGTCATTGCCGTGACCATCGGCGTCTCGACACCAATGGTGGGAGGCGTATTTGCGGCGCAGGAGAAACACATCTTTGAAGTCTCGGTGGATATTCCGACCCTGGAATTTTATGTGATACCCAGCGAATCGGACTGGATCCACCATCAGCAGACGCTGCCCTGGGACCTGAGGACGTCCACCCTCGGTGGTTTGCGCAAGAACTTCGATGTGCGCACCGACAGCAACGCCATCGAAGCCCGTCTCGACAGTTTCGCCATTCTCTCCAGCGGCCAGGACTCGCGGGATGACATCAGCCTGCGCGTCACCTTCAACGGCGTCGAACTGAACCACAATCCGGTACCGCGCCAGGTCGTGTCCCGTGAGGAGGCGGTGGCGGGAAAACGGGTGCAACTGGAAATCGAACCACGGGTCCACCCGGACGGGTACAAACCGGGCGATTACTACGGCAGCGTCAACATCATTTTCAACGTGGCGGCCCCGGCGGGCTGATCGCTTGAAGTACAACAGACCGATTGCTGAGCAAGGAGCTGGTAATGGTTTCAGGGTTGCGCAAGATCAACAGGTTCAATCAGGCCAAAGGGTGGTGCGGTGTGTGCGCAGGGCTATTGTCGTCAGCGGCATTGGCGGTGACGCAGGAAATCCGTGCGGTCTACATTCCCGATCCGGCCAATCCACAGACCAACACCTTCATCAACCAGACACCCCAGAGCGGCTACTGCGGCACTTATCCAAACGATTGCAAACCCCTGTCGGGTGTTCGCCTGCCACTGCGTTTCGCTTCAATACGAGCGATCGAACCGGGGGCGTCCGAGCGTAACGGCGCGATGTTCAAGATGCCGGCGCAATGGCGCAGCCTGGTGGTCACCAATGTGTTTACCGGTGAATCGGCAACGGTGGAAATGCGCATCGGCGGATTTGGTTCCCAGTATGTCTTGAGCGACACGGCGGCCAGCCTGACGGGTGAAACCGATGATCAGCAGGCGCATTTCAAACTCTGGGGAACCAGTTGGGTAATTGCGCCGTTACCTTGCCGCGCCGGAGCGATGTCATCCTACGGGCCGGATTTCTATCGCTTCTTCTGGAAAACACCTGCCCAAGGGACGTGCGCCAAACAGACGGCATTCATGATTCCGTGGATGTCGTACGGTTATCTGGACGTGGCCTATGAACTGCGTACGCCGAATCCGCTGCAGATGTCGGCCGGCCTGTACACCGGCGCACTGACTTACGGCGTCGGCCCTGGCATGGACATCGACACCGGCGACAATCTGTTGCCGGACAATTCGGCCGTGACCTTCAGGTTCGTGCTGGATGTGCAGCATGTGCTCAAGGTCGACATTCCCCCCGGCGGCAACAAGGTCGTACTGGTGCCGCAAGGCGGCTGGCAGGCCTGGCTGCAACAGGGGCGCAAACCGGTGCGATTGTTCCGCGATCAGACCTTCAACATTTCGTCGTCGTCGCGGTTCAAGATGTTTGTCGAATGCCAGCACGGCGGCGCGCAGTCCTGCGGGTTACGGGATACGGAGGGTGGCGGAGCCGATGCACAGGTTTTCGTGAGCGTCAGCCTGCCCGACAGTATCACCGACGATGCCGGTCAGCCGGTGCGCCGTCGGCCGCTGACCTCCAGCCCGAATGCTCCGGGCTTTCAACCGGACCGCTTTCTGGAGCGGACCGCGGGCACGTTGCATTTCGAAATACCCAGGGACTACGTCGAACAGATGCTGCAGCCCGGCCAGGCCAGACGATACGCCGGCAATGTCACGGTGATCTGGGATTCGGAAGTCTGACGCCCGCCTTGAAGGCAACCGGGCCGGTTGCCTTCAGGTGACTCCGGTCGGGTCAGATCCTTGCGCGGGCCATGGCCTCGCGAGTCAGTCTTCGTTTCAGCGTTTTCTCCTGCCGGCCAATGCCTTCAAGCAACTCGTCGTAAGTCTTCTGGCTCATTTTTTCCGGCGTGAAGACCGCTGCGTCCGGTATGGAGAGTTTGCGCGCCAGTTCGGCGAGTGTCCGCCTGAGTGGCGGTGAACGATCAGCGGATTCGACCCAACTCGCCTGGGCTGCCCGCAAATCGATCAGCCGATCGGCCTTTTCCTGATGCGCACGGGTGTTGGCTACGATTTCTCCCGGCCAGGTCTCACGCAGATACTGATCCCAGAAGGATTGGTCGAGCATCTGGTCGATCAGACCGTCACCGGCTTCATCATCGACAATGCTGTCGTAGGCGTCATCAATGGTTGTATCGCTGACCCCGGCAACCTGACGGAATTTCATGGCCTCGGACTGCCAGGGCAGTTCAAGGCGTCTGGCCAGGCCGGTTTCATAGGCCAGATGGACTTCAACCTCGTCCGGTTCGCCTTCTCGGGCCGCGATATCGGCTCGGGCGATCTCGTTCACTTGCTTGAGTCGTGCAGCGCCTTTGGCCAGTGTCGCCAATCGGCGTTCAAGCTCCTCGGGAGAGCTGGAAAAGGTGCGTGCCTCCGACTCCAGTACGCGTATTCCCATGCTGTTGAACAACTGGGCCCCGGCATCTTCGCAACCTTCGGGATCGGTGGACATCAGGAACAGCTCTTCGCGCAGTCGGGTGTCGATGTCCATGGCGTCGACCATTCGCCAGACACGGTCGGTCAACTGATCCAGCGCTTCGCCACCCTGTTCGTAATCGGCAGAACGGGTCAGATCCTGCAGCACCTGGAAGAATCCGTCGGAGCCGGGTTCGCTAGCCAGTTCGTGCCACGCCTCGGGGCGAAGAGCCCCGATGCCGGGCGTTTCATCAGCCAGTTCGGTGTCCACGGAAACCGGCCATTGCTCCAGCAAATCTTCAGCAATGGTCGCGTAGCTTTGCGAAGGGCGCATACCCACTGACCTTCGATATTGCTCGTAGGTGGAGCGGGCTCGTCTGGTGAGTTGATCCAGATGGACGCGAGTGCGGGCGATCAGTCGTGCTTCATTGGAACCGGGCGCGACTTCGGGGATGTACCTGAGCGGATTGTTGCCCAGATCGAGGAAGAATCCTGGAGGGCGGGGAACATCGAACAGACCCAGCGGCCAGGCGTCGATCTGCGTATTGATCAGGCTCAGGATTCGCAACCTTGGCATGCGCCCGACCGATAGGGGCATGCTGACGGGATTGTTGTCCAGTCTCAGGATTTCCAGGCGTGTCAGCGTGTTCAATTGCTGCGCATTGGTGGGTGTCAGTTGCAGCTGGTTGTCGTTCAGACGCAGGGTTTCCAGACGCTGCATCTGACCGACGCTGGCCGGCAGGGTCTTGAGACCGCAGTGTCTGGCGCTCAGTTGTCGCAGCTGAGGGAAATCCTTCAACAGCCCGTTCGAGGCCGAAGAGAACCCCTGACCGTCCAGGTTCAGTGTCGTGACCTGATCGAGCCAGGGTTTGAGGCCTTCGGGCAACTGCCTCCACCAATGCTGAAGGTCATGGGGCAGCATCTCTTTCGACAAGTCCAGCGCGTACCCGCTCTCAAGGCTGGTGCTGCGCTCCTGGAACACCTCGGATCGGCGTTCGAAACACTCCAGCAGGCGATCGGCGATGAAGCGCCCGCCTTTGTGCTGATAGTCATGATAGGCACGAGGCTGGTTGGCATCAGGGGTGTCAGCGTCCCAACTGCTCAGGTAGCTCTGTCTCCAGGCTTCCAGTTTTTCCTTCAACGTCTTGAGTTCACTTTCAAGCCGCGCGATTTTCCAGTGTGCATCTCCCGTGGAGTGCAATGACCGGGTGAACGCCGTCACTTCTGTTTCGCTGAAATGCGGGTAGAGATTTCTGACTTTCTCTTCCACGGTCAGCGGTGCCTTGGACAATCTCGGGCCGCGCAGCAGCAGTTCCGTTTCCAGCGGGATGAATGGGTGGACGGAGGGGCGGGCCAGCAATGTCCTGCGTTCGGCCGGCGTCTCGCACATGAGCATCACCCATTGCCTGAACATTCGCCCTTCACCGATGCGATAGCCAAGGGCCGTGCGCTTGGCTGAGGGCAAGGCTGACAGTACGGCGTCGTAGAAACCGGCAGCCTCGTGCAGTCCGTTGTGAGCTGCGTCATGCACCTCATAGCGGCCGTGTTCGTCCCTGATCAGCCTGCGCACCGTGGTGGCAGCATCGGGGCCCGCGCTGCAGCGCAGCTGGCCGTCGTCCGTGCCTTCGCGCACCTCGATGCGCCAATCCTGGTAAGTGTCGGTGTGGACCTTCAAGGCATTCAGGGCGAGGCGTTCGGTGTCGGGTATCAGCAGTGCCGGATCATGCACGCCCTCAGTGGCCCGGGTCGCCAGAACCTCGAATTCGATTTCGCGAGCCTGACTCTTCAGGCGCAGCGGGATGCGTTGCTGGTCGGTCATGATGCTGTGTTCGGCAGCTGTCGCCTCGCCTGCCACCGATTCGGCGAGCCGTGCAGGCAACCGCGGAAAGAGGCGCTGGATCAACTGGGCCCCGGTATCGGGCGTGCGATTCTTGAAGTTGTACTGATAGTCGAAAATCTCCATTCGCCGGGTAACCGCGAGCTCGGCCAACTGGTTGCGCAAGATTTGCGCTCGTTGGGCTTTCGGGTAGTTCCCGCCGAGCAGGGATTGCATGTCGACGTCGTCGAGAAAGTCCACCAGCCGCTCAGGGAGTTTGTTGTCCATTACATCGGCAATGCCGATGGACAATGTCTGACGGGAAGATGCCCGAGGGTTGCCGTATTGTCTGTAAGCACCGGTCAGATCGTTGTTTTGCCAGACCTTCAGGGCCTTGTCGGCAGGCCAGCCCGGCATGTCAGGGACTATCCGGTCGAACCAGTGCGATTCTGGATAGAGCGGCTGTCCGGTACGAATGAGTTCGCCGACGTTTTTGGCTTCCTGCCAGGTCCTGAAGCGGGTGAGCGTATCGTCCAGCAACGGCGGTGGCGGGGTGTTTTTCACATGCATCCGGCGCAGGGAGTCGAACGGCGTGCCACTGATGCGGCGTATTCGTTCCAGCTCGGCGTCACTCAAACCGTCGACCGAGTGACCCATTCGGCGCATCAGGCGCGCGCCTTCCCACTCATGGGGGGACTCGGCCTCGTGAGTCCAGGCCCCCCGGCCGTTGTGCTGCAGTCGTGGTGAATAAGTCTGCGGTCGGGAAGGGTGCTCGACACGATAGTGACCACTGTTGCGATCGAGCCTGACCGCATAGTGCCTGCCCTCCAGCGGCAGTACAGACTTGCCGGCGTGTTGGTGCAGACCCAGGGCATCCGGTCTGGAGCCAACCGGAAGCGTCAGTTGCGACTGCTCGTACGGTTTGAGATCCGGGTGCCACAAGCGCGTGCGGCCATCGAACGAACGCACCGCTTTCATGTTTTCAATCAACGGAGACAGCTTCAGCAGCAACGGCTTGGCGATCAAGGCGCCACTGGCGAAAGCCGCCAGTTGAAGAACATCGTTGACCACCCCCACCACATGCTCCGCGGCTTCTTCCCAATGGGCCAGCGTCAGATCCACCACACCTTCGATGACTTCATTGGTCAATTGCCAGGCGGTGTAGCCAAGCATTGCAAGGCCGACGACAGGCACAAAGGGCGCAGCCACCATCACCGCCACGTTCAGGATGTCCTGGGCAATCTTGAAGACGTTCGCCCACCAGTCTGCGCGCGCGCTCTTGTCCGCATCGGCGGTAGGCACGGCAATGTTGCGTGCATCGTTGAGGATCTTGTCGAGCTGCCGCTGATAGAGAGATTCCCACAATGCCCCGGTGATGGCTGTCGCGCCGTATTGCAGGTTCGGGTTGCTGATCGGTGTTTCGCGCCAGGACGGACGCGAGTCTCCGCGTTCGTGTGGATACCATTTCACATGCGTCAGACGTTGTTCGAGGTCGGCGAAGAAGTGCCCGCGCTCATGGTGATCGACGAACTGGCTGAAGAACTGCCAGTAATTGCCACTGCTGGAGGCCAGGGTTTCGTTCCTCTCTAACTGACCGGTCAGTTCCTTGAGAAAGGCGAGGTGGGAGTCGTATTCCTTCAACGGATGTTCGGGGTCGTGCGGGACGTAGACGATGACTCGCGAGGAGTGCAGCGGCTGAGCGGGATCGGGACGCAGGATCAGGATGCCGGTCATCTTCAGATCCATGATGTTCAGTTCGCACGCCTGCATCGGCTGCTGGCCAAACTTGAGTGCCACGCGACCATCGAGCAGGGCGCGAATCAGTTGAAAACCTTCGCGGCTGATCTCTTTTTTCGCCAACGCCATGTGCGCGGCTGCCTGCAGCGTGGCCTTGTGACTCTGTACAACCCGTGACTGCACATAACTGCGCGCCACCGGCTCGTCGTTCAACAGCATTTCCTGCAGGTGCGCTTGATAGAGCCTGCCGATATCCAGTTCCCGACACAGCGTCTGGAACTGGGCAACGGTCATCAGTCGATCAAGTGGCGAAATATCGTACTGATCATCCACATGTTCTCTTTTGACGAGAAACGCGGAATTCGATGCGTAAGTTTCGTTATAGGAAAAGTTGTTCAACGCGGCTTCGAGTAATGACACTTTTCTTGTAGTTGAACCCCCTAATGTCCCTATCACGTACCAAGGCGATGTGGCTTCGCGATACAGCATCAGAAACGTATTTCCGGTGTCGACATCAATGCCGGTTTTTTCCCGTAAACGGGCCTTGAGCAGCGGTTCGGCAAACGAGTGAACGTCTTTCAGTCGGGTCAGTGCCTTGTCGGCGCTGTTACGGGCTGCCCAGGCGTTTTTATTGACCCTGGCCAGTTGCGGCGTCATCCACGGCTCATGGCGAGGTTTGATCTTTCTCAACGCTTCGCCGTGTTGCGGCTTCATATCGATAAATACCGGATCGATCCGCGATTTGATTAATTCGTAATGTTGCCCTTTGTATTCAGTTGTTGCGGTCATGGGTACAGCCTTGAATAAGTCAGGAAGGTTCAGCCTAACGTTCAAGGGTGCAGAGAATTAGTTCAAAAGCCTGCTATTCGAGTGCGAACCTGGCAGGCAAAACATTGAATATTGGAATGCATAAAATAATTAGTTATTGCCTCCACAACTTCAATCGGGGTTAAGCGATGGCAGGTTCATCAGGGCCACCTGGGGAACCTGCGGGGGGCGGCATTGCGAATCACTGCCCGGCTGCAGATACGGCATCAAAATCGGCGCCATGCCCTTGAGCACCTGCACTGGCAGGGCCGAGGTGAACTTGAAGTTCTCCGCCGAGCGTCCCGGAACGAACGCAGTGAGTGTGCCGAAATGGTGGTCGCCGATGTAGAACACGAAGGTCGCCGTACGGTTGATCGACTTGGAACTCAAAATGCGTCCGCCAGAACCGATGGCTTCGATACGGTTGTCGCCGGTGCCGGTTTTACCGCCCATGGTCAGCGGTGTTCCATCGTTCAGTTTGAAACTGCCGGAAACACGTTTGGCCGTCCCCGAGTCCACTACTTGCGACAACGCTTCACGCATCGCCGTGGCCACTTCCGACGGCATCACACGTTTACCTACGTGAGGGTCGTTGACCAGTTTGGTTTCGTAAGGCGTGCCGGCAGCAAAATGCAGGCTGTCGATGCGCAGGGTCGGCATGCGCACACCGTCGTTGAGGATGGTGCCGATCAACTCGGCCAGCGCGGCGGGGCGGTCGCCGGAGCTGCCGATGGCCGTGGCCAGCGACGGCACCAGGTGATCGAACGGATAGCCGACTTTCTGCCAGCGCTGATGGATGTCGAGGAACGCTTCGATCTCCAGCATGGTGCGGATGCGGCTGTCACGGGCGCCCTTGTGCTTGCTCTTGAACAGCCAGCTGTAGACTTCCTGACGCTCGAACTGGCTGGCCTTGACGATCTGGCCCCAGGTCGCGTCCGGGTGATTGAGCAGGTAGCCGATCAGCCACAGGTCCAGCGGGTGGACCTTGGCGATGAAGCCTTGATCCGGCAAATCATAGGTGCCGGGACCGTAGGCGAGGTAGAGGCGTTCCAGGCGCTCGTCGGTGAGCTTTTCGGTGATTTTGACGCCCTTGAGGTGCGAGCGTACGAAGGTGTTGAAGTCTTCCTGACTGGCGTTGGGCAGCAGATAGCGGTGCACGGCGGCCATGCGGATCGGCGTCGGGCGCATGCTGTCGAGGAACGTATCGAGCCGGGCCTGGGTGTCCTTGTTCTTGTACTTCTTCCAGAACTTGAGCAGGAACGAGGTGCCTTCGCGGTCGGCGAACGAAGCGAGGTATTCCTGACGACGCGGGTCGCGGTCGTCCTTGAGCAATTCGGCGCTGTTGTTGGGGCCGGAATAGGTGGTGTAACGCACCAGATCGCGCATCAGGCGAATGAACGGCAGGTTGATCGACTCGCGCAGGGCATCGCGCAAGGTCGGCATGCGGCCGTTATCTTCCTTGCGGAAGTTGTGGAACACGTGCAGGCCGCCACCGGTGAAAAACGCTTCGCCGGGGCTGGCGGAATATTTGCGGTCGAGGGCGGCGCCGAGCATTTTCGACAGATCGTGATCCTTGTTCTGGATCAGGTAATCGATCACCCACTGGGTCAGGCGATCCTGATCCGGCACGTCGACTTTCTTCAGTTCCGGCACGGTCATGGCGCCGTACTTGTCATGCAGTTCCGAGATGATTTGCAGGTAGGTGGTCAGCACCCGCATCTTCGCCGTGGAGCCCAGTTCCAGTTTGCTGCCCTCGTTGATGTCGAACGGCTGGTCGGTGCTGTCGGTCTGCACCCGCACTCGCGAACCGTCCGGAGTGAGCTCGAACAGGGTGAAGCTGTAGCGCACCTGAGTGGTGCTGGTGGGCGTCAGCAGGCGCTCGCCCATCAGCCCGACTTCGGTTGCATAGGCCGGGTCGGCGAGTTTTTTCAGGTAGGCGGTGGCCTGGGTTTGCAGCTCGCCTTGCAGGGTGCTGGTGGCCGAGAGGTCGAGGCGGTCGAGGTCGTACAGCGGACGATTGAGCATCGAGGCCAGACGGCTGCGCGCGACGCTGATGCCTTTGTTGGTCTCGATCGGCTGGATGGTCGGCTGGGTCTGCCAGTCGCGGTAGGTGACCTTGCTGGCCAGGGACGCATCGGCCAGCGCCGCGTCGATCACACCGTTCTGCTTGAGCAGGCGCAAGTGGCTGTCGGTGAGGTCGGCCAGTTCTTCGCGGCCCTTGGTCAGGTAATGGGAAGGGCGGCGTTGGGCGATCATCAGCGAGAGCATTTCGCGCAGGGCCAGGCCTTTGTCCGCCAGGGTCTTCGGATCAGTCGCAGTGCTGGCCAGTTTTGCGTTGGCTTCATTGAAGTCGGCGCCGTACCAGACCCGCAAACCCTCGGCCATGCCGTGGACTTCGCCATGCCCCGGCACCGCCGACAATGGCACGCTGTTGAGGTAGTCACGAATGATGTTGCGCCGGGCCGGCAAGGTATCCGGGCCGGCCTGGTAGGCGCGCACGCTGGCGGAAATCATCTGGCGGATTTTCTCGGCACCGTTCACCGTCAGTCCGTCAGGCGAGTGGCGATATTTTTCCAGTTGGGTGGCCAGGGTGCTGCCGCCCGCCGACTGCCCTGGCAAGTGCAAGAGTTTGGCGACTTGCGACCACGCGGCCATGCCGAAGCGCGGCCAGTCCACCGCCGGGTTGGCCATCGGCTGTTTGGGATCCAGCAGGAAACGGTTTTCGATGAACAGCAGGCTGTTGACCACCACCGGCGGAATCGACTCGAAACTCGAATACAGCTGTTGCGGATAGTTGTACTGATACAGCGGCGCGGCGCGGCAATCGGTGATCGACAGCCCGGCCTGGATTTTCTCGGAGTAGGGCACGAACAGACCCTTGTCGGTATAGCCGAGCAGCGCTGGCGAGAAGCGCGTCTGTTCGGTGATCACATAATTGCGCTTGAGCAACCGAGGCAGAAATTCGTCCAGCGAGCTGTAGCCCAGACGCAGGTCGAACGGCCCGTTGCCCGGATAACGAATGGCTTCGCTGGGGCCCGGTTGCAGTTCATAGGTCAGTCTGGCGGCGTACTGGCTGACCTCGCGGGATTGAAAACGCGAGGTGCGCATTTCCTTGGTCGCGGCCAGGCCCACCACAATTGCAATGATCAACAGCAATAGCCAGAAAGCCTTCCACCCATGCCGATTACGACGGGGTTTCTCAGGTGCAGGCGCTTCATCCACACGTTCAGTCGGAACCACTTTTTCACTCGAATCGGTTTGCCACAAAGCGCCCATAGTCGATTGATCCATTCACGCAGATTGATCGGACTTGTCTGAAGCTTAGTCGGTGGTTGGCGCGGGTGAAAAAATTGTGAAGGGCCGAGCCTGAACAAATCTGCAAACCGGGCAGTCGCTTCGCAATGCTGGACTGCAAGCCCGACAGGGCCGTATTAGAGCAGTGCGCGGGTAAATACGACTTGGGTAGGGGCATGACGCTGCACCATTGCTGTGCAATACTCGGCGCCCATTTCGGCAGTGAATAATCCGGTTTTTTCAGGAGTGTTTATCTCGAAAGTCCGATGATTGGCGAATCATGTCGCTGAATATCGCGTCTTTTAGAGTGAAATATCCTGCTGGAAGCTTTTTATACTGCCAGCCCGCTGATCCTCCAGGTCTGGCCCTGCAGGACGCATCTGCCCACGAGGCAGGCGCGGTGTCGGGAAGCCAAGGCCTATCGGCCGACGCTTCGACACACGGTGGTCTATCCAATAACAAGACGAGGATGTCCCCAAATGCCAACAGGCAATCACCTGCCTCATGGCGAGACCGCTCAAGGCGGCCCGCTCAAACGCGAACTCGGCGAACGGCACATTCGCCTGATGGCGCTCGGCGCCTGTATCGGTGTCGGTCTGTTTCTCGGTTCGGCCAAGGCCATCGAAATGGCCGGCCCGGCGATCATGCTGTCTTACATCATCGGTGGTCTGGCGATCCTGGTGATCATGCGCGCCCTCGGCGAGATGGCCGTGCACAACCCGGTCGCCGGCTCCTTCAGCCGTTACGCACAGGATTATCTCGGCCCGTTGGCGGGCTTTCTGACTGGCTGGAACTACTGGTTCCTGTGGCTGGTGACCTGCGTCGCGGAAATCACCGCGGTGGCGGTGTACATGGGCATCTGGTTTCCCGATGTGCCGCGCTGGATCTGGGCGCTGGCGGCGCTGATCAGCATGGGCTCGATCAACCTGATCGCGGTGAAGGCGTTCGGTGAATTCGAGTTCTGGTTCGCCCTGATCAAGATCGTCACCATCATCGCCATGGTACTCGGCGGCATCGGTATCATCGCCTTCGGTTTCGGCAACGACGGCGTGGCGCTGGGGATTTCCAACCTGTGGGCCCACGGCGGCTTTATGCCCAACGGCGTGACGGGCGTGCTGATGTCCCTGCAAATGGTGATGTTCGCCTACCTCGGTGTGGAAATGATCGGCCTGACCGCCGGTGAAGCGAAAAACCCGCAGAAGACCATTCCCAATGCGATCGGCTCGGTGTTCTGGCGGATTCTGTTGTTCTACGTCGGCGCGCTGTTCGTGATCCTGTCGATCTACCCGTGGAATGAAATCGGCACTCAGGGCAGTCCGTTCGTGATGACCTTCGAGCGTCTGGGCATCAAGACCGCTGCCGGCATCATTAACTTCGTGGTGATCACCGCCGCACTGTCGTCGTGCAACGGCGGCATCTTCAGCACCGGGCGCATGCTCTACAGCCTGGCGCAGAACGGTCAGGCGCCGGCCGGTTTCGCCCGCACGTCGAGCAACGGCGTGCCGCGTCGGGCATTGCTGCTGTCGATTTTCGCCCTGCTGCTGGGTGTGCTGCTGAATTATCTGGTGCCGGAAAAAGTCTTCGTCTGGGTCACCTCGATCGCCACCTTCGGTGCGATCTGGACCTGGGTGATGATCCTGCTGGCTCAACTGAAATTCCGCAAAGGCCTGAGCGCCAGCGAACGTGCGGGCCTGAAGTACAAGATGTGGCTGTTCCCGGTCAGCTCCTATCTGGCGCTGGCGTTCCTGGTGCTGGTGGTAGGTCTGATGGCGTACTTCCCGGACACTCGCGTGGCGCTGTATGTCGGCCCGGCGTTCCTGGTGCTGCTGACCGTGTTGTTCTACGTGTTCAAGCTGCAACCGAGCGATGCGTCTCAGGGCGCGGTGCGTTCGGCGTCGTAAAACGCCAGCGCTGAAACTTGAAAGCCCCGGTCGATTGGCCGGGGCTTTTTCGTTGGTGCAGGTTTAAAGCCGCTGGTCTGAAAGACCGGTGAAAACGACTTCTGATCCCTTGTCATGTTCCAAGCTTTATCACTGTCGAAATCAGCACAGCGGTGAACAGAGGCACTGAAATGAGGATGAGCGATTTTCTCGTACGAGAACTCGGCCGCCGTCAGGTCGTGCTGTTTTTCCTGCTCGCCACGACGCTGTACATCCTGCCGCTGATCCTCGCCGACTTCCCCTACATCGACGACAACTGGCGCACCCTGGCTGCCGGCAATGTCTGGGCCGGGCAGGGGCGGTTGTTCATGGACTGGCTGTATCAGGCGCTGACGTTCACCGGCGCTGCGCCGAACATCTTTCCTTTGCCGTTGTTGCTCGCCACGGTGGCCATGTCTTTGGCCCTTACTCGTCTGACCTTTCACTATTTCCCTGAACCGACCCTGGCCTGTTGCCTGGTGCCGTTGCCGCTCTGGTACAACCCGTTCCTGTTGCAGAACCTGTCCTATCAATACGACGGGGCCGGCATGGCCCTGAGTCTGGTCGCGGTGATTTATGCGATCACTTTTTGTGGTAATTCCAAAATACAGCGATGGCTGGTGCCGTCGGTGTTACTGGCGCTGGCGATCGGGTTGTATCAGGTCAGTCTCAATGTGTTTCTCGGGCTGTGTTGTGTGGAGTTGCTGAGGAATGTTCATCGGCGAGTGCCGTGGGCGGAGTTCTGGCACCTGTCGGGATGGAGGCTGGCGCAACTGGTGCTGGCGGTGCTGATCTATGCGGTCACGGCCTATCCGTTCACGGAATCCGGGCGCACGGAGTTGCTCAACGGTAGCGCTGATCCGCTGTTGCAGATCGGCATCAATATCGGTCGGGTGATGGAGAAAGTTGCGCTGCTGTTTCACGGCGGCTACACAACGGTGTTTATTGTGTTGGTGCTGTGTGCACTGTTCGGTGGTGTGCGGTTGGGACGGCAGATTCGCCTGCGCAATGAGCCCACCGCACAAGGTTTGCTCCTGGGATTTATCTGCCTGCTGACGCTGCCGTTGATTGTGCTGCTGGTGCCGGGCATGACGCTGCTGTTTCGCGACTTCAACGAAGGCGCACGCACCCTGATGGGGTTCGGCGTGCTGCTGATCTTGCTGTTCTATCTGGCCTATGTCGGGTTGACGTCGCTGCACTCGCGGCTGCCCCTGTTGTTGGCAATTCCGCTTCTGGCAACGTTGTCGCTGTCCTTCGCTTACGGGAGGGTGCTGATGATGGAAAAAACCTTCGCCAATAGCGCCCTGTACAGCCTCAGCCAGGACATTTCCTCCCATCGCGAACTGCGCGAAGCCAAACGGATTTATCTGTCAGTGACTTACTCCGACCGCTGGCTGGCGGGTGCGGAGGGTACGTTCAAACAACTGCCGGTGCTGCGCTACTTGCTGAACATCGACTACTTCATGCTCGCGGAAAACCTGCCGTCGGCCGGTATCACCAACATGGTCGCGGAACGCGAACGGCGCAACGCCACCCGCGTCGGCTATCAGGGGTTTCCAGCCTTGGTGGATCGCCTCTATTACCGCATCTATCTGATCGGCGATTACGGTTTCATCGTCATGAAAGAGCCGCCCCATGGTCGGCTCTTGAGTTGGTGAGTATCCGAAGTGCTATGCCCTGAGCGTTACCGCTAGGCGGCCGCGATCTCCTGCGGCTCGAAACTGTCCGCCCGCGCCATCTGCCACATCCGCGAATAGAACTCGCCGTTCACTTCCCCGGTGAGCAACTCCCCCGGTTTCAGGAACACATGCAGCTGCGAGAACAGTTTGATCTCGGTCGCCGACATGCGCCGAACCAGATGCTTGGCCGACAGTTGCGATGGATGTTCGAGGCCGGCGGCGGCGAGCATTTCTGCCAGCGCCTTCAACGTATTGCGGTGGAAGTTGTAGACCCGCTGCGCCTTGTCCGGCACCACCAGCGCGCGCTGGCGCAGATTGTCCTGGGTGGCGACGCCGGTCGGGCATTTGTTGGTGTGGCAGCTTTGCGACTGGATGCAGCCGATGGCGAACATGAAGCCGCGCGCCGAGTTGGCCCAGTCGGCGCCGATGGCCAGCACGCTGGCGATGTCGAACGCACTGACGATCTTGCCGCTGGCACCGAGTTTGATCTTGTCCCGCAGATTCAGGCCGACCAGTGTGTTGTGCACGAACAGCAGACCTTCGCGCATCGGCACGCCAATGTGGTCGGTGAACTCCACCGGCGCGGCGCCAGTGCCGCCTTCCTTGCCGTCGACCACGATGAAGTCCGGCAGGATGCCGGTTTCCAGCATGGCCTTGGCGATGCCCATGAACTCCCACGGATGGCCGAGGCAGAACTTGAAGCCCACCGGTTTACCGCCGGACAGTTCACGCAATTGCTGGATGAAATGCATCATCTCGATCGGCGTGGAGAACGCGCTGTGGCGGGACGGTGAGATGCAGTCTTCGCCCATGGAAATGCCGCGGGTGTCGGCGATTTCCTGGGTCACCTTGTGCTTGGGCAGAATCCCGCCGTGGCCGGGTTTGGCGCCCTGGCTCATCTTGATTTCGATCATCCGCACTTGCGGGGTCTGCGCCTGGGCGGCGAAACGTTCCGGGTCGAAACGGCCGTCGCTGGTGCGGCAGCCGAAGTAGCCGCTGCCCAGTTCCCAGGTCAGGTCGCCGCCGTTTTCGCGGTGATACGGGCTGATGCTGCCTTCACCGGTGTCGTGGGCGAAGTTGCCGAGTTTCGCACCCTGGTTCAGCGCGCGGATCGCGTTGGCGCTGAGGGAGCCAAAACTCATGGCCGAAATGTTGAACACCGACGCCGAGTACGGCTGGGTGCATTGCGGGCCGCCAACGGTCACGCGAAAGCTGTTCGGGTCGCTCAACGGCGCCGGGCGCATCGAGTGACCGATGAACTCGAAACCGGACTGATACACATCGATCAGGGTGCCGAACGGTTTGTCGGCGCTTTCGTTCTTGGCCCGCGAGTACACCAGCGAACGCTGGGCGCGGGAAAAGGGCAGGGCGTCGCTGTCGGATTCCAGCAGGTACTGGCGGATTTCCGGGCGAATACCCTCGACCAGATAACGGATGTTGCCCAGGATCGGGTAGTTGCGGCGTACCGCGTGCGGGCTCTGCATCAGGTCGAACAGACCGATCAGGCTCAGCACCCCGGTGACGGCGGTGATCGGCCACAACCAGTCATGGTCGAGAAAGGGCAGGCTGGCGAGGGTGAAAATCACGCAGACGGCAAAGAAGGCGTAGCGGCTCAGGAGTGACAGGCTCATACGGTTTCCTTGGTTCGGACGGTTTTTTTGCGGCAGTCAGGCGTTCTGCGCCTGCAGAAAGATCGAAAACAGCTCCGACTGGGACTTGATCCCCAGCTTGCTGTACATGTGTTTCTTATGGACTTTCACGGTTTCAACAGAGATTTCCAGCTTACGGGCGATTTCTTTACTGGAGCAACCGCTGAGCATCAAACGCCCGACATCCAGTTCCCGGGCGGTCAGTTGTGCGCCCTTGAGTTGCTGCACCGACGCTTCGAGTTGCACCCGCCAGTCCGGTTGCGCCGGCGACGGGGCGAGGGCGACGATTTCATTGATTTCGTAGGGCAGGCGCTGGCGCAACAGGCCAAGCACCCACGGCTGGATCAGCGACAGCAGGGCGATCTGCTCGCCGCTGAAGCGCTGCTTGCTGCCCAGTGACAGGCACAGCGTGCGGTCGCCTTCGAGCTGGCAATTGAACTGGATTTCGTCGGCCACCACATTCAGACGAAAGTATCGCTGGTAATACTCGGTCAGCTCGAAATGCTCCGGCGCGACCTCCGACAGGCGATACAACCCGGTGCGCGATTGCTCGCGACAGGCGATGTAGAACGGGTCGAGCAGATACAACCCGCGCAGATAATCCTGGAACAACTGGTCGGGACTGCCGTCTTCGCCCGGGCATTCGGCGAACACCTGAGGGTGACGGTCGGCGCTGAACAGCAGCGCCACCCAGCTATCGAACGGGACGTACTGGTCGAGCAGGCGCACCAGTTGCGCCCAGAAATTCGGCTTGTCGAGGGCGTCGATCAACTGCCCGACGGCGCGGTGCCAGGTGATGTCGTCAAACGAAAGAATCATGCCTCTACCCCTATCGGGTTACCCCGGCCGCGTAATTCCCTGGCCAGTCGAATGCGAAGCATACTGGCCCACAGACAGCCGCCGGGCAATCTTTCGGCGCCCGGCGCTCATAACAAGGACTCCCCATGAAAGTCGAACTCGCCCAACTGGCGGGCCGTGACAAAGACACGGCGTACAACCTCGAACGCGCCCTGGCGGCGATTGCCGCGTGCCCGGCCGACACGCAACTGATCGTGTTCCCCGAGACCCACCTGATGGGCTTTCCGACCGCTGACACCGTGGCGCAGATCGCCGAAGCGGTAGACGGTCCGACTGTCAGCGCCGTGCAGGCCGCCGCCCGCGAAAGCAACATCGCCGTGGTGATCGGCATGGCCGAAAACGACAACGGCCGTTTCTACAACACCACGCTGCTGATCACCCCCGAAGGCATCGCCCTGAAATACCGCAAGACCCACCTCTGGGCGTCGGATCGCGGTGTATTCGAGGCCGGCGACCGTTACGCCACGTGCCTGTGGAACGGCGTGCGGGTCGGCCTGTTGATCTGCTACGACATCGAGTTCCCGGAATCGGCCCGCGCCCTGGCGCAACTGGGCGCTGAATTGCTGATCGTCACCAACGGCAACATGGATCCGTACGGGCCGACTCACCGCACCGCGATCATGGCCCGGGCCCAGGAAAACCAGGCGTTTGCGCTGATGGTCAACCGTGTGGAAGCCGGGGATGACGGGTTGATGTTTGCCGGCGGCAGTGCGCTGGTGGATCCGCTGGGTACGGTGCTGTTCGAGGCCGGGCGTGAGGAAGGGCGGTTCAACGTTGAACTGGATTTCGGCCAGTTGGAACTGGCGCGCAAGGATTACCGCTATCTGGATGATCAGCGGTTGAGGTTGCCGGGGGAGGTGGTTGAACACGCCTCGGGAGTACGAGAGCTGCTGATCCCTTCGCGCTAAAGAACAGAAGATATCCGATCGTGCCCACGCTCTGCGTGGGCATGCAGCCGGGACGCTCTGCGTCCAAAGAGCGGACGCGGAGCGTCCATGGAGGCATTCCCACGCGGAGCGTGGGAACGATCAAACCTTTGAGTTGTACCCAAAACAACAAAGCAACACCCGAAACATTCGCCGAACTCGGCCTCTGCCATAAATCCAATAAAATCCGGAGTAAGTCGCCCATGGCTCGTTTGCAACGCACCCTTTCGCTGGGGTCGGTGGTGCTGTTCGGCATCGCCTACATGACGCCGATCATTGTCCTCGGCACGTTCGGCATCCTCGCCCAATCCACCGCCGGCATGGTGCCGGCCGCGTATCTGGCGGCACTGGTGGCGATGTTCTTCACCGCCATGAGTTACGGCCACATGGCCGCCGCGTTTCCGGTGGCCGGTTCGGCCTACAGCTATGTGCGCAAGGCCATCAGCCCGAAACTCGGTTTCATCGCCGGTTGGGCGGTGCTGCTCGATTACCTGTTTTTGCCGATGGCGATCTGGCTGATCGGCGCCGCGTACCTCGCTTCGGCCTTCCCGTCGATCCCGCAGTGGATCTGGGTGCTGGCGTTCATCGGTATCACCAGCGCGATCAACATCATCGGCCTGAAGCTGGCCAACGGCATCAACGCCTTGCTGATGCTGGTGCAGTTTCTGGTGCTGGTCGCTTTCGTCGCCCTGTGCGTGCATTACATCGGCGGTGATGCCAGCACACCGCTGTGGTCGATCAAACCGTTCTTCAACGGCGACATGCAGATGCCGCTGATCATGAGTGGCGCGGCTATCGCCTGCTACTCGTTCCTCGGTTTCGATGCGGTCAGCACCCTCACTGAAGAAACCCGCGACCCGCGCCGCACCATCCCTCGGGCAATCATGCTGATCACCCTGATCGGCGGGCTGATCTTCGTCGGTGTGTCGTACTTCGTGCAGATCGCGCATCCGTCGTTCCAGTTCGACAACGTCGACTCGGCGGCCTACGAAATTGCACGCAACATTGGTGGTGACCTGTTCGTCTCGATCTTCCTGATCGGCCTGATTGTCGGTCAGTTCGCCTCGGGTCTGTCCGCCCAGGCCAGTGGTTCGCGGCTGCTGTTCGCGATGGGCCGTGACGGTGTGTTGCCCAAGTCGTTCTTCGGCACTTTGCACGAGCGCTTCGGCACGCCGGTCAACAGCATCCTGCTCTGCGCGGTGGTGGCCTTGCTGGCGCTGAAACTCGATGTGACCACGTCGACCTCGTTCATCAACTTCGGCGCGTTCCTGGCCTTCAGTCTGGTCAACCTGTCGGTGATTTTTCACTACTGGATCGGTGGCGAGAAAAAAGGCCTGCGCGAGCTGGTGCTGTTTCTGGTCTTCCCGTTCATCGGCCTGGTCGCGGACTTGTGGCTGATGGTCAGCCTCGATCACCTGGCGGTGTACCTGGGCCTGAGCTGGCTGGCGATTGGCGTGGTGTATCTGGCGGTGCTGACCGGCGGCTTCCGTCGCCAGCCACCGGAAATGGACTTCCAGGAAGCGACCTGAACTGACCTGACATCAGGCAGCAGGCCGGGTCTGGCGCAATGGCAGTTGCACGCGAAAGGTTGTGCCGGTCCCCGGCGTGCTGCTGACGGAAATGTCCCCGCCGTGTTTCTTCACGATGCCATAGGACAGGGACAACCCCAGCCCTGTCCCCTGGCCTACGGGTTTGGTCGTGAAAAACGGGTCGAAGATTTTCTGCAGGGTCTCGGGCGCAATGCCCGAGCCGTTGTCGGCCACTTCGATGATCGCCGACTCCCCCTGCACAGCAGTGCGCAGGGTAATGGTGCCGCGTTCGGCGCCCATGGCCTGCGCCGCGTTGACCACCAGGTTCATGATCACCTGATTGATCTGCGAGGGCAGGCATTCGATGTCCGGAAGGTCTTGATACTCCTTGACCACATCGGCCTTGTACTTGAGTTCGCTGGCGACGATGTTCAGGGTCGAGTCGATGCCCTGTTGCAGGTTCGCCCACTGCCATTGCTGCTGGGTATCGACCCGGGAGAAGTCCTTGAGGTCCTTGACGATCTGCCCGACCCGGCCGATGCCTTCCTTGGATTCGCGGATCAGCACCGGAATGTCTTCGAGCAGAAAATCCACTTCGAGGTGTTCGCGCAGTTGCTGCAACTGCGCAGCGGGCTCGGCGGCCAGGGTCTGCCCGGCGGCGTGATAGGCGCCGAGCATGGCCAGCAACTGCTGGAAGTAGCCGTCGAGCGTGCCGAGGTTGGAGGAAATGAACCCGATCGGGTTGTTGATTTCATGGGCAACCCCGGCCGCCAGTTGCCCCAGCGAGGCGAGTTTTTCCGACTGCACCAACTGGCCTTCCAGTTGCTTGCGTTCGTCGATCTCTCGCTGCAAGGCTTCACTGGCCTGCTTGAACTGGGCGGTGCGCTGGTCAACCAAATGTTCCAGGTGATGCATTTGCAGCGACGCGCGTTCGGTCATCTGCCATTTGGTCAGCAGGGTGTTGGCCATCTGCTGGACCTCGATGTTGTCGAACGGCTTTTTCAGGATCAGCAACCGGTCATGGGCGTGCAGGCGATCCAGCAGTTCGTCCCAGGAATAGTCGGAATATGCGGTGCAAACCACCACCTGCAATTGCGGATCCTGTTGCCAGAGATGCTCGATGGTTTTCGCCCCGTCCCAACCGTCGGGCATGCGCATGTCGACAAAGGCCAGGGCGTACGGGCACTGCTCCTGCAACGCCAGGTTGAGTTTGGCCAGGCCCTCTTCACCGCCATAGGCCGAGTCCAGTTCGAACGTTGCTCGCCGGGGCTTGGCAGGTGCGCCGAACAGGGCCGCTTCCATCTCGTCCAGTTCCGCTGACTGCGCCTGGGTCGGGGCGAGGATCTTGCGAAAGTCTTCGTGGATCGACGGCATGTCATCGATCAGCAGAATGCGGCGGTTCGACAGTTCGCTCATGCGTTCTCCGTTACGGTGATCAGCGGAATCTGCAGGGTGAACATGGCGCCCAGCCCCGGCCCGTCACTGTGGGCGGTGAGATGGCCGTTCATCTCGATGGCCGCCAGGGCGCAGCTGTGCAGGCCGAAGCCATGACCCTCCTTGCGGGTCGTGAAGCCGTGGGCAAAGATCCGTGTCATGTTTTCCGGGGCGATGCCTTCGCCATCGTCCCTGACGCTGATTTCCAGAAAACTCTCGTCGACGATTTTCACGCCCAGGGTCATGGTCCGTGGGCGGTTGCTGAGGTCGGACATCGCGTACTTGGCGTTGCTGATGAGGTTGATCAGGATCAGCAGCAAACGGTGTTTGTCGCCCATCACCTGAGGCACGTCGCCGTATTCCTTGACCACCGTGACATGGTGCCGGGTGAGTGCGCCGGCATTCATGCGCAGGGCGTCTTCGAGCAGTTCGTTGATGTACAGCGGCTCGGTCATGCTGTTGGCCCCGGCATAGGATTGCTGGGTGGCGACGATGTCCTTGATGTGATCGACGCTCTTGTTCATCTGGGCCAGTTCGTCGGCCATTTCCTGCTGTTCCTGGGCGATGGCGCCTACCAGTTGGTTGAGGTAGCCGGGCAGCAGCTTGCCCTTGGCGTCCTCGGTCAGGAATGGCCCGAGGTCGTCCGGGTGTTCGTTGATCAGTTGCATGGCCTTGCCCAATCCCAGGGCCTTGCTGCTGCGCAGTTTTCGCGAGATCAGGTCGGAGGAAATGTTCACGCTGTTGAGCACGTTGCCGACGTTGTGCAACACGTTGGTCGCGATCTCGGCCATGCCGGCCTGGCGCGCGGCGTCGAGCAATTCGCTCTGGACGTTCTTGAGCTCGCGGGTCCGTTCATCGACCCTTTGTTCCAGCACATCGTTGGCGGTCTGCAGGGCCGCGTTGACCCGGTTGATCTCGGCGAAGCTGCGGATCAGCCGGATGGCCAGCCACAGCAGTGACAACATCAGCAGGACGGAAAACAGCAGCAGGTAGAAATGGTATTTCTGGTCGATCTTTTCGACCCGCTGCTGATCCTGATCGAGCATGTTGGTGATGGTGTCCAGTCGCTCGGCCACGGGAATGGCTTCGATCTGGTCGAGCAGGCGGTTGACGATCGGCTGCTCGCGCAGGATCAGGGTGATGTGATTGCTCAGGATCCTGATCGGCGTCTGGAAGTCCCGGGGCAAGCGTTGCGCGTTCACCGTGAGTTTGTTCAAACCCAGCTCGATGTCGGCCGCCTTGTCGTCGGAGGCGACCTGGGCGAATTCCAGTGCGCTGAGCAGCAGGTCATAGGTGTCGGTGACGATGTTCTGCAATTGAATCTTGTCGAGGTCGGACAGATTGGTCAGTTGCGCCTGAATGTCATCCTCGGCGGTCGGCAGAAACGCCAGGGAGTTGCGCAACAACGCGTTGTGCGACTTGAACTGTTCGACCAGGCGGGTCTTTTCCTGCATGGCTTTCAGGAACCCTTCGTGGGCCTCATCCCATTGCGTGGAGTCGTTGCGCCCGTGCCCGGACTCCATGGTGTCGAAGCGTGCCCACAGGCGGTTCATCTCGTTCATCGGTGAAACCAGCGGGTCGTAATTGTGCGAGATCGCCACCCGGGCCTTGAGGATTTCGCTTTCCCACAGGGCGTCCTGTTGCTTGATCTGGCGGATCAGGTCCCGGGATTCGGTGTAGGTCGTGGTCTGCTCGGAGCTGGACTTGAGGTACAGAAAAACCAGGGTCGAGGCCAGCAGCACGGCGACGAGCCCGAGCAATATCAGGCTGACCCGGCGTGACATCTTCATCATGGCTTGCCCTCCCAGTGCCCGGTCAGGGTCTTGAGAAACTCGATGATCAGCGCCTTGTCTTCCTCGCTCGGCATGCGGCCCAACTGATACTGGAACATCACGTCCACGGCCCGTTCGAGGGTGGGCGCCGAGCCGTCGTGAAAGTACGGCGCGGTCAGCGCGACGTTGCGCAGGCTCGGCACCTTGAACACGGCGCGATCGTCTTCGTCGCCGGTCACGTTGAACCGCCCCTGGTCGGCCAGTGTCGGGTTGCCGCGATCGGCGATGTAGTCGCCGAACACCCCGAACTTCTGGAACATGTTGCCGCCGATGTTCACCCCCTGATGGCAGGCGATGCAGCCGTAGTCCTTGAAGCGCTGATAGCCGTATTTTTCATCCAGGGTCAGGATGTCCGTGTTGCCCAAAAGGTACTGATCGAAGCGTGAGTCGGGTGTCAGCAGCGTGCGTTCGTAGGCCGCCAGGGCGTTCTGGATATTGGCTTTCGTCACGGCATCCGGGTAGGCGGCGCTGAAAGACTGGCGATAGTCGGGTTCGTCGGCGATCCGTTGCACAACAGTGTTCCAGTCGCTGCCCATTTCGTGGGGGCTGGTGATGACGACATTGGTCTGCTCTTCCAGCGTTTCGACGCGACCGTCCCAGAACTGGCGGAAATTGAGGCTGGCGTTGAGCACGGTCGGCGTGTTGACCGCCACCGGTTGTCCATCGAAGCCCGGGGAAAAGGCGCGGCTGTCGGCCCCGTTTTTGTCCAGTTGATGGCAACTGGCGCAGGACAGGGTGTTGTTGACCGATAGCCGTGGATCGTGGAAAAGCTGGCGACCCAGTTCGACGCGTTTCGGGTCCTGTTTCGGAATCTCGGGCAAGGGTTTCAGCGGCTCGTCCAGCGGCGCGGCAACGGTATTGGCGCAGGGAACGAACAGCAGCAGGAACAGAACGCTGCGGGACGGGCACCTCGGCGGCGTGTTCATGATGCGCTCCATGGCCCCGGCAACCCGGTCATCAGCAGGCGGGCGAAGGCGTCCGCCGGCAGGGCCTTGCTGAAGTAGTAGCCCTGGCCTTCCTCGCAGTGGTGGGACCTGAGAAAAGCCAACTGTTGCGCGGTCTCCACCCCTTCGGCGATGACGTTCAGGTTCAGGCTCTTGCCCAGGCTGATGATCGCGCCGACCAGCGCGGCATCGCTGCTGTCATGGCTCAGGCCGCGAATGAACGACTGATCGATTTTCAGCACATCGATGGGGAACCGC
The DNA here is from genome assembly GCF_058801405.1 of Pseudomonas sp. GW822-FHT03F04. Classification (NCBI taxonomy): domain Bacteria; kingdom Pseudomonadati; phylum Pseudomonadota; class Gammaproteobacteria; order Pseudomonadales; family Pseudomonadaceae; genus Pseudomonas; species Pseudomonas sp. GW822-FHT03F04. Next base: position 87,523 of record NZ_JBXANF010000006.1, read on the forward strand.
CGCAGGTAACTCAGGCTGGAATACCCAGTCCCGAAATCATCGATGGCCAGCTTGACCCCCAGCGCTTTCAACCGGTTCAACGCGCTCATGGTCGCGTCGACGTTCTGCATCAGCACGCCCTCGGTGATCTCCAGTTCCAGCAGCACGGGATCCAGCCCGGTCTCTTCCAGCACCTGTTCGATGCCCTCGACAAAGAGGCGCTGGCGAAAGTCGATGGCCGAGGTGTTGACCGACATGCGGATCGGCGGCAGCCCGGCTTTTTGCCAGTCCCGCGTCTGACGACAAGCTTCGCCCAGCACCCATTTGCTCAGAGGCACGATCAGGCCGCTGTCTTCGGCCACCGGGATGAACTCCGATGGATACACCCAGCCATGTCCCGGTTTTTGCCAGCGCACCAGCGCTTCGGCGCCCACCACCCGGCCGCTGCCCAGATCGATTTTCGGCTGGTAGTGCAGGACGAATTCGTGCCGTTGCAGGGCCTGGCGAATGCCCGATTCGATGCCTTGCTGTTCCCGGGCGCGCTGGTTCATGGCCTCGATGAAGAAACCGATCTCGTTCGGGCCGCTTTCCTTGGCATTGCGCATGGCCGTTTCGGCTTTTTTGATCAGGTCGATGGCTTCCAGTCCGTCGTCCGGATAAATACTGATGCCCACGCTGGCGGTGACACTGACGTCGTGACCGACAATCGTCTGTGGCTCACGGATGGCCGCCAGCAGTTTTTCGGCGATGCTGCGCGTCTGCTGCGGGTGGATGATGTCGCTGAGCATCACCACGAACTCGTCGGAGCCATAGCGAAAGACCGAGTCCGATTCGCGCACGCAGGCCAGCAGTTGCTGGCCGACCCGTTTGAGCATCTCGTCGCCCGCCGGATGGCCCAGGGCATTGTTGATGCGCTTGAAGCGATCCAGGCCGAGAAACATCACCACCAGTTGTTTGTCATGGCGCCGGCAAGCGGCCAGTGACTGAGTCAGACGGTCACCGAGCAAGGTGCTGTTGGGCAGGCCCGTGAGGCTGTCGTACTGCAACAGGTGCGAGACCTTGAGCAACTCGTGCACGCGCGCCTCGATGGTTTGTTCGAGGCTGAGCATCTTCAGCGCCGCGTCCTGGGCCAGTTGCCATTTCCAGGTCAGGGCATTGGCCATCTGCCGGATTTCCAGGGTGTCGAACGGTTTTTTCAGGATCAGTAACTGATCGCCGAACTCCAGGCGCTCGGCCATGGCTTCCCAGCTGTAGTCGGAGTAGGCGGTGCACAGCGCGATTTGCAGGTTGGGATCGACCTCCCACAGTTTTTCAATGGTTTCCAGACCATCCCAGCCGGGCGGCATCCGCATGTCGGTGAAGGCGAGGGCATAGGGACGGCCTTCGTCCAGCGCGTGTTGCACCAGTTTCAAGGCTTCCTGGCCCTGGTAGGCAGAGTCGAGCTGGAAGGTCAGGTGCGGCGACTGGCGGGTACCGAACAGCGTTTGTTCAAGACCACTCAGATCCGCTTCGCCACCGCTTTCGGGGGCGAGGATCTTGCGGAAATCGGCATGGATCGCCGGCGTATCGTCGACGATCAGAATCCGCCGGTTGGTCTGGGGAAAAGGCGTTTTCATCCTTCATCCTCCTTGGGCAGCGGGGCGGCCGCACTCCAGTCCTTCAGCAGTCGGGCTGCCTGTTCAGGGCTGACCGCTTCGCTCAAGCTGAAGCCCTGCACGTTTTTCAACGGTGCGCAGGACACCAGGGCACTGCCCTGATCCTCAGGCGTGACGCCTTCGGCGCTGATGTCGATTGCCAGGTCCCGGGCGAAATTGACGATCGCCCGCAGCCGATTGGCGCCGTCTTCATCCTGAGCCGCATTGTCGATCAGGGACTGGGCGAGTTTGAGGTGATTGACCCGGTAGGTTTTCAGGTAGTCGAACGATGAGTATTCGGTGCCGAAATCATCGATGGCGATGGTCACACCCAACTCGCGCAGGCGCGGCAACGCATCGTTGTGTGTCCATTGGGTCTGGGCCAGTGTGGCTTCGGTGACATCGAAACGCAGATCCCATGGCGCCAGCTCCCAGCGGGCCGTGGTGCGCAACACGTCGTAGATCAGTTCGGGACCGGACTTGAGCTGTGCCAGGGAAATCTTGATCGCCATCACCGGTGGCGCCACTCCCTCGTTTTGCCACTGACGCATCTGCCAGCAAGCGTGATCGAGGATCCAGCGTCCGAGTGGAATGATTGCGCCGGTCTTTTCTGCCGCCGGTACGAAGGCCGACGCCGGCAGCAGGCCAAGCCTGGGATGTTGCCAACTGACCTGCGCGGCCATGCCGAGAATCTTGCCGCTGTGCAGGTCCACTTCCGGCATGTAATCGAGCTTCAGCCCTCCCTGGGTGAGGGCCGTCGTCAACTCTTCGGCAAGGACCATGCGCTCGGCCACCTCCCGGGTGATTTCCTCGGAGTGGAAGTGATACTGATTGCGTCCGGATTCCTTGGCGCGGTACAGCGCCATGTCGGCCTGTCCCAACAGGCTGTCGGCATCGAAGCTGGCGGGGCTATAGCTGCTGATGCCGATGCTGACCGAAATGCGCACGGCGTTGCCGGCCAGTTGATAGGGCGCCTGCAGAGCCTCGAGGATCTTGGTGGCCATGGCGGCGGATTGGGTCGGTTCGCTGACGTCCAGTTGCAGGATCGCGAATTCATCACCACCCAGACGCGCCACTACATCGTTTTCCCGAACGCCGGATTTGATCCGTTGTGCCACTTGCTGCAACAGCAGGTCGCCGACCGGATGACCGAGGGTGTCGTTGATTCGCTTGAAGTGATCCAGGTCCAGGTAAAACACCGCGAATGGCGCCGCCCCCCGACGTGCGGCGGCAAAGGCTTGATGCAGGCGTTCGATCAGTGTGGCGCGATTGGCCAGCCCGGTGAGGCCGTCCGTACGGGCCAGTTGGGCCATTTTCTCCTCGGCCACCCGGCGTTCGGTGATGTCGAGGATGATGCCTTCCACTTCCAGCAGCCGGCCGTCGTGGTCGCGCACCGGGATGTAGCGGTTCTCCACCCAGCGCCAGGTGCCCTGACCGGTGCGCAGGCGAAACTCGATCGAAGCGCCCAGGGCATGCCGGTCCAGCACCCGCGCCATGGCGGCATCGACATTGGCCTGATCGTCCGGGTGAATCAGCACCTGCGCCCAGTTGGCCGCCCCCACCAGATCGGCCGCGACATGTCCGTAGCGGGTGATGTTGTGGGAGATGTACATCAGCGGAAACGATGGCTCGCCGCGCAACCGGTAAAGGATGGTCGGGCTGTTCTGCACGATGATGTTGGCGTCGGACAGCTCCCGCGTGCGGTCCTGCACGGCTTGTTCCAGCAGGTTCATCTTCAGCGCGGCGTCTTCGGTCATTTGCCATTTGACGGTCAGAGCGCTGGCCATCTGGCGGATTTCGATCGCATCGAAGGGTTTTTTCAGGATCAGCAGGCGATCGTTCAGCGGCAACCGCTCGTCGATGTCTTCCCAGGAGTAGTCGGAGTAGGCGGTGCACAGGGCCACTTGCAGCTTGGGATCGACCTGCCAGAGCCGTTCGATGGTTTCCAGGCCGTCCCAGCCCGGTGGCATGCGCATGTCGATGAAGGCCATGGCGTAAGGACGACCAGCGGCCAGGGCGGCCTCGACCTTGTCCAGGGCTTCGCGCCCCTGAAAGGCCGAATCCAGCTCGAAATGTTCTTTTTGCGTGGCAGACGCGGTGGACGGGGTGCCGAACAGCAGGCTTTCGGTTTCGTCCAGGCTGTCGTCTTCAATCGTGGCGGGTTTGAGGATCTTCTCGAAATCGCCGTGGATCGACGCCGTATCGTCGACGATCAGTACGCGACGATTGATTTGCCCGAGTTGCGCACTCATGGCGCAATACCCGCAAGTTCACGCACGTTCGTCATCGGGAGCATCCTTTTCCCCTCATCACACGCCTGCGCGCAGGCCGATGGTGTCGTCCAGCGACTTGAGCATAGTTGCCCCTTCGGCACTTCGCCTTACCCGATGATTTGTGCGGTCTGCGCGAAAAAATCATCTAGCCTGTCACTGAGGCGCGGGCAAGCGAGGAGGTCTGCCGAGACGCCTGTCATGTCCACCGTTTCCCGTGAGGCCTCGCCATGGAAGAGCAATCCGCCCCGACTTTGACCCACCGGCCCACCGTGTTGCTGGTCGATGACGAGGAGTCGATCCTCAACAGCCTGCGCCGTCTGCTGCGTGGCCAGCCCTATGACGTGTTGCTCGCCACCAGCGGTACCCAGGCACTGGAAATGATGGCGCAACGCCCGGTCGATCTGGTGATGAGTGACGCGCGGATGCCCAACATGGACGGCGCCACCTTGCTGGCCAACGTTCACCAGCTGTATCCGGCGACCACGCGGATCATGTTGACGGGGTATGCCGACCCTTCGGCGATCATCAAGGCCATCAACGAAGGGCAGATCGACCGCTATATCAGCAAACCCTGGAACGACGAAGAAATGCTCCTGATCCTGCGCCAGGCGCTGGAACATCAACATCTGGCCCGGGAGCGCGAGCGTCTGGAGCAATTGACCCGGGTGCAGAACGACCAGTTGAAGTTGCTCAACAGCACCCTGGAAAAACACGTCAGCGCCCGTACCGCCGAGCTGCAACAGACCGCCGACATGCTCGACCTGGCCTACGAGGAGCTCAAGCATAGTTATGTGACCGGCACCGAAGTGTTCTCGTTGCTCGCCAACCTGCGCCTGCCGCCGGCCAAGCAGACCAACCGGCAGATCATTGAACTGGTGCGCGGCTACTGCAAGGTGCATCGTCTGGACGAAGCCGCCAGCCGTGACCTGACCATGGCTGCCGCGCTCTACAACATCGGCAAGCTGAGCTGGACCGACAGCATGATGACCACCCCCTCGGACCTGCTGCACAGCACCGAACGCGACCGCTATCGGGGTTATCCGAAGCAGAGTGAGTCGCTGCTGATGACCCTGGACCCGATGAAGGATGCCGCGCGGCTGATCCTGCACCATCAGGAGCATTGGGACGGCAGCGGGTTTCCCGACCGGCTCAAGGGCGAGGCCATTCCCCTGGGCTCGCGGCTGTTGAAACTGGCGGTGGATTTTGTCGAATTGCAGCGCGGTTTGATTCTCGAACGGCAGATGAACAGCGATGAAGCATTGCTGTACCTGCGTCAGTACGCGGGCAAGCTCTATGATCCCGAGCTGATCGAGGATTTCATCAAGGTGTGCGCGATGGTCAGCGATATCACCCTGACCGATCCGAGCGTCAAGGTGCTGGGCACCCGGGAACTGGCGGCGGGAATGATGCTGGCGCGCAACCTCAATGCCGATAACGGCATGTTGCTGCTCAATGCCGGCAAGGTGCTGAGTGCACTGCTGGTGGACAAACTGATCAGTTTCGAAGCCATGGAAGGTGGCAAATACAAGGTATTCGTAAAAGTGCCGGAGGAGGGCGAGGCGGCGCTTCTGGCCCAGTCTTGAGACCGTATGAGGTGACGCTGGCGCCGCCGGCATGGGATCCTTGCGGTTTTTCTCAAGGCCGGTGGCTGCCCCATGACCTCTGTATCCGCTGTTTCCCCCCGCATCATTCGTATTGCCGCCGCGCTGCTGCTCAACCCCGACGGCCAGACCCTGCTGGTGCGCAAGCGCGACACCACGGCGTTCATGCAGCCCGGCGGCAAGATCGAGGCCCAGGAGCTGCCGGTACATGCGCTGGCCCGTGAGCTGGAGGAAGAACTGGGGCTGGTGATCGATACGGCGCAGGCGACTTTTCTCGGCCAGTTCTCGGCACCGGCTGCCAACGAGCCGGGGTTTGTCGTGCAGGCCGAGATCTTTCAACTGACCATCGACGCCGACGTCTACCCGGCCGCCGAGATCGAAGAGGTGATCTGGATCGATCCGGCCACCGACGGCGATGTGGTTCTCGCCCCATTGACACGTGACCTGATCCTGCCGTTTTATCGAGCCTCGCTGACCGCGATCGCCTGATCATTCGTACAAAGGACTTCGTCATGATCCCGCTTCAAGACCTGCTGATTTTTGCTGCCGCTGCACTGCTGATGGTACTGACGCCGGGGCCGAACATGATCTACCTGATCTCCCGTTCGATCTGCCAGGGACGCAAGGCCGGAGTGACCTCTCTGCTCGGCGTGGTGGCAGGGTTCTTCGTGCATCTGTTCGCGGCGGCCGCCGGTTTGACCGCGGTGTTTCTCGCGGTGCCGATGGCCTATGAAGTGTTGAAGTGGGCCGGCGCGCTGTACCTGCTGTGGCTGGCCTGGCAGGCGGTGAAGCCCGGCGCGCGTTCGCCGTTCGAGGCGCAGCAACTGCCAGCGGATTCGTCGCGCAAACTGATCACCATGGGCTTTCTCACCAGCGCCCTGAACCCGAAAATCGCAGTGTTCTACCTTTCGGTATTTCCGCAGTTCATTTCGCCTGAACACGGCTCGGTGTTCACTCAAAGCATCATTCTCGGCCTGACCCAGATCAGCGTCAGTTTCAGCGTCAACCTGTTGATCGCGCTGTTCGCGGCGGGCATCGCTTCGTGGTTCGTCAGCAATCCGACGTGGCTGGCGGCGCAGCGTTACTTCATGGGTTTTGTGCTGGGCGGTCTGGCCGTACGGCTGATGCTTGAACAACGCCGGTCGGCTTGAACATGTGGATCGAACGGCTGGACGCCAGTCATGCGCTGGCCTATCGCGAATTGATGCTGGAAGCGTATGACCGGCATCCGCAGGCCTTCACCTCCAGCGTACGCGAGCGCGCGGCGATGCCCTTGAGTTGGTGGGAATCACGCCTGACCAGCAAGCTCGACGCGGTGTTTGGCGCGTTCGAAGAAGGCCGGTTGGCGGGCATTGTCGGCCTGGCGTTCGAGCCTCGGGAAAAGGCCCGGCACAAGGCAACGGTCTTCGGCATGTATGTGTCGGCTGAGTTTCGTCAGCGCGGGCTGGGCCTGAAACTGATGGAGGCCGTGCTGGGGGAAGCGCAGCAGCATCCGGCACTGAAAGTCATTCAACTGACCGTCACTGCCGGCAACGAGGCGGCGTTTCATCTGTACCAGCGCTGCGGCTTCGTCCAGTTCGGCCTGGAGCCGATGGCGGTGCGGGTCGGCGAGGACTACTTCGACAAGATCCACATGTGGTGCGCGCCTTTCGTGCCATCCGCCAGCCTTAACGAACCGCGCTGACCCCATCCAGCGTCGAGAACGACGTGTCCTTGGCCGTCAGCAGGAAATCGCGCATGTACGGCGCGTCCAGCATGTCGGCACGGATCGCCGCATACAGCGTCGCAAAAAGACCTTTCTCGCCCAGCCGCTTGGCCTTCACGTAACCCCGCGAGCTGTATTCATGCAGCGCCCAATGCGGCATGCCGCACACGCCACGGCCGCTGGCCACCAGTTGCATCATCATCACCGTCAGCTCCGAAGTGCGCACTTGCGCAGGTTCGATGTCGGCCGGTTCGAGGAAGCGGGTGAAGATGTCCAGCCGGTCGCGTTCAACCGGATAAGTGATCAGGGTTTCGGTCAGCAGGTCTTCGGGGACGATGTACGGTTTGCTCGCCAATGCGTGCTGGTTGGCGACCGCGAGCATCGCTTCGTAGGTGAACAGCGGCACGTAGGTGATGCCGGCAATTTCCAACGGATCGGACGTCACTACCAGATCCAGATCGCCCCGGGCCAACGCCGGCAGCGGTGCGAAGGAGAAACCCGAGGCCAGGTCGAGTTCGACTTCCGGCCACGCATCGCGGAACTGGTCGATGGTCGGCATCAGCCACTGGAAGCAGCTGTGGCATTCGATCGCCATGTGCAGACGCCCGGCGGTGCCACCGGCCAGGCGCGCGATATCACGTTCGGCACCGCGCAGCAGCGGCAGGGTCGCGTCCGCCAGTTGCAGCAGGCGCAGGCCGGCGCTGGTGAAACGCACGGGTTTGGTCTTGCGCACGAACAACGGCATGCCCATGCGTTCTTCCAGTTCCTTGAACTGGTGGGACAGCGCCGACTGGGTCAGGTGCAGGCGGTCGGCCGCATCGACCAGGCTGTCGGCTTCGCGCAGGGCGTGCAGGGTTTTCAGGTGACGGATCTCAAGCACCGCAGGCTCCATGAGGAAAATTTGTGATCAACACGAAAAGGTTGAGTTTGTCTCATGTTGTCCTGGCTGTCGACAATGGCGCCATCTTTTACGCAATGGAGAACACTCGACATGGCCGTGGCCCACACCCTTGGTTTCCCGCGCATCGGCGCCGACCGCGAACTGAAAAAAGCCCTCGAAGCCTACTGGAAAGGCGATCTTGATCAGGCCGCTTTGAATCAGGTCGGCCGTGAGCTGCGCGCCAAACACTGGCAACTGCAGAAAGATGCCGGCATCGATCTGCTGCCGGTCGGCGACTTTGCCTGGTACGACCAGGTGCTGACCCATTCGCTGACCTTCGGTGTGATCCCCGAGCGCTTCGATGGCGTGCGCGATGAACGCGGCCTGCCGACCCTCGACACACTCTTCGCCATGGCCCGTGGCGCCACGACCTCCTGCTGTGGCGGCGAACATGGCAAGACCCAATATGCGCAAGAACTGACCAAGTGGTTCGACACCAACTACCACTACCTGGTCCCGGAATTCACCGCAGACCAGTCGTTCAAACTGAGCTGGGAACAGCTGTTCGATGAGGTCGAAGAAGCCAAGGCCCTCGGTCACAACGTCAAACCGGTGATCATCGGCCCGCTGACTTACCTGTGGCTGGGCAAGGCGAAAGGCAACGACTTCGACAAGCTCGACCTGCTCGAGCGCCTGCTGCCGGTCTACAACGAAATCCTCGGTCGCCTCGCCGCGCAGGGCGTGGAGTGGGTGCAGATCGACGAACCGATCCTGACCCTCGACCTGCCGCAGGCGTGGAAAAGTGCGTTCGAACGCGCCTATCACATCCTTCAGTACTCGCCGCTGAAGAAACTGGTGGCGACCTATTTCAGCGGTCTGCAAGACAACCTCGGCCTCGCCGTCGGCCTGCCGGTACAAGGCCTGCACATCGACGCTGTACGTGCGCCGGATCAACTGGGTCAGGTGCTGGATCGACTGCCGACTTACAAGATTCTTTCGGTGGGCCTGGTCAACGGTCGCAACGTCTGGCGCTGCGAACTGGAGCAGGCGCTGGCACAACTGCAACCGGCCCAGGAGCGTTTTGGCGACAACCTGTGGGTCAGCAGTTCCTGCTCGCTGTTGCACAGCCCGGTGGATGTCGAGCGTGAGGACAAGCTCGATCCGGAACTGAAAAGCTGGCTGGCATTCGCCGTGCAGAAGTGCAGCGAAATCTCGGTTTTGCGTGATGCCTTGAACGATCCGCAAGCGCCGAAAGTGCAAAGCGCACTGGCCGAAAGCCGCGCCATCCAAGAAAGCCGCGCCCGCTCGCCACGCATTCACAAGGCCGATGTGCAGGCGCGGATCAACGCGATCGGCGCCAGCGACAGCCAGCGCCATTCGCCGTTCGCCAAACGCATCGCCGCACAACAGGCGCGTCTGAAATTGCCGACGTTCCCGACCACCACCATCGGTTCGTTCCCGCAGACCGGCTCGATCCGTCTGGCCCGTCAGGCGTTCAAGCAGGGCAAGCTGTCGGCCAACGATTACCACGATGCCATGCGCAGCGAAATCCGCCATGCGGTGCAAGTCCAGGAACGTCTGGGCCTGGATGTGCTGGTGCACGGTGAAGCCGAGCGCAACGACATGGTCGAGTACTTCGCCGAGCAGCTCGATGGTTACCTGTTCACCCGGTTCGGCTGGGTCCAGAGCTACGGTTCCCGTTGCGTCAAACCGGCGGTGATTTATGGTGATCTGTCCCGTCCGAACGCCATGACCGTCGACTGGATCACCTACGCCCAGAGCCTGACCGACAAGGTCATGAAAGGCATGCTGACCGGCCCGGTGACCATGCTGATGTGGTCGTTCCCCCGCGAAGACGTGTCGCGCAAAGTCCAGGCACAGCAACTGGCGCTGGCCCTGCGTGACGAAGTGGTGGATCTGGAAAACGCCGGGATCAAGATCGTCCAGATCGACGAAGCCGCGTTCCGTGAAGGCCTGCCGCTGCGCCGTGAGCAATGGCAGGAATACCTCGACTGGGCCGTGGACGCGTTCCGCCTGACGGCCTCGGGCGTGAAGGATGAAACCCAGATTCACACCCACATGTGCTACAGCGAATTCAACGACGTGATCAAGGCCATCGCCGACATGGACGCCGACGTGATCACCATCGAAACCTCGCGCTCGGACATGGAGCTGCTCGAAGCCTTCGAAGCGTTCGACTACCCGAACGACATCGGTCCGGGCGTCTACGACATCCACTCGCCACGGGTGCCGGACACGGCGGAAATGGTCAAGTTGATGAGCAAAGCCGTGAAGCGTATTCCGGCGCAGCGCTTGTGGGTCAACCCCGATTGCGGGTTGAAGACTCGTGCCTGGCCGGAGACTGAAGCGGCATTGGTGAACATGGTTGCGGCGGCACGGCAGTTGCGCAGTCAGTTGGCCTGACAAAGCGGGGGAGCGCATTGACCGCTCCCCCGTTCGTTTTCACAGGTTCTCGAAATGGATCAGTACCGACGAGCGCTTGCCGATGTCGGCATAAGGCAGGGAAGGATCGTCGGCGTGGGTCAATGACCGGTGTTCGGGCAGCTTCAAATGGGCCTTTTCGAATTCGCGAAAGCCGGGGGTTGCCTTGGAATAATGGAAGTGGGCATACCACAGCAGTCGTGGTGGTGCCTGTGTCCTGTCGCGGACTTCATATTCCTGCAGGTAATCGATACGACCGTCCTTGCGTTTGCCGAGATTTTTCAGTGGCTGAACCTTTTGAATATCCACGGCGTGCTGTCCGATCAGGTCGTCGAGCATGCCATCGGTCGGGTTCTTGCTGTTCAGTGACTGCTGGGTGCGCATTTGTCTTCCGCGAATCCGGACTTCGGTCGCTTTGCCGCGCAGGGTAGCGATGATCGGGTGCTGCGCATCGATCTGCTCGATACGTTGTGCGCGGCGAATCAGTTCGTCCGCTTCACTGACCATCATGTGTTCCAGGTCGACCGGGAGCATGTCTTGCCGGGCATGGTTGTTCACCTTGGTCTCGTAAGTCGGCAAGCGATCCAGTCGCGTGCGCGCCTCGGTGACTAACGCGTCCAGATTTCGCTCGATGGGGGAAGTCGATCGGGCAGGGGTGTTCAAGAGACGGTATTTGCCGTTGCTGCCCTGTTCCCACACCTCATCGACACCGCCCTTGCCGGTCAAGTGATAGCGGCGTGTCTGGGTGGTCGACTCCCAGTGTTCGACACCGATCAGTAATTGATCGTCTTCGGTGATGAAGATCTTTTTGTTGCTGCGCCCGGTGGGTGCGGACACTGTCGGCAGTTCAAGGGTTCTGCGGGCCCGGTCGGCCATTTTCTCGATGCCGGCCAGCAGGGCAGGGACGTCTTCCATGTAAAAATGTTGGGAGTAACTGGCCGTCCACGCGGTCATGGCTCGCCGAAACTGTGCATACGTATCGAGGCAGTCCTGCAGGATCTGATTGCGTTGGCCTCGGGTCGCGCCGGTCTCGGGCAGGCTGAACTGGATGTAGAGGGCACGATCCATCCCGGCGCGCAACTCTCGTGCCTGACTCTGCAGAAAGTGCCAGGACAGCTCGCTCAGGTTGTCGTAGCGCTGGACGATCTCCAGCAAGCTGCCGGTCTTGAGATAGAGCAGGTTGCTCTCGCTCAAGCGCTTGTTCAAACCCTCGACTTCGGCACGGAGATGCGCTTTGTCCCGGGGCAGGCTGATGCGTTCGTACCATTGGTTGAGATCGCGCATCAGGCTTTCGATCTCCTCGGTTTTTTGCATCGTTTCCAGGCGCAATCTGCGAATCTCCCGGTGAATGGAGATGTGTTCATCGAGCAGCTCTGCTGGCAGGTCGATCAGACGCTCGATCAGCGGGTCAATCCGGTCCAGCAGCGGGCTGACCTGGTGATTGACGTGATGAACGCGCAGTTGAACCCGATCAGTCACTTTCCAGGCGTCCAGGCTCATGCATTCGATGACCTTGCGTCGTTTGTTGCCATGGGTCAGAGGCAACAGATCGGTCAGTAACCGGTAACGCCGGCTGGCTATTTCGATATCGCCGATGCAGGCCGCATCGGCGGTCGCTCGCAAGGCCGGGCGTTGATCGAGGGGGGCGTCGTTGTAGCGGGTGATGGCGGCGTGGCTTTCGGCGAATCGGGCGTCGATCTGCCGGGCGAGGTCATCAGTCTGCCGGGTCAATTGGTGATGGCGACGAAACACCCGGTCACCCCACCAGCGTGGCAGACGTTGACGAATGCTCATGGGCCAGACAGGATCCAGCGCATCCGCGAGGTGCCCGAATACGTTGCCGCCTCCTGCGCCACCGCCGTCGAATGTCGTTCCATACACCCCGAAATGGGTGTCCCAGTTACCCGCTTCATCCAGAGCGATTGGCTGCTTGTAGGTTTTCTGCGAACTTCCGGCCAGGCGCCAGCCCCGTGAGTCCTTGCTCAGTTCGACCTGATAGATCCGTCCCTGACGGATAACAAAATCGCCGTCGGCATGTCGGTAGACGTTGCGAAACAGACCTGCGCTGGCCGGTTCCATGCCGCTCAGGAAAATGGGCTGCTGGCACTCGTAGCCGGCAAACCGCGCACTCAGATGTTGCGCGCTGCGCCTGTCGGGTACGTGAAACGTGGCAGGGCTGGCAGCCAATTTGCGCAACTGCCGGCCACGCGTCACTGTTGCGGCCCCGGTGCCTGCGCCTACGGTGGGCAGAATGTCCATCGCCGCATCGATCAGCGCCAGCAGCAACCCTTCGATTTCCGACAGTCCATCGCCCACAGCACCCCGCAGAAATGCAGACACGGCCTGATTGGCGCTGGTCCAGGCGTCGTACAGGCCAATGACAGTGCCGACAAATGGCACGAGACTCAGCGCCAGTTTGATGTAGGTAAACACTCTTGAGCCGCTCAACGCGTAACGCTCACCAGCCAGGTCGGCATTGGAGTGCGAAGTGCTGCGATGGGCCTGGATCAGTCGCCCCATTTGCGCATTGAGCAGGTGCGCGGCCAAAGATGTTGTCGCCGGCCAGCGTTCACCCACTCCGATCAGGGCATCGAAATGCTTGAACACGGCTTGCCCTATACGGTGCTCGTGGGCGCGTACGTCGCCTTGCACAGCCCGGCCGGCCAGGTAACCAGACCATTTTTTCTGCATGCACAGGTTGAAGAGCGCCTTGCGCGCGGTTTCTAGATTGTCGTAGCGACGCAGACATTGCCCATCGGGGCTGTCGGTCAGGTACAGCAATGTTGTCCCGCTGACCTGTTCCTCTATGAAGCTCACGCCGGAGATTGTCACCGGGCCTTCGTTTGGTGTGTCCCTGCCGCCGGAAGTCAGCAGGGCCGGCAGCAAGACGATGTGCCTGTTATTCGCACGCCAGGCAGGGGCGGTATCGGCATCGATGGCGATGTCGAGGATTTGCAGGTCCTGCGCGCTGATGTGTTTTTGCAGCCGGGCGCATTCGCCTTGCAGTCTGAGTACCAACCGCCACGGTTCCAGCAGGCACTCGCGGCGATGTTCGTTGACGAACGGCGTGTCAGCGTTCGATCCCATGAATACCTGGTGGATCAGGGTTTCGTAAGCTTTGGGCAGGTCCAGGTCGGGCAGTGTCCTGGTCAGGTAAGCCTTGGTAATACCGGCGGCCAGGATTTGGCGCTCGGTCTCGTCTGATGCGGTGACGTCGACTTTCATGAAGCCCAGGCGTAGCGCCAGGGGCTCCATGCTCATCGACGGTGTGTTGTCGATATTGGTCTGGGCGAGGGTTTCAAGGGACATCTTGCTGCGTGTCTTGCTGGGTACCAATACCAGTTTCTTCGGGGTGCCCGGCGCGCCAGGGGCGTTGAACGCATGGTGTTCCATCGCGACTGAATCGGGCAGATCCAATTGCACATCGAAAATCCCCTTGAGCGAAAAATCCTCGCGCAGGCGGGCTTGCAAATGTTTTCGGGTGAATTCGTCACGCGGTGGCAGGGCCGTTTCCATCAGGGTCTGACTACGTTGTATGGCTTTGATGTATGCCTCGACCAGCCACCTGAGTTCGCTACGGTCGAACCCGGACAGATTGCTCAGCCAGTCCGGCAGGCTGGAGGCCAGAGCAGCGCTGGTGTCTTGTTCTCCAAGGTGCGACAAGGCCAGTTGCCGTGCGGCGCTGACGGGCACTTGCAGTCTGGCGACAAACTGCCGGCGCAAGGTTTCGAGATATTCGGCATGTAGCGCCGACCGGGGTGTTTCACTGTCGTTCCGGCGTAGGGCGCCTGCCTGCTCTTCGAACTCGACGGACACCTGATTCAGGACATGCTGCAACGGATCGCCTGTGATCCGGCTCAGTTGCAACATCAGCAACGGGTCTTGCTCCTGTACCTTGAACACCTCGCACTCCAGTTCACGACGATTGTCGAACCGTTGCAATCCGCCACCAGTACCCGGCCAATACAACAGCAGAGCATGAGGCGCAGCGGGATCCGACAGGGCGGCCTCGTGGGTGATGACCAGCGGTCCGTTGAGCGTCTGTCGGGAGGCGTTGGGCCGGTCGCGCGCCGATAGCGATATCTCGGCTGCGCACCAGTCGGCATCGGCGTCGCCGGAGGTGTCCAGAACAGACATCAGTGCCACGTACTGTTCTTCACTCAGTTGCTTGAGTGTGTGCTGCAGTCCGGCTTCGGCGAGCAGCCCTTTTTTGTGCGCCTGGTGCAGGGCGGTGAATTCGCGATCGAGGGTAACCGTATCCAGTGCGCGTTCGCGGTACAGCATGGCTTGAGCTGCCATATCGGCCGCCAGTTCAGCAGCTTCCAGACGCTGGAGCTGATCCTTGAACGCCTGGCGCTCTTCATTTCTGGCAACGGTTGACCAGATTTGCAGGGCGTCGCGCTGTCGCTCGAGTGCAGCCTGGCGCACTGGCCATGGAATATCGGTGGTCAGCGCACCGAACAACGGTTGCTCTTCATCCCGGGTGGACGGCCTCCACTCCGGCACAGCAGGAGGGGAGGCCGGCGACCCCGCAATGCGCAGTTGGCGTTCCAGCCTGTCTGTCTGGTCCAGAGCCTGAGCGCCATGCTCGGCCAGTCCGGACTTGCCGGCCGAGCCCTGACGCAAGGTATTGATCCGGGCCTGTTGCATCTGGGCCAGCACGTCCGTCATGCCTGTGGTCAATGGCAGGGCTCTGGCACTGTATTCAAAGCGCAGCCCGGTTGTGAGCAGTCCGTTCGGAACGAGTCCCAGGCCAGACAACCAGGCCTCCATATCGCTGCGTCCGTCGAAGGACTGCAAGGGCACCGGATGATGGGGCAAATACAGGAGTTGCCGCCCGGATTGTCGGTCTCCGACGCTGATCACCCACGTACCGGGAATTTTGCCCCGGGAGTCGTTGCCGAGCACCAGCTCCAACCCTTCGCTATGCACGGGTTGATCACCCAGGCGTGGCGGGGACGACGAGGCATTCATGAGCAGCCATAACGGTTCTAAATGGTCGGCGGTCAGGCTGCGCTGCGCCAGCGCTACCTGAGCGGTTGCCTCCAGATGAGACTGGTACAGCCGGCCGGCCTGTTCACGACGTGAAAAAGCCGTCCCGGGGGCGCGGGCATTCCAGTACGACTCCCAGCGCCGGTTCAGTTCAGTTTCCGGGGCCAGCGCCGTGATCCGGACCAGCAATTGATGGGGGGTAAGGGACGCCATCGCATGGTTGCTGTCGAGGCCGGTTACTGCACAGGGGCGGGCGAGCGTCGTTTCCGGTTGGTCTTTTGGATAGATGAAGGCAAGCAGCGGCGTGAAACCGACAAATTGCTCGGGGTATTTATCAGTCGCCGGAAAGAGAAGGCCTGAATCCCGCTCCCCCAGATCGAGCTCACGTTCCAGCAGGTCAGTCAGCGAAGTGCGGATGGACGGTACGCCGGCAAACAGGTCACGCAAACCATGACTGGCACTGCGCCAGCGATCCATGGCGCTGTGTAACAGCGCGCTGTCGATGTTTGTCGGCAAAGGCAACGAAGCAGGCCAGACGTGCGGTGCAGGCATCGGGTGATCGGTAAAAATGTGTTCGGACATGCTCAGTGGCTCGCGACGGGGAGCGGGAGATCCACTCCATATAACGAACCATTGAAAAGAAATGCCTGGGGGCAGTGGTGTTGCATAGTTATCGCGCCTGGAAATGACCGCTTGGCACTCTTCATCAAACTGTCATCGAACTGTGGCAGCGCGCTTGAACAAACTTCATCAGACTCGCGCTCTACTGGGGTTCTGCGTTTCGGTGTTTTTCATGTTCAAGGGATTTTTTGCAATCGCGGCGTTGTTGGCCGCGGTTTTTTTCGGGCAGGCGTCTTATGCGGCGTCGCGTTGCGACGTCAATGTACCGACCGAACGGGTCGATCTGCAGCAGGTGAGCCTGGCGTACCAGAGCATTGGTCGTGCGTCGGATCCGGCGTTGTTGCTGGTGATGGGGCTGGGCGGGCAGTTGATTCACTGGCCTGACGAAGTGGTGATCGCCCTGTGTCAGCAGGGTTTTCGGGTGATTCGCTATGACAATCGTGACGTGGGTCTTTCGACCTGGCGCCAGGCGCCGGCCGAGGCCAACCTGACGTTTGAAGTGCTGCGTTACAAGCTCGGTCTGCCGGTGGCGGCGCCTTACAGCCTGACCGACATGGCCGAGGATGCGCTGGGCCTGATGGACGCGTTGCACGTCGAGCAATTCCACGTGCTCGGCGCGAGCATGGGCGGGATGATCGCCCAGCACCTGGCGGCCATGGCGCCGCAACGGGTCGAAAGCCTGACGCTGATCATGACCAGCTCCGGTGCCGAAGGCCTGCCGGCACCGAGCGCGGCGCTGGTGCAGTTGCTGTCGCGACGCGGCGCACCCAATCGCGAAGTGGCGCTGGAACAACAGGCCGATCTGCTGGCAGCACTGGGCAGCCCGACGGTCACCGATGATCGTCAGATGCTGTTGCATCAGGCGGCGGTGTCCTATGACCGGGCGTTCAACCCCGAAGGCGTGAAGCGTCAGATCATGGCGATCCTTGCCGAGCCGAGCCGCGTGGCATTGCTCAATCAATTGCGGGTGCCGACGCTGGTGGTGCACGGCACGGCCGACCCATTGCTGCCGGTGATGCATGGCGTGCATCTGGCGGCGCACATTCGCGGCAGCCAGTTGAAACTGATTCCGGGCCTGGCCCATCGCTTTCAGGAGGCGTTCAAGGCGCCGTTGCTGGCGGCGGTGTTGCCGTATTTGCAGCAACACCGTGAAGACACTTCGCACTGGGCGCAGATCGAACCGGTGACCGAGCGCAATCTGCTCTAGCGGGTGTATCGTGCAGGTCTTTGGCCACGATTGAACGCGCGAGGTGAGTCATGAGTTCTGCCCTGAAAATCGATTTTGTCAGCGACGTGTCCTGCCCGTGGTGCGTCGTCGGTCTGTACGGTTTGCTGCGGGCGCTGGAGATTCTGCGCAACGAGGTGCAGGCCGAGATCCGTTTCCAGCCGTTCGAGCTGAACCCGAAGATGGGGCCGGAAGGGCAGAACATCGGCGAGCATATCTTTGAAAAATACGGATCGACGCCAGAGCAGTCACAGAAGAATCGTGAAGTGATCCGCTCCCGTGGGGCCGATGTCGGTTTCAGTTTTCGCACCGATTCGAACAGCCGCATCTACAACACCTTCGATGCTCATCGGCTGCTGCACTGGGCCGGGGAGGAGGGCTTGCAGTTGCCGTTGAAAGAGGCGCTGTTCAAGGCGTATTTCACTGATGGCGGCAACCCGTCCGATCACTCGCAACTGGCGCAGATTGTCGAAAGCGTCGGCCTCGACCGACAGCGTGCCGAGGCGATTCTGGCATCCGACGAATTCGCCAGCGACGTGCGCAAAGAAGAGCAATTGTGGCTGTCGCGCGGCGTAAGCTCGGTGCCGACCGTGGTGTTCAACGGGCAATACGCGGTCAGTGGCGGGCAGCCGGTCGAGACCTTTGTCGGGGCGATCCGGCAGATCATGAGCGAGGCGAAGGGCGGCACGGTGAACTGATGCTGCGAGGGTTCCCGGGCACTGTCCGGGAACCGTGGCTAGCGGACGATCTTGTCCACGTGAATCCCCAGTTTTTTCAGTCGATACCAGAAACTGCGCTCGGAAATCCCGATCAACTGCGCTGCCGCAGCCTGCACGCCGTTGCTCTGCGCCAGCGCGGCGAGGATGTAGGCTTTTTCCACCTCGGCCAGTGCCGCTTCCAGGTCGGCCGGCACGCTGCCTTCAGCGACCAGGGCGCCGGGCTCGGTCGGCTGTGAGGCAAACAGATAGGCCGGCAAGTCCTGCTCTTCAATCTCTGCGCCGGACGCCACGATGGTCGCGCGTTCGACGCAGTTCTGCAGTTCACGAATATTGCCCGGCCACGAGTAGCGGGCCATTGCCTGCAACGCTTCGGCACTGAAACCGCTAAAGCGCTTGCCCGCCGCGGCGCCCAGGGTGTGAGCGAAATGCCGGGCCAGCGGCGCGATGTCTTCGACCCGCTCACGCAGGGCCGGCAACGGAATCGGGAACACGTTGAGGCGGTAATACAGGTCTTCGCGAAACTCCTTGTTGGCCACCGCATCCAGCAGGTTCTTGTTGGTCGCGGCGATGACCCGCACATCGACCTTGCGCTCGCGCGGATCGCCCACCGGTTCGATGATGCGTTCTTGCAAGGCGCGCAGGATTTTCGCTTGCAGCGCCAGCGGCATTTCGCCGATTTCGTCGAGAAACAGCGTGCCCTTGTCCGCCTGCTGGAAACGCCCGACCCGGTCCGCCACCGCACCGGTGAACGCGCCTTTGCGGTGGCCGAACATTTCACTCTCCAGCAGCCCTTCCGGGATCGCCGCACAGTTGACCGCGACAAACGGCTTGTCGGCGCGGTTGCCGTGCTTGTGGATGGCCCGGGCGACCATTTCCTTGCCGGTGCCGCTTTCGCCGGTCAGCAGGATGGTGGCGTTGCTTTCGCGCACCGAGTCGATCGCGCTCAGTACCCGACGAAAGCTCGGGCTGTCGCCAACCAGGCTGTCGATCTGCTGGTGTTCGTCGAGCTCGGCGCGCATGCGCTGGTTGTCTTTGAGGATGTCGCGAAATTGCAGGGCCTTGCTGACGGTGATGTCCAGTTCATCGATGTCGAAAGGTTTGGCGATGTAGTCGAAGGCGCCGTTGCGCATCGACTGCACGGCGTTTTTCACCGTGCTGTAGGCGGTCATGACGATCACCGGCAACTGCGGGAAACGGTTTTTGATTTCCGCCAGCAGTTGCGGGCCGTCCATGCCGGGCATGCGCCAGTCGCTGATCACCAGATCGATGTCTTCGGCTTCCAGCACCTTGAGCGCGTGCAGGCCGTTGCCGGCGGTGAACACCACAATGTCGTTCTGACTCAAGGCCGATGCCAGCAGGTCGCAGAGCTTGGGCTCGTCGTCGACCACCAGTACGTTATGCGTCATCGCTGTCCTCGTCGAAATCTTCACCGTTGGCCGGAATGTACAGGCTGAACGTGGCCCCGGCATCTTTTTCGCTGACGCATTCGATGCGCCCGTCATGGCTTTCCATGATCGAGAACACCTTGGCCAGGCCGAGCCCGGTGCCGGACGCCTTGGTGGTGACGAACGGCGTGAAGATCCGCTCGAGCATGTCCGCTTCGATACCCTGGCCCGTGTCGCTGACGCTGATGACCGTATTGTGCTTATCGCTGTGGATGCCCAGGGTCAGGCGACCGCCGTCGGGCATGGCGTCGATGGCGTTGACGATCAGGTTCAGGCCGGCCTGCTTGAGTTGCCGCGCATCGGCATACAGGGTGGCGGCGGGAGCGCGGTCGTCGATCCGCACATCGATATTGTGGCTGGCCAGTTCCGGGGCGCAGAAGCCCACCAGCTCATCCACCAGCGGCCGCGCCAGTTGGGTCGAGCGCAGCGGTGCACTGGGTTTGGCGAAGTCGAGAAATTCGGTGATCAGGTCGTTGATGCGGCTGACTTCGCTGACCACGTATTCCAGATGACGCTTGTCGGTCTCCGGCAGGTCGGCGCGCCGGTGCAGCAACTGCGTGGCGGTCTTGATGATGCCCAGCGGGTTGCGGATTTCATGGGCCAGGCCCATCGCGACTTCACCCAGCGCATGCAAGCGGTCGCGGCGTCGCAGTTGCGATTCCAGGTGCTGCAACTCGCCGAGGCGTTCGCTCATGTGGTTGAAGGTGCTGCTCAGTTCCGCCAGTTCATCGCCGCCGGTGACGGGCAGGCGCTGACGGTAGTCGCCGGCGATCACCGCTTGCACGCCTTTGGCCAGGCCGCGCAGCGGCATGGTCAGGCGCTGGGATACCAGCCAGCCCACCGCGAGCGAAGCCGCCGAGCTGAGGATGAAGATCAGGATGAACAGGTTGCTCTGGTTCACCAGCCCGACCAGTGTCGTGTGGCGCAGCAGACCGCTGAAGACCACGCCTTGCAGTTCACCGTTTTCGTTGAGAATCGGTCGGTAGATGCCGCTGTAGCGGTTGGTCGACTGCTCGATCGGCAACTTGGTGCTGCGCAGTTGGTCCTCGATTTTTGCAGGCACGATCGCCGGGTGATCTTCAAAACGCTGAGTGGAAAAGATTTCCGAGAAGTCGGCGCCCTTGGCCAGGTACAGGCGCAGATCCAGAGAGTGCACGTCGGCGACGCTGGTGAGGAAACTGTTATCGAGGTAGGTCACGACAATCAGTTTGTAGTCGGTGCCGTCCTGATCGCTTTCGAAGGTTGAAACCACGGCGCCGGTCGCCACGCCGCCGACCTGCAGAGTCTGCAGCACGGCTTTGGGCGCGGTGCTGATTTGCCGCACGATGTCATCGGCGGCAGTGCTGAATACCACTTTGTGATCGCTGTTGCGCACCAGGGCGACCACGTCGATGCCCATGGAGTCAGCGATGTCAGCGGTGAGCTTGTCGCGTCTGGACGACTGCCGGTCCGTGGGCGGGCGGGTGTAGCGCAGGAACAACTGTGCGACGCGGGCGTTGTCGCGCACGATCTCGCGAATCTCGTCCTCGACGATCTTGGTCGATTCCTGCAGCCAGATCCGCACGTTGCTGTCGAAAATCTGCGACAGGGTGGTGGCCGCCAGTTCCGCGGCGATCATGGTCGGGATCACGCTGACCAGCCAGAACGCCAGCACCAGTTTGCGTTGCAGGCTCCAGCCGGAGAGGGCGAAGGGTCGGGCGGTGGCGCGTCGGTCGTTGATCATCATGCTCGCTTATTGTTGTTCGCTTATCGCAGTCGCCATGGCCGGGTCGGTACGATCCGGGCGGATGAATAACTTCACCAGCCGCAGCAGTTGATTGAGCACGGGATGGCGGTGGCGGAAAAACACGGTGTTGCCGACGAACGAGCAACCCAGGCGCAGCTTACTGGCATAACCGGCCTGGCCGCACGCGTAGATCGGGATGCGGTGTTCAATACAGTAGCCGACATTGGCCAGCCAGCTGCGCATGTACAGTTTGTGCTCGCGGGTCCGGGCCAGATCGTGGGCAAAGAACTTGTCGACCAGCCGTTGTTCGTCCAGCAGCACCAGGTTGAACGCTACCAGCTCATCGCCGACCCAGTACAAAACGCAGGCGGCACGCTCGTCGAGGTGTTCCAGCACCTGGCGAAAGTACGCAGCCGGCAGGCACTCGAACGTCAGGTCGCTGCGGGCCAGGGTCGCTTCGTACAGACGCATCATGGTCGGCAGCAGGTCGTCGACCGAGCGCCGCCATTCGATGCGCGGGCCCGAACCACGCAGGGTCCGGCGCAAGTCCTTGCGGGTGGATTTGCCCAGGGTGCCGAGGTAGGCGTCGACCGATGCGAAGGTGATCGGCAGCTCGGCACCGGGCAACCCCGGCATGCTCTGCAACCCGGCCTCGCGACAGGCCTGGAGCCATTGCGGATTGCGGTGGGAAGCATCCTTGACCGCCAGCAGGCCGATTCCGGCCTGGTCCGCGTCCTCGCGAGCCAGTTTCAGCAGGCGCGCGAACAGGTCAGGCCAGCGGGTCGGATCAATAGACGGGAGGGTGCCGACGTGGCACTGCTCCGCCACCGGCGAACCGAGGGCGTACAGGCGGATGTCGAACAGCCCCGGCCAGCAACTGCGCAGCCATTGGCTCAAGCGTTTGCCGGTGCCCTGCAGGGTGGTGTCGAGCGAATAGGCGGTCGTGAAGGCCACGACCGCCGCAATCAGGTGGTTGTCTTCAAACAGCGCCAGGTAGCGCCACTGGAAGCCGTCGATGCCGGCCTGTTCAACGGCGCGATAATAGGCCCAGTCTTCGAGCTCCTCGGGAAAGCAGGCATTCCATGCGTCGCGATCAATCGCTTCGATGGTTGAAAAGGCTTGGGCCGTGATCACGTCGTTTCCTTAACCGGCAAGGCGTATCGTTTTTGCAGTCGACTCACGCCCGCTGCCGGTATTCCTCGGCCGGCAGGGAGGGCGCGGTGAGCGGCAGGTCGGTGCGGTGGTTCTGGATGAATTGCACACTCAGTTCCACGACGCGTCGGTACTGCAGGTCGACCGTGATCATGTGATAGCAGTCGTCCAGCAGGATCTTCACCACTTCGCCACCGAGCTTGCGTTCCACGTAGTCGGCGTTCCAGCGGCTGGTGATGTCGTCCTCGATGGAGTGCAGCACCAGGGCCGGCACCGTGATGGAAGGCATGCGTTTGCGCACCACGGCGTTCATCCGATGCAGTTCGCGCACGGTCACGCCCTCCATGGTCAGCAGGCCGGCCTCACTGCTGTGGCCTTCCTTCATCTGCCGTTCGACGATGGCCCGCAGGCGTTCATTCTTGATGCCGTAGGGTGGTTTCTCCTCGAACTTGCAGATGTGCACGCCGAACGGGATTTTCATCAGCAACGGCGTCAGGAACGCCAGTTTGTGGATGCTCCAGCCGTCGTATTTCAGGGTCGTGGAATACATCAGCAACCCGGCCACCTGACCCGGATGCTCGGACGCCACGTACATCGACATCACAGCACCCATCGACAGGCCGCCGACAAACACTTTGCTGTGCTGGCGACGGATGCCGACGAAAGTCTTGCGCACACCTTCGTACCAGTCGCGCCAGCCGGTGGCCTGCAAATCGGCATTGCCGCCGCAGTGCCCGGCGAGGGTCGGCACGTACACCGTGCAACCGGCCTTGGCCAGTCCCACGGCGACCCGACGCAACTCCGTCGGGGTGCCGGTGAGGCCGTGGATCAACAACACCGCGACCTCCCCTGTGCCGAGAACGAAACCGGCGTCGCCTTCGCCCAGATCGATCCCGGCAGCGTTCATCGTTTCATCGCCCGGGCCAGCAGACGGTCGAGCAGGGCGATGCCCAGGTCGATTTCCGGGTAGCTGATTTCCAGCGATGGCGCGAGGGTGATCACGTTCTTGTAGTAGCCGCCCACGTCGAGGATCAGGCCCAGTTTGCGGCCGTCGATCTCGATGTCGCCTTTCATGCCTTCCTCGACCATGAAGTCCAGGGTGGCCTTGTCCGGGGTGAAACCGTCCGGGCCGCAGATTTCGCAGCGCAGTGCCAGGCCCAGGCCATCGACGTCGCCGATGATCGGGTAGCGCTTCTGCAGATCCTGCAGGCCTTCCAGGAAGTATTTGCCCTTGGCCATGACCATCGCGCCGTAGTCGACTTCGCTGGTCATCTTGAACATTTCCAGGCCCACGGCAGTGCCCAGCGGGTTGGAGGCGAAGGTGGAGTGGGTCGAGCCTGGCGGGAAGACTTTCGGGTTGATCAGTTCTTCCTTGGCCCAGATGCCGCCCAGCGGGTTGAGGCCGTTAGTCAGTGCCTTGCCGAAGACGATCACGTCCGGTTTGACGTCGAAGTGTTCGATCGACCACAGCTTGCCGGTGCGATAGAAACCCATCTGGATTTCGTCGACCACCATCAGGATGCCGTGCTGGTCCAGCACATGCTTGAGTTCGCTGTAGAAGTTCATCGGTGGAATCACGTAGCCGCCGGTGCCCTGGATCGGCTCGACGTAAAACGCTGCGTATTCGCTCTGGCCGACTTTCGGGTCCCAGACGCCGTTGTATTCAGTTTCGAACAGACGGGCGAACTGCTGCACGCAGTGGCTGCCGTACTCTTCCTTGGTCATGCCTTTCGGGCCGCGGAAGTGGTACGGGAACGGGATGAAATTGGCGCGCTCGCCGAAGTGGCCGTAGCGGCGGCGATAGCGGTAGCTGGAGGTGATCGACGAGGCGCCGAGGGTACGACCGTGGTAACCGCCCTCGAAGGCGAACATCAGGCTCTTGCCGTTGCTGGCGTTGCGCACGACTTTCAGCGAGTCCTCGATGGACTGCGAACCGCCGACGTTGAAGTGCACGCGACCGTCGAGGCCGAACTTCTTCTTGGCGTCCACGGCGATCATTTCCGAAAGCTCGATCTTGCCTTTGTGCAGGTATTGGCTGGCGATCTGCGGCAGGGTGTCGATTTGCTGTTTCAGCGCATTGTTCAGGCGCGGGTTGGCGTAACCGAAGTTGACCGCCGAGTACCACATTTGCAGGTCGAGGTAGGCCTGGTCTTCGGTGTCCCAGACGTAGGAGCCTTCGCAGCGGCTGAAAATGCGCGGCGGTTCGATGTAGTGAACGGTGTCGCCGTAGGAGCAGTACTTGGCTTCTTTTTCCAGAAGAATCTGGTCTTCCGCAGTAGCAATTCGAATATCAGACATGGTGGAAGAGTTCCTGTGTTTCTGTATTGAAAGTTTCCGAGTTGAAAGCTTCGGCATTGAAAGAGGTGGCGTTGGCGGCGCTGGCCTTTGGCAGCAGGGCCAGCAGCGCCGGCAGTTCAGCGAAGCTGTCGAAGCGGGCGTAAGGGATCGCGTTGCGTTCGCAGTATTCGGCGAGGCGACCCTTGGCGAAGACGAAGTCGGCGGTGGACGACACGCACATGTCGGACTGGCCGTCACCGATCACCAGCACCCGTTTGTTGCCGGGCGTGGATTTGCATTTGCAGTTGCCGGAGGCCGCGCGGCAGGCATCGCTGGAATACGGAAAGTCGATGCGCCAGCTTTCGTGATCCAGCTGTCGCAGGCGGTTGGCGAGGATCGGCAGCAGGGTCACGTAGTTGCGCGAAAGAATCCGCGCGATGCCTTGTTCGATGCCGTCGCTGACCACTTCGAACGATGCGCCCAGGCCGATGGCGTGGTCGACGAAGTCGGGAAAGTCCGGATCGATTTCGATGCTGTCGAAGAATTCCAGCAATTGGCCGGGCGTGGCCTTGACCAGCGAGAGCTGGCGGCTGAGGCATTCACGGGAACCGATTTCACCGGCCAGCCACTGGTTTTCGATCACTTCCCAACTCGGGTCGGCGAAGCGTTCGAGAATGCTGTCGATCACGTCGGTGCGGGTGATGGTCCCGTCGAAATCACACACGATATGCCAGTCAATCATCTGCATTACCTATTGGTCAGAGCGCGTTGTGTGCGCTTGCCGAGGGGTAGAGCAGGGACTGTGCCAAGTGCTTCGGCCCCCTTGTTGGCGGGGCTGATGAGGTGCTTTGGCGATTCGAAGCTACAATTTTTGTAGCTTGCTACAAACAACATGAGTGCTTGCGCGGTGGGCGGCATCCGGGGATTGATGCGCGCATGTTCAATTAAAGGAATGGCCTCATGAAGAGGAAGACACTGCTTTTACTGGCGGCGCTGAGCGCTTTTTCAGCAGGCGCAATGGCGCAGGGGATTACCGGGGAGGCGGGCGTGGGCCTGGGTTATCAGCCTCATGATCCCAGCGGCAGCCGTTATGAAACCCGACCGATACCGTATCTCGATCTGGACTGGGGCGATGTCAGCCTCAGCACCGACGATGGCCTGACCTGGAGCGCCTTGAAGGCCAACGGTTTCAGCGCCGGTCCGTATGTGAATTACCTGCCGGGCCGTACCTCCAACGGCGAATTGCGCGGATTGCGCGATGTGCCCGACATGGCCGAGGCCGGTGGTTTCGTGCAGTACGCCCCGGCCGACTTCTGGCGGGTGTTCGCGTCCGTTGGCCAGGCCATCGGCGGTGGCGGCGGGCAGGGCGGCGTGCTCGGTCGGGTCGGTGGCGAGATCGGCTATCCACTGGGCGGCGGCGTGATCGGCAGCAGCAATCTGACCGCGCATTTCGCCAATGCCCGGCAGAACAACACGTTCTTCGGCGTCAGCGACAAGGAAGCCCTGGCCTCCGGCATCCGTGCGTACAACGCCGGCGGCGGCTTGCAGAATATTGCGCTGACCCAGAGTTTCGAGTTCCCTATCGCGCCGCAGTGGTCGCTGGTGGCCAGCGCCAGCTGGATTCACCTGACGAACTCGGCGGCCGACAGCAGCATTGTCAAAAGCGTCGGCGATACCAATCAGGGCGAGGTGCAGATGGCGATCGCCTATAAATTCAAGTGAGCCAGGCGGGAACTGGTCTGGCCTTTGCAGACAGCCGTGTCGAACCCATTGTTTCAGGATGTTCTTCATGGCTCGCCCTGTTTATCGTCTGCTGGCTCACTCGCTGTGGGACCTGATTCCCATCGCCCTCGGCCTGGCCCATTTCGCTTTTGTCGTGTGGCTGGTCACAGCCTTTCATGCGCTGTCCTGGTGGGCGTTGCTGCCTTTGGCGCTGGGCTATGCGGTGAGCCTGTCGTGGAGCATCAACAGCATTTCCCACAACCAGATCCACAACGCCTACTTCACGCCGGCGTGGCTCAACCGAGCCTTTGACCTGCTGCTGTCGGTGACCATCGGTTTCTCCCAGACCCTCTACCGCGACATCCACAACCGCCATCACCGGGGCAATTCGGACCGGCCGGGGGCCGATGGCAAGACCATCGATCCGCTGTCGATCTACCAGCGGGGAAAGGACGGCCAGCCCGAGAATCCCTGGGCCTACACCTTTTTGAGTTTCTTTCGCGATGATCCCAAGCCGATCTACGACGAGATGCGTCGCAAGCGTCCCGACGATGCGCGCTGGGTCAAAGTGGAAATCGGCGTGACAGTGGCGTTTTATCTGGGGCTGGCTGCGTATGACTGGCGGGCGGTGCTGGTGTTGTTGCCGTTCTGGTATCTGGGTCAGGCGCTGTCATCGCTCAACGGCTACTACGAGCATTTTGGCGGCAACCCGGATTCGCCGATTGCCTGGGGCGTCAGCGCCTACAGCCCGCTCTACAACCTGTTGTGGATGAACAACGGCTACCACGCCGAACACCACTACCGGCCGAAAATGCACTGGACCCGGGTCAAGGCCTTTCACCGGGAGATTGGCGAGCAGCAGCGGGAGGCGGGGGTGAAGGATATTCCGGTGGCCCATGGCCTCGGGTTTCTGGTGGCGCATCGCAAGGATTGAACCGTACACAACGTGGGAGCCAGCAGGCTCCCACCGTCGATTTCCTCAGTTTTCCTCGCCCTCGGCCAGCAGCGCAATGCCGCCCATGATCACGGCCACACCCACCCAGTGCAGCACGCTGATCTGTTCTCCCAGCCCCAGCCACGACCCCAGCAGTACACCGACGAACACCAGCGAACTGAGTGGAAACGCCAGGGACAGGCTGCTGCGTCGCAGAATCAGCATCCAGACAAAGAACGCACCGATGTAACAGGCAATCGCCAACAGCACACCGGGTGCCTGGGCGACGTTGAGCAACCATTGCAGGGTGAAGTCCATTTGCCCCAGTTGATCGCCGCCGACCTTGGTCGCGATCTGCCCGCCACTTTCCAGAATAATCAGCAACGCCCAGAGCACCACGGTGCCGAGACGGCCGTGAAGCCAATCCATCGAGCCATTCCTTTTGAGTATCAGTTGAGAATCAGGCATGGCCGACACACACGAGCATCACGCCCGCCGTAATCACCAGTGTGCCCATCCAGCGGCGGCGGCTGACGGTCTCGCCGAGGAACAGCTTGCCGGCCAGCACCACGCCGCAATACGCCAGCGCGGCGGCGGGAAACAACAGGCTCAGCGGCGCCCGGGACAGCGCTTCGAGCCAGACGAAAAACTCGATCACGTAGGCGCCGATCCCGCACCACAGCAGCGGTGCGTTGAACACCTGGCCCCAGAACGCCCCCAGCCGAAAACCGCCCTCAAGCTCAGGCAAACGGTCCAGGCCGAGTTTGAAACAGAGCTGGCCGATCACGTCGAGCACAATGGAAAACGCCACCAGCAAAATCACGGTCAGGGTCATGGGAACAGCTCCTCGAACAACTCGATCAACGCTTGATTGGTTGCCGAGTTGCGCAGCAGATCGGTTTCGCTCCAGCGTTCGGCCGGCGGCTGATCGGACTTGGCTTCCCAGCGTTTGAACGCGTTGCTGAAGGCCGGGCGGGCAAACTCGCCACAGATGTCGATACCGAGGATGCGCTTGCTGGCGGCCAGGCTGCGGATCGCCTGGAGCAAGTGGCTCAGGCGCATCTGGCCCTGATCCCAATTGGTCGCGGCGTCTTCGCTGGCCAGCACGTCCTTGTCGATGGTGATCCAAACCGCCTGGGTGGGCAGGCTGGCGATCATCTGGTCGAGAAACGCTGTCCAGTCCTGATCGGCCAGGTTGTGCCAGTGCAGCAGGTTTTCCTGTTGCTGATGACCGGCGCCATCGCCGACCCGGCCCCAGACTTTCGACGGCGGGTGCTGCCACGGGAACAGCTGCAACACACCGCGTTTCAGGGCACCGAGATTGCCGCCCTTGATCTGCGGATTTTGCAGATCGTCGCTGCACGGCCCGAGGGTGACGATACGTTCGATGTTCGGCAGTTTCAGGGCCTGATTGACCCACGAGCCGCAGTGGCGACGGGGGGCAAAGTGAACCCAGTCGGGATGATTGTCGAAGTGGATCAGGCTTACCGGCTCGGGCAGGTCAGTCAGGAAGGCCGGCGTCAGATGGTGATAGTCGCCGGAGCCGACGAAGAAGATTTCCGGTGCAGGGCCGCTGTGCCGGGGCCGCTCACGCAGGCGTTCGGTAAAGCGGCGAAAGGTCCGTTCGCTGGACCAGAGCCGCAGTTTCGGGCCGAGGTCGAGCAGGTCCAGGCGTTGGGCGCGGCCGCTGTCGAGCAGCCGCGCGATGGACGCCTGACCGGTCAGGCTGTGGTCGAGATCTAAAATGTTCAAGGTCGCAATTCACCCTTGGCAGCCCCTCCCAGACACCGGCCTCATCGAACATGAGCGCCGGCCGGGCGGGCTTTCGGGGGTAAATGCAAGGGACGGGCCAGGCCCTCTCCCATACGGCGGCCGTCAGGCGTGCAGACGTACCCAGACGCTGACCAGTACCGTCGCCGCCATCAGCCACGCGACAGCCGCCACGGCCAGTGAAGCTTCCAGACGCATCCGGTCAACCATCACGTACAGCGTCGCCAGGTACACGAAGTACGGAATGATCGACCACATGCCGAACACGATGGTGGTCTTCAGGTCGTCGACCGAACGGCCCTTGCCGACGATGTAATGGGCGATCAGGGCGAAGGTCGGAAACAGCGGCACCAGGCCGGCGATGTAGTAGTTTTTGGTCTTGGCCAGCATGGCGAGGATCACCACCACCGCCGCACCGATCATTGCCTTGAAAATCAGATCCACATCGTTCTCGCTTAATGGCTCAGGCCGTATTTTTTCACTTTGTCGAACAGCGTGGTCTTGGCCATGCCCAGTTCCAGGCTGGCCTGGGTCAGGTTGCCGCCGCTGCGTTGCAGGGCGTCGCTGAGCAGGTTGCGTTCGAAGGCTTCGACCGCTTCGGCGAACGCCAGGCCCTGGCCGCCACTGCCGGCACCGGACTTCTTGAACGCCGGCAAACCAAGCGCGAAGCGTTCGGCGACGTTGCGCAGTTCACGCACGTTGCCCGGCCAGTCATGGCTCATCAGGCTCGACAGCGTCTGGTTGTCCAGCTCCGGCAGTGCGCGGTCGAAGCGCAGGGCCGATTGCTGGGTGAAGTGTTCGAACAGTTGCAGGATGTCTTCGCGGCGCTCGCGCAGGGGCGGCAGTTCCAGCGTCACCACGTTGAGGCGGTAGTACAAGTCGCTGCGGAATTCCCCGGCCTTGCTCGATTCGTCGAGGTCGGACTTGGTCGCCGCGATCACCCGGCAATCCACCGCCACGCTCTGGTTCGAGCCGAGGCGTTCGAGGGTGCGCTCCTGCAACACCCGCAGCAGTTTGATCTGCAGCGGCAGCGGCATGCTTTCCACTTCATCGAGGAACAGCGTGCCGCCGTCGGCGTGTTCGATCTTGCCGATCCGCCGTTTGCCGGCCCCGGTGAAGGCGTTGGCCTCGTGGCCGAAGATTTCGCTTTCGAACAGGTTTTCCGGCAGGCCGCCGCAGTTCAGCGCGACGAACTGTTTGGTGTGGCGGCGACTGAAGTCGTGCAGGCAACGGGCGACCAGTTCCTTGCCAGTGCCGGTTTCGCCTTCGATCAACACGTTGGCCGAGGTGTCGGCGACGTTGGCGATCAGTTCGCGCAGGTTCTGCATGGCTGGCGAGCGACCGATGATCCGTCCTTCAAGGGAGTCGCGCTCGGCCAGTTGCCGGCGCAGAGACGAGACTTCGCGAGCCAGGCTGCGTTGCTCCAGCGCACGCCGGGCGACGTCCACCAGCCGTTCCGGGGAGAACGGTTTTTCCATGAAGTCGTAGGCGCCTTTCTGCATCGCGCCGACCGCCATGGAGATGTCGCCGTGACCGGTGATCAGCACCACCGGCAGGCTGCGGTCGCGTTGCTTGAGACGGGTCAATAGTTCCAGGCCATCGATGCCGGGCAGGCGAATGTCACTGATGACGATGCCGGCGAAATTGTCGCCGACCCGCTCCAGCGCTTCTTCGGCACTGCCGACGCCGATGCAGGGAATGTCTTCCAGGGTCAGGGCCTGCTGGCAGCCGAGCAGCACATGGGGATCGTCTTCGACGATCAGCACACTAAGGTCGTTGTTCATATTGGCTCGGCAGGAGTAGGGCTTACCAACGGTAAACTGAGGACGAAGGTGGTACCACCGCTGGCCGGGTGCTCGACACCCAGGTGCCCGCCGGTGGCGGCGGCCAGGCTGGCGGAGAGGGTCAGGCCGAGGCCCAGGCCCTGTTCGCCGGGTTTGGTGGTGAAGAACGGCTCGAACAGATGTTTGCGCGCTTCGGCATCGATGCCGTGGCCGTTGTCGCGTACCCGCAGGCGATATTTGCCGTCGAATTCTTCGCCTTCCAGCCACAGTTCCGGTAGCGGTTGTGCCTGCATGGCGTCGAGGGCGTTGCCGATCAGGTTGACCAGAATCTGCTCCAGCCGTGTCTGGTCGATCTGCACTTGCTCATCAATGAACTGACGATGCACTTGCAGGGCGGCTTTTTCGACACGGGCACCGAGTACTTGCAGCGCGGCGTCCACGGCTTTACCGAGGCTGGCGCGACCCTTGTCGTCGCCGCGCCGGGCGAACGAGCGCAGGCTGGCGGTGATCCGGCCCATGCGGTCGATCAGATCGT
This sequence comes from Pseudomonas sp. GW822-FHT03F04, assembly GCF_058801405.1. Lineage (NCBI taxonomy): Bacteria > Pseudomonadati > Pseudomonadota > Gammaproteobacteria > Pseudomonadales > Pseudomonadaceae > Pseudomonas > Pseudomonas sp. GW822-FHT03F04. Next base: position 118,939 of record NZ_JBXANF010000006.1, read on the forward strand.
TGATGGTTTTCAGGTTGGTGCTGGCGACGTCGAGCTGACCACGTTCCAGAAAGCGAATCGTATTGCCGGACAAGGTGCGCATCGCTGCCAGTGGCTGGTTCAGTTCGTGGGCGATGCTGGTGGACATCTGGCCGATGGCCGCGAGTTTACCGGCCTGCACCAGTTCGTCCTGGGCACGGCGCAAGGTTTCTTCGGCCTGACGGCGTTCGCGGATCTGACTCTTGAGCCGGTCATTGCTGGCGCGCAGGTCGGCGGTGCGTTCGGTAATCCGACGCTCCAGCTGATTGTTGGCTTCCTGCAGGGCTTCCCGGGCGGCGAGGCGCGTGGCGATGACCTTGCGACGCTCGTTCCAGGCAATCAGCAGGAACGCCACGAGGGCAAAGGCGACCGCCACCAGAATCCCCTGATTGATCGCTTCGCGCCGCAGGTCCTGCAACGGTGTGAGCAGGGTGAAATTCCACGGGGTGTCGCTCAGCGGCCGGGTTTGCGCCAGGTAACTGATGTTCTCCTCGTCGGCATCGACTTCGCTGTTGGCCGGGAAGGTCAGTTTTTCCACGCCTTCGGCCAGGGTTTCCCGGGCCAGAGGTTGCAGTTCGTTGAGCGGGAACCAGTAGTACTGGAGGCTGCGGGCGAGTTTTTCCTTGGTCTCGTCGCTCAGTGGCACCACGGATTTCAGGCGTCGGGCCGGATCGCTGGAGAGAATGATGATGCCGTTCTCGTCACTGACGAAGGCTTCCAGGCGCGCCCGTTGCCAGCGCTCTTCCATGGCTTCCAGGCGCACTTTGACCACCGCGACGCCGATGATCTTGCCGTGTTCTTCCAGGCCGTGGGCCAGGTAATAGCCGGGTTCGCCGTTGGTGCTGCCGATCCCGTAGAAACGTCCGGGCTGGCCGCGGATGGCGTGCTGGAAATAGGCGCGGAACGACAGGTCTTCGCCGAGGTAGCTGTCGACATCGCGCCAGTTGCTGGTGGCCATGACGCGGCCAGTGGTGTCCATGACGTAGATGGCCCGACTGCGGCTGCGCCGGTTCAGGCCTTCCAGGTAATCGTTGACCGTTTGCCGGTGTTCCGGGGTCGGGTCGTCCAGCAACTGCGAAACGCTCGATTCGAGTTCCAGCAGGCTGGGCAGGTAGGTGTATTTGCTGATTTCGCTTTCGACGGCACGGGCGTTCAGTTCGAGCTGACGCTGGCCGTTTTCGCTGAGGCTGCGAATGCCGAAGTGTTCACTGATCCAGAAGCCGGCGTAACCCAGTCCGACCATCAAAATGATGACCAGCGGCGGCAGGAACAAATGGCGGATCAGACGGGGTTTCACGGCAAGTGATGGCGTGGTTGCGCGATAGAGATTGGGGTCGCATTTCATCACAGATGCCTTGGGTCAACCACCCGGATTCCCCGACAGTTGCTGTCGGGGAATCCGGCAGGTTTTTAGTGCTGCAGGATTTTCTCGAGGAAATGCTGCGCGCGTTCGGAGCGTTGGCTGATGTCGCCGAAGAACTCTTCTTTCTTGCAGTCTTCGATGATCTTGCCGGCATCCATGAAGATCACCCGGTCGGCCACTTTGCGGGCGAAGCCCATTTCGTGGGTCACGCACATCATGGTCATGCCTTCGTGGGCCAGTTGCACCATCACGTCGAGCACTTCGTTGACCATTTCCGGGTCCAGCGCCGAGGTCGGTTCATCGAACAGCATGACGATCGGGTCCATCGCCAGCGCACGGGCAATCGCCACACGCTGTTGTTGACCGCCGGACAGTTGGCCCGGGTGCTTGTGGGCATGGGCAGCCAGACCGACGCGATCAAGCAGTTGCAGACCTTTCTTGGTCGCTTCTTCCTTGCTGCGGCCCAGCACCTTGATCTGCGCGATGGTCAGGTTTTCGGTGATGGTCAGGTGCGGGAACAGTTCGAAGTGCTGGAACACCATGCCGACGCGCGAGCGCAGTTTCGGCAGGTTGGTCTTCGGGTCGGCAATCGACGTGCCGTCGACCACGATGTCGCCTTTCTGGAACGGCTCCAGCGCGTTGACGCACTTGATCAGGGTCGACTTGCCCGAACCGGACGGACCGCAGACCACGATCACTTCACCCTTTTTGACCTCGGTGCTGCAATCGGTCAGCACCTGGAAGTCCCCATACCACTTGTTGATGTTCTTGATAGAGATCATACGGCGAACCTTTTTTGCAGACGCTTGACCAGCACCGAGGCGGCAAAGCTGATGGTGAAGTACACGAGACCTGCGAAGATCAGGAACTCATTCGAGCGGCCAATGATGTCGCCACTGGCGCGCGAGGCGTTGAGGAAGTCCACCAGGCCCACGGTGTAGACCAGCGAGGTGTCCTGGAACAGGATGATGCTCTGCTGCAGCAGCAGCGGGGTCATCTTGCGGAACGCCTGGGGCAGGATGATCAGGCGCATCATCTGGCCGTAGCTCATGCCCAGTGCCTGTGCGGCACCCATCTGGCCTTTCGGAATCGACTGCACGCCGGCACGGACGATTTCGCAGAAGTACGCCGCTTCGAACATCATGAAGGCCACGATGCACGAGGTGAACGCGCCGATCGGGGTGTCTTCGCCGGTGATCCAGCGCAGCACGAACGGCACCGCCAGGTAGAACCAGGTGATGACCAGTAGCAACGGGATCGAGCGGAAATAGTTGACGTAGGCGCCGGCGAGGTTCGACAGCAGTTTGTTATGCGACAGGCGGCACAGCGCGAGTAGGGTGCCGAGAATGATCCCGCCGACCACGCCCAGCGCCATCAGCTTGAGGGTCATCAGCATGCCGTTCCACAGGCCGGGAATGGCCGGGACGATGCCACTGAAATCGAAGTCCATCATTTACCCCCTACGGAGATCAGGCCGGGCACGGAGACTTTCTTCTCGACCGCGCGCATCAGCAGCATCAGGCTCATGTTCAGGGTGAAATAGATCAGGGTCGCCAGGGTGAAGGCTTCAAACAGGTTGGCCGAGAACTCGGCGGTCTGTTTGGTTTGCGCCAGCAGTTCCATCAGGCCGATCAAGGACGCCACGGAGGAGTTCTTGAACACGTTCAAAAATTCCGAGGTGAGCGGCGGAATGATGATCCGGTAGGCCTGGGGCAGCAGCACGTTCCAGTAGATCTGCGGCAGCTTGAAACCCATGGCGCGGGCGGCGGATTCCTGGCCACGTGGCAGCGCCTGGATACCGGTGCGAACCTGTTCGCAGACACGGGCGGCGGTGAACAGGCCCAGGCACACGACAACGCTCAGGTAGGCCGAGGTGGTCGGGTTCAGGTCCTGCTTGTACCACTCCTGCAGATCCGGCGGCAGCAGGTCCGGTACCAGGAAGTACCAGATGAACAGCTGAACCAGCAGCGGTACGTTACGGAACAGTTCGACGTAGCAGGTCGCGATGCCCGATACGATGCGGTTCGGCACGGTGCGCATGATGCCCAGCAGCGAGCCCAGCAGCAGGGCGATGATCCAGGCCACGATGGCGATGGCGATGGTCCAGCCCAGACCGGAAATGAACCAGTCGAGATAGGTCTCGCTGCCCACGCCGGTGGACTTGAAGAACACGCCCCAGTCCCAGTTGTAATTCATTAGGGTCTCCCCTCGATTCGATCGATGTACAAGTGCCCGCCTGGGGAAGCTCCGTTCCCAGCCTGATCTTGACGGTCAGGCACACGCGATCGGCTCGACAGCCACCGGTTCGAGTGTTTCCAGAAAATGCCAGCAGGGAGTGACCATTCCCCGAGAAGGCAGGCGCCTCCTCAGGGAACAAGGTTAGTCAGAAATCAGGCTTTCTTGTCGTCGGCCGCTTTGTCGGTTGGCTCGGCGATCAGCTTCTTGAGCTCGTCGCTCATCGGGAAGTTCAGATTCAGGCCTTTTGGCGGAATCGGCGACATGAACCACTTGGTGTAGATCTTGTTGATCTCGCCCGACTTGTAGACGGAGACGATGGCGTCATCCACAGCCTTTTTGAACGGCTCGTCGCCCTTGCGCACCATGCAGCCGTAGATTTCATAGGACTGTGGAGTGCCGGTCACGGCCCAGTCGGTGGCTTTCTTGGCCTTGGCGGCTTCGCCTGCCAGCAGCGCGTCGTCCATCATGAACGCAACGGCACGACCCGATTCCAGCATCTGGAAGGATTCGCCGTGGTCCTTGGCGGAGATGACGTTCATGCCCATCTGCTTGTCGGCGTTCATCGCCTTGAGGATGCGCTCGGAGGTGGTGCCGGCGGTGGTCACGACGTTCTTGCCTTTCAGATCGTCGAAATCCTTGTACTGCGAACCGGCCTTGGACAGCAGACGGGTACCGATTTCGAAGATGCCGACGGAGAAGTCGACCTGCTGCTGACGCTCGACGTTGTTGGTGGTGGAGCCGCACTCGACGTCCACGGTGCCGTTCTGCACCAGCGGGATACGGGTCTGCGAGGTCACGAGGTTGTATTTGACCTGCAGGTTTGGCAGGTCCAGGTCTTTCTTGATCGCTTCGACGATGGCCAGCTGGATATCGTGGGAGTAGCCGACCGGTTTGCCGGAGGCGTCAGCGATGTAGGAAAACGGAATGGAGGCGTCGCGGTGCCCCAGGGTGATGGTGTTGGACTCTTTGATCTTCTTAAGGGTGCCGGTGAGTTCGGCAGCGAAAACTGGTGTGCTGATCAGAGCGGCAGCAATGGCTGCGCCCAGGATATGGGGAACGATGCGCATCAAATTTTCCTCGACATTGTTTTTTTTATGGAGCCGGTTGAGCGGGCCCTTTTGTGCTTCGAATGCCTGACGGCTCCTGTTGTGTTGGCGCAACAGGCATTCGTCGAAGGAGTGTAGAGCATGACTCGTGCCAGACCAGTTGCTACAAGTTAACTTGTTGATTTATTTGATGATTAATGTTTTGTGATGGTGTTTTTCTGCGTTTCTGATCCGGTTATCCGAATCGACTGACAGGTCGCGTTCGGAAAACCGAACGGCATTCATCATCCCGTGTTTCAGCCGGGATGCAAAAAGCCCCTGAATCTCTCGATTCAGGGGCTTTTCGTTTTACGGGCGGATCGATCAGGCCGCTTCGATCTTGCGGTTCTGCTCGACCTTGTTCAGGTACGCCGCGAGTTTTTCCTGCTCGGCCGGGGTGGTGAACAGCCCCAGTTTGCTGCGGCGCCACAGGATGTCGTGCGCGGTGGTCGCCCATTCTTCGCTGCACAGGTAATCGACTTCACGGGTGTAGAGACCGCCGCCGATGTGCTCGCCCATGTCGGCGAGGGTGTCGACGCCTTCCAGCATGCGCCAGGTGCGGCTGCCGTAGGTGGTGGCCCAGCGGCGGGCGATCTCGCTTGGCACGAAGTCGAACTTGTCGCGGATCAGCGCGCTCAGGGCCTGCGGCGTGGTCATGTCTTCGCCACCCGGCAGGGTGGCGCTGGCGGTCCAGCTCGGGCGCATCTGGGTGAAGAACGGCATCAGTTGCGCCATCGCCGACTCGGCGAGTTTGCGGTAGGTGGTCAGCTTGCCGCCGAACACCGACAGCAGTGGCGCTTCTTCGGTGCTGCCGGACAGCGCCAGGGTGTAGTCGCGGGTCACGGCCGAAGGATTGTCGGACTCGTCGTTGCACAGTGGGCGCACGCCCGAGTAACTGTGCAGGATGTCTTCGCGACTGATCTGCTTCTTGAAGTGGGCGTTGACCACTTTGAGCAGGTAATCGGTTTCGCCGTCGGTGATCGCTACTTTGGCCGGATCGCCGGTGTATTCGCGGTCGGTGGTGCCGATCAGGGTGAAGTGGTTCAGGTACGGAATGGTGAAAACGATGCGCTGATCTTCGTTCTGCAGGATGTGCGCGTGATCGCCTTCGTACAGTTTCGGCACGATGACGTGGCTGCCCTGAATCAGGCGGATGCCGTACGGCGATTCCATCTTCAGGTCGTCACGGATGAACTTGGCGACCCATGGGCCGGCGGCGTTCACCAGTGCCTTGGCGGTGATCGAGAACAGGCTGCCATCGGCGCGTTCCAGGTTCAGGTGCCACAGGCCTTTGGCACGGCGGGCGCTGACGCAACGGGTCTGGGTGTGGACATGCGCGCCTTTCTCACGGGCGGCCATGGCGTTCAGCACGACGAGGCGGGCGTCATCGACCCAGCAGTCGGAGTATTCGAAACCTTTGGTGATTTCGCTCTTCAGTGCGCTGTCGGCGCCGAACTTCAGACTCTTGGAGCCTGCGAGTTTTTCGCGCTTGCCGAGGTTGTCATAGAGGAACAGGCCGGCACGGATCATCCACGCCGGACGCAGGTGCGGACGGTGTGGCAGTACAAAACGCATCGGCTTGACGATGTGCGGGGCCTTGGCCAGCAGCACTTCGCGTTCGGCCAGGGCTTCGCGCACCAGACGGAATTCATAATGTTCGAGGTAGCGCAGGCCACCGTGGATCAGCTTGCTGCTGGCCGACGAGGTGTGGCTGGCCAGGTCGTCCTTTTCGCAAAGGAACACCGAAAGACCGCGACCGGCGGCATCCGCTGCGATCCCCACGCCATTGATCCCGCCGCCGATGACGGCGATATCGTAGATCTCGGAGATAGGGGGCGTACGCAAGGTAGATGTGGACATCGGCTGGCCTCGGGCTCTTTTGATTTTCTGTCTTGGAAATCGAACATGAATGTTCATTTGCGAAAATGGTAGCCCATAAAGACGCGCACAGCCAGCCGACTTCGATTGAAAAAACTCATCGAAGGGCGGCTAAAAGAAAATATTCGAACATCAGATGCGCATAAGGCGCCGGTGCAGGCGCCTTATGCGGGGGAAGGTTAAACGACTTCCAGGCGAATCTTGTGCTGGCTCAGCAGTTGCGCCAGGGCCGGCACCGGCTGCTGGTCGGTGACCAGGCAATCGATCAGGCTGATCGGGCCGAGGCGGATCATCGCGTTACGGCCGAACTTGCTGGAGTCCGCCGCGAGGATCACCTGCCGGGCATTGGCGATGATCGCCTGGGACACCCGGACTTCCTGGTAATCGAAGTCGAGCAGGCTGCCGTCCTCATCGATGCCGCTGATGCCCACCAGCGCAAAGTCGACCTTGAACTGGTTGATGAAGTCCACGCTCGCCTGACCCACCACGCCGCCATCGCGACGGACATTGCCGCCGGTGAGCAACACATCGAAATCATCCTTCGCGCTGAGCATCGAGGCGACGTGCAGGTTGTTGGTGATGATTTTCAGATGACTGTGATTGAGCAGGGCGCGGGCAATGGATTCGGTGGTCGTGCCGATGTTGATGAACAGCGAGGCGTGATCGGGAATCTGTGCGGCGATGGCTTCACCGATGCGTTGTTTTTCATCGCGCATCTGATCGGCGCGCATCGCATAGGCAGTGTTTTCGACGCTGGAATCATAGGCGGCGCCGCCGTGGTAGCGACGCAGCAGATTGGCTTCCGCCAGTTGATTGATGTCGCGGCGGATGGTTTGCGGGGTAACAACGAACAGCGTGGCCATTTCCTCGATGCTCACATAGCCGCGTTCGCGGACCAGCTCGAGGATTTGCTGCTGACGGGGAGGCAGATTCATGGGGCTTCCTTTGGGCTGCCATGCAAAATTTGCCCATGATGCCGCAGGAATCCGCTCCCTACCAGTTACATACGGATACGAGTCCGGTTCGTGGCTTATTCGGCGTCTTCACGTTCCCAGTCACGGGTACGGCTGACGGCTTTTTTCCAGCCTTTATAGAGCTTCTCTTTCGCCGCTTCGTCCAGGCTCGGTTCGAACTCGCGTTCGATCACTGCCTTGCCGCGCAGTTCTTCCAGGCTGCCCCAGAAACCGCACGCCAGACCGGCCAGGTACGCCGCGCCCAGCGCCGTGGTTTCGCGCATTTGCGGGCGCTCGACCTGAGTGCCGAGGATGTCGGCCTGGAACTGCATGAGGAAGTTGTTCGCCACTGCACCGCCGTCCACGCGCAGGGCCTTGAGGCGTTCGCCGGAGTCCTGTTGCATGGCGTCGAGGACATCGCGGGTCTGGTAGGCAATCGATTCCAGCGCAGCGCGAATGATGTGATCCACACGCACGCCGCGAGTCAGGCCGAACAGGGCGCCACGGGCATACGGGTCCCAGTACGGAGCGCCGAGGCCGGTGAAGGCTGGCACCAGATAAACGCCGTTGCTGTCCTTCACTTTATTGGCGAAGTATTCGGTGTCGTGGGCGTCGTTGATGATTTTCAGTTCATCACGCAGCCATTGCACGGTCGAACCGCCGTTGAACACAGCGCCTTCCAGCGCGTAAGCCACTTCGCCGCGCGGGCCGCAGGCGATGGTGGTGAGCATGCCGTGCTGGGACTTCACCGCTTTGTCGCCGGTGTTCATCAGCAGGAAGCAGCCGGTGCCGTAGGTGTTTTTCGCCTGGCCGGGCTCCACGCACATCTGGCCGAACAGCGCAGCCTGCTGGTCGCCGGCGATACCACCGATGGCGATGCCGCTCTTGGTACGACCGTAGATTTCCGAGGAGGCTTTGACTTCCGGCAGCATTTCGCGCGGGATGTCGAGAATCTCCAGCATCTTCGCGTCCCACTCAAGTGTGTGGATGTTGAAGAGCATGGTGCGCGAGGCGTTGGTGTAGTCGGTGACGTGAACCTTGCCGCCGGTGAATTTCCAGATCAGCCAGCTGTCGACGGTGCCGAACAGCAGTTCGCCGTTGCGCGCACGTTCGCGGCTGCCTTCGACGTTGTCGAGGATCCACTTCAGTTTGGTGCCGGAGAAGTACGGGTCGGTGACCAGGCCCGTGGTGTCACGGATATATTCTTCGTGGCCGTCGCGCTTGAGCTGCTGGCAGATCTCGGTGCTGCGGCGGCATTGCCAGACGATCGCGTTGTAGACCGGGCGGCCGGTGGTCTTGTCCCAGACCACGGTGGTTTCACGCTGGTTGGTGATGCCGATGGCGGCCACCTGGTCGTGATGCAGACCGGCCTGGGCCAGCGCTTCGACCATCACGGCGCTCTGGGTGGCGAAGATTTCCATCGGGTCATGTTCGACCCAACCGGCTTGTGGGTAATGCTGGGCGAATTCGCGCTGCGCGGTGCAGACCACGTTCGCATCGCGGTCGAAAATGATCGCGCGGGAGCTGGTCGTACCCTGATCGAGGGCAATGATGTAGTTCTTATTCTGAATGTCGGTCATGTCGATTGCCTTGGACGAAATAAGGGAGAGTGGGCCGTGGCGCAGGTTCGAATGGGCAGGAACCTGCGCCGACTGTTTCAAGAAGTTCTTGGTTTGCCGTCAATGGCCGGTTCTGCATCCTTTGTAGCAGGTGTGGCGCCGGTCAGGTGACGGGCAATCAGCCCGCGATACCCGGCAGCGCCGAGGCAGGCACCGACAATCGGTGCAAAAATCGGAATCAGGAAGTACGGGATTTCACGTGCGCCGGTGAAGGAAATTTCACCCCAGCCCGCGAAGAAAGTCATCAGTTTTGGACCGAAGTCACGGGCCGGGTTCATCGCGAAGCCGGTCAGCGGGCCCATCGAACTGCCGATCACGGCAATCAGCAGGCCGATCAGCAGCGGCGCCAGCGGGCCTTTCGGCAGGCCGTTGTTGTCGTCGGTCAGGGACATGATCACGCCCATCAGGATCGCCGTGATGATCACCTCGACCAGGAACGCCTGGGCAGTCGACAGCGCAGGGTTCGGGAAGGTGGAGAACACCGACGCCAGTTCCAGGCTGGCGGCCGAGCCACGAACCATATGGTGAGTTTGTTCGAAATCGAAGAACAGGTTGCTGTACAGCGTGTAAACCAACAGCGCGCCGCAGAAGGCGCCGGCAACCTGAGCGAGGATGTAGAACGGCAGTTTGCGCTTTTCGAAGTCGGCGAAAATGCTCAGGGCGATACTGACGGCAGGGTTCAGGTGCGCACCGGAAACCCCGGCGGTGAGGTAGATCGCCATGCTCACGCCGACGCCCCAGATGATGCTGATTTCCCACAGGCCGAAGCTCGCGCCCGCGACCTTGAGCGCGGCGACGCAGCCCGTACCGAAAAAGATCAGAAGTGCAGTACCCAGAAACTCGGCCAGGCACTGGCTCGAGAGCGATGGTTGCTGTAACGCAGTTGTCATTGAAAACCTCGGTTTTTGTTGTTGTCTGGCGCGTTTGCCGACAGGGCAAGGCGCGATTTTCGCCGGGGCAGGATCCCCATCCTGTTCCCGGTTTACTGCTGGGTGCTGCGGTGACGATAATTCTTACATTATTCAGATTCGAAAAAATATAGACAAGAAACAAAGCTGTCAAAGGTCGAAAGTGAACCGTCAGTCACAAATAAACTATCAGCCGTGTGAATGATCCTGCGGGTCACTGGCCTGACGATCCTGTTATCGGCCTGCAAGCCCCGGGAAACGTGGCGCGTGGTAGAGCCTTTTGTATGGCGATGGCCTAGAATCCGGCGCAGGATTTTTTGCCACTGCCGAGCCCGGAGCTGCCATGACCCCTGCGTTGGACTTGTTGAAAAAAGTTCGTGCCGAACATCGCGTGCACAGTTACGAACATGACCCCAAGGCGGCGTCCTACGGGCTGGAGGCCGCGGAAAAACTGGGCCTGGAGCCGGCGCAGGTGTTCAAGACGCTGCTGGCGGCCAGCGAAAAAGGTGAATTGCTGGTGGCGGTGGTGCCGGTCGTCGGAAGCCTCGACCTCAAGGGGCTGGCCCACGCCGCCGGCGTGAAAAAAGTGGAGATGGCCGACCCGGCCGCTGCGCAGCGTTCCACCGGTTACCTGTTGGGCGGCATCAGTCCGCTGGGGCAGAAAAAGCGCCTGCGTACCTTCATCGATAATTCCGCCCAGGCTTTTGCGACCATTTATGTCAGTGCCGGGCGACGTGGACTGGAAGTTGAGCTGGCGCCCGCCGTTCTGGCCGAGCACACCCAGGCCAAATTCGCCGACATCGGCCGTTCCTGAGGTCTGTATGAGGAAAATTGACCGGTTCTGTCACTGGCGATGAACGAGCCGTAGCGGCATGCTCCGTTGACGAATTCAGGGAGAACGTTATGCAGCTAGAGTTTCATCAGGTCGACGCCTTCAGTGATCGGCCGTTCAGTGGCAACCCGGCGATGGTCTATCGGCTCGACGCCTGGCTCGCGGACGACTTGATGCAGAAGATCGCCGCCGAGCACAACCTGGCGGAAACTGCGTTTCTGGTGCGCGAAGGCCAGGCCTGGCATATCCGCTGGTTCACGCCGACCACCGAGGTGCCATTGTGCGGTCACGCGACGCTGGCCAGCGCGTATGTATTGTTCGAGATCTATAAGGAAACGGCCGAGCGTCTGGATTTCACCTGCAAGTCCGGGCCGTTGAGTGTCAGTCGCGAAGAGGGTCGTTTGTGGCTGGATTTCCCTTCGATCGTGCCGTCGGAAATCGGTGTGACGCTGGATGTCGAGCGGGCATTGGGCGTCGAAGCCGTGGACGTGCTCGGTTCCAACGAACTGTTCGTGGTGCTGGAGTCGGAGCAGGCAGTGCTCGATTGCACGCCGGACATGGTCGCCCTGGCCAAACTGCCTTGGCTCGGCGCCATCGTCACGGCCCGGGGTAACCAGCATGATTTCGTCTCGCGCTACTTCGCTCCGGCCATCGGTATCAATGAAGACCCGGTGACCGGCTCGACCCATTGCAGCCTGATTCCGTATTGGTCAAAACGTCTGGGCAAATCGAGCCTGACCGCGTGCCAGCGTTCGGCGCGGGGCGGGGAGTTGTTCTGTCGGCTGGAAGGCGAGCGGGTGAAGATCGGCGGAAATGCGACGCTGGTCGCCAGCGGCACATTGATGCTGGGCTGAGGCCAAAACAATGAGGGAGCCATCAGGCTCCCTCTTTGTTTTTGTGTAGATCAGTGTGCGGTGCTGTACCGGCGAACACCGTTTTCCACCGCCGGGATCTGCGCAGCCGTGCTGCCGGATGCCTGGAACAACACCAGATGCTCCGCCGCCACGCGAATCCCTACATCCACACCGACCTGATGGTCTGCGTGGCTCGGGAAGATCGACTCCAGTTGCGCGCCGGTTGGCAGTTGCAGGCGATACAGGGTCGAGGCGCCGAGGAAGGTCTTGCCGACGATCCGTGCTTTCAACCCGCTGTCCGGTGCATAAACAATGTCATCCGGACGCAGCAACACATCCACCGCACCGCCGATCGGCCAGGTGTAGGCGCGATTGCCGCGCAGTTCACCGAGTTCGGTGTGCACCGATTCCGGGCTGCCGAGCTGGCCGCGAATGAAGTAACCCTGGCCAATGAAGCTGGCAACAAACGGCGTCGCCGGTTCGTGATAGAGGTTGTAGGGCGTATCCCACTGCTCCAGCCGGCCTTCCTTGAACACACCGACGTGATCGCTGACGGCGAAGGCTTCTTCCTGGTCGTGAGTCACCAGAATCGCACTGGTGCCACGGGCCTTGAGGATGTCGCGCACTTCATGGCTGAGCTTGCGTCGCAGCTCGCCGTCGAGGTTGGAGAATGGTTCGTCGAGCAGCAGCAGTTGTGGCTCCGGTGCCAGGGCGCGGGCGAGGGCGACACGTTGTTGCTGCCCGCCGGACAGTTCGTGCGGGAAGCGTTTACCGAGGTTCTTCAGGTTGACCAGTTCCAGCAGTTCTTCGACGACGCGCTCCTTGTTCGGGTGCTTGCGAATGCCGAAGGCGATGTTGTCCGCGACACTCAGGTGCGGGAACAACGCGTAATCCTGGAAGACCATGCCGATCCGGCGTTTCTCCGGGGCGAGGGTGAAACCGGCGCTGGAGATCACTTCACCGCCCAGCTGGATTTCCCCTTCGTGCACCGGTTCGAAACCGGCAATGGCGCGCAGGGTGGTGGTCTTGCCGCAGCCCGAAGAGCCGAGCAGGCAACCGATGTCGCCGGCGTTGAGGTGCAGGTTGAGGTTCTGCACCACACGTTGATCTTGATAGCCGCAAGCGAGGTTGCGCAGGTTCAGCAGTAATTCATGGCTCATGCGTGGTGATATGCCGGTTCAACGAGGAACTCGAGCAGGGCCTTCTGTGCGTGGAGACGGTTTTCTGCCTGATCCCAGGCGACGGAGCGCGGGTCATCAAGCAGGTCGAGGCTGATTTCTTCGCCGCGGTGGGCGGGCAGGCAGTGCAGGAACAGCACGTCCTCGGCAGCCAGGTCGAGCAGGGCACGGGTGACCTGGAACGGCGCGAACAGCTTGAGGCGCTTGGCGGTTTCCTCTTCCTGGCCCATGGAAGTCCAGACGTCGGTGCTCACCAGATGCGCGCCGCGCACGGCGTCCTTCGGATCGCGGACGATGGTCACGCGATCACCGGCCCTGGCCAGGAATTCAGGGGTTGGCTCATAGCCTTCAGGGCAGGCGACGCGCAACTGGAAGTCGAACTGGATCGCCGCTTCTATATAGCTGTTGCACATGTTGTTGCCGTCGCCGATCCAGGCCACGGTCTTGCCCTGGATCGAGCCACGGTGCTCGAGGAAGGTCTGCATGTCGGCCAGCAACTGGCACGGGTGCAGGTCATCGGACAGGCCGTTGATCACCGGCACGCGGGAGTTGGCGGCAAATTCGGTCAGGGTGCTGTGGGCAAAGGTACGGATCATCACCGCATCGAGCATGCTCGACATGACGATGGCGCAGTCGCCGATGGGCTCGCCACGGCCCAGTTGGGTGTCGCGGGGCGAAAGGAAGATCGCCTGGCCACCGAGCTGGATCATGCCGGCCTCGAAGGAGATCCGGGTGCGGGTCGAGGATTTCTCGAAGATCATCCCCAGGACGCGGTTTTTCAGAGGCTCGAACAGTACGCCGCGGTTACGCAGGTCCTTGAGCTCAACGCCTCGACGGATCACGCTGACCAGCTCTTCGGGCGTGCAATCCATCAGGGAGAGAAAGTGCCTTGCGCTCATCATTGACTACCTTTTTGCTACAAACCGCAGATGCTCAAAGCCTTGTTTATCGGAACAACGGGCGAGACCTGCGGCGTAAGCCGCACGGGGCGACGAAATAGGGGGAGGCGCGATATTGACACTAAATGTCGCGTTTTTCCAATAGGCTACGATTTTTGCGGATTGTGCGGGGGTGACGAGGTCACACGAAGCGCTGGTTTGAAGCCGGATTTCCAACCCTTTGTACACTGGCGCCGCAGGGCTTGGCAATCAGGCGGGGCGGGGATGGAGCAGACCTGGTCGGTTTGCGACCGGCCAGCCATGGATTCGCCGGTCGGATGTCAGACCTGAAACATTTGCTAAAGCAAAGTGCTGGGTTATAAATAACTCACGAGCGACGCAGGAAGCCTCCGCATGGAATCGAAAGAAAAACTGTTAATGGAATTGCTGGGCCACACGGCTCGCTCACTGACTCATCTGACCGCTTCGGTCACCTCATTGTCCTTCGAACTGCTGCGCAGTGAAGACGAAGTGGTCAAGACGGCCGGCCGCCACATGATCGATCGCATGGCCACCATCAGCACCGGGCTCGACGAGCACTGGCGACTGATTGGCGAACTCACCGGGGTGCACGTCGCCCACGAGCAGATCGAAACCATCCAGGAAATCCAGCTGGCAGCGCCGCCCCAGTTACCCTCCAGTTGATTGCGTCGGGCTATCGGCTCGCCTGATGGTCGTCGATTCACAAGACGAACGTCGCTGGCGCCGCGCCCGGCCAAGCGCCATAGTTTTGTTCCCGCAGGCGTTATTACCTGCCCAGAACAAGACAGAGACTGGCCATGACCAAGACTCTCCACCACCGTGCCTGCCACCTGTGCGAAGCCATCTGCGGCTTGAGCATTGAAACCACTGAAACCGACGGCCAAGTGCAGATCACCTCGATCAAGGGTGACGCACTGGATACCTTCAGTCGCGGGCATATCTGCCCCAAGGCTGTGGCGCTGCAAGATATCCAGAACGATCCGGATCGCCTGCGCCAACCCATGCGCCGGGTCGGCAGTGAATGGTTGCCGATCGGGTGGGAAGAGGCTTTTGAGCTGGTGGCTGAAAAACTGTCGGCGATTCAGGCGCGTCATGGGCAGAACTCGGTTGCCGTGTATCAGGGCAATCCGAGTGTGCACAACTATGGGCTGATGACCCACAGCAATTACTTTCTGGGCCTGCTGAAAACCCGCAATCGCTACTCGGCGACCTCGGTCGACCAGTTGCCCCATCACCTGACCAGTTACTTGATGTACGGCCACGGTTTGCTGCTACCGATCCCGGATATCGATCACACAGACTTCATGCTGATCCTGGGCGGCAACCCGCTGGCCTCCAACGGCAGCATCATGACCGTGCCGGACGTGGAAAAGCGTCTGAAGGCGATTCAGGCCCGGGGCGGCAAAGTGGTGGTGGTCGATCCGCGGCGCAGCGAGACAGCGGCGATGGCCGACCAGCACCTGTTCGTGCGTCCCGGTGGCGATGCGGCGTTGCTGTTTGGTGTGCTCAACACCCTGTTCAGCGAGGGCCTGACAACGGACAGCCATCTGCCGGTGGACGGTCTGGACGACGTGCGCGCAGCGGTGGCGGCGTTCACGGCCGAGGCCATGAGCCCGCTGTGCGCCGTTCCTGCCGAACAGATCCGCCAACTGGCCCGGGACTTCGCCGCGGCGCCAAGCGCCGTCTGCTACGGCCGGATGGGGGTTTCCACCCAGGCTTTCGGCACGCTGTGCCATTGGGTCGTGCAACTGATCAATCTGGTGACCGGCAACCTCGACCGCGTGGGCGGTGCACTGTGCACCGAGCCGGCGGTGGATCTGGTGGCGTCCACTTCGGGCGGGCACTTCAACAAATGGCAGAGCCGTGTCTCGGGCCGTCCCGAGTACGGCGGCGAGCTGCCTGTCTCGGCGCTGGCCGAAGAAATGCTCACCGAAGGCGAGGGCCAGATTCGTGCGTTGATCACCGTGGCCGGCAATCCGGTGCTGTCGACGCCCAACGGCCGGCAACTGGAGCAGGCGCTGGACGGGTTGGAGTTCATGGTCAGTGTCGACCTCTATATCAACGAAACCACCCGTTATGCCGACCTGATCCTGCCGTCCACCTCAGCGCTGGAAAACGATCACTACGACACCACGTTCAACCTGTTCGCGGTGCGCAACGTTACCCGTTTCAACCGGGCGATCCTCGCCAAGCCCGAGGGCGCGCTGCATGACTGGGAGATCTTCGTCGGCCTGGCCAAGGCCTTTGCAGCGAAGACCGACAAGGAACTGAAGCCGACGATGCCGCCGGCGAAGATGATCGACATGGGTCTGCGCATGGGCCTGTATGGCGATGCATCCGAACACAAGTTGTCGCTGGCGACGCTGTTCGATCATCCGCACGGCGTGGATCTGGGGGCGCTGAAACCCAACCTGACACCGCGATTGAAGACCACCAATCAACGAGTCCAGGCGGCACCGCCGGAAATTCTTGCCGACCTTGCGCGCTTTTCCGCATTGCAGGCGCCGGCTGCCGATGAGCTGTTGATGATCGGCCGTCGCCATGTGCGCAGCAACAACTCGTGGATGCACAACTATCATCGACTGGTGAAGGGCAAGCCGCGCCATCAGTTGCTGATGAACCCGGAGGATCTCGCCAGTCGCGGGCTCAGCGATGGCCAGCTTGTGCGCGTAAGCTCACGGGTCGGACAGATCGAGGTTGAAGTGCTGGGCAGTGCGGACATGATGCCGGGCGTGGTCAGCCTGCCACACGGTTGGGGCCATGCGCGCCCGGGCGTGCAGATGGCGATTGCCAGCGGCCAGCCGGGCTCCAGCGCCAACGACCTGACCGATGAATGTCAGCTCGACGAGCTCTCGGGCAACGCGGCGCTCAATGGCGTGCCGGTGACCGTGGCAGCGGCTTGAGCAAGTCTGTCGGGGAGACCGAGCAGGGCGCTCGGGATTCCGTTACAATGCGCCACCGTGCCGACCCATGAGTCGGAAAGTTCAGCCGAGGTGCTCCATGGATATCATCGAAACGATTAAAGAGCAGATTGCCAACAACACCATTCTGCTTTACATGAAAGGCTCGCCGAATGCCCCGCAGTGTGGCTTCTCCGCGAAAGCTGCGCAGGCTGTGATGGGCTGTGGCGAGAAGTTCGCCTACGTCGACATCCTGCAGAACCCGGAAATCCGTGCCAACCTGCCGAAGTACGCCAACTGGCCGACTTTCCCGCAGCTGTGGGTCGGCGGTGAACTGGTCGGCGGCAGCGACATCATGGCTGAAATGTTCGCCAACGGTGAGCTGCAGACTCTGGTCAAGGAAGCATCCGCCAAGGCTGCTGCGGCCAAGTCCGAAGCCTGATTGGTTTCTGCCCGGATTTCGGCGAGTCTGAAGTCCGGGCAATAAAAAGCCCCGCCTCTCGAAAGAGGGCGGGGCTTTTTAGTGTCTCGAGTTTAGCGCTCGCTAATTACTCGTCTTCGCCCATCTGCGATTGCAGATAGTTCTCAAGACCGACTTTATCGATCAGGCCCAGTTGGGTTTCCAGCCAGTCGATGTGTTCTTCTTCGGATTCGAGAATGTCTTCAAGCAGTTCGCGGCTGCCGAAGTCACCAACCGATTCGCAATGAGCGATGGCGGTCTTCAGATCGGCATGGCCGGTGCGCTCGATACGCAGGTCGCACTCCAGCATTTCCTTGGTGTGCTCGCCGATGTGCAGCTTGCCCAGGTCCTGCACGTTCGGCAGGCCTTCGAGGAACAGGATGCGCTTGATCAGCTTGTCCGCGTGCTTCATCTCGTCGATGGATTCTTTGTACTCGTGCTTGCCGAGCTTGTTCAGGCCCCAATCTTCATACATGCGCGCATGCAGGAAGTACTGATTGATCGCGACCAGCTCATTGGCAAGGATCTTGTTGAGATGCTGGATGACTGTTACGTCGCCTTTCATGATGGGAGTCCTGCCCTAAGTAGCGGTATATAAGGCGGAGTTTGAGCTTGGTACTTATAAGTGTCAAACCTAAGTTATTGAATAATATATGAAAATTAATCGGAATAAGAATGTTTGTGTTCCGCGTCTAGTCGCTAAGCAATTGATTTTCAGGCATAAAAAAACCGGACATAAGTCCGGTTCTTTGAAATGGGTGCAGTTACGCGGCAGTAAATTCTACAGGGTAGGGGATCGCGGCCTGGGCGGTTTGCAGCTTGGTCAGGGTTTCGCGTACCACTTCCTTCGCAAGGCAGGCACATTTGCCGCATTGGCTGGCTACGCCGGTGGCCTGACGGACTTCTTTATAGCTGCAGCAACCTTCATAGATCGCTTCGCGGATCTGTCCGTCGGTGACGCCAGTGCAGAGGCAAACATACATAAGTGAGAACCGTCGCTGGTTGTGGCTCAATTGCGATGGATCTTAATGTTAACGAGAATGATTGTCAAAGTGCTTTCCCAACGGTTTTCATCGCCAACGGCTGTGACTGACGAACGGTGGTGCATGGCTGAATGCCAGCCGGGATTTCGCGAAAAACCGTTAAGGACAGTCGAAAAACGCAGTGTATGATGGTCGGCCCTTGCGAAGGGGGGTTCGTGTCACAGGGCTGTCGCCTGAGGGTGACAGGCTGACGCGAACCCTGAACTTCAAGTTTCTACACCAGGAGATATCAATGAGCGTACTCGTAGGCAAACAAGCCCCTGACTTCACCGTCCCGGCCGTACTCGGCAATGGCGAGATCGTTGACAGCTTCACCCTGTCCTCGGCCATCAAAGGCAAATACGGCCTGGTGTTCTTCTACCCGCTGGACTTCACCTTCGTCTGCCCGTCCGAGCTGATCGCTCTGGACAACCGCATGGCCGACTTCAAGGCACGCAACGTAGAAGTGATCGCTGTGTCGATCGACTCGCACTTCACCCACAACGCCTGGCGCAACACCCCGGTCAACAATGGTGGCATCGGCCAGGTGAAATACACCATGGCTGCCGACATGAAGCACGACATCGCCAAGGCCTACGACGTTGAGTCCGAAGGCGGCGTGGCTTTCCGTGGCGCGTTCCTGATCGACGACAAAGGCGTTGTCCGCTCGCAGATCATCAACGACCTGCCGCTGGGCCGTAACATGGAAGAGCTGATCCGTCTGGTCGACGCTCTGCAATTCCACGAAGAGCACGGCGAAGTCTGCCCTGCCAACTGGAAAAAAGGCGACAAAGGCATGAACGCTTCGCCAGAAGGCGTTGCGGCTTACCTGACCGAAAACGCTGCTGCCCTGTAAGGCGCAACGTCGAGGTACAAAAAAACCGGCTCTTGAGCCGGTTTTTTCATGCGCGGGATTTAATCCGACGACCCTCAGTCGTCGAAGTCTTCCCAGCCGCCCATCTGTTTCCAGCGGTTGACGATGCCGCAGAACAGCTCGGCCGTCTTTTCCGTGTCGTAACGCGCGGAGTGCGCTTCACGGCCATCGAAATCGATGTCGGCTGCCTGACAGGCCTTGGCCAGTACGGTCTGACCGTACGCCAGACCCGCGAGGGTTGCGGTGTCGAAACTGGAGAACGGGTGGAACGGGTTGCGCTTCATGTCCAGCCGCGCAACGGCAGCGTTGAGGAAGCCCAGGTCGAAGCTGCTGTTGTGGCCGACCAGGATCGCCCGTTTGCAACCGTTGGCCTTCAAGGCCTTGCGCACGCCACGGAAGATATCGGTCAGGGCCGTCTCTTCGCTGACCGCCATGCGCAACGGGTGATCGAGCTTGATCCCGGTGAACTCCAGAGCGGCCGCTTCGATGTTGGCGCCTTCGAACGGCTCGACACGGAAGAAGTAGGTGTGATCCGGGTAGACGAAACCCTTTTCATCCATGGCGATGGTGGTCGCGGCAATCTCCAGCAAGGCGTCGGTGGCCGAGTTGAAGCCACCGGTCTCTACGTCGACGACAACCGGCAGGTAGCCGCGAAAGCGTGCTGCCATTGGATGGCGCGAACCGCCGCCACCTTGACCGTCCAGTTCGTCGTCGAAATGGTCTTCACTCACGCGTGTTCCTCCAGCAGGCGCCAGCGCAGTTTTTCACCGGCGCGCAGCGGGATAACGGTCAGCTCGCCGAAGGGCAGGCTGGTCGGGGCGGTCCATTCTTCACGGACCAGGGTAATGCGATCGGTGTTCGCCGGCAGGCCGTAGAAACGCGGGCCGTTGAGGCTGGCGAAGGCTTCGAGCTTGTCCAGCGCATTGCGCTGTTCAAAGGCTTCGGCATACAACTCGATGGCGGCGTACGCGGTGTAGCAGCCGGCGCAGCCGCAGGCGGCTTCCTTGGCGTGCTGGGCGTGCGGCGCCGAGTCGGTGCCGAGGAAGAACTTCGCGCTGCCGCTGGTGGCGGCGTCGAGCAGGGCTTCCTGGTGGGTGTTGCGCTTGAGGATCGGCAGGCAATAGAAGTGCGGCCGGATTCCGCCTACCAGCATGTGGTTGCGGTTGTAGAGCAGGTGATGCGCGGTGATCGTCGCGCCAACGTTGGCCGAAGCCTCGTTGACGAACTGCACGGCGTCGCCGGTGGTGATGTGTTCGAACACGACCTTGAGCGTCGGGAAACGCTCGACCACACGACGCATGTGCTCGTCGATGAAGATTTTCTCGCGGTCGAACACGTCGACGTCGCCACGGGTGACTTCACCGTGGATCAACAGCGGCATGCCGACTTCGGCCATGGCTTCCAGCGCCGGGAAGATCTTGTCGATGCTGGTGACCCCGGAATCGGAGTTGGTGGTGGCGCCGGCCGGGTACAACTTGGCCGCGTGGACAAAACCGCTGGCCTTGGCTTCACGAATTTCTTCGGGCTGGGTACGGTCGGTGAGGTACAGCACCATCAACGGCTCGAAACGACTGCCGGCCGGGCGGGCAGCGAGAATCCGCTGGCGATAGCCGTCGGCTTCAGCGGCGTTGCGCACCGGAGGTACCAGGTTAGGCATGATGATGGCGCGACCAAAGGTGCGCGCAACATCTGCAACGGTATTGGTCAACACGGCACCATCGCGAAGATGAATGTGCCAGTCGTCGGGACGCAGCAGGGTCAGGCGGTCGGACATGAGGGGATTCCAGGCGGGTCAAACTGAGGCGAATGCTACCGGAAAAGACTCTTGCAGGCACTCGCTATCAAGTTTTGCGACGAGCGTCCGATATCCCATAGGTATGCCGTAAACATGTATGTATCGGTCTTTTTGTTGTAGAAGCCAATGGAGCCTCCCGTGCGCCAGCGTTATTTAGCCTTGCTCAGTGTGTTTGCCAGCCTTCCGGCGATGGCGCTGACCTACCAGACCCGTCTGGAGAACATTGAGTGGACGGTCGAGGGCGACAAGTTCGAATGCCGCCTGACGCAGCCGATCACCGATTTCGGCTCGGGCCAGTTCGTGCGCAAGGCCGGCGAGCAGGCGACTTTCCGCCTGAACGCCTACAACGCCATGCTCGGCGGCGGTTCGGCGACTTTGATGGCGGCAGCGGCGCCCTGGCAGCCGGGCCGTGGCGATATCAATCTGGGCACGGTCAGGATCGGCAGTGGCAATATCCTCTTCAACAGTTCTCAGGCGCAGGCCGGACAGTTGATCAGCGGCCTGATGGACGGACGCAGCCCCGTGGTGCGCCATGCATCGGGCGATGGCCGTGTGTCGGAAGTGCGTCTGTTGCCGGTCAAGTTCAGCAAGGCGTTCAACGACTATCAGGCCTGCGTGGCGAAACTGCTCCCGCAGAATTTCGAGCAGGTCAAACAATCGCAGATCGGTTTCCCTGGCGAAGGCATCGAACTGGACGCCGCCGCCAAGGCCAAGCTGCAAGTCATGCTCGAATATATGAAGGCCGATCCGACGGTCAACCACATCGAGCTCGACGGCCACTCCGACAACAGCGGCAATCGCCTGACCAACCGCGAACTGTCGCGCCGGCGCGCCCTGGCGGTGGTCGATTTCTTCAAGGCCAACGGCATCCAGGAATCGCAGATCACCGTGCGCTTCCATGGTGAGCGTTACCCGTTGGTGCCGAACACCAATGCCGCCAACCGTGCCAAGAACCGTCGGGTCAACGTGCACCTTGCGCGGGTGGCACCGACCACCGCTCCTGCGCCTCAGGCCAGCACACCGGCCAACGCTGCGGCGACGTCCTGACCCGCCGGTCATCGTCGCCCTCTCGACAGATTCTGTCGCTTTGTCGTCTTAAGCTGTCGCGCCTCTGTAAATTATCGCGTTTGAGCGGTAGACTCCTCGGCTTTCCGTAGAACCCCGTGGAGTGATGGCATGGCGGACGTAAACAAGGTCGTTCTGGCGTATTCCGGCGGCCTGGACACTTCGGTGATCCTCAAGTGGCTGCAGGATACTTATAACTGTGAAGTCGTGACTTTCACCGCTGACCTGGGTCAGGGCGAAGAGGTCGAACCGGCTCGCGCCAAGGCTCAGGCCATGGGCGTCAAAGAAATCTACATCGACGATCTGCGCGAAGAATTCGTGCGTGACTTCGTGTTCCCGATGTTCCGTGCCAACACCGTTTACGAAGGCGAGTACCTGCTGGGTACTTCCATCGCGCGTCCGC
The DNA here is from genome assembly GCF_058801405.1 of Pseudomonas sp. GW822-FHT03F04. Classification (NCBI taxonomy): domain Bacteria; kingdom Pseudomonadati; phylum Pseudomonadota; class Gammaproteobacteria; order Pseudomonadales; family Pseudomonadaceae; genus Pseudomonas; species Pseudomonas sp. GW822-FHT03F04. Next base: position 141,304 of record NZ_JBXANF010000006.1, read on the forward strand.
TGATCGCCAAGCGTCTGATCGAAATCGCCAACGAAACCGGCGCCGACGCCATTTCCCACGGTGCAACCGGCAAGGGCAACGATCAGGTCCGTTTCGAACTGGGTGCCTACGCGCTCAAGCCAGGCGTAAAAGTGATTGCCCCTTGGCGCGAGTGGGACCTGCTGTCCCGCGAGAAGTTGATGGACTACGCCGAGAAGCACGCGATCCCGATCGAGCGCCACGGCAAGAAGAAATCCCCGTACTCGATGGATGCCAACCTGCTGCACATCTCCTATGAGGGCGGCGTGCTGGAAGACACCTGGACCGAGCACGAAGAAGACATGTGGCGCTGGACCGTCTCCCCGGAGAACGCACCCGACAAGCCGCAATACCTGGAACTGACCTACCGCAACGGCGACATCGTCGCTCTGGACGGCGTCGAAATGACTCCGGCCACCGTACTGGCGACCCTGAACAAGATCGGTGGCCAACACGGCATCGGCCGTCTCGACATCGTCGAGAACCGTTATGTCGGCATGAAGTCCCGTGGCTGCTACGAAACCCCGGGCGGCACCATCATGCTGCGCGCTCACCGCGCCATCGAGTCGATCACCCTGGACCGCGAAGTCGCTCACTTGAAAGACGAGCTGATGCCGAAGTACGCCAGCCTGATCTACACCGGTTACTGGTGGAGCCCGGAGCGTCTGATGCTGCAACAGATGATCGACGCCTCCCAGGTCAACGTGAATGGCGTCGTGCGCCTGAAGCTGTACAAGGGCAACGTGATCGTGACTGGCCGCAAGTCCGACGATTCGCTGTTCGACGCCAACATCGCGACCTTCGAAGAAGACGGCGGCGCCTACAACCAGGCCGACGCGGCGGGCTTCATCAAGCTCAACGCGCTGCGTATGCGCATTGCTGCCAACAAAGGCCGCAAGCTGTTCTGAGTCCTTCGGACCAGACGTGAAATAGCGGTCTTGTCGCTCTGACAAGACCGCTATGCTGCAAAACCCTTCTGTTTACCTGATCGTAGTGGATCAGCGTTCCCGAACTCATCTGTTGTACTGTGCGCATCGTATTGATGTACTTCGTGTCTCTGCGCCTCAATTTAAACTCTTCCCAATACACTGATGTTCAGCGAGTGAACGTCGTAAATAATACAGTACGTCGTCCCCATGGCTTTCCTTCCTCGTTTGAGCGATTTGGCGATGTTTTCTTTCGGTAAAATCTCTGACATATCATCCGTTAAAACGAGGAATATTCTGAGCGAGTGCTTGACGGGTTGTGGGACTTTTTCCAGAAGTGTGTTTATTTTTGATTCGGTGTTCATGCCTCGAATGTCAATGATGCACAGCGTACTCAGCGGTTTTGGTAGTTTTACAGTCTGAATTTCGGTAGTTGATGGGTCAGTCGATTCGCCGGGGAAATCAGCGTTGTTATCTTCAAAAGCTTTCAGGAAATTCTTGTCGTCACCAAAGTCCGAAGGTGCATAAAGGGATCGGTAGTTGAAGTTCAAGGTGATGAAAAACAGGAACAGTAAATAGAATGGAAAGCTGATCAGAAACCAGATGTAGATTTCCCGTTCGTCATTGTCAAGGAAGGGCAGGGACACTGCTGCGGACGTTTCGGAGATGAACGCGAATATGGCAATGACACTGATGGGGTTGGTGATTTTCTTGTTGATCTTTAACATATTCTTTACTCATGAGTATGGTCTTTCTCTTTATGTTGGGTCGTTTAAGTTGCTGTAAGGGGGTGGAGATATTTTTGTCCCCGATGTCTGGTATTTATATTAAAAGTGGCCGGTTGGATATAAGTATGTTGTTTCGGTTTTTTGTCGTATCGAGTTTCTCTTGTCAGGGTTCGTTACTCGATAAGCGAGTGTCGCAGGTCAAATAATTTTCAAGTGGTCACTTGGTCTGGATGACTTGTCGCTACATTTATGAGTCTTTTCTGTAGGAGAAATCTTTATTGCCTGTAGGAAGTGTCTCTCGCTGCCAATGCAAGGGAACTTCGCTATGCCATGGGTGAAATGACTACGTTATTGTGCCGGTTCTAAAAATTCGAACAGCGAAACTGGACTTGCCCATGAATAAAGTGCTGATCGTGGATGATCACCCCGTCATTCGTCTTGCGGTGCGTATGCTGATGGAACGTCATGGCTACGAAGTCATTGCAGAAACGGATAACGGAGTGGATGCATTACAACTGGCTCGCGACCAGATGCCTGATATTGTCATTCTGGATATCGGTATACCGAAACTTGATGGGCTGGAAGTCATTGCGCGTCTTACAACCAGCGCGATGCCTCTGAAGGTGCTGGTGTTGACGTCCCAGGCCCCGGGCCATTTTTCCATGCGCTGCATGCAGTCGGGAGCGGCGGGATATGTTTGCAAACAACAGGATCTGACCGAACTGCTCAGCGCTATCAAGGCTGTGCTGTCCGGGTACAGCTATTTTCCGAATCAGGCGTTGCACACCGTACGTACCAGCCTGGGCAATGCCAGTGAAGCCGACATGGTCGATCGTTTGTCCGGGCGGGAGATGATGGTGTTGCAGCAGTTGGCACGCGGCAAGACCAACAAGGAAATCGCCGATGGCATGTTTCTCAGCAACAAGACCGTCAGCACCTACAAGACGCGGTTGCTGCTGAAGCTCAATGCGCGTTCACTGGTGGATCTGATCGAACTGGCCCAGCGCAATGGCCTGGTCTGACCGCTTCAGTCGCTGACGGATCCTGGGCAGGTCGGCATCAGCTTGCAGCAGAAACGAAAAAGCCTCCGTTGCGGGAGGCTTTCAAATGTCAGAGATCAAAGTCGTAATCGGCCAATTGCTTCTGCAGTCGGCGTTCCTCAAGCATGTTATCGATGGTGCGGCGTTTGCTCAGGTTGGTCTTGGCGACCTCAACCACCGGTTCGTCGTCCGACTCCGCGACGAAATCGTCTTCTACGTCCACTTGCTCTTTGCTGGTGCTCATAAGGTTAACTCCAGGCTAAGGCTGCCTTTGGCGCTCCTTATATCGATATTCCAGCAGATCGTAAAAAAGATTTTTTCAATCGAAATATCAATAAACTTAATAGACGCTCAATCGTCCGAAGTTTTGTCCTTGTATTCGCACAAGTCTTCGATCCGACAGCTGCCGCACCGCGGCTTGCGGGCCAGGCACACGTAGCGCCCGTGAAGAATGAGCCAGTGATGCGAATCGAGCAGGTATTGCTTGGGTACAAACTTCATCAGTTTGTTCTCCACCTCGACTACGTTTTTGCCCGGCGCAATACCGGTGCGGTTACTGACCCGGAAAATGTGGGTGTCCACCGCCATCGTCAATTGACGGAACGCGGTGTTGAGCACGACGTTGGCGGTCTTGCGGCCGACGCCGGGCAGGGCTTCCAGCGCTTCGCGCGTCTGTGGGACTTCGCCATTGTGCAACTCGACCAGCATGCGACAGGTCTCGATCACGTTTTTGGCCTTGCTGTTATAGAGGCCGATGGTCTTGATGTACTCGGACAAACCTTCGACGCCCAAGGCATGAATGGCGGCCGGCGTGTTGGCCACCGGGTAAAGTTTCGCCGTCGCCTTGTTCACCCCGACGTCAGTCGATTGTGCGGACAGAATCACCGCGATCAACAACTCGAAAGGCGAAGAGTAGGCGAGTTCGGTCTTGGGTTCGGGATTATCCTCGTGAAGCCTGCGGAAGATCTCCAGACGTTTTGCGGCATTCATGGGTGATGCGTTTCCTCGGGTAGGGCGGCAGGGCGAGAACAGGCCTGACGGGCGGCGAGCACCAGCCCCAGCAGTATGAAGGCGCCGGGAGCCAGCGTCGCGAAATGCAGGCCGTCGCCGAACAGAATAAAACCTTGCCAGTGATCCGACAGGTGATGGCCGATGCTGCCCTGACCGAGCAGCTCGCGCAACACCGCCAGCACGGTCATCAGGGCGGCAAACACGCCACACAGTGTCAGACGCCCTCGGGCTGGCAATCGAAAGAATCCATTGTGTTCCAGAATGACGCACTGCAAACCGATCAGGCCGGCGTAAAGGCTACTCAGTTGTTGCCACTGCATAGCGGCGCGCTGCAGCAGAATATCGGCGCACCCCGCCAGTGTTGCGGCCAGCACCAGACCGACCGGCAACAGGCTCTCGGAGCTCAGTCGAGTCCGCAGTGCTGTCATGCACAAACCGTAAGCACTCACCACAACGGCGAACATCAGCAGGATCGCCAGTGCGCCGGCCACGGAGTCAGTGGCGCCGATCAACAGCACCAGCATCATTGAGTTCGACAGAGTCGCTGATGCGTTCATGGCGCGCTCCCCAGCAGGCTCGTCCGGTGGTCGTCGAAGTAACGCAGGGCATCGTGGATGGCGTTGATGGCCGCGCGAGATGTGATGGTTGCGCCAGCGATCTGGTCGAATTGCCCCTGATCCTTTTTCAAGGCCCATCCGGCATCGGTCGGCTGGCTGCTGGATTTGCCGATAAACGCCTGCAACCAGCTATTTGGCCAGTCACCGAGATGCCCGCCCAGCGCCGGCGTTTCAGTTTGCTCAAGGGTTTTCACGCCGAGCAATCGGCCATTGGCATCGATGGCAATCAGCAACTCGATGCGACCCGCATAACCCTCGGTCTGGCTGCGCAGCAGCACCGCCACGGGTTGGCCGGCCCTGGTCGCCCGATAACCGCCCAGCAACTCGCTGTGGCTCAGGTGGGTGTCGGTCAGCGCCAGAGGCTGTTCCAGAGGCTGATTGTCATAGGCGTCGACTGAAAGCACATCCAGCAGTTTGCGACTTTCGAGCTGGCGCTGCTCGGCGGCGATCTGCGGCGCATTGCTGCGTTGCACAACATAAGTCGCGCCGACACCAATCGTTGCCAGCAGCGCCAGGGTGATCAGGCTGCTTGTGCGGTTCATGGCATCACCTGCGACTGACGAGCGGCTGCAATGCGTTCCAGCGCCGGCACGCACAGATTCATCAGCAACACTGCGAACGCCACGCCATCCGGATAGCCGCCCCAGGTGCGAATCAGATAGGTCAGCAGGCCGACGCCGGCGCCGAACAACAAGCGGGCGAGCGGACTCTTTGCCCCCGACACCGGTTCAGTGACGATGAAGAACGCACCCAGCATGGTCGCGCCACTCAGCAGATGAAACAGCGGCGAGCCATGAGCGTCGGACCCCGAACCGTTCCAGCACAGCAGGCTGATGACGAACAGGCTGGCAAGCATGCCGACCGGTGCGTGCCAGCCGATCACCCGGCGCTGTAACAGGAACAATCCACCGGCAAGAAATGCCAGGTTCACCCACTCCACGCCATGCCCGCCGAAGTGGCCGAATGCCGGGTTGCTGGCAAACAACTCATCGATGGTCAGGCTTTTGTTGATGCGCAGGCTGTCCAGTGCGGTGGCCTGAACCCAGGCGTCCGGCGCCACGCCCAGGTTGAACACCTGTTCAATGGCCGTCGTCAGATCCATGCCATGGGCCGGCCAATGGGTCATCGGCTGCGGGAACATCACCATCGCGAAAGCAAAACCGAGCATGGCCGGATTGAACGGGTTTCTGCCCACGCCACCGTACAAGTGTTTGCCTAACAGCAGGCCCGAGCCGATCGCCGTGACCGTCAGCCACCACGGGCAGTAAGGCGGCAAGGCGATTGCCAGCAGTGTGGCGCTGACCACTGCGCTGCCATCGGTGAGAGTGGCTTGCACCGGCTGCCGGCGCAGACGAGTCACGGCGGCTTCGACGCTCAAGGCTGTGACGACGGACAGGATCAGGTTGATCAACACACCCCATCCGTAAAACCAGAACAACGCCAACAACCCCGGCAATGTCGCCAGCAAAACCAGCTTCATTGCCTGTTGCAGGCGTTCGTCTCTGGTTTCAATGGATGACATGGGCTTCTACCTGCCGCTCCGCCTCTTGCAGGCGGGTGCGGGCCTTGTCGAGGATCTCGGCTGGCGTGCCGTCACGTCGTTGCAGTTTGTTCAGGTCGGCGCGAGCGTAGGCCAGTTCGGTTTTCAGCTGACGAAGCTGGTTGTCGATCGGACGTTTCTCCACGCGCACAAGGTCGGGCAGCGGTTGATCGCTCGTGGCTTCGGCGTCGTGCAACGCTTGTTCGGCGTCACGCAGCGCTTGTTCCAGCGCTGCAATCTGCTCCGGCGGAGCCTCTGCGGTCTGCGCCTTTTTCAGCTCGGCACGGCGCATCGCCAACTGGATTTTCGCTCGTTTCAGGTCGGCGTCTTTTGCTGGGGCTGTCACGACCGGCGCAGGTGCGGCGCTGCTTTCCAGTTTCGCCAGCGCTTGTTCGGCGGCTTCGAACTGCTGTTGCAATACGATCAATTGCGACTGTTGTTCGAAGGTCGGCGGATGACCGAAGGCTTTCAACGATTTGTGCAATTGAGCGCGGCTCATCGCCACATCGATCTTGGCCTTCTTCAGCGCGGCGTCGGCTGTCGCGGCTTTCTGCGCACGTACCCGTTCCAGCGCCGCTTGCACCGGATCGAGTGTGGTGGCTGCGACTTCAACCTGCGCCGCACGTTTCGCACGGGCTTCGCGTTCGGCCTGCTTCTGCTGCTCTTCTCTTTGCAGCCGGGCGTTACGCCGTTCGAAGCGTTGCCGGGCGTGATCGCGCTTGGCGGTACGCGCCTGTTGTTCTTCGAGGCTGTTGGCCAGGCCGCCCACCACTGGCAGCGTTCCGAGCGGCAGCGGGTGCATCTCGATGCAATCGACGGGGCACGGCGCCACGCACAGATCGCAACCGGTGCACTCGTCGATGATCACCGTGTGCATCAGTTTCGCCGCGCCGACGATGGCGTCGATCGGGCAGGCCTGGATGCACTTGGTGCAGCCGATGCACTCGGCTTCACGGATGAACGCCACTTGCGGCGGTGCCGCGCCACGGCTGATGTCCAGCTCCAGCACCGGGATTTTCAGCAGTTCGGCCAGCGCCGCGATGGTTTCGTCACCACCCGGCGGGCATTTGTTGATCGGCTCGCCGTCGGCGATGCCTTCAGCGTAGGGTTTGCATCCGGGATGGCCGCATTTGCCGCATTGGGTCTGCGGCAGCAAGGCATCGATGCGTTGAATCAGACTCATGTTTTGATCAGTCCACTGAATCCGAGAAAAGCCACGGCCATCAATCCGGCGCCGATCAACTGGATCGGCAGGCCACGAAAGGGCAGGGGAATATCGTTGTCGGCCGTGCGCTCACGCAAATCGCTGAACAGGCTCAACACCAGCCAGAAACCCAGGCCGGCGCCAAGGCTCAGCGCAGTTGCATGAAACAGGCCTTTATCCGTTTGCGCGTTGATCAGCGTCAGCCCCAGCACACCGGCATTGCCCAGCAGCAACGGCCACAAACCGTCGAACGGCAGGGCGGGTCGCCAGCGCGCCAGCAACTTCAGCAACGGTGTGATCAGCAGGACGCTCAGCGGCAGGAATACGAATAGACGCAGGAATTCCAGTTGCAATGGCACCAGCAGCCAATGCCAGATCGCGTAACCCGCCACACCGACAATCAACATCAGACACAACGTCGCCAGCCCCAGCGCATGCACCTGACGGCGCTCGCCAGCCAGCAGCGGATCGACGCCCAGCGGCCAGTGCAACACGAAGTTGTTGATCAGCGCAGCACTGAAGAGCGTAAGCACGAGTTCGGTCATGGTTCTGCCGGTGAGAGCGGGCGGGTGTCACTTAAGATTAGGCATTATCCGGCGGCCATGACGGGTGGGCCAGATATGAAAAATCCCACAGGCGCACGGGGTACGCCTGTGGGATCGGTCAGTGCAGAACCTTACTTGATGCGCTGACCCGGCTTGGCGCCGCTGTCCGGGCTCAGCAGGTAGATTTCTTCACCGCCAGGGCCGGCCGCCATCACCATGCCTTCGGAGATGCCGAACTTCATTTTCCGTGGCTTGAGGTTGGCGATCATCATGGTCAGGCGACCGTCGAGTTTCGACGGATCCGGATAGGCGCTCTTGATCCCCGAGAACACGTTGCGTTGTTCGTCACCGATGTCGAGGGTCAGACGCAGCAGCTTGTCCGCCCCTTCAACGTGTTCGGCCTTGACGATCAGCGCGACGCGCAGGTCGACGGCGGCGAAGGTGTCGAAGTCGATTTCCGGCGACAGCGGATCCTTGGCCAGTTCGCCATTGCCGGCAGGCGCGGCGGCGCCGGTGTCGGTCTGGCTGGCGGTCAGGTCTTCTTTCGAGGCGTCGGTCATGGCTTGCACTTTTACCGGGTCGATGCGGGTCATCAACGGTTTGAATTCGTTCAACTGGTGGTTGGCCAGCAGGGTGGTGTGGTCGTTCCAGGTCAGCGGGGCGACGTTGAGGAACGCCTCGGCATCGGCAGCCAGCAGCGGCAGCACCGGCTTGAGGAAAATCACCAACTGGCGGAACAGGTTGATCGCCGTGGCGCAGACCGCCTGGACTTCATCCTGCTTGCCTTCCTGCTTGTTCAGCGACCACGGTGCCTTGTCGGCGATCCAGGCGTTGGCGCGGTCGGCCAGGGCCATGGTTTCGCGCATGGCACGGGCGAAGTCGCGGGCTTCATAGGCGTCGGCGATGCTCGGCGCAGCGGCCAGGAACGCGTCGGTCAGTTCCGGTGCGGCGTTGTTGTCGACCAGCAGGCCGGCGTTGCCCTTCTGGATGAAACCGGCGCAACGGCTGGCGATGTTGACCACTTTGCCGACCAGGTCGGAGTTGACCTTCTGCACGAAGTCTTCGAGGTTCAGGTCGAGATCGTCCACGCCACGGCCCAGTTTGGCCGCGTAGTAGTAGCGCAGGTATTCCGGCGACAGGTGATCCAGGTAGGTCCGGGCCTTGATGAAGGTGCCGCGGGACTTGGACATCTTCTGGCCGTTGACGGTCAGGTAGCCGTGCACGTTGATCCCGGTCGGCTTGCGGAAACCCGCGCCTTCAAGCATCGCCGGCCAGAACAGGGCGTGGAAGTTGACGATGTCCTTGCCGATGAAGTGGTACAGCTCGGCGGTGGAGTCCTTGCCCCAGAACGCGTCGAAGTCCAGCTCCGGCGTGCGGTTGCACAGGTTCTTGAAGCTGGCCATGTAGCCGATCGGCGCGTCCAGCCACACGTAGAAATACTTGCCTGGTTCGCCCGGGATCTCGAAACCGAAGTACGGTGCATCGCGGGAGATGTCCCACTGTTGCAGGCCGGCGTCCAGCCATTCGGCGATCTTGTTGGCCACGGCATCCTGCAGGGTGCCGCTGCGGGTCCAGGTCTGCAGCATCTGCTGGAAGTCCGGCAGCTTGAAGAAGAAGTGCTGGGAATCCTTGAGCACCGGAGTGGCGCCGGAGATTGCCGACTTCGGATCCTTCAGGTCGGTCGGCGCGTAGGTCGCACCGCATTTTTCGCAGTTGTCGCCGTACTGGTCCTCGGTGCCGCATTTCGGGCAGGTGCCCTTGATGAAGCGGTCGGCCAGGAACATTTTCTTTTCCGGGTCGAAATACTGGGTGATCGAACGTTGGGCGATGTGTCCGGCGTCACGCAGCTTCAGGTAGATCTGGCTCGACAGCTCACGGTTTTCTTCAGCGTGAGTGGAGTGGAAGTTGTCGAAGTCCACCAGGAACTCGGCAAAGTCGGCGCTGTGTTCAGCCTGGACGTTGGCGATCAGTTGTTCCGGGGTGATGCCTTCCTTTTCCGCGCGCAGCATGATCGCCGAACCGTGGGCGTCGTCGGCGCAGACGTAAATGCACTGATTGCCGCGATGCTTCTGGAAGCGCACCCACATATCGGTCTGGATGTATTCCAGCATATGGCCAAGGTGAATCGAACCGTTGGCGTAGGGCAGGGCGCTGGTGACGAGAATCTTGCGTGGTTCGGACATGTGGGGCTTCGCTACTTGATGAAACGGAGGTCGGCCACTATAAAGCGCCGGGAAAGATATTTCACCCCTGCAAATCGTTGCCGGGCATGCCGTCCGGAGGACAGAAGGGGTAGGATACCCGCCATCTTTTCCCAGTCTTGTTATCGGAGTTGCCCATGAGCGCCGTCACTCGCGCAGCGGTGGAAGCCGTCCTCAGCCAATACACCGACCCTTACCTGAACCAGGATCCGGTCAGCGCCGGTTGCGTGCGCAACATCGAAATCACCGGTGATCGCGTCAGCGTGCAGCTGGAAATCGGTTATGCCGCCGGTCTGTTCAAGAGCGGCTGGGCGCAATTGCTGCAACTGGCCATCGAAAACCTCGACGGCGTAGTGTCGGCCAAGGTCGAGGTCAACAGCGTGATCGCCGCGCACAAGGCCCAGGCGCAGATTCCGGGGCTGGCCAACGTCAAGAACGTGGTCGCCGTGGCGTCCGGCAAGGGCGGCGTGGGCAAATCCACCACCGCCGCCAACCTGGCGCTGGCACTGGCCCGTGAAGGCGCGAAAGTCGGGATTCTCGACGCCGATATCTACGGCCCGAGCCAAGGCATCATGTTCGGCATTCCCGAGGGCACCCGCCCGCAGGTCAAGGATCAGAAGTGGTTCGTGCCGCTTCAGGCCCATGGCGTGGAAGTCATGTCGATGGCCTTCCTGACCGACGACAACACGCCGATGGTCTGGCGCGGGCCGATGGTCTCCGGCGCGCTGCTGCAACTGGTCACGCAAACCGCGTGGGGCGACCTGGATTATCTGGTGATCGACATGCCGCCAGGCACCGGCGATATCCAGCTGACCCTGGCGCAGAAAGTCCCGGTGGCTGGCGCCGTGATCGTCACCACGCCGCAGGATCTGGCGCTGCTCGACGCACGCAAGGGCGTGGAGATGTTCCGCAAGGTCAACATTCCGGTGCTGGGCGTGGTGGAAAACATGGCCGTGCACATCTGCTCGAACTGCGGACACGCCGAGCATCTGTTCGGTGAGGGCGGTGGCGAGAAGCTGGCGACCCAGTTCGGCGTCGAACTGCTGGCGTCGCTGCCATTGTCGATGCTGATCCGCGAACAGGCCGATGGCGGCAAGCCGACGGTGATTTCCGAGCCGGACAGCCAGATCGCTATGGTCTATCAGGAACTGGCCCGCCACGTTGGCGCGCGGATCGTGTTGCAGGAAGCGGCATCGCCGGCGATGCCGAACATCACCATCAGCGACGATTGATGCCTGTGGTTTAAACAAAAACGCCCCGGTGCTTAAGCACCGGGGCGTTTTTCATTCCGCGACAGAGGTCAGATGCGCAGCCCGCCGTCCATCTCCAGAATCCGGCCGGTGTAGTAGTCGTTCTCGAAGATGTACGCCGCCGAATGGGCGATCTCTTCCGGCTTGCCCATGCGCTTGAGCGGAATGCCCGAAGTCATTTTCTCCAGCGCTTCCGGTTTCATGCCCAGGGTCATCTCGGTTTCGATGAAGCCCGGCGCGATGCCGGCCACACGAATGCCGTAGCGCGCCAGCTCCTTGGCCCAGGTCACGGTCGCTGCCGCCACACCGGCCTTGGCGGCGGAGTAGTTGGTCTGGCCGACGTTGCCCGCGCGGGAGATCGACGAGATGTTGATGATCGCGCCACTGTTCTTCAGCTCGACCATTTTCGCCGCCACTTCACGGGTGCAGAGGAACACGCCGGTCAGGTTGACGTCGATCACCGCCTGCCATTGGGCCAGGCTCATCTTGGTCATTTCGCCGTCCTTGACCTTGAGCAGCAGGCCGTCGCGCAGGATCCCGGCGTTGTTGATCAAGCCGTGAATCGCGCCGAAGTCCTCGGCGACCTGGGCAACCATGTGCGTCACTTGCTCTTCATTGGCGACGTTGCACAGATAGCTGCGCGCCTCGACGCCCTTGGCCTTGCAGGCCGCGACGGCGTCATCGAGTTTTTCCTGGTTCAGGTCGACCAGTGCCAGCTTCGCGCCCAGGCCTGCGAAATACTCGGCCATCGAGCGGCCCAGGCCTTGGCAACCGCCAGTGATAATGATTACTTTGTCGTTGAGTTGCATTCGCATGTCCCCGAGAGCAGGTCAGAGTGGTGTCCTTTAGAGAGCCTCTCGATCTGCGCCTGACAAAGCCCGGCTGCACATGAGAACTGCCCCTGTGGCGACTGAAACTTATCCATGTCGCCCGTCCGTTTTTTCGACGGATTCTATTTAAGGAGTCATAAATTGAGCGTTGAAGCGGCTAAGAATGCCCGAGAATTGCTTCTCAAGGAATACCGTGGCGTGCTGTCGACCCACTCCAAATCGATGCCCGGTTTTCCGTTCGGCTCCGTGGTTCCCTACTGCCTGGACGAACAGGGCCGGCCGCTGATCCTGATCAGCCGCATCGCCCAGCACACCCACAACCTGCAGAAAGATCCGAAGTGTTCGCTGCTGGTGGGCGAGCGCGAGGCCGATGACGTGCAAGCCGTCGGTCGCCTGACCTATCTGGCCGAGGCTCAAAAGCTCGAAGATGCGGCTGCCATCGAAGCCGCCGCCGAGCGCTACTACCGCTATTTCCCCGACTCGCAGAATTACCACAAGGCCCACGATTTCGACTTCTGGGTGCTCACTCCGGTACGTCATCGCTACATCGGCGGTTTCGGCGCGATCCACTGGGTCGATCACCTGACCCTGGCCAACCCGTTCGCCGGCAAGGCCGAAATCAGCATGGTCGAGCACATGAACAGCGACCACGCCAAGGCCATCGCGCATTACGTCGACCTCGCCGGGCTGCCGAAAACCGTCCCGGCGCAAATGGCCGGGATCGACACCGAAGGCATGCACCTGCGCATCGGTCAGGTGCTGTACTGGCTGCCGTTTCAAGCGCCTTGTCATACGCCGATACAAGTGCGCGAAGCCTTGGTTTCTCTGGCTCACGCCGAGGTCTGGCCAAAAAATGCGGTGGCCGACGCTTGAATTCACGAAAGGGCGACGTCATCTAAGGCTTACTGCAAGGCATTTCTTGCGTTGAGGAAACTTTGATGCGCCCTTTTTTGTTGCTCTTTCTGCTGTTCCCGGTGTTGGAGCTGTTCGTATTCGTCAAAGTGGCAGGTTCGATCGGATTTTTCCCGGCCCTGCTGCTGATCATTCTCGGCTCGATGTTCGGCGTATTTGTGCTGCGCGTCGCCGGACTGGCAACCGCCCTGCGTGCCCGTGAAAGCCTGAACCGCGGCGAACTGCCCGCGCAAACCATGCTCGAAGGCCTGATGCTGGCCCTGGCCGGTGGTCTGTTGATCCTGCCGGGTTTCATCAGCGACGTGGTCGGTCTGGTGCTGCTGTTGCCATTCAGCCGTCGTCTGGTCGCCAACAAAATGCGTCAGCGCGCCGAAGAACAGGCCATGCGTCAGCGCGCGTTCGCCGATGACCTGCAACCTCGCGGCGGTCCCGCACCGCGCCAGCCTCTGGGTCGCGAAGGCGATGTGATCGAAGGCGAGTTCGAACACCGCGACACCCAGTAACTTCTGCATCGACACGGCACCTTCGGGTGCCGTGTTCGTTTGTGGGGCCAATTCATGAAGCCGCAGTGAAATTTTTTTAGCACCGCCCTTGTAATAAGCTTATGCGCCCTTATGTATCGGTCACCGAAAGGTTTCCGACATTTGAGTCGGACAGACTTCCGCGGTTCGCTCGACGAGCCGCAACCGGCGCAGGCCGGATTCGTTAAACCCGCCGGGACTACACCGGCCGATGAAAACCACAATTAGGAGAGATCGACAATGAAGCTTCGTCCTCTGCATGACCGCGTCGTTATCCGTCGCAGCGAAGAAGAAAAGAAAACCGCTGGCGGTATCGTCCTGCCAGGTTCGGCTGCTGAAAAAGCCAACCACGGTGTGATTCTCGCTGTAGGCCCGGGCAAAGCTCTGGAAAACGGCGAAGTGCGCGCACTGTCCGTTAAGGAAGGCGACAAGGTTGTGTTCGGTCCTTACTCCGGCAGCAACACTGTGAAAGTCGACGGCGAAGACCTGCTGGTAATGAGCGAGAACGAAATCCTCGCTGTTATCGAAGGCTGATTACCCCCGTTCATTTTCCCGCTACTACAAAGTATTTAAGGAATATCGATCATGGCTGCTAAAGAAGTTAAATTCGGCGATTCCGCCCGCAAGAAAATGCTGGTTGGCGTAAACGTCCTGGCTGACGCGGTAAAAGCGACCCTGGGCCCGAAAGGCCGTAACGTGATCCTCGAGAAGAGCTTCGGCGCTCCGACCATCACCAAGGACGGCGTTTCCGTCGCCAAGGAAATCGAACTCGAAGACCGTTTCGAAAACATGGGCGCGCAGCTGGTCAAAGACGTTGCCTCCCGTGCCAACGATGACGCTGGTGACGGTACTACCACCGCTACCGTTCTGGCTCAGTCGATCGTCAACGAAGGCCTGAAAGCCGTCGCTGCCGGCATGAACCCGATGGACCTGAAGCGCGGTATCGACAAAGCGACCATCGCTGTCGTTGCCGAGCTGAAAAAGCTGTCCGCACCATGCACCGACACTAAAGCGATCGCTCAGGTTGGCACCATCTCCGCCAACTCCGACAACTCCATCGGCGACATCATTGCCGAAGCCATGGAAAAAGTCGGTAAAGAAGGCGTGATCACCGTTGAAGAAGGCTCGGGCCTGGAAAACGAACTGTCGGTTGTAGAAGGCATGCAGTTCGACCGTGGCTACCTGTCCCCATACTTCGTCAACAAGCCAGAGACCATGGTTGCCGAGCTGGAAGGCGCGCTGATCCTGCTGGTCGACAAGAAGATCTCGAACATCCGCGAAATGCTGCCAGTACTGGAAGCCGTTGCCAAAGCCGGCCGTCCACTGCTGATCGTTGCCGAAGACGTTGAAGGCGAAGCCCTGGCGACTCTGGTAGTGAACAACATGCGTGGCATCGTTAAAGTCGCAGCCGTCAAGGCTCCAGGCTTCGGCGACCGTCGCAAGGCCATGCTGCAGGACATCGCTGTTCTGACCGGCGGTACCGTTATCTCCGAAGAGATCGGCCTGAGCCTGGAAAGCACCACCCTGGAACACCTGGGTAGCGCCAAGCGCGTGACCCTGTCCAAGGAAAACACCATCATCGTTGACGGTGCTGGCGTTCAGGGCGACATCGAAGCACGCATCAACCAGATCCGTGCCCAGGTTGCCGAGACTTCCTCGGACTACGACCGTGAAAAACTGCAAGAGCGTCTGGCCAAGCTGTCCGGCGGCGTTGCAGTGATCAAGGTTGGCGCCGGTTCCGAAGTTGAAATGAAAGAGAAGAAAGCCCGCGTTGAAGACGCCCTGCACGCAACCCGCGCAGCCGTTGAAGAAGGCGTGGTACCTGGCGGTGGCGTTGCGCTGATCCGCGCTCTGAACGCGATCATCAACCTGAAAGGCGACAACGCCGACCAGGACGTAGGTATCGCTGTTCTGCGTCGTGCCGTTGAAGCACCGCTGCGTCAGATCGCTGCCAACAGCGGCGACGAGCCAAGCGTTGTGGTCAACGAAGTCAAGAACGGCAAAGGTAACTTCGGTTACAACGCTGCGACTGGCGAATACGGCGACATGATCGAAATGGGCATCCTGGACCCAACCAAGGTAACCCGTTCCGCTCTGCAAGCTGCATCGTCGATCGGCGGTCTGATCCTGACCACCGAAGCTGCTGTTGCTGACGCACCGAAGAAAGACGGTGCTGCTGGCGGCGGTATGCCAGACATGGGCGGCATGGGTGGCATGGGCGGCATGATGTAAGCCAGCCTTACCCCGAAACGAAAAACCCCGCCTGCGATGAGCAGGCGGGGTTTTTTATTGCCCTGATTTTATAGGCAGAGCTTCAAGTACTCAGGCGTTTACCGGTTGTGCCTGCGTGACCGCTTCCGCTTTGACGGTCGGGCGATAGAGCACCCAGTAATACGACCCCAGGCAGATCAACCAGCAGAAAATCGCCGTCCACACGTTGTGCGAAAAGAAGTGCGCACCCTGCATCATCCGGCTGATCGAGAACACCGAGCCCAGCGCAAAGGCAAAGATGAATGCCTGCCGCGCCAGTCGCGGGCGACGGTCACGCAGCACGAAGAACAGCGCAAACAAGGTGAAACCCGTTGCGGCATGGCCACCGGGCCAGCAACGTCCGGGCTTGTCGGTCGGCGGGCGGTGATCCAGCAGTTTGCTGTAGGTTTCATGGCCGCCGAACTGCTCAAGGCTCCACGGGCACTGCACGGCAGTCACGGCTTTCATCGGTGTCACGAATGACGTCGCCAGGCCCAGCGACAGCACCAGGCAACCCAGCTCACGCTTGAAGGGCTTGAGCCGCGCGATGAAGAACGCCGCGATGAAACCAATGACGGAAAACACCGAAAACGCGATCACCACCTGTTTGGCGCGGTCGTGAAGGATGTTTTCCAGGAAGTAACTGTGGCGCCCGATGAAGTCGCCGGCGGCGGGGTCGTAAAACATCCGGGCCAGGTTCATGTCCAGATCGGTCAGTTCGAGCAAGACCAGAATGGCGGCCGCGACGGCGGGTATCCCCAGGCACAGCCAAAAATTCAGCGGGCGAGGGGCAGGGCGTACAACGCTTGATGACATGAGGGATCCAGAACGGGAAAACGCCCCGGGGCATCAGCCCGGGGCGCTTCGATTAACGATCGCTGACTTGCGCGGCACCCTCCTTGGGCGCTTTCCAGCCAAGCAGCTGTTGCTTGAAGCCATAACTGGCGGTTTGGTAATACGTGATGGCGCGACTCACCAGCGGGTCGTCGCTGTTGACCCGGGACTCGCGGCTTTCGGTCAGTGCGTCGTCATGCCGGCGCAGGCCCTGGCGTGGACTGAGGATCGCCAGATCCTTGCCGTCGAACAGCCCCAGATGCTGATAGTTGCCCACCACGACCCGAGGCGGCAGCGGGTTGTCCTGCAGCAGATTGCGACCGAAGAACGTCGACTGGTAATCCAGGTTCAGCAGCCCCAGCAGAGTCGGCGCGAGGTCGATCTGGCTGGCCAGTTGCGCGTTCTCCCGTGCTTCGATCAGCTTCGGTGCATAGATGAACAGCGGGATCTGGTAGTTGGTGATCGGCAGGTCTTCCTTGCCCGCGCTGCCGGCGGTGTGGTCAGCAACGAAGATGAAGATCGTGTTGTCGAACCACGGCTTCTCACGCGCCTGCGCCAGGAACTGGCCGATGGCGTAGTCGGTGTACTTCACCGCACCATCACGACCGTTGCCGGACTTGATATCGATCCGGTTATCCGGATAGGTGTACGGACGATGGTTGGAGGTGGTCATCAGCTGCAACAGGAAAGGCTGCTGCTTGGCGTAGTCGGCGTCCGCCAGCTTCAGGGTCTGTTTGTACAGATCCTCGTCAGCCATGCCCCAGGCGTTCTTGAAGTGAATCTCCGACTCATCGACGCTGCTCTGATCGACAACGCGATAACCGTTGCCACTGAAGAACGCGTTCATGTTGTCGAAGTAGCCACGCCCGCCGTACACGAACACGCTGTCATAGCCGACAGCGCTCAATTGCTGGCCGAGGCTGGCGAAACCGCTTTCGCGACCGATGCGCTTGACGATCGAACGGCCCGGCGTCGGTGGAATGGCCAGGGTGATGGCTTCCAGTCCACGGTCTGTGCGAGTGCCGGTGGCGTAGAAATTGTTGAAGTACAGGCTCTGCTTGCGCAAGGCGTCGAGGTTCGGCGTCAGGTTGCGGCCATCACCATTGCTGCCCAGGTATTTGGCGCTCAGGCTTTCGATGGTCACCAGCACGATGTTCGGCTTGCGGGTGACGCCGGGGTTATCGATATTGCGACGGATGTCCTGCGGATCCTGGCCGACGAAACGGGCATTGGGCTCGTTCAGTTCGGCACGAATCTGACCGGCAACCTTGTCCGCTGGCAGGCTCTTGTAGAACTGGCTGTAGTCCAGTTCGTTGTTACGGAACGCGGCGAAGAACTGATACGGGCCATTGCTCGCCAGTTCATTCTGATAGGCGTTGCCGCCCTGGGCACGCGGTGCGTCCTGACTGACCAGTTGCAGGCTGAGGCCCGCCACCACCAACAGCGCCAAGGCATTCAGCAGCCGACCGCGCAATGGCGGTAGCGGAGCGTTGAGCGCTGCATTGAATGCCTTGCGCAAGACAAGACTCAGCCCCACGGCCAGAACCGCCAGGATGCTCAGCAACTTGCCGATCGGATATGACTCCAGCACGTTGTTCAGCACTTCGTCGGAGTACACCAGGTAGTCGACGGCGATGAAGTTGAAGCGCACCCCGAACTCATCCCAGAACAGCCATTCGGCCACCGCCGTGAACAGCATGGCGTACAGGCTGACGGTCAGCAGTCCCTGCAGGAACCAGCGGTGACCGCGACGGCGCCACAAGGCCGGCGGGCACAGCAGCAGATACAGGCCCATCGGCAAAGCGGCATAGGCGAGGAAGCCCAGGTCGTAGACCAGACCGACACCGAACACGGACAGCGCACCGCCACCGGCCTCATCCAGATGAGTCAGCAGCAGTACGATACGGGTAAGGAGAAACACGACCAGCCAGGCACCGGTGACCAGCAGCAGATAGCGCATAGGCGCTGTCTTGAAGAAACCCATTGTTTTCTTTTCCTTTTATCAATGGCGCGGGAGTTTCGCGAAGCCACTGTAATGAGGTTGTGAACCGATAGTGAAAACTTTGTTAAAGATTTATGTTGGTTGAGCAAATCGATCTGTCGGGGCTGCAACCCTAGCCCTGAGCCGAAGTTGGCCGTAAGCTGCGCGGGCCATGACGGCCGTTACTGTGTACGGAAGAGGTGCCCATGCGAATTCTATTGGTCGAAGACAACCGCGATATCCTGGCCAACCTGGCCGATTACCTGGGCCTGAAGGGCTATACCGTCGATTGCGCCCAGGACGGTCTGTCGGGCCTGCATCTGGCGGCTACCGAGCACTATGACCTGATCGTGCTCGACATCATGTTGCCCGGCATCGACGGCTACACCCTGTGCAAACGCCTGCGCGAAGATGCGCGCCGCGACACGCCGGTGATCATGCTCACCGCCCGCGATCAACTCGACGATCGCCTGCAGGGCTTCAAGTCCGGGGCTGACGATTACCTGGTCAAACCCTTTGCGTTGTCGGAACTGGCCGCGCGGGTCGAAGCTGTGATGCGCCGGACCCAGGGCGGCGGTCGCCGTTCCCTGCAGGTCGGTGACCTGAGCTACGACCTCGACACACTCGAAGTGACCCGCGAAGGCAAGCTGCTCAAGCTCAACCCGGTCGGCCTCAAGCTGCTCGCGGTGCTGATGCAGAAGAGCCCGCATGTACTGCGTCGGGAAATTCTCGAAGAAGCCCTGTGGGGCGATGACTGCCCGGACAGCGACAGCCTGCGCAGCCACGTCCACCAATTGCGTCAGGTGATCGACAAGCCGTTCGCCAAACCACTGCTGCACACTGTGCACGGCGTGGGTTATCGCTTGGCCGAGGGCCGCGATGGAGTTTAAGCAAAGCCTTGCCCAGCGGATCATCATCGCCTTTGCGCTGATGAGCGCACTGGTGGCAGGGGCCTTCGCCATGGGCATCGTCGCGACCGTGCACCTGGTGGAAGAAAAACTGATTTCCGCAGGACTGGGCGGCGACTTGCAGCGCCTGTTGTTGATGGACAACGTCTCGGACTGGAGCCATCGGCCGGAGCCGGATCAACTGTTCTATTTCAGCGGCGGCCCGGGTGACTTCGAGTTGCCCAAGGATCTGCGGCATCTGGATTCCGGGTTCCACGAAGTCTTCCGCGAGCAGCTGTCGTATCACGCGATGGTCGAAATCGTCGACGGCCGGCGCTATGTGCTGCTGCAGGATCAAAGCGATTTCGAAGAGCGTGAGCGCGTACTGTTTGCCGTGGTGCTGGTGGGCTTCGTGCTCAGCCTGGCGCTGGCGGTTTTCCTCGGCTGGGTGCTGGCACGCAAGGTGATGGCGCCGGTGGTCCGGCTGGCGCGTCAGGTGCGTCATCGCGATCAGTTGCTGGGGCTCGCACCGCCGCTGGCGCCGGACTACGCCGCCGATGAAGTGGGTGAACTGGCGGTGGCATTCGATGCGACGCTGGGGCGTTTGCGTCAGGCGCTGACGCGTGAGCGGCTGTTCACCAGTGACGTCAGCCATGAGTTGCGTACACCGCTGATGGTGCTGGCCAGTTCCTGTGAGCTGCTGCTGGAAAACCCGGGCATCGATCAGCGCGGCCGCGCCCAGGTCGAACGCATCGCCCGTGCCAGCGAAGAAATGCGCGAACTGGTGCAGACTTTCCTGATGCTGGCCCGTGCCCAGCGCGAAGATGCGGGGGCAGCGCCCCAGCACAGTCTCGGCCAGGTGGCGGACAATCTGTTGGGCCTGTGGCGCGAGCCGATCGAGTCCAAGGGCCTGAATCTGATTTTCGAACCGGGCAACCCGCCGGAAACCCGTTACAACGCCACCCTGCTCAATGCCGTGATGGGCAACCTGCTGCGTAATGCGTTGCACTACACCGAGCATGGCTTCATTCGGCTGACGCTCAATGACAACGGCTTTGTGGTCGAGGACTCGGGCGTGGGCATTCCCGAGGAGAAACGCGAGGCGATGTTCCAGCCCTTCGTACGGGGCAGCGAAAAGCGTGGAGAGGGTCTGGGGCTCGGTCTGTCATTGGTACAGCGCATCTGCGAGAACCAGGGCTGGAGTGTCACATTGAGTACGATGGAGCCCAATGGCTGCCGTTTCGAAGTAGATCTTGGCAAGCGCTGAATCCCTCCCGGGCGACGTAAAAAAGCTGCCAACCTGAACGAATCCTGTATAACCTTGAAATAGTTCGGGGGTTTACGCGACGTTTTTTTCACAAAGGGATGACCTGACGCTGACACTCCCGTGCCTAAGGTGGAGCTATCAGCATTCAGGAGTCCCGACGATGGCCGGCCCGATCAAACTCGATTTTTCCGAAAAGTACGACGACAACCACGCGCAGAAATACCTGCGCAAGCATCAGGATGGTCTGGGGCGTCGTTTGTCCAACTGGCGAGATCAGCAGTTGGCTCGCAAGGCACTGACCCTGGTCGGTGAGCCGGGGCTGGTGCTGGATCTGCCGTGCGGTGCCGGGCGTTTCTGGCCATTGCTGGCAGAGAAGCCCAATCGGGTGATCATCGGGGCAGACAATTCCGAGTCGATGATCAAGACGGCGATGCAGGCCCAACCGGCGGATGTGGTGAAACGGGTACAACCCTTGCACACATCGGCGTTCGACATTGCGTTGCCTGACAACTCCGTGGACAGCATTTTCTGCATGCGTCTGCTGCACCACATCGGCGAGGCCGAGCATCGGCAGACGATTTTGCGTGAGTTCGAACGCGTTACCCGGGACAGTGTGATCATTTCGTTGTGGGTAGATGGCAATTTCAAGGCCTGGAAACGCAAGCGCGCCGAGAAAAAACGCGGGCAGGAAGGTTACCAGAATCGATTTGTGCTACCGGCCGCTACGGTTGAAAAGGAATTCGAAGAGGCAGGATTCAGGATCCAGGAACAACTGGACTTTATTCCGCTCTATGCCATGTGGCGAGTTTACGTACTACGCAAGAGGTAAGAGGATGGCAGTGCAATTTGCAGCAGAAACGGGAGTCGCTCCCCAGGATCGCTTTGACTACTACTGGAACCAGCGCGGTGAATGGGTGGAAGAACCCAACGTGCGTCGTGGTGGTGAAAGTGGTGTACAGCGGGTGGTGGGGCGCGATGGTCAACTGCTGTATGCCAAGCGCCAGACAGGCCATATCTATCGCAGTTGGCTGCACCCGTTCGGGCGACCGACTGTTTTGCGTGAACTGGATGCACTGACCGGTGTAACGAAACTCGGCGTCCGGGTGCCGGAAATTGTCTTTTGCGGTGCTCAGCCTGACCCGCAGCACAAGTGGCGGGCGTTGCTGGTCACCAAGTCGCTGGACGGCTTTCAGGAGCTTGAACAGTGGGAAGCGGCAGGCGGCCGCGAGCAGTACGGTGAAGCGGTGTATGAGCGTGTACTCAAGGATCTCGCGGAGAACCTGGCTCGCATGCACAAGGGTCGCTGGCAGCACAGCTGCATTTACATCAAGCACGTATTTGTCCGCGTCACCGGCGAGGGTGAGTCAGCCAAAGTCGAAGTGGCCCTGATCGATCTGGAAAAGTGCCGTCAACGCCTGACCGCTCATCGCGCGGCCTCCCATGACATGAAACAATTGCGCCGCCACTCGTCGTTCAGCCCTACGGACTGGAAGAAACTCGTCTATTTTTATGAGACGGCGTTTGGCAGCGCTATCAAAGGTTTATAGCGATGAAACTAGAAATTGCGCGAGGTTTGTTTCTGGTAGGAGCCTTGGCAGTTGCATCTTTGGCGGTGGCGGCCTGGGAACAGCCACGCATGCAAGTGATCGGGGCATCGACCAACGATGCCCATTGTCCGATGCCGCGGGTGGCGAAAGCCTCCGTGGCAACCAAGCCCGACCATGATTTGCTGCTGTTCATGTTCGGACTTTCTCAAGGGATGAGGCCGCAGAGTTGAAACGTCTACAAGAGCCAAAGGCCTCGCACATGCGAGGCCTTTTTTTATGCTTGTGTGGAAGCGGCGGTCAGGTGGAGGGTTTGGGATCGGGTTTGGCCAGCACGGTGTAGACGCAGGGCAAGACGAACAACGTAAACAACGTCCCGATCGACATCCCGGTGGCAATCACCGTCCCGATATCGAAGCGGCTCACCGCACCCGCGCCACTGGCGAGGATCAACGGCACCATGCCGAACACCATGGCAGCGGTGGTCATCAGGACGGGTCGCAAGCGAATCGCCGCCGCTTCCTCGACCGCTTCACGGGGCGTCAGGCCCTTTTCCTTGCGCAGTTGATTGGCAAATTCGACGATCAGGATCCCGTGTTTACTGATCAGGCCGATCAGTGTCACGAGCCCGACCTGGGTGTAGATGTTCATGCTCGACCAGCCGAGGAACAGCGGAATCAGCGCCCCGCAAATCGACAGCGGTACGGTCACCAGGATCACCAGCGGGTCGCGGAAACTCTCGAACTGCGCCGCCAGCACCAGGAAAATGATCGCCAGCGCCAACGCGAAGGTGACCCACAGCGCGCTGCCTTCCTGTACGAACTGCCGTGAAGCGCCGCCGTAATCGAAAGCAAAACCGGCGGGTGCCTCTTCCCGGGCGATCTGCACCACGCTCTCGATGGCCTCGCCCATGCTGACCAGTGGGAACCCGGACAGCTTCGCCGCATTGAGCTGCTGGAACTGGTTGAGCTGTCGCGGTCGTGCCCGGTCGGTCACGGTGATCAGGGTCGACAGCGGCAACAACTCGCCCTGGGTGTTTTTCACGTAGTAATTGTTCAGCCAGTCCGGATTGTCACGGTAGGCCCGTTCAACCTGGGCGATGACCTTGTAACTGCGACCCTCGATGGTGAAGCGGTTTATCTCCGCTTCGCCAAGCAGGGTGGCGAGGGTGCCGCCCAGATCCTGCATCGACACGCCCATCTGCGCCGCCTTGGCGCGGTCGATATCGACCACCACCTCCGGTTTGTCGAAGGCCAGGTCAAGGTCGACGAACGCGAACTTGCCCGACTCCATCGCACGCTTCTTGATCCGGTCAGCCACCTGCAGCAACAGCTCGTAGTCATTGGCCGTGTTGATCACGAATTCGAACGGAAGACCCTCGCCGGTGCCGGGCAGGGAAGGCAGGTTGAAGCCGAAGATCTGCAACCCCGGGATGTTGCCGAGTTTGCCCTGCACCTCGGGAAGAATCTGCATCTGTGTACGGCTGCGCTCGTTCCACGGTTTGAGCAGAAAACCGCCGATACCGGTCTGCACACCGTTGTAGCCGTTGATCTGGAACGAGGAGTAGTACTCCGGGAATTCCTTGAAGATCTTCACGAACTCGTCGGTGTAGGTGTTCAGGTAATCGAGGTTGGTCGGCTGCGGCGCGTTGGCCATCATGAAAATGATGCCCTGGTCTTCATCCGGCGCCAGTTCCGATTTGGTGAACTTGAGCAGCACTGGAATCAGGCACAGCACGATCACTGCGAACACCAGCACCACTGGCCGGGTGTTGAGGGTGCCGTGGAGCATGCTCTGATAGCGTCGCTTGAGGTTTTCGAAGATCCGGTCGAGTCGGTGGGCAAGTCCGCTGGGGTTTTCTTCATGTCGCAACAGAAAGGCACACATCATCGGTGACAGGGTCAGGGCGACGATGCCGGAAATCACCACGGCCCCGGCCAGAGTCAACGCAAACTCCTTGAAGAGTGCCCCGGTCAGCCCGGTGAGGAAACCGATCGGCGCATACACCGCTGCCAGGGTGATGGTCATCGAGACCACCGGCATCGCGATTTCCCGGGCGCCCTCAAGTGCGGCGTCCAGCGGTGTCTTGCCTTCTTCGATATGTCGGTGGATGTTTTCCACCACGACGATGGCATCGTCCACCACTAGACCGATCGCCAGCACCATCGCCAGCAGGGTCAGCAGATTGATCGAGTAGCCCATCATCTGCATGAAGAACATCACGCCGATCATCGACAGCGGAATGGTCACCACCGGGATCACCACCGAGCGCAGGGCGCCGAGGAACAGGAACACCACCACGATCACGATCAGCACCGCTTCGAACAAGGTTTTCACCACCTCGTCGATGGAGGCCTGGATGAACAGCGTCGCGTCGTAGGCGATCTCGCTCTTGAGGTTGGGCGGCAACTGGGCCTCCAGCTCGGGCATGATCTTGCGCACTTCCTTGATCACGTCGAGCGGGTTGGCGCCGGGCGTCGCCTTGATCCCGATGTACACCGAGGGCGTACCACCGAAGGAACTGATGGAGTTGTAGTTCTCCGCCCCCATTTCCACCCGCGCCACATCGCTGAGCAGCACACGGCTGTCACCACTGACCTTGAGCGGAATCTTGCCGAAGGCCTCGGCCGACTTCAGTTCGGTGTTGGCGTTGATACTGGTGACCACGTACTCGCCTTTTACCTCGCCGGCGGCGGAGAGGAAGTTGTACTGGCGCACCGCGTTGCTCACGTCGCTGGCGCTGAGGCCGAAACCGGCGAGTTTCACCGGGTCGATCCACAGGCGCATGGCGAACACCTGGTTACCCAGAATCTCGGCTTCGGCCATGCCTGGCAGCGTCGCCAGTTTTGGCTGGATCACCCGCGACAGGTAGTCCGTGATCTGCGGGTTGCTCAGTTCCTTGCTGAAGAAGCTGATGTACATCAGTGCCGAGGCATCGGCGGCTTCCTTGCTCAGTACCGGGTCTTCGGCATCCTGTGGCAGTTTGTTTTTCACCTCGTTGGCCTTGGCCAGCAGTTCGGTGAACAAGCGGTCGCTGTTGGAACCGATGCGTGCGTAGATCGAAATCACCGAGAAGTTCTGCCGACTGACCGAGGTCATGTAGTCGATGCCCTCGGCGCTCGCCAGGCTCTGCTGCATCGGCTGGGTGATGTAGCCCTGGATGGTTTCGGCGTTGGCCCCGGGGTAGGCGGTGGTCACCGTGATCAGGGCGTTTTCCATTTGCGGGTACTGGCGCAGCGGCAGCTTGCTCCAGGCCTGGAAGCCCAGCAGCACAATCAGCAGGCTGACCACGGTGGCGAGCACCGGGCGGCGAATGAACGGATCGGTAAAGGCCATGAGGATTCCTTGATCAGTCAGCGCGGCGCGGACTGTTCTGCTCGCCGAGGGTCTTGTCGTCACTGATGGCGATGTGCGCGCCGTTGTCCAGTTTGATCTGGCCGGCCGTCACCACTTGTTCGCCGCTCTGCACGCCCTTGTTGATCATCACCAGCCCCTCGCGGCGCTCACCGGTTTCAATGAAACGGCGCTCGGCGATCAGTACCGGTTGGCCCTTGTCGTCTTTCTCGACACTGCCGTCCTCGGCTTTCTTCTGCCCGACCACGTAGATCGAGTTGCCGTAAAGGGTGTAGGTGATCGCGCTTTCCGGCACGACGATGTGCTTCTGCGGGTCCGGCAGCAGCACTTCAAGGCTGGCGAACATGCCCGGCAGCAACTTGCCGTCGGGATTGGCCAGCGTCGCGCGGACCAGAATGTTGCGGGTGGTGCTTTCGACAATCGGGTTGATCGCGCTGATCGCGCCAGGGAAGTTCTGCCCGGGATAGGCGGCAACCGAAATCTGCACTGGCTGACCGATGGCCAGCTTCGGCACAGATTGCTCAGGCACATAGAAGTCGGCGTAGAGGCTGCTCAGATCCTGCAGGGTGGCGATTTTCGTGCCGCTGGCGAGATAGTCACCGACGTCGACCTGACGGATGCCGATGGTGCCGCTGAACGGTGCGGAAATGCGTTTTTTTGCCAGCGATGCATTGAGCTGATTGACCGTGGCCTTGTTCTTTTGCAGGACCGCCGAGAGTCGGTCGTACTCGCCTTTTGAAATGGCACTGCTGCCAACCAGCTGGCTGCCACGGCCGAAGTCCAGTTGCGCCAGACCGAGGTCGGCCTTGGCGGTTTCCAGCAGTGCGGATTCGACGGCGCTGTCGAGTTGCAGCAACGGTTGCCCGGCCTTGACCTTCTGGCCTGATTCGAACTTGAGTTCGGTCACGGTGCCGGCGACTTCCAGGCTCAGCTCGACACCCTGCAGCGCCTTGAGCGTGCCGACGGTAGGCAGGCGCATCTGCCACGGGCGCTCGGCGGCGGTGGCCACGGCGACGCTGATCGGCGGCTTCGGTTTGGCAAAGCCCTGGATCATCGTGTAGATCGAGAAGGCCTTGTAACCGGCGAGGAGCAGAACGATCAGCAGTACAACACCCAACATGATCAGCATGCGGCGACGCAGCATATTCCAGTTCCTTGGAGAAAATCAGGCGAGACAGGCGGGCACATTACCCCGACTCCGGCAGGGATTCCAACTGCCAGTTTTTACAGGGTGTGATGGAGGAAGGTGTAGAAAAGCGGTGCCGCCGACCGAGCGGTCGGCGGCGAATTTCAGGCCATCAGATGAAGATGGTTGTCCCAGAGCCCTGCGGGCAAATCCAGCGGTTTGGCCAGCAGTTCGTCCTGGCGGCAATCGTAATAACGGCAACGTCCTTGCCCCGAGGTCACGACAAAACCGTCCTTCACCGCACCGACACCGGCGCAGTCGGGTAACGGTGCATCGAGGCGTACTTCGCCGCTGTCCAGATCCCAGATGAAGAAGCGGTTGCCACGCGGTGCGGTCAGCGCCACCAGACGCAGGTCGCTGTGGACGGCGACGCTGGCGGTGTAATGACCCATCGACTGCAACTGATGCTCCGGCACCGGGAACGCCACGAACGGCTGGCCCGGACGTTTGATCGCCAGCAACTCGGAACGCTCCTGGGAAGGCCCCATGAATTGCTGGCCGGCGACGATGGTGCCGTCGCCGGCGATCCCCAGGTGCCGCACGCTGTTCATCGACTGGGCGAGGGTTTCCTTGCTCAGCAGGGTGCCGTCGCGTTGCATCAGCACCAGGCTCGGTTCCATGGCGTCGAGGTTCATGTCGACCCGGCTTTCGGCTTCGGTGCGGATCCCGCCGTTGGCCACCACCAGGGTTTCACCGTCGGGCATCCACGACACTTGATGCGGGCCGAGACCGTGGGTGGAAATCTCGCCGCTGTGCACCAGCCGTTCACCCTCGAACTTGTACACCCCGAGCAGGCCGCGGCCCGGATCGGTGGTGTCGTTCTCGGTGGCGTACAGGTAATCGCCGCTGTGGTGGATCACCGCGTGGCCGTAAAAATGCCGGTTCGGCTGCGAGGGCACGGTCTGCAACAACGCACCGTCGCGCAGGTCGATCAGGTAGCTCTCGGTGCCCGGACGCCGGGCGACGAACAGCGCGATCGGCAGCGTCGGGTGATTGATGATGTCGTGGCAGCGCTGGCCGACTTCAGTGGCGAACACTCGCGTGCCGTCCAGTCGATAGCCGACGGCGTAGTGCTTGCCGTCGGTGTCGTCCCGCGCCGACAGCAGCAGCGGGCTCTGATCCTTGCGCTTGAACAGCGTCCAGCCGCCCAGTGTCACTGCTCCCAGCAGCAAACTACCTAAAGTCAGAGCCTGGCGTCGCAGCATGGCACTTGCCCTCATCAGTCACCGTCGTTGGCGTTGAAGCCCAGTTGGATGCCCAGCGCCTTGGCCAGTTCGCCTTCGTGCAGGCGATGGACGACGTTGAGGCTGTCGTAGATGTCGTTGAGTTGCTGGCGACCGGCGTCGTCTTCGAGCATTTCAGTCAGCGAGCGTTGAGTGCTGCCGAACAGTTTGAGCGAGGCTGCGTAAGCGGCGTCGATCTTGTCCGCCAATGGTTTCTGCTCAGTTGGCAGCAAGCCGCGCAGGCCTTTGTTGTCGACGCCTTCCCAAACGGTCTTGGCGGCGGCGAGGCTGGCTTCCATGGCCGTCAGCGACGACTGGCTGCGCCACGCATCGGCCTGGAACGGTTGCGGTACGCCTTTGCTCTGGCGGCCCATTGGCGTACCGAGCTTTTTCTTCAGGGTGTCGAGGGCGGTGACCTGTACCCGCAGCAGATCAGCGATCGCTTCGTGGGAATCGGCGTAGCGCTGGTTCGGGAACTTGCTCATCTGCGCAAGCATGCCGTCGGTGTTGTTCCAGCTGCTGAGGATCTCTTCGGCCAGGAGTTTCTGGCGCTCGCCAATGGCCACCAGTAGCGGGCAGTACTTGGCTTTCTGCGCGTCGTTGGCCACGTCAGGCTTGGCGTCGAACAGGATGTACTCGTAGGCCGACAGGCCCTGGACCACGACGCTGGACTTGGCCAGTGCAGCGGCATCGATCTGCGGCTGGGCGGTGACCAGTTGCTCGACCTGACGGCCGACCAGGTTTTTCTTGTCCGGCCAGAACTGCACCTGCCACGAGCGATTGCCCTCGGCCAGTGGACCGATCAGCAGCGGTTGCAGCTCGGCCCAGGCTTTCTGCGCGTGCAGGAAGTCGGCGCGGGCGGTTTCCAGGTTTTCCTTGCCCTGACAGTAGGCGAGGGCGCTGACAGCCAGTTGCTTGTCGGCTTCGACCCAGCGGGTGTAAGTCGGCAGGATCACCGATTTGGCGATGGCGGCCGAGGTGACCGCTTGCGGGTCTTGTGGCGAGCACGCGCCGAGGGCCAGTGCGGCAAGGCTGGTGAACAACAGCTTGGGACGGAACATGTCGGGCTCCCGATTCTTTTAAGTGTTTAAAGTGAATTCAAAAACGCCAGCAGCGCGGCACGCTGCTCGGCATTGAAAGACAAAACCTGTTGCTGCGCCGCCTTGGCTTCGCCGCCATGCCAGAGCACCGCTTCGAGCAGGTTGCGGGCGCGGCCGTCGTGCAGAAACTGAGTGTGACCGCTGACCGCCTGCGTCAGGCCGATGCCCCACAACGGCGGCGTGCGCCAGTCGCGGCCGCTGGCCTGGAATTCGGTGCGGTTGTCGGCCAGGCCTTCGCCCATGTCATGCAGCAGCAGATCGCTGTACGGGCGAATCACTTGATTGGCCAGTTCAGGTTCGGCCGCGTTGGCGGCGGTGGTGTATTTCGGTGTATGACAGGACTGGCAGCCAGCCTGGAAAAACAGATTCTTGCCGGCCAGCACCTGGGCATCGTTGACGCCCCTGCGTGCGGGAACGGCGAGGTTGCGGCTGTAGAACAGCACCAGGCGCAGGATGTTATCGCTGACTTCAGGTTCGCCGTCCGGGCCATTGCCATTCGGCGCCTGTTTGCAGGCGATTTGCGCGTCGGTGCAGTCATCAAACGGTCTCAGGCTCGTGGTGAGGCCCATATCACCAGAAAACGCGTGAACATTTTGTTGATTGAGGTTCGGTTGGCCGGCTTTCCAGCCAAATCGCCCCATGACCGTCTTTTGCTGTGCGTCATCCCAGACGCGGTTGGGCCGGCCGTTGATGCCGTTGTTTTCTTTGGCCTGCGCGGCGGCGTTGGCGAGAATCGCTTCCTCGGGGATGGCTTCGAGCAGACCCAGGCCGATCATCGGTGGCGCAACGCGTGCGGAGAAACGTGTGTCCGGGTGCATCGGGCCGTAGCCGAGCTGGGTGATCTGTAAGACCGGCTTGCGCAGCTCGATTTCGGTGCCGTCCTTGAAGCGCACCGGCACTGGCGTGTAATCGACCCGCACCTTGCCTTCCGGTGCAACGCCGGGCACGGCCATGTCCTGGAACTGCCCACCGTAGACCGGCTCCGGCACCACGCCGACCTGCTCGATCAATCTGGCGTACTGCGGCGCATCGGGAATCGACAGGCGCACCAGCATCGATACGGCGTTGGGCGCATCCGGCGTCGGCGGATGGCCGCGGCCGTCCTTGATGTGGCAGCCCTGGCAGGCGTTGGTGTTGAACAACGGGCCGAGGCCGTCGCGGGCGGTGGTGGTCGACGGTGCGATCACCCAAGGGCTGCGAAAGAAGCTGTTGCCGACGCTGAAGTCCACCCGACGCGAGGGCGGAAGATTCGCGGAGGGCAGGGAAAATGAATTCTGATCCGTCTTGCGTACGGTCGCGGCGCCGCCGGAGCGGGCTTCGCCGGGCTCGGCCTTGGTGAAACGCGGGGCGTCATCGCAGGCACTCAGGCCCAGGGCCAGAAACAGTGCGGACAAGCGAAGAGGCAGCGAGGGCATCAGACTTCCTGCAAGAGGGGCGAATTTAAAGGCGCAAAGTCTAACAGGGCGAGGGGGTTTGAATAAGAGGAATTATCGTTTGCTTGATACACGTCAGGTCAGCCAGAACGAACAAGGCGACCCGGAGGTCGCCTTGTTCAGTCAGACGCGCTTGATCAGAACTCGTGATCAGCGTTGTCCGGGTTCAGGTCGCTGATACCCAGCTTGCCGGCCGCCGTTTCGATCGAACCGGTCTGCTTGACCAGCGAGGCGATGGCGTCACGAACGATCTGGTTGCCAGCGGTGTTGCCGGCGGCGATCAACTGGTCGTAGTGCTCACCCTTGTTGGCGTGATCGACCATGACCTGGATCTTGGCTTCGGTAGCGGCCAGATCGGCTTTCAGGGCGGTGTCGGCAGCCGGGTCAACCTTGGCCACCAGCGACGACAGGCTGGCGCCGGTCATTTTGGTGCCGTCGACGCGGGTGTATTCGCCCAGGTAAACGTTACGAATGCCTTTGGCATCGTAGAAGTGCGAGTTGTGGGTGTTGTCGCTGAAGCAGTCCTGTTCGTCTTCCGGGGAGTTCGCTTCCAGGGACACCTTCATGCGCTCGCCAGCCAGCTCGCCCAGAGACAGGCTGCCCATGCCGAACAGCATTTTGCGCAGGCCGCTTTCGGCCGGTTCGGCTTCCAGGGTGGCGCGGTAGTTGTCGGCCACGTTCGGCTTCCAGTTGCCGACCATTTCTTCCAGGTCGCTGACCAGCAGTTGGGTCACGGCTTTCAGGTAGGCACGACGACGATCGTTGTGACCGCCGGTGGCGCCAGCGCCTTCCAGGTAATCCGATGCCGGACGGTTGCCGGCGCCAGGGCCGGTGCCGTTCAGGTCCTGGCCCCAGAGCAGGAATTCGATGGCGTGGTAGCCGGTGGCAACGTTGGCTTCGGAACCGCCCAGCTCGTTCAGGCTGGCGAGTTTTTCCGGAGTGATGTCCTTGACGTCGACCTTGTCTTCGCCGACCTGTACTTCGGTGTTGGCGATGATGTTGGCGGTGGCGCCCGGGTTGCCCAGTGCGTGTTCGTAGGATTTGTCGACGTAGTCGATCAGGCCTTCGTCCAGAGGCCAGGAGTTAACCTGACCTTCCCAGTCGTCGATGATGGTGTTGCCGAAGCGGAACACTTCGCTCTGCAGGTAAGGAACGCGGGCGGCAACCCAGGCTGCACGTGCGGCCTTCAGCGTGTCGGCGTTCGGCTTGGCGAGGAAAGCGTCGATAGCGGTCTGCAGGGTTTTCGCGGTGGATTCGGCATCGCTGTAAACGGCGAAGACCATGTCGGCGTAGTGCGCGACCACAGCCTTGGCAGCGGCCTCGTCGACTTTACCGGCAGTGGCAGGAGCCGCCGGCGCGGCGGTGCTGGCGGCTGGCGTCGGCGCTGCTGGAGCGGCGGCCTTGTCTTTGCCTTCGCCGCAACCGGCGAGGGAAATAGCGATGGCCAGCAGACTGGCGGTAGCCAGAGGCATACGAATCATGGCGAACATCCTGCTTCGGTAATTGAGTGGACAGGCGCGGGGGTGCGCAAAAGCTGCGACATAATGCAAATCTTTCGCATTATGTGTAAAGGGTTGTGGCTGGAAATATTTCCTATTCGCGCGGGGTTTGCGCTGGATCAACGGTGCCGGGCACAAGGCGCGTGGCGGCCCTTGCCGGCAGCGTTCAGAGGATCGCCGCGTTGCTGCGCTGGGCCTGTTTGAGATAAACGCTCAACTCCCGCGCCGGCAGCGGCTTGCTGTAGTGATAGCCCTGACCTTCATGGCAGCCTTCGGAGATGATGTAGGTCTCCTGTTCGGCGGTTTCCACGCCTTCTGCGATCACCTGCATGCCGAGGCTTTTGCCCAGTTGAATGATGGCGCGAACGATGGTCGCGTCATCGTCGTCATCCAGCAGATCCTGGACGAAGCTCTTGTCGATCTTGATCTTGTCCAGCGGCAGACTCTTGAGATAGCTCAGCGAGGAGTAGCCGGTTCCGAAGTCGTCGATGGCGATCAGTGCGCCGGAGCGGCGCAGGCTCAGCAAGTGCTGGGCGGCGGTGCTGATGTCTTCCATCAGGCCGGTTTCGGTGACTTCCAGTTCCAGGCTTCGCGGCGGCAGGCGGTACATCTGCAACAGGTTGTTGACCACCCGGGGCAGCTCGGCGTGGTGCAGTTGCACGGTGGACAGGTTGACCGCCATGCGCAGGTCGACGAAACCCTGATCGTGCCATTCGCGCAGTTGTTTGCAGGCCTGATCCAGCACCCACTCGCCGATGGCGATGATCGTACCGTTCTGTTCGGCCAGCGGAATGAACAGGTCCGGCGGCACCAGTCCGTGCTCCGGATGTTGCCAGCGGATCAGGGCCTCGACACCGACCACGCGGTGATCGCGGTAGCTGATCTGTGGCTGATAGACGAGGTAGAACTGATCCCGCAGCAAGGCATCGCGCAGGTCTTTTTCCAGTTCGCGGCGACGGCGCATCTCGCTGTCGACGCTGGCGATATAGAACTGATAGCGGTTGCGCGAGCGGGTCTTGGCCAGGGTCATGGTCTGCTCGGCTTTCTGCAACAGCTTCTCGGTGCTGTCGCCGTCCTCCGGGAACAGGGTGATGCCGATGGTGGCGCGCAGGCGGATTTCCTGATGGTCGAGGGCGAATGCCGCTTCCAGATCATCGAGGATGCTTTGCGCCAGTTCCGCCGCTTCGTAAGGTTGTTCGATGTCGGCCTGTACCAGGGCGAACTGGTCGCCGCCCAGGCGGGCGAGGGCGCCGAGACGGCCGCTGTGGGCGCGCAGGCGATCAGCGAGGGCCAACAGCAATTGGTCGCCGGTCTGGTAGCTGAATTGTTCGTTGATGCCCTTGAAGTCATCCAGCCCGACGCACAACACCGCGACCCGGCGCTGCAGCTTGCCGGCGTCCACCAGAATCTTGTCCAGCTGTTGCTGCAATTGCTGACGGTTCGGCAGGCCGGTGAGGAAATCGTACTGGGCCATGCGCAGCAGACTGTTCTCCGCTTCGTGGCGCAGATGGGTGTTGCGTTCGATGGATTCGAGCAACTGGTTGGCGGTGTTGATCCAGATGCCGAGTTCGTTCTTCTCGTGGCCCTTGAGCTGCGGAATCTTGTGTTCGCTGGGGCGGTCCGGGTTGATTTCCGTGAGGTGCTCGATGATCCGCGACAGCGGCTTGGTCAGCAGCCAGTGATAGACCAGATACAGCACCAGGCCCATGGCCAGGGCGCGCAATACGCCGGAAATGAAGATGATCACTGAACTGACGATGAAACCCTGACCGTAGGTGGCGGTGTCGAGGGTGATGCTCAGGTCGCCGTAATATTCGCTGTAGGGGCCGCGACCCACCAGTTGGGTGGTGAACGTGCGCTCCTGGCCGAGAATCAGGTCGGTCAGCCAGCGGCTGTTGGAATGCTGCAATTCACGGGATTTCTGCGCGAGCATCGCTTCGTTGGGATGCCCGATGGAGGCCTGGCGCACGGCGTCGTCCTGGAACAGGCCTTCGATCACCTGCATGCCCATCTCCCGGTCCAGGCTGTAGACGGCCTGGGTTGAAGGATCGCGGAACATGTCGAGGATGCGTTCGGCATCGCCGGCGACGGCCTGGCGTGTTTTATAGGCATCGAAAACGATCTGCGCGCAGCTCAAGACCACGCCGACGATCAATGCCGACAGGAGCACGACCCGGAGCAACTTCACCGACAAGCTGTTCTTGAGTTCCAGCTTCAAAGGGTTATTCCTTGTTCCGTGCGGGTAGCGTCAAGTTGCCATGAGTATTGGCAATCCCGTGTTGGCAGTCAAAGGGACAATCGAGCCGCGGAAAATTTGTCCGTGGCCTTGGCCGAAATGCTGCTGCCTGGAGTATTTGCCCTGGTTGTACTGTGTCGGTAGTTTTGGCCTCCAACTTGAGGGGCGTCGGACATTTTTTCCTCTGTTTGATGTTAGTCCGCTGTGGCTCGGGAGCAAGGGGACAAGGGCTGCTTTGCGTGTGGGAAATGGCCCTGTTTGCGATCAGATTCACCTTCGTGTTTTTCGCAGGCATAAAAAAACCCGGCAATAGCCGGGTTTTTTGTCTGGCGCGCAGCTTAAGCGGTGAAGGTCTTGCCTTCGAACTGCTCGGCCACGAACTTCCAGTTGACCAGGTTCCAGAACGCCTCGACGTACTTAGGACGCAGGTTACGGTAGTCGATGTAGTAAGCGTGTTCCCAGACGTCGCAGGTCAGCAGCGGGGTGTCGCCGCTGGTCAGCGGGTTGCCGGCGCCGATGGTGCTGGCCAGAGCCAGGGAACCGTCAGCCTTTTTCACCAGCCAGCCCCAGCCGGAACCGAAGGTGCCGATCGAGGTTTTGCTGAACTCTTCCTTGAACTTGTCGAACGAACCGAAAGCAGCGTTGATGGCTTCAGCCAGGGCGCCGGTTGGTTGACCGCCGGCGTTTGGCGCCAGGCAGTTCCAGTAGAAGGTGTGGTTCCAGACCTGAGCGGCGTTGTTGAAGATGCCACCCGAGGAAGTCTTGACGATTTCTTCCAGGGTCTTGCCTTCGAACTCGGTGCCTGGCACCAGGTTGTTCAGGTTCACGACGTAGGTGTTGTGGTGCTTGTCGTGGTGGAATTCCAGGGTTTCCTTGGAAATGTGCGGCTGCAGGGCATCGTGTGCGTAAGGCAGCGGCGGCAATTCGAAAGCCATGATGATTCTCCTAATCAGGTCTGTTGCGGTGAGCGCAAGGCCGATCACGGGCGGCCAGAAATGCACCGGCGAGTTTTTACTCTTTGCGGCGCAGGGTTCGGATCATAGCACCGGGGGTGCGGCATAACCACGCAACAACTGTGTGGGATAGAGGTTCCAGAGCCTTTTGGAATAAATCACGAAGCCAATATCAATTGCCCGGCCACCGTAAACATCATTACCGCCACCAGCAGATCGAGAATTCGCCACGTACCCGGCCGTGCCAGCCACGGTGCCAGCCATGCCGCGCCGAACGCCAGAGTGAAAAACCACAGCAGCGAAGCGCTCGCCGCGCCCACGACATAAGCGCCGGGCACTGACTGTTGCGCGCCAAGGGAGCCGATCAGCAGCACGGTGTCCAGATAGACGTGCGGGTTGAGCAGGGTCACCGCCAGTGCACTGAGCATCACCGCGCGCAATGAACGCACGGTCTGGTTTTCACCCTGTTGCAGGCTCTGTTTCGAGCAGGCCCGGCGCAACGCCTGGCTGCCGTACCAGATCAGGAACACCGCGCCGCCCCAGCGGGCAACCGCCAGCAACGTCGGGTTCTGCGCCAGCACCGTGGCCAGACCGAACACGCCCGCCGCCACCAGCAGCGCATCGCAGGCGACGCACAGCGCGGCAACCGGCAGGTGATGCTCACGACGCAGGCTCTGGGCCAGGACAAAAGCATTCTGGGTGCCGATCGCCATGATCAGCCCGAACGCCACCAGCAAACCGTTGGTATAGCTTTGCCACATGACAATTACTCCGCGTTGGCTGCGAGATCGCGCAGCACTTGCATGGCGCGTTCGGCGTCGGCCTGACCGACGAACAAATGGTCGTGGTAGTAGCCGGCAATCACGTTGCAGCTGATACCGGCCTTGCCCAGTGCGGTGGCGAATGCGGCGGTCAGGCCGACGGCTTCCAGCGCCGAATGCACGTTCAAGGTGATCCAGGCCGCAACGTAGTCGAAACTGAAACCGGCGCGTTCGGCGTGGGACCGTTCCAGAATCACCGTCAGGCCTTCCTGTTCGCGGAAACTGCCCACGACCTCCAGACCGCTCGGCAACTGACCGTCGCGCAAGGTGCAGAACACGTATTCGCCGGCATTGAGCTGCGGGCTCATGCTGCGCAGCAGGGTGGTCAAAGAGGTTTCGCCAGCCATGGGGGTGGTCCTTGATAAAGAGTGCTTGCTGGCTATTCTCCGGGCAGACGCTGTATAAGAAAAACCAATAGTGCTGATCGCTCATTAGGAAAACTGATGTTCGACTACAAATTGCTTTCCGCTCTGGCCGCCGTGGTCGAGCAGGCCGGATTCGAACGGGCGGCGCAGGTGCTGGGCCTTTCGCAATCGGCGATTTCCCAGCGGATCAAACTGCTGGAAGCGCGGGTTGGCCAGCCGGTGCTGGTGCGCGGGACGCCGCCATCACCCACCGAGATCGGTCGGCGCCTGCTCAACCATGTGCAGCAGGTGCGCCTGCTCGAACGGGATTTGCAGACGCTGGTGCCGGCGCTGGACGAAGAGGGCCTGCCGGAACGGCTGCGCATCGCGCTGAACGCCGACAGCCTCGCCACCTGGTGGGCCGAGGCGGTGGGCGACTTCTGCGCCGAGCAACATCTGTTGCTGGACCTGATCGTCGAAGACCAGACCGTCGGCCTCAAGCGCATGCGCGCCGGTGAAGTGGCGGCCTGTGTCTGCGCCAGTGAACGGCCGGTGGCGGGCGCCCGCAGTGTGTTGCTCGGGGCGATGCGCTATCGGGCGCTGGCCAGCCCGGCATTCATCGAACGGCATTTCCCCGACGGCGTGCGGGCCGAACAACTGCCGCGCACCCCGGCGCTGGTGTTCGGTCCAGACGACTTTCTGCAACACCGCTACCTTGCGTCCCTCGGCGTCGATGGTGGTTTCGAACATCATTTGTGTCCGTCATCCGAAGGTTTTATCCGCCTGACCGAAGCCGGGCTCGGCTGGGGGCTGGTGCCGGAATTGCAGGTGCGCGAGCAACTGGAACGCGGCGTATTGCGCGAACTGTTGCCAGATAAACCGATCGACGTGCCGTTGTACTGGCATCATTGGCGCAATGGCGGCCAGTTGCTGGGGTTGTTGACCGACCAACTGGTGCGTTCGTCGTCGCAATGGCTGGTGCCGTTGGACTGACGGCCAGCGTCAAGACTCACGAATCAGGCAAAACGAAAGACAGCGGAGCTCTACATGAAAATTCTGGTCACCGGCGCAAGCGGCTTCATTGGCGGACGCTTTGCGCGTTTTGCCCTGGAGCAGGGCCTGGACGTGCGGGTCAACGGTCGCCGGGCCGAAGGTGTCGAGCATTTGGTGCGTCGGGGTGCCGAGTTCGTTCAGGGCGACCTGAGCGATCCGGAACTGGTGCGTGCGCTCTGCACCGACGTTGAAGCCGTGGTGCATTGCGCCGGCGCGGTCGGGTTGTGGGGCCGTTATCAGGACTTTCATCAGGGCAATGTGCAGGTCACCGAAAACGTGGTCGAAGCCTGCCTCAAGCAACGGGTGCGGCGCCTGGTGCATCTGTCGTCGCCGTCGATCTATTTTGACGGCCGCGACCACCTCGGCCTGACCGAAGAACAAGTGCCCAAGCGCTTTAAACACCACTACGCGGCGACCAAGTATCTGGCCGAGCAAAAGGTCTTCGGCGCCCAGGAATTCGGCCTCGAAACCCTGGCCCTGCGCCCGCGTTTCGTCACCGGCGCCGGGGACATGAGCATTTTCCCGCGCCTGCTGAAGATGCAGCGCAAAGGGCGTCTGGCAATCATCGGCAACGGCCTGAACAAGGTCGACTTCACCAGCGTGCACAACCTCAACGAAGCGTTGTTGAGCAGTCTTCTGGCGGCCGGTTCGGCACTGGGCAAGGCCTACAACATCAGCAACGGTGCCCCGGTGCCGCTGTGGGATGTGGTCAATTACGTGATGCGCAAAATGGAAATCCCACAGGTCACCAAGTACCGTTCCTACGGGCTGGCCTACAGTGTGGCGGCGCTCAACGAAGGCGCATGCAAACTCTGGCCGGGACGTCCCGAACCGACCCTGTCGCGGCTGGGCATGCAGGTGATGAACAAAAATTTCACCCTCGACATCAGTCGCGCCCGGCATTATCTGGACTACGATCCGAAAGTCAGTCTCTGGACGGCCCTCGATGAGTTCTGTGGCTGGTGGAAGGCCCAGGACATTCGTTGATACGAAGTGCTGAACCCAGCCACGGGTTGGGGGTCAATCCCTGCGGCTGCGGGGTTTATACTGCGCCGCAATCAGCCATTACCGGGTTTCACAAAGGTTGCCTCAATGTCCATGCGTAACGATGCACACGACGACGATTTCGACGATGTTCCGAGCCTGCGCGCCGACACACTCGATGACGACGATTTCCCTACCACCACTCGCACTTCCGTGCATTCGCGCACGCCACCCGTGGTCAAGGTAAAGTCGGCCAGCACCGGGCCATTGTGGGCGCTGGTTGGCGCATTGTTCTTTGCCTTCATCGGTCTGGCCTGGTGGAGTTTCCAGCAGATCTCGCTGATGGAGCAGCAACTGGTGGCGACCCAGGAAAGTTTCGCGCGGATCAGTGAAGAAGCGGCGGGACGCCTGCAGGACATTTCCGGCAAGGTCGTGGCCAGCCAGACCAACGTCAACACCGACAGCGAAGCGCTGAAACTGCAGATCAAACAGTTGCAAAGCGCACTGCAGGATCAGAGCAAACAGCAGCAGGGTGTGGCGGGTCAGGCGACGGATCTGGACAAGCGTCTGGCGCAGATGACCGCCCAGACCACTGAACAGCAGAACGCCAACACTCAGTTGCAGGCTCAGGTCAAAGCCCTGAGTGCAGAGCTGGCAACGCTGAAAAGCACGCCGGCCGACACCAGCAAGGTCGATGCCCAGCTGAAAAACTTCGATGCACAGGTCAAGGGTTTCGATGCGCAGTTCAAGAGCCTCGGCGCCGACATCACGGCCCTGAAAAAACAAGGCGGGTCGAACGCCGCGATCGATCGTCTGGAACAGGAAATCGTTGTGCTCAAGAGCGAGCAGGACAACCGTCCGGCTTCGGCACAGGGCGGCTCCAGCACCGCCGAGTTCGATGCGTTCCGTGGGCAGATGACCCGCAACCTCAACACCCTGCAGGCGCAGATCCAGAACCTGCAACAGCAGATC
The DNA here is from genome assembly GCF_058801405.1 of Pseudomonas sp. GW822-FHT03F04. Taxonomy (NCBI): domain Bacteria; kingdom Pseudomonadati; phylum Pseudomonadota; class Gammaproteobacteria; order Pseudomonadales; family Pseudomonadaceae; genus Pseudomonas; species Pseudomonas sp. GW822-FHT03F04. Next base: position 180,568 of record NZ_JBXANF010000006.1, read on the forward strand.
AACGCCCGGCCGTGAGCCCCTTCTGTGGCGAGGGCGCGAACGCCCTCGCCACACACCCATCGCAACATTCAGAAGCTTTCTGAATATCCATACCTGCCGTCAGGCCGTCTACGCTCTTGAAACACCAACAAGAACGAGGGATGCGTCATGGGGTTTGTGCAAAAACTGGCCTGGCTCGGCGCGGTGCTGTTGTTGAGTTTCGGACAGGCCAATGCGGCCACGGAAAAGGATGACAGCAAGGCCGCCATCGCCTTGCTGGAAAAGGCTCTGGCCTACTATCACGACAATGGCGACAAGGCGTTCGCGGCGTTCAGCCGCCAGGGCGAATTCGTCGACAAGGATCGCTACGTGTTCGTGGTCGATACCAAGGGCGTGATGCTCGCCAGCGGCGGGCCGTCTTCGGCGCTGATCGGCCGGGACGTGAGCGAAGTGCTCGGGCCGGATTTGCAGAAAGCGTTCAAGGACGCGCTGAAAGTGCCGGAAGGCAACGGCATCCAGCAAGCCGAATATCGCTGGCAGAATCAGGCCGACGGCAAGGTCGAGCGCAAGCATGTGTTCTATCAGCGCATCGGTCAGCGGATTCTGGCGGTCGGTTATTACTTGCCGCGAGCATCGGCAGAACAGGCGAAATCATTGCTCGACAAAGCCGCCACTGATTTGACCAAGGACGAAAAGGGCATGCTGATGGCGGTCAACTCGCTCAAGGGCGGTTACCTGCAGGACGACCTTTACGTGTTCGTGGTGGACCTGAAAACCCAACGTTACGTCGCCCATGGCACCAACCTGCGGTTGATCAATACCGACTTCGCCAAGGTCAAGGACCCGGAAGGCAAACCGGTGGGCGAGCCGATTCTGGCGCTGATCGGCAAACAGGATGAAGGCGAGTATGAATATCGTTGGAAGAACCCGGTGACCGGCAAGGTCGAGGACAAACATGCCTACCTGAAGAAGGTCGGGGATTTCCTGGTGGCGGTCGGTTATTACAGCGCTTGATCCCAGTGGGCTCCCACGCAAGGCGTGGGAGCTATCGGCATCGGTCAGCGGGCGCCGTGTTCACGCCCGCGCAACAAACGGTTCGGCATGGCAAGCGCCGCTGCCAGCCCGAGCAGCGACACCCCGGCGCTGACCATCAGCAAATGCCGGAACGTCACCAGCAACTCGGCACGCAAGGCATTCTGCGCATCGCCGGGTGCCGCGTTCAGGCCATCGAGCAGCACATTGCCGGAATGACCTTCGCCGATCAGCGATGCGCCGGTCAGGTGAGCAAAACTGGAGTCCTGCAACAACGCCAGCAACAGTGCCGACATCAACGCCACGCCCACCGCACCGCCCAAAGAGCGGAACAGGTTGGTGGTGCTGGTGGCGACGCCAATGTCCTTTTGCTCGACCGAGTTCTGCGTGCCGACCAGCGAGGTCGGGAACTGCATGCCCCCGGCGATACCGCTGAGCAACATGAACACACTACTGATCAGCGTCGCATCGGGCGGGCTGAAGGCCATGCCGAGGATCGAGATCGGCATCAGCAGCGCACCGGTGAAAATCTGTGGCTTGTAGCGCCCGGTAATCGACGTGCGACGACCGGCGAAATAGGCACCGATCGGCAAACCCATCGCCAGCGGCAACAAGTGCAGGGCCGCGCTGTCCGCCCCGGCGCCAGTCACGCTCTGGAAGCGCAGCGGCATCAGCACGATCAACGAAATCGCTTGAAAGCTGCAGAAGAAAATCGTGCACCAGCACAGCAGGGCGCTGCGGTTGGTGAACAGGTGCATCGGCAGCAACGGCTCCCGGGCACGTCGCTCATGCCAGACGAACACCGCCAGCACCGCCACCGCACAAGCGAACAGACCGAGGACTTCACTGCTGCGCCACGCGTGGCCTTGGCCGACCTGAGTGATCGCCAGCAACAATGCCGTCAGGCCGATGATCATCAGCAGTGTGCCGAGGTAGTCGATGACCGGTTTGCGCTGGGGAATCGGCAGGCCGATCAGATTGCGTCGCGCTACCCAGTAGGCGCCGAGGCCCAGCGGCAGGTTGATCAGGAACACCCAGCGCCATGACAGGTACTCGGTCATGTAACCGCCGAGCACCGGGCCGGCAACACTGGCCACCGCGTACATGCTGGAGAAGTAACCCTGATAGCGACCACGCTCCCGGGGCGGGACGATGTCGCCGATGATCGCCTGGCTCACCGAAATCATCCCGCCGGCACCGATGCCCTGGAAGATCCGCGCCAGCACCAGTTGCTCCATGCTCTGAGCCATGCCACAGAACAGCGAGGCCAGGGTGAACAGGCCCATGCCGAACAGCATCAGTTTGCGCCGCCCGTACAGGTCACCGAGTTTGCCGTAGATCGGCACCGCCACGGTCATCGCCACCATGTAGCCGGAAATCACCCAGGCCAGCAGGCTCACGTCCTTGAATTGCGCGGAGATGGCCGGCATGGAAACGGCGACGATGGTCTGGTCCAGCGCGCCAAGAAAGATCGCCATCATCAGCGCGACCAGCACGCTGCGAATGGCCGGTTTGGGCGTTTCGGGGTGGTTGAGATTGGTCACGGGCGAACCTGCGGGCAGTGATTGACCCGCAGGGGCAAGGCGAGCGGGTGGATGCTCGCCAGTGTAAGTCGGTAGCAGGCTATTCGATAGCCTCATAAGGAAGTCCGACGTAATTTTCTGCAATGGTTTTTTGACCGGCCTCTGAACTGACAAAGTAGTCCAGTTCCGAAGCACTGATCCGCTGGCTGAAATCATCGTGTTCGTCGAAACGGTGCAGCATCGAGGTCATCCACCAGGAGAACCGCTCGGCTTTCCACACCCGACGCAGGCAGATTTCCGAATACTTCTCCAGCAAATCAGTGCGCCCTTCGCGGTAAACCTTCAGCAGAATCCTGAACAGGGTGCTGACGTCGCTGGCCGCCAGGTTCAAACCCTTGGCACCGGTCGGCGGAACGATATGCGCCGCATCCCCCACCAGAAACATCCGCCCGTACTGCATCGGCTCGACCACAAAACTGCGCAGCGGCGCGATGCTCTTTTCAATCGACGGACCGGTCACCAGCTTCTGCGCCAGATCCGCCGGCAGGCGATTGCGCAGTTCATCCCAGAAGCGCTGATCCGACCAGTCGTCGACGTTTTCCTCGGCCGGCACTTGCAGGTAATAGCGGGTGCGGGTCTCCGACCGCATGCTGCACAGGGCGAAGCCGCGCTCGTGACGGGCGTAGACCAGTTCGTCGTGAATCGGTGGTGTGTCGGCGAGTATCCCCAGCCAGCCGAACGGATAAACCCGTTCAAAGACCTTCAGGCATTCCGCCGGGATCGACTGTCGGGCCACGCCATGGAAACCGTCGCAACCGGCGATGTAATCGCAATCGACGCGCCAGGTTTCGCCGTCCTTTTCAAACGTGACGAAGGCCTCGTCGCTTTTCATGTCACAGGGAACGACATGGCTGGCTTCGTAGATTGTCTGTCCGCCGGTCTCCCGACGAGCGGCCATCAGGTCGCGGGTGACCTCGGTCTGGCCATAGACCATCACGGTTTTTCCACCGGTCAGCGCCTGCAGATCGATGTGCACCCGACGCCCGTCGAGGGCCAGTTCGAAACCACCGTGGACCAGCCCTTCGGCGTCCATCCGCTGACTCACGCCAGCCTCGCGCAACAGCTCTACCATGCCCTGTTCAAGGACCCCGGCGCGGATTCGGCCGAGTACATAGTCAGGTGTCTGGCGCTCGATAATCAGGGTGTCGATGCCGGCGTTGTGCAGCAGTTGGCCGAGCAATAATCCGGACGGACCGGCGCCAATGATGGCGACTTGGGTTTTCAGCGTTTTCATTGTTTTTATGACTCGCAAGCTTCACGCGACAACGGCCGGTGAATGATTTTCAGGATTCGAGTGCTTGCATTTTTCCCTTGCGGGTCTGTCAATTGAAGGTGAAAACTGAGCCGATACCTGTACATTCTGCCAATCGGTGCGATTATCGCCCGCAACCTTCGAGGCCTGGATTGAAGTGATGAACAAGCCTGACCTGCCTTCGATTCCGGTGTTCAAGCTCTATGGTGAAAGCCTGGACTGGCCAACCCCTGACTTGCTGCACTGTGAAACCATTTCCAAACGCAGCCGCGAACATCAATGGGAAATCAAACCCCACCGCCACGCCGATTTGTGCCAGTTGCTCTTCGTATTCAAAGGTCAGGCAGAGCTTGAAATCGAAGGCCAACGCACGCAACTGAACGAAACCGCGATCCAGATCCTGCCGCCGTTATCGGTGCATGGTTTCCGTTTTTCCGAGGACGTCGAAGGATTTGTCGTCACCCTGGCCACGCCGTTGATCAACCATTTGCAGGCGCAACTGGGCAGCGCGGTGCAGGCTTTGGCCCAGGCCGAAAGCTACCCGGCGGGCAAGGACGCGGACTACCTCAACAGTCTGTTTGCCGCGTTGCAGGCCGAGTACAACGGTCATCAACCGGCGCGGGAAATGCTCATGCATTCGCTGGTCAGCGTGATCATGGTCTGGGTCAGCCGCCAGGCGATCCACCGCCACAACGCCACGCAACGCCCGCAGCGTCAGCGCGAATACCTTAATGGCTTTATTCAACTGGTAGAGGAGACGTACCGACAGCACGTCAAGGTCGAGGACCTGGCCCATCGCCTGGGGATTTCCGTCTCGCACCTCAACGGCACCTGCCGCGAACTGGCGGGGCAGCCGGCGTTGCAGATCATGCATGAACGTCAGTTGCTGGAAGCCAAGCGTCTGCTGACGTACACCAGCATGACCATTTACGAGATGTCCGACGTGTTGGGTTTTTCCGATCCGACCAACTTCACGCGCCTGTTCCGGCGCCGGGTGGGGATCTCGCCAAAGGCGTTCCGCGACCGCTTGAAGGCCGAGCAGAACGACGACGCCTGACGTCCTGTATCAGCGCAGGGCGTTGAGGGTGGCGTTGTGAGGGATGCAGCGCTCGAAGTTGCAGCTCGCGTACTCACGGGGCAGTTGCCGCAACTGCTCCACGCGCCATGCCGCGGTGCCGTACAGCGCCAGCGTGGCCGCGCAGGTGATGAAAATCGCGAGGTATCTTCTTGTTCTGGTGCTCATGATCATGGCGTTGACCTCTGAACGAATACCCTTGGGTACTACTTTCAGCATAGGTCAGCGCCGTGGAGTTGCCAGCCGCGCGGCGAACGGGTTTACAAGCCAACATCCCATTGCGGGTTTTCGGGAAACCGCAGTACCAGGAAATCCAGCATGCTGCGCAGCGCCACCGGCATGTGTTTGCGCGAGGCGTACACCGCATAGATGTTCATCCGCCGAGGCTCGGCGTGCGGCAGCAGGCGCACCAGTTCCCCGCTGTGAATATGTACGCCGGCCTGATAGGTCGGCAGCATCGCCACCCCGGCACCGGCCAGTGTCGCGCGCAGCAGGGTGCTGGCCTCGTTGGCGCTGATGTTGCCCTGCACCGGCACCGACACCGGTTCGCCATCCTCCTCGAAATGCCACAGGCTCTTGCCGAAATAGGAATGGGTCAGGCAGTTGTGTCGGCTCAGATCTTCTACGCGCTGCGGCTGCGGGTGTTCCCGCAGATAGGCAGGTGCGGCGCAGACCACCGAGCGGCAGACGGTCAGGCGCCGGGCGATCAGGTTGGGATCGAGATCGTTGCTGGTGCGGATCGCCAGGTCGATGCGCTCGTCCACCAGATTCACCGTGCGATCGAGCATTTGCAGGTCGATGTTGACGCCCGGGTAGCGTTTGACGAAAGCGGCCATGGCATCGGCCAGTTGTGCCTGGCCAAACGAGGTACTGACGCTGATCCGCAACAACCCCCGTGGCGCATCGTCGGGTTCGCTGACGGCGGCCTGCATGTCGCTCGACAGTTCGAGCATCTGCCGGCAGCGTGGCAGGATCTCGTTGCCGGCGGCGGTCAGGCTCAGTTTGCGCGTGGTGCGGTGCATCAGGCGCGCGCCGACCCAGTCTTCCAGTTCCGCCAGATACCGCGACACCACTGGCCGCGACAGGTCCAGGTGATCGGCCGCCGCCGACTGGCTGCCCAGATCCACAACCGTGACAAACACCCGCATTGCTTGGAGACGATCCATGATTTGCCCGCTTTCAGAAACAAACTATGTTTAAGCATCGCATTTTTTGTAATGAGTCTGGCAACTAAGCTCTGTCCCATCGCCAAGCACGGCATACGAACAGCGGAGCAACCCATGATCGGCTTCACCACTCTCAAGCGCGTTTTACTGGCCACCGCCACCCTCGGTTTTGCTGCTCACGCGGCTGCTGCGAATCTGAGCCTCGATGTCTACAACCCAGGCACCAACGCAATCTTCCCGGTGACCTCGGTGCTGGTCAGCGGCGAGAAGGACGCGATCCTGGTGGACGCCCAGTTCGGCAAGTCCCAGGCCGAGCAAGTGGTGGAAAAGATCCGCGCCAGCGGCAAGCAACTGACCACGATCTACATCAGCCACGGTGACCCGGATTATTACTTCGGTCTCGACACCCTGACCAAGGCATTCCCGAATGCCAAGGTACTGGCTTCGCAGCCGACCGTTGATCACATCAAGCAAACCGTCGACGGCAAACTGGCGTTCTGGGGCCCGAAAATGGGCGCCGACGTGCCGGCCAAAACCATCGTGCCGGGCGTGCTCAAGGGCGACAGCCTGATGCTTGAAGGCCAGAAACTGCAGGTAGTCGGCCTGGAAGGCAAACAACCGGATCGCAGCTTCGTGTGGATTCCTTCGTTAAAAGCCGTGGTCGGTGGTGTCGTTGTCGCCGAGAACATCCACGTGTGGATGGCCGATACCCAGACTGCACAATCCCACGCCGACTGGCTGGAAACCCTGCACTCGATCGAAACCCTGAAACCGAAAACCGTGGTGCCGGGTCACTACCTGGGTGACAGCGCCCGTTCACTGGCCGCCGTGAAGTTCACCGCCGACTACATCAAGGCGTTCGACGAAGAAACCGCCAAGGCCAAGGACTCTGCCGCGCTGATCGCCGCGATGAAAAAACGCTACCCGAAACTGGGCGAAGAAAGCTCGCTGGAGCTGAGCGCCAAAGTCGCCAAGGGCGAGATGAAGTGGTAACCCGATTCTGAAAAACGCAGCACTCTCAAGCCAACTGGAGAATGTCATGAGCAAGATCGCAATCATTGGTGCCACCGGCCGTGCCGGCAGCCAATTGCTGGAAGAAGCCCTGCGTCGCGGCCACAGCGTCACCGCCATCGCTCGGGACACCTCGAAGATCGGCGCCCGCGCCGGTGTGGTCAGCAAGAACGTAGACGTTTTGAATGCCGCCGCGCTGCAAGACGCCGTCGCCGGTCACGATGTGGTGATCAGTGCCGCGCATTTCGCCACGGTCCCGGCCAGCGCGCTGATCGGTCCGGTGAAACAGGCCGGGGTGAAACGTCTGCTGGTGGTCGGCGGTGCCGGTTCGCTGTTGCTGCCGGACGGCACCCGAGTGATCGACAGCGCCGGTTTCCCGGCCGAGTACAAGGCTGAGGCCAGCGCTGGTGCGGCGTTCCTTGATGCGCTGCGTCAGGAGAAGGAACTGGACTGGACGTTCCTGTCGCCGTCGGCGCTGTTTGTCGAAGGCGAGCGCACCGGCAAATTCCGCGTTGGCAAGGATGACTTGCTGGTGAGCGCCGAAGGCCAGAGCTCGATCACCTTTGCCGACTACGCGATTGCGCTGATCGACGAAGTGGAAACGCCGAAGCATTCGCGGCAGCGGTTTACTGTCGGTTACTGATGTAACCCGATCAAACGTTCCCACGCCTTGTGTGGGAACGTTCAGTAACAGGCTCACCGCGTGTGAGCCTGCTCCACCAACCACCCCATCAATTCCTGCAGTTTCGCCGACGGCTCCGACGCCGGCGCCACGATGTAATAGCCCAATCCCGTCTTCACCTTCAGATCGAACGGCATCACCAGTCGCCCGGCGTTCAAGTCATCGCCGATCAACGACCAGTCGCCGATCGCCACCCCAGTCCCGTGGGACGCCATCGACATCGCCTGATCCAGGGTTTCGAAATGCTGACCGCTGCCGATGTTGCTCAAGTGCAGTTCGGCGGCCTCCAGCCACAGCGTCCAGTCGTCATCGGTGTGCGTCGGGTGCAGCAGCAAGTGCTGTTGCAAGTCGGCCGGCGTGTGCAGGGCCGACGTTCCCTTGAGCAGTCCCGGTGAACAGACCGGCGTCAGTTGTTCATCGAACAGGTGCAAGGTCGCGGGCGAGTCGTGGGGCGCGGTGCCGTAGATCACTGCGGCGTCGAACTGCTCGCGATGAAAGTCCACCCCGTGCTGCAACGACGCCGTGAGTTTCACCGGCACGTCCGGGCGCTCGCGCTGCCATTGCAACAGCCGCGGCAACAACCAGCGCATCACGCAGCTTGGCGCCTTGAGTTGCAGGGTTTCGCGTTTGGCGCCGATCAGCTCCACCGAGTCGCCGATCAGGCTGAACACCTGCTGCACCCGTGGCAGCCATTCGCGACCTTCGGCCGTCAGTTCCAGGCCCCGGGCCAGGCGAATGAACAACTCATAGCCCAGATGTTCTTCAAGCCCGGCGATCTGCCGGCTCACCGCACCTTGGGTGATGTGCAACTGCTCGGCGGCCCGGGTGAAGTTGCAGCACTGCGCGGTGATCAGAAACGTGTGCAGGGCGGGCAGGGGAGGCAGTCGTTTCATGTGGATCCAAGGTATGACGTGAGGACATGGCTAGTATGAGCTTTTATCGATTGTTGCGGCTACGGGTCGCCAGTTTCAATGAGGCCAATCACCGGTTCCCTTAAGGCCCGGTGCCTCAACGAACAAGAAGGGCAAAGACATGGCGACGTGTGGCGAAGTACTGGTCAAGTTACTCGAGGATTATGGGGTCGAGCAGGTGTTCGGCATTCCCGGGGTGCATACCGTGGAGCTGTATCGCGGGCTGGCCCGTTCGAGCATCAACCACGTCACCCCGCGCCACGAGCAGGGCGCCGGTTTCATGGCCGACGGTTACGCCCGTACCAGCGGCAAACCGGGCGTGTGCTTCATCATCACCGGCCCCGGCATGACCAACATCACCACCGCCATGGGCCAGGCCTACGCCGATTCGATTCCGATGCTGGTGATCTCCAGCGTGCAGTCGCGCAGTCAACTGGGTGGCGGTCGCGGCAAGCTGCATGAACTGCCGAACCAGAGCGCACTGGTCGGTGGCGTGGCGGCGTTCTCCCACACCCTGATGTCGGCGTCCGAATTGCCGGGTGTGCTGGCCCGTGCGTTTGCGCTGTTCCAGGCCGGGCGTCCGCGTCCGGTGCACATCGAGATTCCGCTGGATGTGCTGGTCGAAGAAGCCGATGAGCTAATGGCCAGCGTGCCGGTCCACATCGACCGCGCCGGTGCTGCACCGGCCGCCGTGAGCCGCATGACTGAACTGCTGGCCGGCGCCCAGCGTCCGCTGATCCTCGCCGGTGGCGGCGCCATCGATGCCGCTGCCGAACTTACTGAACTGGCCGAACTGCTCGACGCGCCAGTGGCCCTGACCATCAACGCCAAAGGCATGTTGCCGTCCAATCATCCGCTGTTGATCGGTTCGACCCAGAGTCTGGTGGCGACCCGCGCCCTGGTGGCCGACGCCGACGTGATCCTGGCGATTGGCACTGAACTGGCGGAAACCGACTACGACGTCACCTTCGCGGGTGGTTTCGAGATCCCCGGCAAACTGCTGCGCGTCGATATCGATCCAGACCAGACCGTGCGCAACTACCCGCCTCATGTAGCGCTGGTGGCGGACTCGCGCAACGCGGCGCAAGCACTGTTGAGCGCGTTGTCGCACAAACCGCTGGCCGAGCGCCGCAACGACTGGGGTCAGGTACGCGCCGCGCGTCTGCGTGAAGACCTGGCCGCGACCTGGGACGCCCCGACTCTGGCCCAGACCCGCTTCCTCGAAACCGTGCTGCACGAACTGCCGAACGCGGTGTTCGTCGGCGACTCCACGCAACCGGTGTACACCGGCAACCTCACGTTCAACCCGGAGCGTCCGCGCCGCTGGTTCAACTCGTCCACCGGTTACGGCACCCTCGGTTACGCCTTGCCGGCAGCCATCGGCGCCTGGCTCGGTGGCCCACTGGAACACGGCGCACGTCCGCCAGTGGTGTGCCTGATCGGCGACGGCGGTTTGCAATTCACCCTGCCGGAACTGGCCAGCGCGGTGGAAGCGCGCACGCCGGTGATCATCCTGCTGTGGAATAACCAGGGTTACGAAGAGATCAAGAAATACATGGTCAACCGCGCCATCGAACCGGTGGGCGTGGACATCTACACCCCGGACTTCATCGGTGTGGCCAAGGCGTTGGGTTGCGCGGCGGAAGTGATCAGCTCGGCTGAACACCTGCGCGGTGCACTGCGCGCCGCCACCGATCGTCAGGGCCCGACCCTGATCGAAATCGACCAGACCCAATGGATGAAGGCGGTGGCTAAATGATGAATTTCCCGACCACACTCGACGGCCTGTACATCAACGGCCAATGGGCCGCCGGCCGCGAGCACCTGCGCGTGATCAACCCGGCCACTGAAGCGCTGCTGACCACGGTCAATGGCGGTGATGCAAACGCCGTCAATCAAGCGGTAACGGCCGCGACTGAAGCCTTCAGGGACTGGTCGAAAACCACCGGTGCCGAGCGCGGCGCGATCCTGCGCAACATCGCCAATGGCGTGCGCAACGGTCGTGATCACTTGATGAAATTGCAGTCGAGCAACAACGGCAAACCGCAGTTTGAAGCGGGCATCGATGTCGATGACGTGATCGCTACGTTCGAGTATTACGCCGAGCTCGCCGAAGGCCTTGATGCGAAACAGGACAGCAATGTGCCGCTGCCCAGCGACGACTTCAGCGCACGTCTGCGCCGCGAGCCTTGCGGTGTGGTCGGGCTGATCGTGCCGTGGAATTTCCCGATGGTCACCACCGCGTGGAAACTCGCGCCAGCCCTGGCCGCCGGTTGCTGCGTGGTGCTCAAACCTTCGGAAGTCACGCCGCTGCCAGAACTGGAACTGGCAGCGATCATCGCCGAATCCGGTCTGCCCAAAGGCGTGTTCAACCTGGTGTGCGGCACCGGCCTGGCGGTCGGTGCGCCGCTGTCGGCGGACCCGCGCATCGCCAAGGTTTCCTTCACCGGCAGTAACGCCGTGGGTGTGCAGGTGATGCAGCGCGCCGCGGAAACCGTGAAGGGCGTGAGCCTGGAACTGGGTGGCAAATCCTCGCTGCTGATCCTGGAAGATGCCGACCTGGATCTGGCGGTGGAGCTGGCCTGCGGCGGTGGTTTCTTCAACGCCGGGCAGATGTGCTCGGCCACCAGCCGGGTGCTGGTCGCCGATGAACTGGCCGATGAATTCCTGATTCGCTTGAAGGCCCGCGCGGAAAAAATCCGTGTGGCCGACCCGTTCGATCCAGAAGTCGAGATGGGCGCGCTGGTCAATCAGGCGCAGTACCAGCGAGTGCTCGGTCACATTGACCGTGGCCTGAGCGCCGGTGCCAAGCTGATCTGTGGCGGCAATCGCCCGGCGGATCTGCCGCGCGGATATTTCTTGCAACCGACGATCTTCACCGAAGTGCCCCTCGACAGTGCGCTGTGGTGTGAAGAAATCTTCGGCCCAGTGATCTGCGTGCGCAGTTTCGCTTCGGAAGCCGAGGCGATTGCCCTGGCCAACGACAGCCAGTTCGGTCTGGTGGCCAGCGTGGTCACGCGCAATGCCGAGACTGCGGATCGGGTCGCCAACGCCTTGCAGGCGGGGCTGGTGTGGCTCAACGCGCCGCAGGTGATCTTCCCGCAGACGGCGTGGGGCGGCTACAAACAGAGCAGCATCGGTCGCGAACTGGGGCCGTGGGGCCTGGCGGCATTCCAGGAAATCAAGCACGTGATCCGCGCGCTCTGAATGCCCGGAAAAGGTCAGCGCATGCCTCGCAACGAGGCATGCGCCGGCGTCATGGCTCCGATGAGTTTTTATCGATAGTCAGGTGTTTTGCACGACCTCAGGATGAACCCGCTGATCACGTTCAAGCCCTTTGAAATCGGGGGCTTGGGCGATTCCGATCATGCACGGCAAGGGTTGCGGTCAATCTCATACTTACAAAAATAATGGGAGTCCTAAATGGGCGAGCACGATCTGAACAGGCGTCAATTCATCAAAACCGTCGGCGTGGCCTCGGTGGCTGCGGCGGCCATGAGCATGCCCTTCATCCGGGCCAGTGCCAGCGACACCCGCTTTGCCGGCAAGACCCTGCGCCTGTTGACCTGGTCCGATGACACGGGCCTGGCCGCACTGCGCAACATCGCTGCAACGTTCGAAGCCAAGACCGGCGCCAAAGTGATTGCCGACCGCACTGGCAGCACCTCAGAAATGGTCGCCAAACTCAAGGCCGGCGGTGACCGTCCGCAGTACGACATCATCACCCTGGCCGGGGTCGGTGCCGAAGGTCTGGCCGCTGCCGGACTGCTGGAAAAACCCGATCTCAACCGCATTCCCAACCTGATCGACGTTCCGGAAAAATACCGCACCGGGGCCAACGGTCACGGCATCGGTTACCTGCTGTGGTGCAACAGTCTGGTCTACAGCACCCGCACCCAGAAAGAAGCGCCGGACAGTTATGCCGCGCTGTGGGACGCCGATCTGGCACCGAGCATTTTCCTGCCGCCGCCGAACTGGACCGAAGCGATGGACCTGATCATCATCGCCGCCAAACTGGCCGGTGGTGACGAGCACAACATTGAGCCGGGCTTCAAGAAACTCGCGGAGTTGAAAGACCGCGTGGTGACCCTGGGCGAAAACCCCAACCAGATCGCCGAGCTGTTCCGCACCGGCTCGCTGGACATGGGGGGCCTGTATGCCCCGGCGTTTTTCCCCAAGCAGATCCGCGACCCGAACTACGGCCTCGGCGCCACGTTCGGCATGAAAGAAGGTTTCTATACCGACCTGATGCTCTCGGTGATGCCGAAGAACCGTCCGGGCGACACCGACCTGGCCTACGCCTTCATCGATCACTCCCTCGACCCGCTGGTGCAGGGCAAGATGGCCGAAGACATCTTCAACGGCCCGGTCAACGCCAAGGCGATCATCTCCGCCGAAGCGCGCAAGAGCCCCTTCATCCTCACGCCGGAGCAGATCGCGGAGAAGGCGATCATGCACGACAACGCCTTCCTGGCGACCGTGCATGACCAGTGGATTCGTCGCTACACGGAAATCTTTTCTTCCTGACGCCGACCTTCCGGGGCACCGCATGATCGGGGTGCCCGGGAGATTCGTTTTCCATTGACGAGATCATTGCTATGGAACATCAATCCCTGACCCAACCGGTCGGCGCGGGTGACGTGCGCCCGGCGCGCGGTGTTTCGCCAACCGCGCGGGCGTGGTTTTTTCTCACGCCGTCGATGCTGTTTCTCGGCGTGCTGATTGCCGCCAGCCTTTTGGTGTTGCGCATGAGCGTCGGCACCAAGGGCGCGGAGTGGTCCGGTTTCAGCCTGGCCAGTTACGCGCAGTTGCTCGAACCCTACTACCTGAAATCGCTGCTGCTGACCTTGCGTCTGGCGCTGATCAGCGCGGTGATCGCCGTGGTACTGGCGATCCCGGTGGCCTACACCATGTCGCGCCTGACTTCACCGTTCGTGCGGCGGATCTTCCTCGCGGCGGTGCTGTTGCCGTTGCTGGTCAACCTGCTGCTGCAAAGCTACGGCTGGCTGGTGATCCTCGGCCCCGGCGGCATGCTCAACCAGACCCTGATGGGCCTCGGCCTGATCAAGCGCCCGATCATGTTGCTGTACAACCAGAACGGCGTATTGATGGGCCTGGTGCAGACCGCGTTCCCGCTCGCTGTGCTGCCGATTGCCAGCGCCATGCGCGGTGTCGCCCGCAGCTACGAAGAAGCTGCCGCGACGCTTGGCGCCAGTCGTTTCCAAGTGTTCCGTCAGGTGGTGTTGCCGATGAGTCTGCCGGGGATCATCACCGGCGCGACGCTGGTGTTCGCCTACAACGCCAGCAGCTTCGTGGTGCCGCTGCTGCTGGGTGGTCGGCGCGTGCCGATGCTGGCGGTGATGGTGCATGACCAGATCGCCCCGCTGATGAACTGGCCTGCCGCATCCGCCGCTGGCGTGGTGCTGATCGTCACCACCCTGGCGATCATGACCTTGTCCGAATACATCACCGGCCGCCGTCGCCGTCTGCTGGAGGCTTCGCAATGAGTGCCCTGATCAAGAAGCGTCAGTCGCTGTTGCCGGGCGATACCGGCAAGTTTGCCGGCATTCTTTCCGGGATCATTTTGTTCCTGGCAGTGTTGCCGATCCTGACCATGATCGTGATGTCGTTCAGCGGCGCGTCGAACCTCGACTTCCCGCCGAGCAGCTACAGCCTGCAGTGGTACAAGGCCGCGTGGCACACCTTTGTGTCGCCGGACGCCAGCGATGTGTTGAGCCTCGGCCAGGCCATGGGCACCAGTTTGTTGGTGGCGTGCCTGACGATGATTTTCGCCACGCTGATCGCGGTGCCGGCAGCTTACGCGCTGACCCGTTGCGAGTTCCGCGGCAAAGGCGTGGCGCTGCAACTGATGTCGCTGCCGCTGGTGTTTCCGATGGTGGTGTTGGGGCTGGCCTTGCTGCTGGTGTTCGACAGCCTGCCGTTCCACATGACCACCTCGCGGCTGGTGATTGCCCACGTGATTCTGGCGCTGCCGTTCGTGGTGAAGAACTGCACGGCGGCCATGCTTTCCATCGGCAGCGAAGTCGAAGAGGCCGCGCAGATGCTCGGCGCCTCGCCGTTGCGGGCCATCGTCGATGTGGTGGTGCCGCTGATGAAATCGGGGATTCTGGCGGGGATGCTGCTGGCGTTCATCGTCTCGTTCAACGAATTCACCGTGACCTATTTCCTCTACACCATCGACGTCATGACCGTGCCGATCTGGATGTACAGCCGCACCGTGTCATCGCTCGACCCTACCGTGTTTTCGTTTGCCGTGCTGATCGTGCTGATCGACTTCGTCCTGATCTGGGCGCTGGAGAAGCTGGTGGGCGAGGGCGGCGTTTCCTTTTGATTGTGAGGTGCAACATGACTGGACTGATTCTGGAAAACGTCGAGAAACACTACGGCTCGGCCTGCGCGGTAAAAGACGTCAACCTGCATTTGCCCGAGGGCAAACTGGTGTGTTTCCTCGGCCCGTCGGGCTGCGGCAAGACCACGTTGCTGCGAATGATCGCCGGGCTGGAAACCCTTACCGGCGGCGAGATCCGCCTGGACGGCGAGGACATTGGCCACACCCCGGCGCACCTGCGCAACTTCGGCATGGTGTTCCAGTCGCTGGCGCTGTTCCCGCACATGACCGTGGGCGAGAACATCGCCTATCCGTTGAAACTGCGCGGTGTGAGCAAGGCTGATCAACAGGCGCGGGTGGTGGAGTTGCTGGAGCTGATCCAGCTGCAAGCGATGATCGACCGCCCGGTGGCGAAACTCTCCGGCGGCCAGCGTCAGCGGGTAGCGATTGCCCGAGCGATTGCCTCGCACCCGAAAATCCTTCTGCTCGACGAACCGCTGTCGGCGCTGGATGCCAAGCTGCGTGAGTCGATGCAGGTGGAAATCCGCCAGCTGCAACAACGCCTGAACATCACCACCATCATGGTTACCCACGATCAACGCGAGGCCATGACCATGGCTGACATCGTGGTGGTGCTGGGCGAGCATCGGGTGCAGCAGGTGGGTACGCCGATCGAAATCTACCGCCATCCGGCCAACGAGTTCGTCGCGGACTTCATCGGCTCGGGGAATATTTTCCCGGCCACCGCGTTGGGCGATGGCAAGGTCGTGCTGCCGGGCGGCGATGCCCTGCAAGTGCCGATCTGCAGCAGCATCGTGGTCGGACAGAAAGTGAAAATGTTGATCCGTCCCGAAGACCTGCAACTGTCGGCGCCCCAGGCCACGGCGGGCAATCGCCTGCTGGGCAAGGTGACGTTCGTGCGCGACATCGGCGCGACCATCGAGACCACGGTGGAATGTTCCGGGGTGACCTTCACGGCGCTGAGTACGCCGTGTCAGGGCATCGGGCTGGGGATCGGGCATCCGGTGTCGGTGACGCTGCCGAGTGAGGCGTGTCGGGTGTTGGGCGCCTGATCAGACCGTGAGTCGCAAGCGCGCCAGATCCCTTAGCGGCGGCGCGCCGAACAGGCGGCTGTACTCACGACTGAACTGCGAAGGGCTTTCATACCCCACCCGATACCCCGCCGCCGATGCCTCCAGCCCTTCAGCCAGCATCAAACGCCGCGCCTCTTGCAGGCGCAGTTGCTTCTGATACTGCAACGGACTCATCGCCGTCATCGCCTTGAAACGGTGATGCAGGGTCGAGACGCTGAGGTTCACTTCCTTCGCCAGATCATCAATGCGCAGCGGTTGTTCGAAGTTGCCGTTGAGCCATTTGATCGCCTGGCTGATGCGATGGCTCTGGCTGTTGGCGATGGCGATTTCGTACAGCCGATGGCCCTGCGGGCTGCGCAACAGGCGATAGAGAATCTCCCGGCGAATCAGCGGCGCGAGCATGGCGATGTCTTTCGGTGTGTCGAGCAGGCGGGCCAGACGCAGCACCGCATCGAGCATCGCGCTGTCGATCTTTTCCACATACAGACCGCGCCCGGTCGGCCGGGTCGGCACGCCCATGGGCCCGGCGTCGGCGATCAGCGCGGTGATTTCCGCCGGGTCGATGTCCAGGCGCACGGCGAGGATCGGTTCCAGAGGCGAAACATTCACCACCCGACCGCTCAACGGCATCGAAACCGAGACCACCAGGTAATTCAGCGGGTCGTAATTGAAGTACTCGTCCGCCAGCCGCACCTCTTTGCGCCCCTGGGCCATGATGCACAGCGCCGGTTGCGCGAGCACCGGGGCGAAGTCATGGGATTGGGTGTGGCGCGACATGAACAGCGAGCCGACGGCGGTGGCATAACTGCCATCTTCGGATGTGTTGCGGCGGATGATGGCCGCCAGTTCCGCGCGCTGCTTTTCCATGTCGGCATCGGGCGGCGCCTGAAAACGATCGAATGACGTCATGCACAGCCTCCTCGGCAAGGGATGGAATGGGAGCAGAGCATAAGTTTGTGCAAGCGCAAGCGGTAGACACATCCTGCGAAATGCTTGCCTGATCCTGCATGGCGTTGCTTGCCTGCCCAGACATGACAGGGCGCATTCCGGAAAACTTGCTCGAAACCGGTGTGACAGGACGGTGACAGCAATTCACGATCTGTTACAGGTCTGAAAGACAGTCTCGCAGGATTGTGCAACGCGACGGCAGGAATCGACTAACGGCGAACGCTGCCCGGCCCTTAACCTTGGATCCTGTCGCAGCCCGTCCCCGGCTGCCACGCGACTCCCTGGGAGGGTTGAACATGTCCAAGCAGATTCCCGTCAGTCATATGGCCTTCGTTCGAGCGCGCGCCGGGCGCTCGGCGGAACTCGGCATGCGCCTGAGCGCGCTGATCGAACCATCCCGTGCCGCCGCCGGTTGCCTGAGCTTTTCCTTGCAGCATTCGCAGTGTGATCCGGAGTTGTGGCTGGTTTCCGGTTTCTGGAATAACCAGCAGTCGATGACCGCCTATTTCAGCAGCCCGTCGATGGAAGTCTTTGCCGAGCTGGTGCAGGACCTGGTGGTCAACAGCCTGGATTTCCACACGTTTAAAGACGTGTCGGCGGCGCAGGCGCTGGGTCAAAGTTGCGCGCCGATACACAAACTCGCCGGTTGAGGGTTTAATGGCCAGCCTATTTGACTGAGCCAGGACCTGCGACATGGCACGTAAAGAGTTCGAACACTTCGAAGCGGTTTCCGCTGTAGTCCCCGTCGAGTTGGGCAGCAACAAGGGTTATCACGCGGCAATCGCGGTCAAGGCCCTGGTCGACGGCGGTGCGCCACGCTTTCACAAACTGTTGAATGACCAGGTGTTCCCTGGTGCCATTGCCGCGGATGAAGCGGCCATCAATGAGCTGGACAAGCTCAAGGGCGTCACTGATGACGCCGAGCTGATCTGGTAACCGCGTTTACTTGACGGCGCCCGGGCGCCACATCTTGAACAATGCCTCCGGCCCCAGCTGGAAGTAGTCCGCCGGCCCGCCGCCGCGCAGAATCGGTTCTGCGGCGGCGGTGTCGTAGATTCCATCCTTCAACAGCCATTTGGCAATGTGCACGGCGACCACTTCGCCGAGCACCAGCCAGCTCGGCACCGTCTCGCCGTCGGCCCGCTGCAACTGAATGATCTGCGTGACCTTGCACTCGAAGGACACCGGGCTTTCGGCCACACGCGGGACGGCAATCACCTTCGACGCCACCGGCGTCAGCCCCGCCAGTTCGAACTCGTTGACCTCGGGGGCGACGGCTGCGCAGCTCTGGTTCATCTGCTCGGCCAGCGGCCGGGTCGCGAGGTTCCAGACGAACTCGCCGGTCTGCTCGATGTTGTTCAGGCTGTCTTTGCGCCCGACACTGGAGAACCCGATGATCGGCGGAATGTAGTTGAACGCGTTGAAAAAGCTGTAAGGCGCCAGGTTCAACCGGCCCTCGGCATCCTGCGAAGAAATCCAGCCGATGGGGCGCGGACCGACGATCGCGTTGAACGGATCGTGGGGCAGGCCGTGGCCGTTGGCCGGTTCGTAGAAATGGATGTCATCGGGCATGGCGGGGTGTTCCTGAAGGCTTTTATAAGCGACCAATAGTGCAAGTCCGATCCGCGAAGATCAAATGCCGACCTTTGGAAATGAACAAGCCCGGCAATGGCCGGGCTTTGGTGTCTGCATCCTGCCGATCAGCTGATGGCTGCGGCAGTACCGGTTTTATCGAAACCGTCAGCAGCGATGGCAGCGGCGGTGCCGGTTTTATCGAAGCCGTCGGCAGCGATGGCAGCAGCAGTGCCAGTCTTGTCGAAGCCATCGGCAGCAACGGCTTTGCCGACGTTGGTTTTATCGAAACCATCGGCAGCGTAAGCGCCCGAGTGGCTGGTTTCGATAGCGGCGCTGGCGCCGGAAATGAAATCGGCGGATTTGGTTTTGTCCGAGCCATCGGCGGCGAAGGTGTTGGCGGCCAGTACGGACAAGGTCAGGGCGAGGATCAGTTTGGTTTTCATGGTCGTTCTCCAGATTCGAAATTCGTTGGCGATGTGTTTCGCATGGGGTTCATGCTACGCCAATTAAATTGATTAAAAAGCGCAAAATAATGCTAAAAATAATCGATTAACTTGATATTAAGGGCGACGCATTCAATTCGCTTTCGTCGTCGGAGCGAGCGTCGCGCAGGTCATCGATCAGGTAGGTGCAGAATGCGGCCGGGGCATTAACCGGTGATTAATCGCCGCTTTTGGGTTGTGTGACAGATTTTTCATACATTCCCGACCGGTTTTTCACCCTCGTAACGCCAGTCTGCCGGCGGCCAGAAAACCAAGAACCGGCCGTCACACACTGGAGCTTTACCTGCAATGAACAAACTGCCTCAAATCACCCTGGCCTTCTGGGTCATGAAAATCTGCGCGACGACCCTGGGGGAAACCGCGGGGGATTTGCTGTCGATGACCCTCAACGTCGGCTATGCCATGAGCTCGCTGATCCTCATCAGCGTGTTCGTCCTGACGCTGATCACGCAGCTGATGTCCAAGACCTACAAGCCGCTGCTGTACTGGATCGTGATCCTGTCGACCAGCACTGCCGGCACCACCATGTCCGACTTCATGGACCGCACGCTGGAGCTGGGTTACGCCACAGGTTCCATGATCCTGATCGCGATCCTGCTGGCGATCTTCGCGGCGTGGCGCCTGAGCGGCGATTCGCTCAACGTCACCAAGGTGCAGAGCTTTCGCGGCGAGATGTTCTACTGGATGGCGATCCTGTTCTCCAACACCCTGGGCACCGCGCTCGGCGATTACCTGGCGGACGACTCGGGCCTGGGCTTCGCTGGTGGCGCGCTGTTGATCGGCTCGGCGATTGCGGTGGTGGTACTGCTCAAGTACTTCACCAAGATCTCTTCGGTGGCGCTGTTCTGGGTGGCGTTCGTGCTGACCCGGCCGTTTGGCGCGACCCTGGGCGACTTGATGACCAAGTCCCATGAGAAGGGCGGGCTGGACTTCGGCACCATCGGTTCGTCGGCGGTGCTGGCGGGGATTCTGTTGGTGATGATCGTGGGCGCGTCTTATGCGCAGAAGCGTTATGGCGGCAAACAGGGCGTTGCCGAGTTGTCCTGATCGGGAAATCGGACAGGTAAGAAACGCGCGAAGGTCTTGCACCTTCGCGCGTTTTTTGCGATCAGTCAGTGACGATGCGCGAATGTTTCTGGGTGTCTTTCATGGTGATGTACACCAGCAGGGACACTGCGATGCACGCAGTCACGTACCAGTAGTAACCGGTTTCCATGCCGATGCTTTTGAACCACAGCGCGATGTATTCGGCGGTGCCGCCGAAGATCGACACGGTCAGTGCGTACGGCAGGCCGACGCCCAGGGCGCGGATTTCGGTCGGGAACAGCTCGGCCTTCACCACGGCGTTGATCGAGGTGTAGCCGCTGACGATGATCAACGCCGCCATGATCAGGAAGAACGCGCCCCACCAGGTCTGGATGGTGTGCAGGGTCATCAGGATCGGCACGGTGAAGATCGTACCGAGCACGCCGAAGGCGATCAGGATCGGACGACGACCGATCTTGTCGGACAGGCCGCCGATGATCGGTTGCAGGCACATGAACAGGAACAGCGTCGCTGCGGAAATGGTGGTGGAGTCGGAGATGCTCATGCCGACGGTGTTCACCAGGTATTTCTGCATGTAGGTGGTGTAGGTGTAGAACGCCAGCGTACCGCCCATGGTCAGGCCGACCACGGTGAGCAGTTCCTTCGGATGGCGCATCAAGGTGCGCATGGCGCTTTCCTTGGACTTCTCTTTCTTGGTGAAGGATTCGGTTTCTTCCATGCCACGACGCAGGTACAGCGCAACGATTGCGCACAGCGCGCCGATGGCGAACGGGATGCGCCAGCCCCAGGCGTACAGCTGTTCAGTGGTCAGCATGTTCTGCAGCACGATCAACACGCCCAGCGCGATGAGCTGGCCCGAGATCAGGGTCACGTACTGGAAGCTGGAGAAAAAGCCGCGACGCTCCTTGGTTGCCATCTCAGAAAGATAAGTGGCGGAGGTGCCGTACTCGCCGCCGACCGACAGGCCTTGCAGCAGACGGGCGAACACCAGCAGGATCGGCGCGCCGATGCCGATGGTTTCGTAGTTCGGGCTGAGGGCGATCAGCAGGGAGCCAAAGCACATCAGGTACACCGAGGCCATCAGTGCCTTTTTACGTCCGACCTTGTCGGCGTACAAGCCCATCAACCAGCCACCGATCGGGCGCATCAGAAAGCCCACGGCGAAGATCGCGGCGGTGTTCATCAATTGGGCGGTGGTGGAACCGGCGGGGAAGAAGGTCTTGGCGAAGTACAGCGAGAAGGCGGCATAGACGTACCAGTCGTACCACTCGACCATGTTGCCGACGGAACCGCTGAAGATCGACTTGATGCGACTGGCGGTGGTTCGTTCTTTGACCGGCACGGCAGCCGACCCAAGAGGCAGGGCGTTGGAGTTATCCATTGAAGGATCCTTCGTTTAATTGTTTTTGTGGAGCGCGTTGAAACGCAGCCTGCGAGGGCTATAGCAGGAGCTGTGCCAACGGGGGGAGGGCCGGTTTAGAGGGGGTAGGGGGAGTTGTTGAGCGGGTTTTTGCCGATGATCAGGAATGAATGAGCGGATTTCCGCTCATTCAGGTACGAACATTTCCCGGGTCAGTCCATGGCGCTGCATCTTTTCATTGAAGGTGCGACGAGGCAGTTGCAGCTCTTCAAGCACGGCTTTCACATCACCCTTGTGCCGGGTCAACGCCGCCCGCAGACACTGCGCCTCAAACGCCTCTTGCTGCGCCGCCAGTGACTGGCCGGGATCGATGCCCTGCACCGGTTCATCCAGCCCCAGCACCTGCCGTTCGGCGACATTCGCCAGCTCCCGCACATTACCCGGCCAGTCATGACTCAGCAGGTGGCTCAATTGCGCGCCACTGAGCGGCGGGAAAGTCCGGCCCAAGCGTTGGGCGGCGCTCTGGGCGAAGGACTCGAACAACAACGGAATGTCTTCCCGACGATCACGCAACGGCGGCAGGCGCAATTCGGCGACGTTCAGGCGATACGCCAGGTCCTCGCGAAAACGCCCGGCCCGCGCTTCATCCAGCAAATCGGGTTTGGTCGCCGCGACGATCCGCAAGTCCACGCGAATGCTCTGGTTCGACCCCAGCCGCTCCAGCTTCTGCTCCTGCAACACCCGCAGCAGTTTTACCTGCTGGGCCAGCGGCATGCTTTCGATTTCATCGAGAAACAGCGTGCCGCCATCGGCGTATTCCAGCTTGCCGATGCGCTTGCCGGAGGCCCCGGTGAACGCGCCGCTTTCATGCCCGAACAACTCGGCTTCGAACAGCTGCTCGGGGATCGCCGCGCAGTTCAGCGCCACAAACGGCTTGTCGGCGCGTGGGCCGAAGTCGTGCAGGCAGCGGGCGACCAGTTCCTTGCCGCTGCCGGTCTCGCCACGGATCAGCACATTGACCGGCAGCGTCGCCAAGTCCAGCACCTGCCGGCGCAAGGTCTGCAAACCACGGGATACACCGAGCAACGTTGCATCGAGTCTGGCGCGGTTGTCGGCCTGTTCGTGCAGGGCGCGGTTTTCCAGCACCAGTCGGCGCTTGTCCAGCGCTCGGCGCAGGCTGCCGAGCAGGGTCTCGGGGCTGAAGGGTTTTTCCAGAAAGTCGTAGGCACCGTCGCGCATGGCTTCGACCGCCATCGGCACATCGCCGTGGCCGGTGAGCAGAATCACCGGCAGGTCGGCATCCCGGCGCTGCACCTCGGCCAGCAGTTCAAGACCGCTGAGGCCAGGCATACGCACGTCGCTGACAATCACCCCGGCAAAATGCGCCGGCAGCGCCGCCAGGCATTCCTCGGCGCGGCTGAACAGTTGAACCTCGAAACCGGACAGGCTCAGCCACTGTTCGACGGCACTGCGAATGCTGCTTTCGTCATCGACCACCATCACCGAATTGAGCATCAGATGTGCGCCTCCAGATCGATCGGCAGGGTCAGGCTGAATACCGCGCCGTTGCCGCCATTGTCGGCGCTCAGGCGCCCGCCGGATTCGTGGACGATGGCAAACGACACCGCCAGCCCCAGACCGAGGCCGTCACCCACCGGTTTTGTGGTGAAGAACGGATCGAACACCTGGCCCAGATGCTCTTCGGCAATGCCGCCGCCGTTGTCGATGACGCTCAGGCGCCACAGTTGCTCGTCGGCTTCCAGGCGGATTTCCAGACGCTTGCAAGGTTTGCCTTGCATCGCATCAAGGGCGTTGCGCAGCAAATTGATCAGTACTTGTTCGAGACGGATCGCATCGCCGCGCACCCAGGCCGGGCGGGTCAGATGCAGCACAAGGCTGACCTGTTCGTCGCGCATTCTTGCGTCGAGCAATTGCAGGGCCTGATCGACCACTGTGGCCAGATCCAGCCGCTCGCGCAAACCGCTGGGGCTCTTGCGGGCGAAGGTTTTCAAATGACCGGTCAGGGCCGCCATGCGCGTGAGCATTTCATCGACCGGTTTGAGCGCCTTGTAGGCGTCATCGACGCGGCCATGATCGAGCAGCAGGCGCAAGGTCGCCAGTTGCATGCGCTGAGCGGTCAGCGGCTGATTGATTTCGTGGGCCAGCGCCGCCGACATCTGCCCCAGTGCCGCGAGTTTGGCTGACTGCACCAGACCGTCCTGAGCGGTACGCAAGTCGCGGGTACGTTCTTCGACCAGTTGCTCAAGCTCCTCGCGGCTGCGCTGGCGCATTTTCGCCAGGCGCCAGCGCTGGTTGAGGAACAACAGCAGGAACACCAGCGCCAGCCACACCCCGGCCGCGGCGAGCCCGGCATTGCGCTGGTCTTCGAAGGATAATTGCGGGCGTCGCAGCAGGTGCAGGGTCCAGCCTTCGGCGGTCAGCGGCAGCGATTCCCACAGGTAATCCGCCGTACCTTGCGGAGCCTCGACACGACGCAGATCGCTGTTGTCGTCGAAGCGACGCAGCGACAGATGAGTCAGCGGCACCAGCGACTGTTTGTCGTATTGGCGGGTGGCCTTGATCTCTTTGTAATCGGCCGGGCTCAGCGGGTGCAGGAGGCGATAGCGCCAGTCGGGCTGGTTGGCGATGAAAATGATCCCGCGTGCATCACTGACCAGCAGGGTGTCGCTGCCCTGGCTCCATTCGCGTTCAAGTTCCGGGAATTCGAGCTTGACCACCATCGCCCCGAGGAACTCGCCGTTGTCGCCGAGCACCGCGCTGGACAGGAAATAACCGGGAATCCCGCTGGTCACGCCGACTGCGTAGAAACGCCCGGTGCCCTGGGTGCGGGTCTGGCTGAAGTAGGGGCGAAAGCCGTAGTTGTGACCGACGTAACTGCTGGGCAGACGCCAGTTGCTGGCCGCCACCGCGAGGCCGGTGTGATCGAGCAGTTCCAGCGTCGAGGATTGCGCGGCGCCGTTGATCTTTTCCAGTTTCAGGTTGAGCGCCGCTTGCTGTTCGGCGTCGACCGGACCGGCCAGTGCCGCACGCAATTGCGGGTCCAGTGCGAGCACGGCGGGCAGGGCGCGGTAGCGGTCGATCAGTGTGTGCAAAGAATTGGCGTACAGTGCCAACTGCTGATTGGCCCGCGCCGCGTCCTCTTCCAATGCCTGACGTTCGGCGTGGCGGATCGCAAGAGTCGCGGCGAGGGCGGCGCCGGCGATGATCAGCAGGGTATACAACGACAGACGCAGGGTACGGGAAGTCGGCAGCATGCTGGGGCAAACGGATGGCAGGACGGGCGGGCACGATACCATGCAGATGTGTAGGCGGGGTTCCTGTTCATAGATGCGATGAGCGTGCCGTATTTTTTTGCAGATACCGAACTGGAGGTATCGACAATTGCGCTCGAAAAAACCTCCCCTGCATTATTGTGCGAATTTTATACATTCAAAAAAAAGGCCGGCTATCCACTTGGATGAGCCGGCCGTTTTTATAAGGCAAATAGCTTACTGCACTTCCACCGCAAGGCTCTCGCTGATCTTCTGTTGCCAGATCGCAGGACCGGTGATGTGGACCGATTCACCTTTGCTGTCCACCGCAACGGTGACCGGCATGTCCTTGACCTCGAACTCGTAGATCGCTTCCATGCCCAGCTCGGCGAACGCCAGTACCTTGGACTTCTTGATCGCTTGCGCCACCAGATAAGCGGCGCCGCCGACGGCCATCAGGTACACAGCCTTGTTGTCCTTGATCGCTTCGATCGCAGTCGGGCCGCGCTCGGATTTGCCGATCATGCCCAACAGGCCGGTCTGCTCGAGGATCTGACGGGTGAACTTGTCCATCCGCGTGGCGGTGGTCGGGCCAGCCGGGCCAACCACTTCGTCACCGACCGGATCAACCGGGCCGACGTAGTAGATGAAGCGACCTTTGAGGTCCACCGGCAGGGTTTCGCCCTTGTTCAGCATCTCGACCATGCGCTTGTGCGCGGCGTCGCGACCGGTGAGCATCTTGCCGTTGAGCAGGACGGTTTCGCCCGGCTTCCAGCTCTGCACGTCTTCCGGGGTCAGGGTGTCGAGGTTGACACGACGGGCCGACGGACCTGCTTCCCAGACGATTTCCGGGTAGGCGTCCAGCGGTGGCGCTTCCAGCGAAGCCGGGCCGGAACCGTCGAGCACGAAGTGGGCGTGACGGGTGGCAGCGCAGTTCGGGATCATGCACACCGGCAGCGAGGCGGCGTGGGTCGGGTAATCCATGATCTTCACGTCGAGCACGGTGGTCAGACCACCGAGGCCCTGGGCGCCGATGCCCAGCTGGTTGACCTTCTCGAACAGCTCCAGACGCATTTCTTCGATGCGGTTCTGCGGGCCACGGGCCTTGAGCTCGTGAATGTCGATGGATTCCATCAACACTTCCTTGGCCATCACAGCGGCTTTCTCGGCGGTGCCGCCGATGCCGATGCCCAGCATGCCCGGTGGGCACCAGCCGGCGCCCATGGTCGGAACGGTCTTCAGCACCCAGTCGACGATCGAGTCGGACGGGTTGAGCATGGCCATTTTCGACTTGTTCTCGGAACCGCCGCCCTTGGCCGCCACGTCCACTTCCACGGTGTTGCCCGGGACGATGGAGTAGTGGATGACCGCCGGGGTGTTGTCCTTGGTGTTTTTACGAGCGCCCGCCGGGTCGGCGAGGATCGAGGCACGCAGGACGTTTTCCGGCAGGTTGTAGGCGCGGCGCACGCCTTCGTTGATCATGTCGTCCAGGCTCATGGTCGCGCCATCCCAACGCACGTCCATGCCCACACGCACGAACACGGTCACGATACCGGTGTCCTGGCAGATCGGCCGGTGGCCGGTGGCGCACATGCGCGAGTTGATCAGGATCTGCGCCATCGAGTCACGGGCCGCTGGCGATTCTTCGCGCAGGTAGGCTTCGTGCATCGCCTGGATGAAGTCCACGGGGTGGTAGTAGGAAATGAATTGCAGGGCGTCGGCAACGCTCTGAATCAGGTCGTCTTGCTTGATCACGGTCATGAGTCGCGCTCCTCTAAAAGACGGGAACATTCAATAAGGTGCCTGCGGCTTGGGTGCATCGGTCGGTCGCAGACACCTTTCAAGGCACGCCGGGGCTGCTGGCGCGACGCTAAAAAGGCGCGGCAGTATACCGCGCCTCCCTGGTGGTGACACGCGCCGGTAGTCATTCGTTGGTCGCATGGCAGGAGCCGGTCGATGTGGTCTGCAAGCGCTACGTCCGGTTCGCTGTTTGCGGACGGCGAAGGCCGACAAAAAATCACGCGCGGCCGGCGCTATTGGCGGGCGCTCCGGGAAGCCGGGAGGGGCGGGCCCAAGGGCTTTTTTGACGCCAATTATCCGGCCCGAAAATCAATGGTCATTTATCGACTACGCCACTAAAGTGGCAGCCGGTCTGTAGAGTAGGACACTCGGTCAGCCTCTTATCGCACGGTGAGTCAACGATTGACCCATAACGCCATTCAACGTCTTTTGCTCAAACGCTTCGCCCTCGCTGCAGCCACCTATGGATTGGCCTTGCTGCTGCTGTGGCTGGCGTATTTCACCGGACACTACGAAGATTCGCTGACAGGCGTCGCTGTCGGCAGCGCCCTGGTGGTCATCAGCCAGGCGACTCTGTTCGCGGTGTTTTTCTCAGGTGCCAACCTGCGGTTCTCCGACCCGAGCCTGACCGAAGCGCAAGTGCTGCTCGGCCTCGGCTGGCAGACGTGGCTGATCGCGCATCTGGAAGAAGCGCGGGGCGAGTTCCTGGTCTTCTATGTGCTGATCCTGCTGTTCGGCCTGTTCCATTTGTCGCGCCGGGCCTTTGTGCGCTGCGCGATGCTGGTGTTCTTCAGTTTCTGCGCCATCACGCTGTGGGACGGTTACCACTTCCGCCTGCACGATCCGGCGCTCTCCGCGTTGCAGGCGTGCATTCTGTTGATCGTGCTGGCATGGCTGGTGATTTATGCACGCTTCGTCCAGACCTCACGGCAACGCATGCGCCAGCGCCGGTTTGCCTTGCAGGCGCATCAGGACACCCTGCGCGGGATGATGCGCCAGCTCGAAGACCTGGTGGCCACCGACGAACTGACCGGGCTGTTCAACCGCCGGCATTTCCTGCGCCTGGCCACCCGCGAATTGAACGCGATGGAAGCCGACGTGGTGCACGGTCTGGCGCTGATCGACCTCGACCATTTCAAACGCATCAATGATATACACGGTCATGCGGCCGGCGATCAGGTGCTGCAAGCCTTCGCCGGAGTGGCCGGTGCCTGTCTGCGTGACGGTGATGTGCTGGCCCGTTATGGGGGTGAAGAATTCGTGGTGCTGCTGCCCGATTGCAACGCCGAGCGGCTGACCGCCTGTTGCGAACGGCTGCGCATCGCCTTCACCGACGTTGAACTGGTGGGCCTGAATGTGAAAAACCTTAGCCTGTCTGCCGGCATGACCCTGCTGGAACTGGGCGATGATCTGGACGACGCCTTGCAGCGCGCCGATCAGGCGCTGTACCGGGCCAAACGCGACGGGCGCAACCGTTGCGCAGCCGCGTGGGAGAACGTCGATGCCTGAACTGCGGGTCGGTGAACGACAGTGGTCGGTGGCGGCGGGCAGCAACCTGCTCGATGCTCTCAATCAGAACGGTGTGGCGGTGCCTTATAGCTGCCGCGCCGGCAGTTGCCATGCGTGTCTGGTGCAATGCGTGCAAGGTCTGCCTGCTGACAGTCGCCCCGATGCCTTGAGCGCTGAACAGCGTGATCAGGGCTGGCGCCTGGCCTGTCAGTGTCAGGTGATCGAGGACTTGCAGGTGCACACCTTCGATCCCGTCACCGATGGTCGCCCGGCCTCGGTCGAAGCGCTGGACTGGCTCGGCGACAGCGTGCTGAGGTTGCGCCTGACACCCCAGCGACCGTTGCGCTACAGCGCCGGCCAGCATCTGGTGCTGTGGGCCGGCCACGTTGCGCGGCCGTATTCACTGGCGAGCCTGCCGGAAGAAGACCGTTTTCTTGAATTTCACCTCGATTGCCGCCAGCCCGGTGAATTCAGCGATGCCGCGCGCCGCTTGCAGATCGGCGACCCGATTCGCCTCGGTGAACTGCGCGGCGGTGCGTTGCATTACGACCCGGACTGGCACGAGCGGCCGCTGTGGCTACTGGCGGCGGGCACCGGGCTAGGCCCCTTGTTCGGTGTGTTGCGCGAAGCCTTGCGTCAGGATCATCGGGGCGCCATTCGCGTCATTCATCTGGCCCATGATGCCGACGGGCATTACCTGGCCAAACCCCTTGAAGCACTGGCCGCGCAGCGGGAAAACCTCAGCGTCGAATTGTGGACGGCGGCCGAGTTGCCGGCCGCTTTGGCGCAACTGCGCCTTGTCTCCCGACAAACGCTGGCCTTAGTCTGCGGCTCGACTGCCAGCGTTGACGCGTTTGCCAAGCGTCTGTTCCTGGCCGGACTGCCGCGCAATCAACTGCTGGCCGATGTCTTCCTGAGCCGTGGTTGAGCGCTGATCCTTCAGACGCGAGACCTGCCATGCCCGAAGCCATCCTGCTGCACCGCGAACGCGGTTTGCTGACCCTGCGCCTCAACCGCCCCGACAAGAAAAACGCCCTGACCCGCGCCATGTACAGCCAGTTGGCCGAGGCGCTCAAGCAGGCCAATCAAGACCCCGAGATCAACGCGGTGCTGATCACCGGCAGCGCCGAGTGCTTCACCGCCGGCAACGACATCGCCGACTTTATCCAGCAACCGCCGAGCGACCTCGACAGCCCGGTGTTTCACTTCATGCTCGAACTCCTCGAATGCCGCAAACCGGTGATCGCCGCCGTGGCCGGGGCGGCGGTGGGAATTGGCACGACGCTGCTGTTGCATTGCGATCTGGTGTACGTGGCGCGAGATGCGCGGTTGCGCATGCCGTTCGTCAATCTCGGGTTGTGCCCAGAGTTCGGTTCCAGCCTGATCCTGCCGCGTTTGCTCGGGCAGGCCAAAGCGTCGGAGCTGTTGTTGCTGGGTGAAGGTTTTACCGGTGAACAAGCGGCGGCCTGGGGGATTGCCACCGAGGCACTGGGCAGCGGCGAAGCAGCACTGGCCAAGGCGCGGGAGATGGCACTGCGGTTTGACGAGTTGCCGGCCGAGGCGGTGCGGATCAGTAAACAGTTGATGCGGGCGCCGGATCGCGAATTGATTCGCAAGGTGATCGAGGAGGAGGGCGCGCTGTTTACCCAGCGGCTGAGGTCGCCGGAGGCGTTGGCGGCGTTGACCGGGTTTATCAAGCGGCATTGAAAGTCCTGAAATGAAAAAGCCCCGCCATTCACATGGCGGGGCTTTTCGTTTTCAGCAACCGGTCACTCAGACCTGTGGGTCGCCCACGTGCAGGATCTTCATGCCGTTGGTGCCGCCGGTGGTGTGGTAGCTGTCGCCCTTGGTCAGGATGACCCAGTCACCCTTCTGCACAACGCCGCGCTTGACCAGCTCGTCGATGGCTTTCTGGCTGACTTCGTTCGGTGCCAGCGAAGCCGGGTCGAACGGAACGGTGTACACGCCACGGAACATCGCCGCGCGGGCCTGGGCTTCGCGGTGCGGGGTGAAGCAGTAGATCGGCACCGACGAACGGATACGCGACATGATCAGCGGGGTGTAGCCGCTTTCGGTCAGCGCGATGATCGCTTTCACGCCCGGGAAGTGGTTGGCGGTGTACATGGTCGCCAGCGCAATGCTCTCGTCGCAGCGCTCGAATTCCTTGCCGATGCGGTGGCTGGAAGTCTTGCTGGTCGGGTGCTTTTCAGCGCCGACGCAGATGCGCGCCATCGCCTGCACGGCTTCCAGCGGATAAGCGCCGGCAGCGGATTCGGCGGACAGCATCACGGCGTCGGTGTAGTCGAGCACGGCGTTGGCCACGTCGGACACTTCGGCGCGGGTCGGCATCGGGTTCTGGATCATCGACTCCATCATCTGGGTCGCCACGATCACAGCCTTGTTGTGGCGGCGTGCGTGCAGAATGATTTTCTTCTGGATGCCCACCAGCTCGGCGTCGCCGATTTCCACACCCAGGTCACCACGGGCAACCATCACGGCGTCGGAAGCCTTGATCAGACCGTCGAGGGTTTCGTCGTCGGCCACGGCTTCGGCGCGTTCGATCTTCGCCACCAGCCAAGCGGTGCCGCCGGCTTCGTCGCGCAGTTGACGGGCGTAGTTCATGTCGGCGGCGTCACGCGGGAAGGACACGGCGAGGTAGTCGACTTCCATTTCAGCGGCGAGCTTGATGTCGGCCTTGTCTTTCTCGGTCAGGGCCGGAGCGGTCAGGCCGCCACCGCGACGGTTGATGCCTTTGTGGTCGGACAGCGGACCGCCGATGGTCACGGTGCAGTTCAGTTCGGTGGCGGTCGCGGTATCAACGCGCATCACCACGCGGCCGTCGTCGAGCAGCAGCTCGTCGCCCACGCCGCAGTCCTTGACCAGGTCCGGGTAGTCGATACCGACCACCTGCTGGTTGCCTTCGGTCAGCGGATGGCTGGTGGAGAAGGTGAACTTGTCACCGATCTTCAGCTCGATGCGCTTGTTGGCGAATTTGGCGATACGGATTTTCGGGCCTTGCAGGTCACCCAGCAGGGCGACGAAGCGGCCGTGCTTGGCAGCGAGGTCACGCACCAGCTTCGCGCGAGCCTTGTGCTCGTCGGGGGTGCCGTGGGAGAAGTTCAGACGGGCGACGTCCAGGCCAGCCAGAATCAGCTGTTCGAGAACTTC
Organism: Pseudomonas sp. GW822-FHT03F04; assembly: GCF_058801405.1. Classification (NCBI taxonomy): domain Bacteria; kingdom Pseudomonadati; phylum Pseudomonadota; class Gammaproteobacteria; order Pseudomonadales; family Pseudomonadaceae; genus Pseudomonas; species Pseudomonas sp. GW822-FHT03F04. The sequence continues at coordinate 211,884 of NZ_JBXANF010000006.1, forward strand.
CGGCGAGTTACTGGCCGGGCCAAGGGTAGCGACGATTTTGGTACGACGGACGGACATGCAAAGACTCCTCAGGTTCAAGCGCTCGCAGAGGCTACTACGCTCTTTGGGTGTAGTCATTGTTCGTTTGCACTACTTATTGTTTTCTTTATTGAACGCGACAATCGGAGCAAAGGGCTCTGAAGATTTCTCGCCAGAGGTCGATAATGATCACAAGACAGGAGAATACCCCATGCGATTCGTGCCCATTGCCGCCCTTGCCCTCAGCGTCCTCGCCGTCACGGGCTGCACCCGTTGGTCGATGAACCATCATTTGAACAACGCCTACAGCGCCTACGACCGGGGCAACTGCGAGCAGGTGATGCTCGAACTGTCCAAGGTCGAACGCGCCAGCCGTGCCCGTCCTTACGTGTGGCCGGAAGTGTCGATGATGCGCGGCCAGTGCCTGGAACGGCAGAAAATGTTTGTCGATGCGGCGCAGACCTATCAGTTCATCATTGCCTCGTACCCCAACAGCGAATACGCCTATCGCGCCCGCGCGCGTCTGGAAACCCTGCAGAGCCTGGGTCATTACCCGACCCGTAGCGCAGCAGCCGTGGTGCGTCCAACTCGCTTTTGATGGCGGTTGTCATACAAAAGCTGGCTGGCTGTACAAGGTGAGCTATAGTCCTCAGACACCGGTGCAGATGAACTCTGTACCGGCGCAACACCTGCGACTGGCATGAGATAGACGTGGCAAGCGCCACACCGGAAGCGGGGAGAGCGGACCTGTAGGGCAGGTTCGTTCCGAAGCACAGTGCGGCCCGTTTACCGGGCCATGCATGGCGATACGCTCATGTTTACCGACCGTCGAATCGAACGGCACCAGTTGCCGTATTTTCTGCGAGTGTTCAACAGCGTCACCGACAAACCCATCGGCTTTCTGGGCAACGTCTCTGAAGACGGTTTGATGCTGATCAGCCAGTTGCCGATGATGATCGGTGCCGAATTCAAACTGCGCCTGAAGATCCCCCTGGGCGAGGGCTGCCAGCAGGTGATCGACCTGACGGCCTGCTGCCTGTGGTGCCACGAAGACGCGACCCCCCAACACTACGACGCCGGCTTCAGCCTGTACCGGACACCGCCCGAATATGGGCAACTGGTCGAGGCGTTGAAGCAGTACTTCAGTTTTCAGCCGTTGCCGGCTTCGGCCTGAAAACAAAAAAGGGCCACAACCTGCCGCAGGTTGTGGCCCTTTTTTCTTACGCGGTTATCGCAATCGCCCGCTCGTTATCCAGCGTCTTCTCCACCAGCAACAACCCTAACTCGCTCAGTTGATAGATCGCCATCGCTAGATGCCGCGGCTTGTCGTCCAGGCTGTCCGCCAGGTCGAGCAGCAGGATGCTGACTGACGAAAAGGTTTCGTAGGTCTGGATGGCGATGGCTTCGGGGTTAATGTCGGGATCGACCTTGAACATCTGCATGCCGCGATCCACGGAGTTGCGCGGTTTCTCGGGAGAGGGATTGAGGTAGAAATCGAGGGCCCGGTGGGCGGCGTCGTGGAGTTTTTTTGAGTCGATTGAAGCGTAGGGGGAGACCGGGTCAGTTTGATCAGTCGTGTCCGTTGGATCGATATCCGACGGAGGATTTGGTGTTGCTTTGAACATACCTAACTTCCTAATAAGTTGGGCTGTTACCGCTTCGCGACTAAACGAGGGGTGGCAGCTGTAAGCAGGTTAGTCGACCGGGGAAGTAAGGCTTTTTTCCGGCGTGCCCGGGGGCACCCTGCTCACAGCCACCATCTAGTGCAGGGATAGGGAATACCCGACTGGATGACGCGTTTGCAAACCTATCTTACCTCGGGCGACTAAACCCGGCCGCTGATTGGTAGCGACGGGGATCAAGTTACGGGTCAACGTCAAGGTGCACAAGCCAGCGGATTCGCTCATATGTGTAGGTAAAAGCGTCAGTTGCTGTAGCCTCAATTCCCCCGCCTTGCAATCGTCCTCAAGTGCTGAAAGGGCAACGGTTTCAATCCTAAGCTAGAGAAACTTTACGGGCAGGACAGGACTACAGTAGCCGTGGTCAGCGAGGAGATTTTGAGAACCAAGTTGTAAGAGTCTTTCCAATCAACGATTCGTTTTGGAAGGCACGACTTATAGGCGAAAGACATCGAACATCTCTGGGACATATGTCTGAAAAGCCGGAATTTAGCCGTGGTGTTCTCCTTTCAGCTTGGCCAAGCCTTGTTTGATGAAACCGGCGTTTTCTCCAATTGTAAAAAGTGCTTCACGGACGTTTTTTCCGGTTTCCACCATTCCCTGAGCTTCGACCTGGAGTACCAACTCCATCAGGGCGGCTTCCAGGCCGAGTTGGTTCTGATACATCCTTTCCAGCACGTCCGATAGAGAGTATTTAGCAGGCATTCTGAGACTCCGTTAGAGAAGCTCCAAGGATAGCAGCGGTGTTTGCAAATGTGAGTTGACTAGAGATGTCTACTCAAATTAGTTGGATCGTGAGGAGGTTTTGATACTCCTTGGATGAGCAGCACCGTTTTATCAATGCCTGCGCCTTAAGGTTTTTTACTTCGTTGAGGTTCTCTTGATTATTGTGATTTTATTTGATCCCCTCGAGTGTGAGATTGAGAGGGGTCAGAGCGCTCCAGATTTCTTCCAGCTTAGATATCGTGATATTACGTCCGTGCTCAATTCGCTGGGGGGGATATCCATCACTTGCACTCCTTGAGCACTCAACCGTTCATGGAGTATCGCTCGGGCATTCAGATAGTCCACTGTTGCGCAGTACTCATGGGCCTGCTCTATTGTTTGCACCCGCGAATGCCGTGCATTTTCAAGCGTGCTCTCGCGGAGGTTGGCCACAAGTACCCGATGCTGCTGACTCAGGCGTCTGACGGCATTCAGCAACTCCTCATCAGCCTCATCCCGCACATTGGTCACTAATACCACCAAAGCCCGGCGCTTCTGTCTGGTCAGCAACTGATTCACCGCTGCCGGATAATCCGCAGAACGTCGCGTGCTATCCAGATCGTAAACACTGTTGAGCAACACCTTGAGCTGCCCCGTACCTTTGATCGGTGTAATGAACCGAGGCTGATCACTGGCGAAGGTAGACAACCCCACCGCATCCCCCTGGCGCAACGCCACATAACTCAACAGCAAACACGCATTCAACGCATGATCGAAATGCGACAGCTCCCCATCCTGACTGCGCATCTGCCGCCCGCAATCGAGCATGAAAATGATCTGCTGATCCCGCTCGTCTTCGTACTCCCGGGCAATCGGTGTGCGGTGGCGGGCGGTGGCTTTCCAGTCGATCTGGCGCAGGCTGTCGCCTTCGCGAAACTCCCGCAATTGATGAAATTCCATCCCTTGGCCACGGCGTTGACGCTGGCGTACGCCGAGTTGGCTGAGCCAGTTGTCGACCGCCAGCAACTGGCCGCCGTAGAGGCGGGCGAAGTCGGGGTAGACGCGGGTGTGGTCGGTGAGGTTCAGCAGGCGTTTGCCGGACCACAGGCCGAAGGGGCTCGGCAGGTTGAGTTCGCAGGTTTCAAAGGTGAAGTGGCCGCGCTTGAGCGGGCGCAGGCGATAGCCGATCAGGTTGCGTTGGCCGGGTTGTAGCTCGGTGTTGAGCGGCAGGTGTTCAAAGCTCAAGCCGTCGGGTACGTGGTCGAAAATTTGAATGGCCAGTGGCTGGTCGAAATCGTGTTCGATCTCCAGCCGCACTTCGCTCCAGCGACCGAGTGCCAGGCTGCCGGGCATCTGTCGTTGCACGCGGGGCGAGGGTATGCGCTTCAGGCGCAGGGCATCCAGCAGACTTAGTGCAAACAACGCCAGCAACAATCCCCAGTTGATCGACAGCAGGCTCGAAGGCACCTCGACGTTCAGCGCCTGCAACGCGCCCAGCACAATGCCGATGGCCAGCAGGATCGCCAGCCAGATCAACAGCAGGCGCGAGGGTTTCACAGGCGCGGCGCCGGTACTTGATCGAGCAGTTGCTGAAGGACTTGATCGACTTGCAGCCCTTCGATGTCCAGCTCCGGTGCGAGGCGCACGCGGTGGCGCAACACCGCCAGTGCGCAGCCCTTGATGTCGTCGGGAATCACGAACTCGCCACCGCGCAACAAGGCTCGGGCGCGGGCGCAGCGTACCAGTGCGATGGAAGCGCGGGGGCCGGCACCGAGGCTCAGCCCCGGCCAGGTGCGGGTGCTGCGCGCCAATCGTACGGCGTAATCGAGCACCTGATCGTCCAGCGGCAAATCGCTGGCGATGCGTTGCAGGGCTTGCACGTCCTTGGCCTGCAACACGGTGCGTAGCGGCTGCACGTCGAGCATGTCGGCGCGGGTCGAGCGGGTGACCTGACGCACCATGTCCAGCTCCTGATCGGCGTCGGGGTAATCCATGCGTACCTTGAGCATGAAGCGATCAAGCTCGGCCTCGGGCAACGGGTAAGTGCCTTCCTGTTCGATCGGGTTCTGCGTGGCGAGCACCATGAACGGTTGGGCAATCGGCAGGGCCCGGCCTTCGAGGGTGACCTGACGTTCCTGCATCGCTTCGAGCAGGGCGGCCTGCGTTTTGGCCGGGGCGCGGTTGATCTCGTCCGCCAGCAGCAGGTTGGTGAACAACGGGCCTTTGCGCAGTTTGAACTGTTCGGTTTGCAGGTCGTAGACCGCGTGGCCAGTGACGTCGCTGGGCATCAGGTCCGGGGTGAACTGGATGCGCGCGAACTCGCCGCCGAAGCATTTGGCCAGGGCGCGTACCAGCAGGGTTTTGCCAAGGCCGGGAACGCCTTCGAGCAACACGTGGCCGCCGGCGATCAGCGCGGTCAGTACATCGTCGATCACCGGGTTCTGGCCGATCAGCGCCTTCTGCAATTCACCTCGTACCGCTTGGGCCAACTGACTGGCGCGGTGACGTTGCTGGGCCGCGTGGCTGGGCGAGCCGGGTTCGATGTGTTCGGTCATAGCGAGTTCCTCAAGGCTTGCAGGTGGGCGACCTGACGGCAGAATTCGGCGCTGGACAGGCGCCGCTTCGGTGCCGGGCTCAGGGCCTGGCTGATGGCACGGGTCGGCTGGCGGGTCAGGCGTGACAGGGCCAGCCATTGTTCGGCGACGTTCAATTGGTCGAAACCGGGGTGACGATGGCGGGCGCGGCGCAGGACGTCCTGCTGCAAGGCTTGCAGCAAGGTCTGTTGACCGTTGTGACGCAGGATGAAATCGGCACTGGCGCGCAGGTGTTCCATCAACTGACGACGACCGCTCGGGGCAGAAGCCTGCACCGGTCCGTGACGCACGCCGACATGCCACAACCACAGACCGATCAACGCCAGCAGGGCAACGATGGCTTGTGGGAAATAGCGCCAGAGCAGGGTCAGCAGACCGTCATGTTCGGTGTTATACAGCAAGGTCACGGCGGTGTCGGCGCTCAGGTACCAGAGCAGCCAGGCATTGTCGTGCTGCGCAATCGCCGGGGTTTTCCACAGATCGGCATCGGTGACCACGGTGATCGTGCCGACGCCGTAGGGCAGTTGCATCATGTGCGTGGCGCGGGCGCTGTTGGCCCAGGCTTGCGCAAGGTTTTTCGGATCGTCGAGGTGGAACGCGGTGTCGAACCCGGCGTAGGCGGGAGCGTCTTCGTCTTCCAGATAGAGCTTGGTCAGGTTGGGGTAGGGATCGTCGTCGGCATCCGGCGGCGGATCTTTCAGATCCTTGCTCAGGGACTGATGCAGTTGCACGCGGTCGAGCAGCAGGTCGTTGCTCTGGCCGGTCTTTTCATCCCAGATCGATTCGGCGACGAACACCAGCCGTCCGCCGGCCCGGGCCCAGTTCAAGACTTGGTCGACCTGACGCGGGGTCATGTTCGAGCGGTCGTTGAACAGCAACAGCGTGTGGCGGCGAGGGTCGATCTCGGGTAACACGGCGAGACTCTCGGCATGACTGACGGCTATCCCGCGACCGTGTAGAAACATCTCCGCCGCCAGATAAGGATTGGCTTGTGCGGCGGGGGAAGGGCCGTGATCGACCACGGCCTGGTAAGGCGTGGCCTTGAGGTACAGATAAACGCCCAATGCGCCCAACAGGGCGACGATCAGCGCGCCGACCAGCCAGAGTGCGCGCCGGTTCAACGGGCAACTCCATGGCTGAATAGGGACCGCCAGCCATCACACAACTCCCGTTGCAGATGCGCCGCCGGTACGCGGTGTCCGTAGGCCATGTTCTGCCAGTGGCCGGTCAGACTGCGGCTGTAAGCGAGCAGGTCCGGACGCTGCAAATGTTCGATCCGCGCCAGCACTTCGCTTTCGGTGTCGGCCGGTTTCAGGGTCAGGTTGAAATCGTGCAGCAGATGACTGAGCAACGCCCGATACAGCAGGCCGAGCGCCGCACGGGGTTGGGTTTGCCAGAGTTGCTCGGCGCTGGCGGCGATGTCGTCGGGCAGGGTTTCCCGGTTCAGGTCGAGGCCGAAGGCTTGCTGTGGCACGGGGCGTTTTATTCGCTCGGGCAGTCGCGGACGACGGCTGACGAACGTTTGCAGAAATTCGCGGTAGCGCCAGATCAGCCAGCCGAGCGCTCCGATCACCACGGCCCACAGCAGCACTTCAATCGCCTTGGCCAGCCCGTTCAGGTGCTGGCCGTTGAGCCAGCCCAGCAAGGTTTTCAGCCATTGCGGCGCCTTGCCGTCCTTGGGTTTCTCGGTGGTGGCGGGGTCTTCGCCAAAGCGATAACGGGTGACGGTTTCCTTGTTCTTGAAGGGTGGTTGTTCAAGCAAGGCCTTGATGCTGTCGCGGGATGCCTGACTGGTCAGTGGCTGATTCAGGAGTCGGGGCGCATCCGGAGCGGTGGCGGGGTCGGCTGCCCATGCCGAAGGCACTTCCGGCAGCAAAAGACACACCACCAGCAGCAAACCGAGTGCACTGCTGTTCAGGCGCTGACGCAGGCGGCGGAACACCAGTTCGATGTCCCAGGCTTCGAGCGCGGTGCGCCGGTTCAGGTAGAGGCTGAAACCGCAGGCGACGTAGATCGGTTCCCAGATCACCAGTATCAGTGCATAGAAGGCATTGGTCAGGTGCTCGAGCCAGCGCCATTGGTGGTCGGCCGCGAAGATCAGGCTTTGCCAGTCCCAATCGGTTTCGACCTGTTGTGGCAGAAGCAGGTAGAACAACACCATCAGGCCGATCCACAGCGCCGTTTCCAGATGCACGCCAATGATCGTCAACCACTGGGCCGCGCCGGCATTGCGTTGCAGCAGCACCCGCAAACGCTGTTGGCGTGCAATGCCGCCCAGGCCTTCAAGTTGCACCACCGGCATCAGGAAACTGCGACTGAAGCTCAGGCGTCGCCAGGTCAGGCTCGCCAGCAACTGCGGTTTAAGCAGTTCTGGCCACTGGCGTAATGCCTGTTTCAGCGTGGGCGTTTCGCCGAACAAGGCTTTGGACAGGATGTACAGCGGCAGGCGCTCGTACGCCGGTTTCAGCCACCAGAAGATGAACACCGCGAGCGACGGCGAATCCCACAGAAGCAGGCTGAGCACCACGAACAGCGGCAGGGTGACGATGGCCCAACTGGTCATCAGCAAGCGCCGATGTTGCTGGCTCATGAGCACGCCCAGGTCCATGGCTTCCCAGGTGGTACGCGGGCGGATCACCACGGTGGCGTCACTCAGGCGCATGGCGGGTCCTTCCGGCGAACAGCAGATAGGTCGCCACGCAGAGCCAGAGCCCGGCACCGACCAGGTATTTGGTCTGCGGCGTGACCCCGGTGCGTGACGACCAATAAGCCTCGATAAACGCGGCGATCAACAGGAACAGCATCACGCCGCAGATCAGCAATACGCTCTGGCGCGCCGCGTGTCTCAAGGCCTCGCCGCGTGTCAGGCGTCCCGGCGCGATCAACGCCCACCCCAGTTTCAGTCCCGCCGCCCCGGCCAATGCAATAGCCGTGAGTTCGAACGCTCCGTGCCCGATCACGAAGGACCAGAAAGTCTGGCCGAAGCCGATTTCACTCAGGTGCCCGGCCACGGTGCCGATGATCAAACCGTTGTAGAACAGGAAAAACGCACTGCCTACTCCCAGCAGCAAACCGCTGGCGAAGGTCTGAAAGGCGATGCCGATGTTGTGCATGATGTAGTAGCCGAACATCACCCAGTCTTCGCTGGCCGCACGTTCGGCCGAGCGCCCGAGGTGGCCGGCGGCGGGGTCGTACATGCTCTGCATCTCGCGCACTTGATCGGCGGGGATCAGGTTGTAGACCAGCTCCGGGAACAGGTACACCAGCAAACCGAAACCGGTCAGGCTGCCGAAGAACAGCAACCCGGCGGCGAGGACGAATCGCCATTCGGCGCGTACCAACCGTGGAAATCCGGCCAGGATGAAGCCCAGCAGGTTGGCGCCGAGCTGGCTGCGGTGACGGTAAAGTTGTTGATGACCGCGCAGCACGAGCTGCTGCAACGAATCGACGAGAAAACTGCTGTAGCCACGTTCCTGCGCTAGCGCCAGATGTTGGCAGAGTCGGCGATAGGCCTTGGGAAATTCGGCCACCTGCGAAGTGTCCTTGCCTCGTTCCAGACGTTCGAGGGCGAGCGTGAAACGCTCCCATTCGGCCTTGTGGCGGGTTTCGAAAAGGCTTTGCTTCATGTCGGCCCCAGCAGGCCGCGGGCGATGCCGTTGAGTTCCCTGACGGCTTTCGGCGCACTGATGTGCAGTGGCTGAGCGAGCAACGCCGCGAGTTCATTGACCCGCGCCGTCGACAGTTCGCCCTGACGCTCGGCGAAAGCGAGCAGGGCGCGTTGTTCAGTCAGGGTCAGCGGGATCGGTGAGCGACGGGGCTCAGCATCAGGCAACTGCGGACGCTTGAGCGGGCGTTCGCTGTAGATCACCAGCGTGCCGGCGGCAATGTCGCCGAGGCGTTTGAAGGTCGGGTGTTGCAGGCAACTGATGGCGCCGAGGAAATAGCCGAATGGCATCAGGTCGACAAAACGCAGCAGGTTGCGCAACAAGGAGGCCGACCAGCCCACTGGCGTGCCATCGTCGTGCACCACCCGCAGGCCCATCCATTGCTTGCCCGGCGAACGGCCCTGACGCAGCACTTCGAACAACACCATGTACCACCAGCTCACCGCGAACAGCAGCAGTGACCCCAGGCCGATACCGAGTTTGCCGAGCAACGCCAGCAGCATGAACAGCAGCCCCATGATCAACCCGCGCAAACCCAGATCGATGGTGAACGCCACGGCACGCACCATCAGGCCGGCGGGACGCAGCGGCAGGTCGATGCCTTCCGGCGTTTCGACCTGGTGCCGCGTGTCCAGTGGCGGAGCCAGCGTTGCTTTCCTTGGCGGTGCTGTGGTCTCGAGCATGGGCTACCTGATGTTGCCGGATCGGGATGCAAGTGAGTCCGATGCTAGCAGTCTCTCGGGGGAAAACGACATAACTATGTCATACACATCGTTCAACCAAATGTGCCTGAATGATGCCGCGCTGGCCGCGACCGCCGTCGAACGCCTAGACTTTGCCGATCTTCAGTTCAGGAACCACCCGTGACTTCCATCTTCTGGTACGACTACGAAACCACCGGCATCAATCCCCGATGTGACCGTCCGTTGCAGGTGGCCGGGATCCGCACCGACCACGAACTCAACGAAATCGACGCGCCGGTCAATCTTTACTGCCAGCCCAGCGAAGACATCCTGCCGCACCCGGCGGCGTGCGCAATCACCGGTATCACCCCGAGCCGTCTCGCCGAGCACGGCTTGAGCGAAGCTGATTTCATGACCCGGGTTCACGCCCAGCTAGCGGCTCCCGGCACTTGCGGTGCGGGGTACAACACCTTGCGCTTCGACGACGAGATGACCCGCTACAGCCTGTATCGCAACTTTTTCGATCCGTATGCCCGTGAATGGCAGGGCGGCAACAGTCGCTGGGATCTGATCGATGTGGTGCGCGCTGCTTATGCGTTGCGTCCGGATGGTCTGGTCTGGCCGACCGATGATGAAGGCAAGGTCACGCTCAAGCTCGAGCGCCTGACCGCCGCCAACAACATCGATCACGGCAATGCCCACGAGGCGTTGTCGGACGTGCGCGCCACCATCGCCCTGGCCCGGTTGATCCGCGAGAAACAGCCGAAACTGTATGACTGGCTGTTCCAGTTGCGCAGCAAGCAGAAAGTCATGGACCAGATTCGCCTGTTGCAGCCGATGGTGCACATTTCCGGACGCTTCTCGGCGGCGCGCAGTTATGTCGGTGTGGTGCTGCCATTGGCCTGGCATCCGCGCAACAAGAACGCGTTGATCGTCTGTGATCTGCACCTGGACCCGCAGGGCCTGCTCGACCTGGATGCGCAGACATTGCGTCAGCGTCTGTATACCCGTCGTGATGATCTGGCCGAAGGCGAGTTGCCGGTGCCGCTCAAGCTTATTCACATCAACAAGTGCCCGGTGGTGGCGCCGTTGTCGGTGCTGAGAGCTGAAGATCAGCAGCGTCTGGGTCTGGACATGGCGCTGTATCAGACGCGTGCATTGCGACTAAGTGACGCACAACAAGTTTGGAAAGATAAAGTCGCGGCGATTTATGCCAGCGAAGATTTCACCCCGAGTGAAGATCCCGAACAACAGTTGTACGACGGATTTATCGGTGATCGTGACCGGCGACTATGTGAGCAAGTGAGGACGGCAGATCCTGCTCAATTAGCGCGAGAGCAATGGCCGTTCGATGACGAACGTTTGCCTGAATTGTTGTTTCGATATCGAGCGCGTAACTTTCCGGATACGTTGAATTTCGAAGAGCAAGAACGCTGGCAAATCTTTTGTCGGCAGCGCTTGTCCGAGCCTGAATGGGGGGCTCCTAATACCTTGCAATCTTTTACAGAGGCCGCAGAGCAATGGCTGCTTAGTGCCACGCCATTACAGCGCGAGGTGCTGGTTGAATGGCAGAATTATGTCCAGGCATTGCGCAAACGTTTGAATCTTTGAAATCGAACATGCCCGTCGCTTGAACGACGGGCATAAAAAAACGCCAGCGGATGCTGGCGTTTCTTTTGGTGTCGCAGACGGGTCTGCGACAAGGGTTGCGGCTTAGCCCAGCAGGGTAGCCCAGCCTTCAACCACGTCACCGCCCCACTTGGCTTTCCACTCTTTCAGAGTCTTGTGGTTGCCACCTTTGGTTTCGATGACTTCACCGTTGTGCGGGTTTTTGTATTGTTTAACTTTGCGAGCACGCTTGGTGCCGGTAGTTTTTACTGCGCCGCCACGTGGGGCCTTGGTTTTGGACTCTGGATCCAACAGCGCGATGATGTCACGCAGGGATTTGGAGTATTCGCCCATCAGGGTGCGCAGTTTGCCTTCGAATTCCAGCTCGGTTTGCAGTTTGTCGTCTTGCGACAGGTTCTTCAAACGGGCTTGCAGCTCTTTGATTGCTTCTTCGGTGGCACGATATTCGTTGATCAAGGACATGATTACTACCTTATTGGGAGTGCACGATGGCAGGGGACAGTGCGGCAATAATAGTCAGGCTGTTTCATCAAGTAAACATTTAACCGGGCTTTTTATTTGAATTAGTTGCGTTGAAAAGCCCTGAATTGAATATTCAGTTAAATAATGTGATGCAGTCTTCACAGATATTCACAGAGATCCGTTGGTGCATGGCTATTACTGCGCCATCATCCTGACGGTTGCCCGCGTCAAAAAAGCTGCAGCGAGGCCTGGCGGGGCTCAAGGCTCATCAATACTGCAGTTTTGCGGCGTAGTCGCTAGAATGGCCGCCTTTGCGAAGTTCTGGAGTTTCCCCCTCATGCGCACTTTTCGGCTGGTGATTTCTTGCCCGGACCGCGTTGGCATCGTTGCCAAAGTCAGTAACTTTCTGGCGGCCCACAATGGCTGGATCACCGAAGCGAGCCACCACTCGGACAATCAGGTCGGCTGGTTCTTCATGCGTCACGAAATCCGTGCCGATTCCCTGCCTTTCGGTATCGAGGTGTTGCGCGAGAAGTTTGCACCGATCGCCGAAGAGTTCTCGATGGACTGGCGCATCACCGACACCGAGCAGAAAAAGCGCGTGGTGCTGATGGCCAGCCGTGAATCCCACTGCCTGGCCGACCTGCTGCACCGCTGGCACAGCGATGAACTCGATTGCGAGATCTCTTGCGTGATCTCCAACCACGACGACCTGCGCAGCATGGTCGAGTGGCACGGCATTCCTTATTACCACGTCCCGGTCAATCCGCAGGACAAGCAGCCGGCCTTCGACGAAGTGTCGCGCCTGGTCAAACAGCACGATGCCGAAGTGGTGGTGCTGGCGCGCTACATGCAGATCCTGCCGCCGGACATGTGCCGCGAATACGCGCACAAGGTCATCAACATTCACCACAGCTTCCTGCCGTCGTTCGTCGGCGCCAAACCGTATCACCAGGCGTCGCTGCGCGGCGTGAAGCTGATCGGTGCGACCTGCCACTACGTGACCGAAGAGCTGGACGCCGGCCCGATCATCGAGCAGGACGTGGTGCGCGTCAGCCACAGCGACAGCATCGAAGACATGGTGCGTTTCGGCCGTGACGTCGAGAAGATGGTGCTGGCCCGTGGTCTGCGTTATCACCTCGAAGACCGCGTGCTGGTGCACGGCAACAAGACCGTCGTGTTCTGATCGAACCTTTCGGTTGAAAAACAAAGGGCCTGGGCGTTCAATCGCTTCAGGCCCTTTTTTTCGCCTTGTTTCAGCCCTTGAGGACATGCCCATGAGCGATCCACTGGACAAAGCCACCTCCAAAGCGCCCGCCACCTTGGGCGAAGGCTGCCTGAGCCGCTATGACCCGGATGACCTGGGCCCGGAGGATGGCACGGACTTCCCCGACGCCGCCGCGTTGTGGGAACAGCTCAATGAAGAGAAACCGGACGACGCTAAGCCTGCCGCACCTTCATCAGCTTCCTGAGCAGCGGACGCCCGAGCATCAGCAGAAAAATCGGCCCGCCGACCAGCAGGTAGAAGTAAAACGTCATCGCCCGCCAGATCAGAATCGCCGCCGCAGCGGTCGAAGCCCCGACCATGGGCGCCAGCAGCGCCGCCGAGGTCAGCTCCGCCGCCCCGGCACCGCCCGGCAACAGGCTGAATTGTCCTGCGCCCAGTGAAAGCATCTGAATCAGGAACGTCCAGGCCCACTGCACGTCCGCCCCCAGCCCGCGCAGCGCCAGATACAGCACGCTGTAACGCAGCGACCAATGCACGCAGGTCAGGGCAAACACCTTGAACAGCGTTTGTCGCGGCAATTTCAGGGCATCGGTGAACGCCGCGAGAAAATGCAGCAGCTTGCGCGCCCAGCGCCGCCGCGTGGCGGGTTGCACGTTCATGCGCGCCAGCAGCCGGCCACTCAAGCGAATCAGCGTGCGGTGATAACGCGCCACCAGCACACAACTGAACAGCCCGCCGAACAGCGATATGGCGCTGACAGTCAGCAGCCATTCCATCCGGTCGCTCAGATGCTGGAACAGCGCATAAATCAGAATCCCGCCCAGTGCACACAGGAAGAACAGCAAGTCGCTCAACTGATCCATCGCAAACACCGCGCTGCCCCGGGCCGGGCGCACGCCGCTGCGGGCCAGCAGCGCCATGATCGTCAGCGGCCCGCCAGTGCCGCCGGGTGTGGCGCACCAGGCGAATTCGGCGGCCATGACCACGCCGAGGCTTTTCAGCGGTGTGACCCGTTCACGCTGATCGCCGAGCAGCAATCTCAGGCGCAAGGTATTGATGCCCCAACAGAGCAGAATCATGGCCAGCAGGATCGACAGCCAGTGCAGAGGAAAGGCTTGCAGCCGGATCCAGGTTTCACCGCCGCCCAGTAAAGAAGGGATCAGCACCGCCGCCAGCAGACCGATCAGCAACAGAATGCCGCGACTCATGCGTGAAGTCCGTGTTGGCGCGCCAGCGTGGTTTCAGCGATATGCACAGTGAGTGCCCCTCCGTGTGTTGATGTCCCGTGTTGACCTTTCTCCAGAATAGATGTTCGGTCGGGATGTGCGGCGGGGTGGGGGAGGTTTTGCGGGAGGTGAAGATGTCTTCGCGGACTGAACCGCGAAGACATCCGGGGGGAGCAGCTTAAATGCGGAAGCTGCCGACCAGTTGTTTCAGGCGCGAAGCCTGTTGTTCCAGATCGGAACAGGCGCGCAATGTCGCCTGCAGGTTCTCCACGCCTTCCTGGTTCAGCGTATTGATCTCGGTGATGTCGACGTTGATCGACTCGACCACGGCGGTCTGTTCCTCGGTGGCGGTGGCCACCGACTGGTTCATGCCGTCGATCTCGCCGATCCGCTGGGTCACGCTGTTCAGGCGCTCGCCGGCGAGGTTGGCGATGTCCACGCTCTCCTGGCTGTGGCGCTGGCTGTCGCTCATGGTGCTGACGGATTCGCGGGCGCCGACTTGCAGCTCCTCGATCATGGTCTGCACCTGTTGCGCCGATTCCTGAGTGCGGTGTGCAAGGTTGCGCACTTCGTCCGCCACCACCGCAAACCCGCGCCCGGCTTCACCGGCCCGCGCTGCTTCGATGGCGGCGTTGAGCGCGAGCAGGTTGGTCTGCTGGGAAATGCTGGTGATCACTTCGAGAATCTGGCCGATGTTCACGGTTTTGCTGTTCAGCGATTCGATGTTGCTGCTCGACGCGCTGAGCATGCTCGACAGTTGATTCATTGCCTTGATGCTGCGATCCACCACTTGCTGGCCGTCTTCGGCCAAGCCACGGGCGTCGCTGGCCTGGGTCGAGGCTTGCGCGGCGTTGCGGGCGATTTCCTGAGCGGCGGCACCGAGCTGGTTGATCGCGGCGGCCACGCTGTTGGTGCGCGAGGCTTGCTGGTCGGAGTTGTACATCGACGAGTTCGAGGCTGCGACGACCCGCAGGGCGACTTCGTTGACTTGCCCGGTGGCCGACGACACTTCGCGAATCGAACCGTGAACCCGTTCGACGAAGCGGTTGAAGGCAGTGCCGAGTACGCCGAATTCGTCCTGGTTCTGGATGGTCAGGCGCTTGGTCAGGTCGCCTTCGCCGTCGGCGATGTCTTCCATGGCGCGGGTCATGACGTGCAGCGGCTGGATCAGGATGCGGATCAGCATGCCGAGCAGGGCGATGATGATCGCCACCGCAATCACGGTCGCAATCACGGCCGAGGTGCGGAACTGGCTGAGCATCGAGAAGGCTTTGTCCTTGTCCACCGACAGGCCGATGTACCAGTTCACCGACGGCAGGCCCTTGATCGGGGTGAAGGTGACGATACGGGTCTTGCCGTCGACGGTGATTTCACTGAAGTCGCTGCTGATGCGCGGCGTGTCCTGCGGGTAGGCTTCCTTGAGCGATTTCATCACCAGGGCCTTGTCCGGGTGCACCAGGATCTTGCCGTCGGCGCTGACCAGGAACGCATAGCCCATGCCGGAGAAGTCCCGGGCGCTGAGGGTGTTGATCAGGGTTTGCAGGCTCAGGTCGCCGCCCACCACGCCGACGCTCTGGCCGGCCTTTTTCGCGGCAGTGGCGATGGAAATGATGGTCTGGCCGGTCGCCGCGTCGATGTACGGTTCGGTCAGGGTCGAAGTGCTGCTGCTTTCGGCACCTTTATACCAGGGGCGAACCCGTGGATCGAAACCGTCCGGCATCTTCGCATCCGGACGGATGGTGAAGTGACCGGTGGCATCGCCGAGGTAGGAAGCCATGAACGTCGAGGTCAGGGCTTTCTGTTCCAGCAGGCTGGCAACGGCGGCGGGCTCGGGATTGATGGCGATGTTCTGTGCCGCGTTCTCGATCAGCAGGATGCGCCCGCTGAGCCAGGTCTGGATGTTGTCGGCAGTGACCTCGCCCATCTCGTTGAGGTAATTGTTCAGGTCATCGCGGATTGCATTGCGCTGCAGCCAGTCGTTGTACAGCGTGAACGAGGCGAAGGCGGCAATGACGATGAGGGCGGCGGCAAGCAAAATTTTATGGCTGAAGCGTAGATTTTTGTTCATGGCTTGGGGTTCCGCTAAGGTCTTAATGTCCAGGGCGTGCTTTTATAAAGGCGCGCAAAATGGGCAGGTGTGAAAGCTGAGTGATATTTCCGTCTCTCCTTAGGGAAATCACGGACCGGACTTTTGATCCGGTCTCTCACTTCTCTCTATCGGCCATGCTCGACAAAGATTAACTATTGGGTGACCAAATGCCTGACTCCTCGCAACTCGTTATCGGCGCCGATCTCGCCGGGCAACCGATCGCCCAGGCGATGCGCCTGGCCAACCGTCACGGACTGGTGGCCGGCGCGACCGGCACTGGCAAGACCGTCACCCTGCAACGGCTGGCCGAAGCGTTCAGTGACGCCGGGGTCGCGGTGTTCGCCGCCGACATCAAGGGTGATCTGTGCGGCCTCGGCGCCGCCGGCAATCCCCAGGGCAAGGTCGCCGAGCGCATCGCCGGCATGCCGTGGCTCAACTACAAGCCTCAGGCTTATCCCGTGACCTTGTGGGACATTCACGGTGAGTCCGGTCATCCGCTGCGCACCACGCTGAGCGAAATGGGGCCGCTGCTGATCGGTGCCTTGCTGGAATTGACCGACAGTCAGCAGTCGGCGCTGTACGCGGCGTTCAAGGTCGCCGACCGCGAAGGCCTGTTGCTGCTGGATCTGAAAGACCTGAAGGCGCTGCTCAATCACCTCAAGGACAACCCGCAGCTGCTCGGCGAAGACGCCGCGTTGTTCACCACCGGTTCCAGCCAGGCGCTGTTACGGCGTCTGGCGATCCTTGAGCAGCAGGGCGCCGAAGCCTTGTTCGGCGAGCCGGCGCTGCAACTGGAAGACATTCTGCAACCGGCCGCCGACGGTCGCGGGCGCATTCATTTGCTCGATGCCAGTCGTCTGGTGCATGAAGCGCCGAAGGTCTACGCGACGTTCCTGCTCTGGTTGCTCGCCGAGCTGTTCGAGCAATTGCCGGAGCGCGGCGATGCCGACAAACCACTGCTGGCGCTGTTTTTCGACGAAGCACACTTGTTGTTTGGTGATACGCCGAAGGCCTTGCAGGAACGTCTGGAACAAGTGGTGCGGCTGATTCGTTCCAAGGGCGTCGGGGTGTATTTCGTCACCCAGTCGCCGGGTGACCTGCCGGACGATGTGCTGGCGCAGCTGGGCCTGCGGGTCCAGCACGGTCTGCGCGCATTCACCGCCAAGGAGCAGAAATCCCTGCGGGCGGTGGCGGATGGCTTCCGGCCGAATCCGGCGTTCGATACGTTGTCGGTGTTGACTGAACTCGGGATCGGCGAGGCGCTGGTCGGCACCTTGCAGGAAAAAGGCACGCCGGAAATGGTCCAGCGGGTGCTGGTGGCGCCGCCGCAATCGCGGATCGGGCCGTTGACCGAGACCGAACGCACCGTGCTGATTGCCGGTTCGCCGTTCAAGGGTCGCTATGACAAGCCAATCGATCGAGAGTCGGCCTATGAAATCCTGATGGGGCGCAAAGGGCTGGCGTCGGAGGGCGAAACCGCGCCAGGCAAACCGGCGGCAGAGGAACCGAGCCTGGCGGACAAGGCCGGGGAGTTCCTCGGGACGGCAGCGGGGCAGGCGCTCAAGTCGGCGATGCGCCAGGCAGCGAATTCGCTGGGTAAACAGTTGGTGCGCGGCCTGATGGGTTCTCTGCTCGGTGGCAGTAAACGTCGATAACACCCGTGGGAGCTTGCTCCCACAGGTTTTTTGGTCAGGATTTGGCTTTGGCGTGCGCCGCCAGACGCTCCAGCGCTGCACGCAGGTTCGGATCACTGATCCCGTCGGCGGTCGACTGAATGGTCGCCGCCGCATCCGTCGACAAGTCCATCGTGTGCCCGGCTGCACCGCGCTGCACCGTTGGCGGCTGGACCTTGAACTGAATCCGCGTCAGGTTGGCGAACTCATCGAACATCTGCAGTTGCCGTTGCAGGCGTTTTTGCTGGTAGCGCAGGCGTGTGGCCCAATGGCCATCGGTGACAATCAGCAACAGATTGCCTTCACGCCACGACGCGACATGACAATGCTCGCGGGCGGCGGGTTGCAGTTGGCTTTCGAGCAGGCGTTGCAGACGGCCCAGACGTTGGGCATGGCCGAGGATGGCTTTCAGCGGCTTGGCTTCGCGAAGCAGAACGGCGGGCGCTCTGGCTGTAAGAGGGCGAAATGCCATGATCTAACACCTGAAGTAACAGAGGCGCCATGGTAGCAGATAGCACCCATTTCACTCGCCCATTGCTTTTGTCCCTGCTTTGCCCATTAAATCAACGACTAACTTCTGCCTCCAACGGCTTGAAGTTGAGCAAAACGCCCCTATTTTAAGTGAGCCCCGTCAAAGCGCAGTGCCAGCATCGTGGAATATCGCCACTTTCCTCACCACCGTTTCCGGGTAGAATGCTCGTTCGCATGCGGCCATGAGGGCTGCACGGGCGACTCACGGGGCCGCCCTCCATCCCTTTAGTGTGGAAGATCCTGCCGATATGTTTGCGCCTTTGTTAAAGAAACTTTTTGGAAGCAAGAACGAGCGTGAAGTCAAACGCATGCTCAAGACGGTGCAGCTCGTCAATGCCTTCGAAGAGAAGATGGTCGCCCTCTCGGACGATCAACTGCGCGCCAAGACCGCAGAGTTCAAGGACCGCATCGCCAAAGGGGAAACCCTCGACAAGCTGTTGCCGGAAGCTTTTGCGGTCGCCCGCGAAGCCGGCAAGCGCGTCATGGGCATGCGTCACTTCGACGTCCAGCTGATCGGCGGCATGACCCTGCATGAAGGCCGGATTGCCGAAATGCGTACCGGTGAAGGCAAGACCCTGGTGGGTACCCTGGGCGTTTACCTCAACGCGCTGTCCGGCAAGGGCGTGCACGTTGTGACCGTGAACGATTACCTGGCCCGCCGTGACGCCAACTGGATGCGTCCGCTGTATGAATTCCTCGGCCTGACCGTCGGCATCGTGACGCCGTTCCAGCCGCCGGAAGAGAAACGTCTGGCCTACGCCGCCGACATTACCTACGGCACCAACAACGAATTCGGGTTCGACTACCTGCGCGACAACATGGCGTTCAGCATGGAAGAGAAATTCCAGCGCGAACTCAACTTTGCCGTGATCGACGAAGTCGACTCCATCCTCATCGACGAAGCGCGTACCCCGCTGATCATTTCCGGTCAGGCCGAGGACAGCTCCAAGCTGTACATCGAGATCAACAAACTGATCCCGAAACTCAAGCTGCACGTCGAAGAAGTCGAAGGCGTCGTCACCCAGGAAGGCCACTTCACCGTCGACGAGAAGACCCGTCAGGTCGAACTCAACGAAGCCGGTCACCAGTTCATCGAAGACCAACTGACCAGCATCGGTCTGCTGGCCGAGGGCGAGAGCCTGTACTCGGCGCATAACCTGAGCCTGCTGACTCACGTTTACGCCGGCCTGCGTGCGCACAAACTGTTCAACCGCAACGTTGAATACATCGTGCAGGACGGTCAGGTCGTACTGGTCGACGAACACACCGGCCGTACCATGCCGGGTCGTCGTCTGTCCGAAGGCCTGCACCAGGCCATCGAAGCCAAGGAAAACCTGAACATCCAGGCCGAGAGCCAGACCCTGGCATCGACCACGTTCCAGAACTACTTCCGTCTGTACGACAAGCTGTCCGGCATGACCGGTACGGCCGATACCGAAGCGTTCGAATTCCACCAGATCTATGGTCTGCCGGTCATCGTGATCCCGACCAACAAGCCGTTGGCCCGTAAGGACTACAACGACCTGGTGTTCCTGACCGCCGAAGAGAAATACGCGGCGATCGTCAATGACATCAAGGAAAGCATGGCTGCCGGTCGTCCGGTGCTGGTGGGTACTGCCACCATCGAAACCTCCGAGCACATGTCCGCATTGCTCGTGAAGGAAGGCATCGAACACAAGGTTCTGAACGCCAAGTTCCACGAAAAAGAAGCCGAGATCATCGCGCAGGCCGGTCGTCCGGGCGCCCTGACCATCGCTACCAACATGGCCGGTCGTGGTACCGACATCCTGTTGGGCGGCAACTGGGAAGTTGAAGTCGCGTCGCTGGAAAACCCGACCCCTGAGCAGATCGCCCAGATCAAGGCCGACTGGCAGAAGCGTCACCAGCAAGTGCTGGAGTCCGGCGGCTTGCAGGTGATCGCGTCCGAGCGTCACGAATCCCGTCGTATCGACAACCAGCTGCGTGGCCGTGCCGGCCGTCAGGGTGACGCCGGTTCCAGCCGCTTCTACCTGTCGCTGGAAGACAGCCTGATGCGCATTTTCGCCTCTGACCGGGTGAAGAACTTCATGAAAGCCCTGGGCATGCAGTCCGGTGAAGCGATCGAGCACCGCATGGTGACCAACGCCATCGAGAAGGCACAGCGCAAGGTTGAAGGCCGCAACTTCGACATTCGCAAGCAATTGCTCGAGTTCGACGACGTCAACAACGAACAGCGTAAAGTGATCTATCACATGCGTAACACGTTGCTGGCCGCGGACAACATCGGCGAGACCATCGCTGATTTCCGTCAGGACGTACTGAACGCCACCGTCAGCGCACACATTCCGCCGCAATCGCTGCCAGAGCAGTGGGACGTGGCCGGTCTGGAAGCGTCGATCGCCAGCGACTTCGGTGTGAAACTGCCGATCCAGCAATGGCTCGACGAAGACGATCACCTGTACGAAGAAACCCTGCGCGAGAAGCTGATGAACGAGCTGATCGCCGCGTACAACGAGAAAGAAGACCAGGCCGGTGCCGATGCACTGCGCTCCTTCGAGAAGCAGATCGTGCTGCGCGTTCTGGACGACCTGTGGAAAGACCACCTGTCGACCATGGATCACCTGCGTCACGGTATCCACCTGCGTGGCTACGCCCAGAAGAACCCGAAGCAGGAATACAAGCGCGAGTCCTTCACGCTGTTCTCCGAGCTGCTGGATTCGATCAAGCGCGACTCGATCCGTGTGCTGTCGCACGTTCAGGTTCGCCGCGAAGATCCGGCCGAGGAAGAGGCGCGTCTGCGTCAGGAAGCCGAGGCGCTGGCCGCGCGTATGCAGTTCGAACACGCCGAGGCGCCAGGTCTGGAGCAGCCGGAAGCACTGGTCGGTGAAGAGGTCGATGTGGCCCTGGCCACCGCGCCGGTTCGCAACGAGCAGAAGCTGGGCCGCAACGAACTGTGCTACTGCGGTTCGGGCAAGAAATTCAAGCATTGCCACGGGCAGATCCAGTAAAACCCGTTTCAATCGCTGATATACCCGCGCCGCGACCGGCACCAGCCGTCGCGGCGTTTTGCCATTTACACCACCGTCACTACGCTTGGCGGTGCTGACATCATTGAGTAAGGAGCGCATTCATGGCTGTTGGTCTTGGTCCTTTGCCAACGTTGCACCCGGTTGCCGGTTTTGAACTCGGTATCGCTTCGGCCGGCATCAAGCGCCCTGGGCGCAAGGATGTCGTCGTGATGCGCTGTGCCGAAGGTTCCACCGTGGCGGGCGTGTTCACGTTGAACGCTTTCTGCGCCGCGCCGGTGATCCTGGCCAAGAAACGCGTGCAGAACGCTGTGCGCTACCTGTTGACCAACACCGGCAATGCCAACGCTGGCACCGGCGAGCCGGGCCTGGCCGCCGCTGAGCGCACGACCGCGAAACTGGCTGAACTGACCGGCGTGGATGCCAGCCAGATCCTGCCGTACTCCACTGGCGTGATCGGCGAGCCGCTGCCGGTCGAGAAGATCGAAGGCGCCTTGCAGGCTGCGCTGGACGATCTGTCGGAAAACAACTGGGAAGCGGCCGCCACCGGCATCATGACCACCGACACGCTGCCAAAAGGCGCCAGCCGCCAGTTCCAGCATGACGGCGTGACCATCACTGTCACCGGCATCAGCAAGGGCGCGGGCATGATCCGTCCGAACATGGCGACCATGCTCGGCTACATCGCCACCGACGCCAAAGTCTCCCGCGACGTGTTGCACAACCTGATGCTGGACGGCGCCAACAAGTCGTTCAACCGCATCACCATCGACGGCGACACCTCGACCAACGACTGCTGCATGCTGATCGCCACCGGTAAGGCAGCGCTGCCGGAAATCACCCGTGCCGAAGGCGAGCTGTTCGCCAAGCTGAAACAGGCCGTGTTCGAAGTGTGCATGGACGTGGCTCAGGCCATCGTGCGTGACGGCGAAGGCGCGACCAAGTTCGTGACCGTTGAAGTCAACGGCGGCGGCAATCACCAGGAATGCCTGGACGTCGGCTACACCGTGGCCCACTCGCCGCTGATCAAGACTGCACTGTTCGCTTCCGACCCGAACTGGGGCCGCATCCTCGCCGCTGTCGGCCGTGCCGGCGTGCCGGATCTGGACGTGAGCAAGATCGACGTATTCCTCGGTGACGTGTGCATTGCCAGCCGTGGCGCCCGTGCTGCGACCTACACTGAAGCCCAGGGCTCGGCAGTGATGCAGCAGGAAGAAATCACCATCCGTATCGAACTGGGTCGCGGCGATTGCAGCGAAACCATCTGGACCACCGACCTGTCCCACGAGTACGTGAAGATCAACGCCGAATACCGCACCTGATCCCTGCCGAAGAGGGAGGTCTGCGGGCCTCCTTTTCTTCTGTCCCATGAAAGGACCCGAACATGAGCCTTCAACTGATCATCGGCGACAAACTGCTTTCCTCCTGGTCCCTGCGCGCGGCACTGGCGCTTGAACTGACCGGCGCGCCCTACACCGAAGAGCTGATCAAACTCGGCAAGCCCGACACCCGCGAGCGCCTGCTCAAGCATTCGCCCACCGGCAAGGTGCCGCTGCTGACCACCGCACGGGGTACCATCGCCGACTCTCTGGCGATTGCCGAATACCTGGCCGAACAGTTTCCTTCCGAACAGCTCTGGCCGACTGATATCGCGGCCCGCGCTCAGGCGCGTTCTGCCTGCGCGCAGATGCACAGCGGCTTCTTCGCCATGCGCAATCACATGCCGTTCAACCTGAGCCACGACGCGCCGCTCAACCCGGTACCGCCGGAAGTGAAGGTCGATGTCGAGCGCATGCTCGCGCTGTGGGCCGAATGCCGTGCCGTGGCTACCGAGCCGGGGCCGTTCCTGTTTGGTCGCGTGTCGTTGGCGGATGCGTTCTTCGCGCCGATTGCCGTGCGCCTGCGTACCTATCAGGTGCGGCTGCCGGCCGAAGACGAAGCCTATGTTGAAACCGTTTATCAGTGGCCGGCCTTCAAGGCCTGGCAAAAGGCAGGACTGGAGGAGTTGCAGTCGTGAAACGCGTACACGTCGCTGCTGCCGTCATCCGTGACGACAGCGGCAAAATCCTCATCGCCCGCCGGGCCGATACCCAGCACCAGGGCGGTCTGTGGGAATTTCCCGGTGGCAAGGTCGAGGCCGATGAGTCGGTTGAAACTGCGCTGGCCCGTGAGCTGCACGAAGAGTTGGGCATTGTCGTCGGCGCTGCTCGCCCGCTGATCAAGGTTCGCCACGATTACCCGGACAAGCAGGTGTTGCTGGATGTCTGGGAAGTCTCAAGCTTCACCGGCGAACCCCACGGCGCCGAAGGCCAGCCCTTGGCCTGGGTGTCGGCCAAAGAACTGACGAATTATGAATTCCCGGCAGCCAACCAGCCGATCGTGGCGGCGGCGCGTCTGCCCGCTGAATACCTGATCACCCCGGAAGATCTGGAAACCCCGGCCTTGCTGCGCGGCATCCAGAAGGCGATTGCCGGGGGCATCAAGCTGATCCAGCTGCGTGCGCCCAATGGTTATGACCCGAAGTACCGCGATCTGGCGGTGGACGCGGTCGGCCTGTGTGCCGGCAAGGCGCAGTTGATGATCAAGGGCCCGTTCGAGTGGCTGGGCGATTTCCCGTCCGCCGGTTGGCACATTACCTCGGCTCAGCTGCGCAAGTACGCGGCAGCGGGGCGTCCGCTACCGGCGGAGCGCTGGCTGGCGGCGTCCTGCCACAATGCTGAAGAACTGGCGCTGGCCGAGCAGATGGGCGTGGATTTCGTCACTCTTTCGCCAGTGCAGCCGACCCTGACTCATCCGGATGCGCAGCCGCTGGGCTGGGAGCAGGCTTCGACGCTGATCGAAGGCTTCAGCAAGCCGGTATTCCTGTTGGGCGGTGTTGGCCCGGCCGAGCGCGAGAAAGCGTGGAATGCCGGGGCTCAGGGTGTGGCGGGGATTCGGGCGTTCTGGCCTGAGGCCTGACTGGGCATCTGAACACTCCCGCGCCTGGCGTGGGAGTGATCAGTTTTCGGGTTTTGCGGCGGGTTGCCACAGAATCTCGGCAATGCCCTGGCGCCGCGCAATCAGCCTCGCCGCCACAAACAACAGATCCGACAGGCGATTGATGTAAGCCAGGCCCACCCCGGCCAACGGTTCGATCGCATTCAAATGCTGGCAACGCCGCTCCGCACTGCGCGCCAGGCTGCGGCAGACATGCGCCTGGGCAATCAGCATCGAACCGCCGGGCAGAATGAAGTTCTCCAGCGGCCCCAATTCCTCGTTCCAGACATCGATGGCTGCTTCCAGCCGTTCGATTTCTGCCGTGTTCAGCGCCTGATATTCCGGCATCGCCAGCTCGCCCCCGAGGTCGAACAAGCGGTGCTGACAGGGCGCCAGCACGTCGATCAATTCATTCAGCCCTGGACAGGTTTCGCGTTCGGCGAGCAACCCGGCCAGCAGCACGCCGACCTGACTGTTCAGCGTGTCGACCTCGCCAATGGCTTCGATGCGCGGGTGATCCTTGGGCACGCGGCGACCATCGCCGAGGCCGGTTTCGCCTTTGTCGCCGGTGCGGGTGTAGATCTTCGACAAGCGAAAGCCCATGGTTTACCTCGGTAGTTGATTGGTTTCTGCGGCAATGGGTGCAGGTTGCGTGAGCGGCAGGCGCAGGGTGAAGCAGGTGCCTTGTCCCGGTGCCGACTGCACTTCCATCTGCCCTTTGTGGTTGTTGGTGATGATGAAATACGACACCGACAGCCCGAGCCCCGTGCCCTGGCCGATTTCCTTGGTGGTGAAGAACGGCTCGAAGGTGCGTTTGCGCACGTTCTCGCTCATGCCGATGCCGTTGTCCTCGACCTGTATCTCGGCCCACGGCGGATTGAGTTTGGTGCGCAAGATGATCCGCCCCGGCTCGCTGTCGTCTTCGCGCAGGTGGATCGCCTGCGCAGCGTTTTTCAGCAGGTTGAGCAGCACTTGTTCAAGTTCGTTGGCGGTGCCCGGAACCGGACCCAGCGCCGGGTCAAACTGACGGATGATCGCCTGACCCTTGAAATCGAAGCCGATCGCCAGGTCGAAGTCGTTGCCGGCGATATCCACCGCTTGATCGATCAGCGCCGGCAGGTCGCAAGGGGCCATCTGCCGGGTGCTGCGGCGGCTGAAACTGAGCATGTGGGTGACGATTTTTGCCGCCCGGGCACCGGCCTGCTGAATGCCGTCGAGCAATTGCGGGACTTCCCGGCCTTGTAGGTAGCGGTTCACGGTATCCAGTTCGATGCCCAGTTGTTCGGCCTGCTCGAGGTTTTTCGGCAGGTCGGGCGACAGACGTCTGCGAATGTTCTGCACGTTGTGCAGGATCGCGCCCAGCGGGTTGTTGATCTCGTGGGCCATGCCGGCGGCGAGGCCGCCGACCGAGAGCATTTTTTCCGACTGCACCATCATGTCCTCCAGCGACAGGCGCTGGGTGATGTCGTCGATCCGGATCACCACGCCGCGTCCGGCACCGCCCATCAGTGGATAAAACGTCAGGGCGTAATGCTTGGGCTCGTCATCCTTGAACCAGGTCACCCGCTCGATTTTCGCCACGGTGTGCTGTTCGACGGTCTGCTTGAGCTGCGGCAGGAAAGGCTTGAGCGGTTCGAACGCGAGGAAGATCGGCTGATTCAGCGCTTCGTCCAGCCGGGTGCCGGAGAGGGCGCTGGCCTCCTGGTTCCATTGCGTGACATAGAGCTGCTCGTCGAGGGCGATCAGCGCCGAGGGCATGGAGTCGATGATGCTGTTGAGGTAGTTCTGAAAACCCGTGAGCTTCTTCTCGATCTTGCTCCGCACCTGGACTTCCAGCTCCAGTTTGCGGTTGGTGTGGCGGGTTTCTTCGGCCAGCCCCTGCGCCTGATCGTAGGCGGCTTGCGAGTCATCGCGGGCGCGCTTGAGTTGCTGCTCCCGGGCCTCGATGCGCGAGAGCATGGTGTTGAAGGCCTCGGCCAGACTGCCGATTTCGTCGTGGTTGCCGCGTGAGGCGCGCAGGGCGTAGTTCTCCTCGCGGGTGACCTGGCGGGACAGTTCTTCGAGTTGATGGATCGGCCGGGTGATCAGGCGTTTGATTTGCCGGGCAATCACCAGCCACAGCAGTACGCTGAAGATCAGGATCCCCAGGCTCGCCGTCAGGGTACCGGTGTAGAACGCCATCGGCAGTTCGCTGCTGGCCACCAGCAACAGATGACCCGGCGCAGTGTCGGGACGGGGCAGGGTGATCAGCTGGTTGCTGCGAAACTCGGTGAGTTGCCAGGCTTCGATATGCCGGTAGCGCTCCGGCAGGTTGAGCTTGTCGCCACGTTGCACCTGCGCAATGCGATCGCCCTTGCCGTCATACAGGGCGGCAGCGCGCAGCGGCGAGTAACTGTCGAGCTCCTTGAGCAGGCGCTCGGCGCTTTGCGGTGACTGCAAGGCTTCGGCGACCAGGCTCGGGTTCGATACCAGTCGGCCAATGGTCTGCAACGCCTGGGGCGCCATGCTTTCCTGGGAAATGTAATAGGCCGCGCTGATGAAGGTCAGGTTGGCGACCAGTAACACGGTGGTCAACAGCACCAGCAGGGCGGCCAGCAGTTTCTGGCCTACCGGCAGGTTTTCGAGGCGCTGGCGCAATGGCATCAGGTTTATCGCAGCAAAGGAACAAGTGGGCAGCGTAGCCGCTGCTCAGTCGACGGGCAATCCGAGACTGTGCAGATGCGCGGTCAGGCGCTGCTGCAATTGCTTCAGATGCGGCAGGTTGAGCTGGTGCCGCTGCGCAACCTTGCAGGCATGACCCAGCAGGTAGCTGATCTCGGTGCGGCGTTTGCTGGCCACGTCCTGATACATGGACGAGAAATTGGCTGCGGTGGCCGAAATCACCCGTTCGACTTCCTGTTGCAGGTTGTCCGCCGCTGCTGGCTGGCCGCAACGCTCCAGCAATTCGGTCAGTTCGGCGCACAGCGTGGCGACTTCGCAGTGATGTTCCTGCAATCCCCCGTTACGGCAGTCGTGTAACACCGTCAGCGGATTGATCGCACAGTTGAGCGCCAGTTTTCGCCACAGCCGGGTGAGGATGTCGGCGCTCCATTCATGAGGAATCTTTGCCGCTTCAAGATCATCCAGCCAGAACGGTGCCACGGGATGACCGGCATCGCCGAGCCAGGTGTAACCGTGGCCGGCAAAGACCACGCGCCAGTCGCCATCGCGAAACGCGCCTTCGGTGCTGGAGGCGCTGATGCAACGGGCCTGCGGGACTTGCGCGGCGACCGCTTCCTGACTGCCGAGGCCATTCTGCAAAAGAATCAGTTCTGCATCCGGCGCCAGGCGATGAGCGACACCGGCCACGGCGCTTTCGGCGTCATAGGCCTTGCACGCCACCAGCAGGCGACGGATCGGTTCGGGACTGTCCGGTGTTTCGCCAGGGATGGCGTAGCTGCTGGCCACGCCTTGTTCCACGAGGGTCAGGCCGCCCGCCGTCGCATAGTCATGCAAACGATCGATATCGCGCAGGATCAACCGGACCGGCAATCCGGCCCGGGCCAGGCGCGTGGCCCAGAGTGTGCCGAGACTTCCGGCGCCGAGGATATGCCAGGGGGTGGACATCAGTTTTTCACTCGGTAAGGTACAGGCATGCAAGGCTCGCCGTGTCGGTGGGAAAAGACCCGTTATAATGAGCCCGATTTTAACCGCAAGCCAAGCGCGCCGCGTCCTGAACGAGCGCGCCTTTTTATTGGAGAGATTACATGCCGTCGTTCGACGTGGTATCCGAACTGGACAAACACGAACTCACCAACGCGGTCGAGAACGCCGTGAAGGAACTCGATCGTCGTTATGACCTGAAAGGCAAGGGCAGCTTCGAATTCAAGGAAAAGGACCTGACCGTCCACCTGACCGCTGAAGCCGATTTCCAGCTGGAAGCGATGATCGAGATCCTCAAGCTGGCCCTGGTCAAGCGCAAGATCGACGTACAGTGCCTCGAAGTCAAAGACTCCTTCGCATCGGGCAAACTGATGAAGCAGGACGCCGTGCTGAAGGAAGGCATCGACAAGGAACTGGCGAAGAAGATCGTCGGCCACATCAAGGACGCCAAACTCAAGGTGCAGGCCGCCATTCAGGGCGAGCAGGTGCGTGTGACCGGCAAGAAGCGTGACGACCTGCAGGAAGCCATCGCTGCCCTGCGCGCCAAGGAATTCGGCATGCCACTGCAATTCAACAACTTCCGCGACTGAGCCATCCGAGTCGGGAACCTCTCGGCGTTTTCAGCGTCCGAGGCCCAAGCAGCGGCAGAAACGATTGAGCCCCCACAGGGCCGGTCGTTCTGCCGCTGATTTTTTCAGCCCGGGAAGCCGGCAATCAGGAGATAAAAGATGGATTTGAATGCTGAGGTAGACAACCTGGTCAAGGCGTCCCAGGCGTGGATTCCGATGATCATGGAATACGGCAGTCGTGTGCTGTTGGCGGTGATTACCCTGGCGATCGGCTGGTGGCTGATCAACAAGGTCACGCAAAAACTCGGTGGCCTGCTGGCTCTGCGCAATGCCGACCTGGCTTTGCAAGGTTTCATCAGCAGCCTGGCCAACATCATTCTCAAGGTGCTGTTGATCGTCAGCGTGGCATCGATGATCGGCGTCGAGACCACTTCGTTTGTGGCGGCGATCGGTGCGGCCGGCCTGGCCATCGGCCTGGCATTGCAGGGCAGCCTGGCGAACTTCGCCGGTGGCGTGCTGATTCTGCTGTTCCGTCCGTTCCGTATCGGTGACTGGATCGAAGCGCAAGGCGTGGCGGGTACTGTCGACAGCATCCAGATTTTCCACACCGTGCTGCGTACCGGCGACAACAAGACCATCATCGTGCCGAACGGCAATCTGTCGAATGGCATCATTACCAACACCAACCGTCAGCCAACCCGCAAGGTTGTGTTTGATGTGGGTGTCGATTACGAAGCCGATCTGCAAAAGGCCCGTCAGGTGCTGCTGGATCTGGCCAAGGATGATCGCGTTCTGCAGGATCCGGCGCCGCAGGCTGTCATTTCTACCTTGGGCGATAGTTCGATCACTGTTTCCCTGCGGGTCTGGGTTAAAACTGCAGATTATTGGGATGTGATGTTCATGTTTAACGAACAATCCCGTGATCGTTTAAAGACTGCCGGCATCGATATTCCGTTTCCACAGCGTGTGATTCGTGTGGTTCAGGAATCGGCGGTGTAATGATAGGTTGCTAATTAATTGCCTGACTTGTTGGTCAGGCATTTATTACAAGTGACAGATAACAAAAAAGGCCCATCCGAAGATGGGCCTTTTTTTATGCTACCAAACTAACCACTGACGATTACAAGATGTTCAGTGGGTACTCGGTGATCAGACGGAACTCTTTCACGTCGCCTTCTTTCTCGTCAGAGTTGGCAACGTGCCAAGCCTGGCGAATACGGAAGGACAGGTCTTTTGCCGGACCGCTTTGAACCACATATTTGGCTTCAAAGTTGGTTTCGTGGTGCTTGCCATCTTCACCGTAGAGACCGGCGTAAGAGCTACCCGCTGGAGTGTGGGTACCGTCGATATCCCAGCCTTTAACGTAACGAACCATGAAGCTCAGACCAGGAACGCCATACTCGGCCATTTTCAGGTCGTAACGGGCTTGCAGGGATTTCTCGCCTGCACCGTTAAAGTCGGAGTACTGGATGGAGTTGGCGAGGAAGATCGAGTCGCCACCACGGTTGTTCTTGCCCACGCCGATGTAGTCGAACGGGGTGTCGCCGTTGACCTTCTGGAAGGCCAGGGTGAAGGTGTGCGCTTTCAGGAACGACAGCGCGGTTGCCAGCGAGAAGGCGGTGTTGCTGATTTCGCCCGCTTTGGCGCTACCGGTGTCGGTGGTGCGGTAGATGTTGAAGTCAGTGTTCAACGAAGTGTCACCACCGAATGGAGTGGTGAGGTTCACGTTCGCGTAGTACTGGTTCCAGATGTCTTCCAGCTTGGCGCCGTACAGGGATGCAGTCAGGTTGTCAGTGATGCCGTATTTACCACCGAAGTAGTCGATGTTTTTGGCTTCTACGCCTGCGTAGGTGGCGTAAAGGCCGCCTTCACGAGCGTTTTTGTCCTGGCTGGTAGCCGAGTAGAAGTGACCGGCTTCGAGATCGAGGTCTTTGATTTCACTGCTCTGCAGCTGGAAGCCACTGGCAGTTTGCGGCAGAACGCGGGAACCACCGACAGCGAACACTGGAGCAGTGCTTGGCTGCTGGTCGCCGATTTTCAGCTCGGTTTTGGAGATGCGGAATTTGATGGCTGCGCCGGCTTTGCCTTGGCTCTCATCAACGTCATGGGCATAACCGTTGGCTTTGACAGTATTGCTGCGGCTCATGTTACCGGTACCGGAAGTACCGTCACCGCCGTCCAGTTTGACCGCCAGGTAACCGAATGCATCGATACCGACGCCTACGGTGCCTTGGGTGTAACCGGAAGTGAAGTTGCCGAGGAAACCCTGGGTCCAGTCTTTCTGGTCGTGGCCGCCGTTCTTGTTGTCACGGTTGAAGTAGTAGTTCTTCAACGTTTCGGTCAGTTTGGCGTCTTCAACAAAGCCTTTGGCTTCAGACTGGTCACTAACAAACGGTGCGGCCGTAGCCAACTGAGTACTGGCTGCTGTAACGGCCAGTGCGATCATGCTCCACTTCATCACGCGCATCGTGATTTGCTCCTTTGGTTTTAGAAGAGTACTGCCGTCCCACCTGTTTTATTATCTGGGCGGCTCTTTCTTTTTGTGTCGGCGCAAACTTATATCACGCCGACAATGTTGGCGATACTTGCGCATACAACCTTTCATGTTCTTTACGACGCTGTCGCAAATGGCTTGGTTGATGTCGCAAATTCACAGTACCAATGCAGCCGGACTGACAACTTTATCGCTGTTTCTGGGCCTTTTTGCATCGGTAAAAAAGAGTCCCTGGCAAAACACTTGAATCTCCATCGGGCAACCCTGCCACTGTTTTTTTCGGGCTTTGAGCAACCACTTCCCGTGGCGTGCTCATAGCTCATATGAGTACGAATGCAACAAGCGTGCACAAACCGCAAAATTGATGCGGTTATTTTTCCATGGCCCCGCTCGCTGCTGTAAAAACCTTGTAAATACGGGCTCGCGCGCCCCTTTTTGATGAGGGTTGACGCGCTTGCTCGCTTGGTGTTGCCTCGCGCGTTTTTGCGCATGACAACCAAAAACGTTACCGGTTCACCCTGTCAGTGAGTATTTGGCGGATGCCCGAGCCATTGAGCGTAGACGCACTGTACGGTTTTGGTGCAAATATTTTTTCTGGCTGTACTGAATTCAAACACTTGCACCCTGTCATGACCCTGAACGCGGTAGTGAGTCGCGGTCATTCCGGCGTGTTGCCTGGCTCGGTGGGTCTCGTGCTGGTGCGCGATCGCCAGAAATGTTCCATGTCGGGGCGCCGCTTCATCGTGAAGGGCAGGGCATTCGAAGGTATGCTGCCGTCCTGTCGTTTAGTGCGCCCTCCACCGGGCTGGCCCACTAAGCTGAATATTGTCGATCAGCCGGGAGTACACCCAGTGTTTGCTTTAGATTCACGACTTCAACAGGACACGCTGATCATCGGCGACTTCCCGCTCTGCCGGCTGCTGCTGTCCAACGACGCCAACTACCCCTGGTTCATCCTGGTACCTCGTCGCGACGATATCAGCGAGTTGTTTCAATTGGATGTCGCCGACCAGCAGCGTCTGTGGCAGGAGACCACGGCCCTGGCTGAAGTACTCAAGGACTCGTTCGATGCCGACAAGATGAACGTTGCCACCTTGGGTAACGTTGTCAGCCAGCTGCACATGCATGTGATCGTGCGCAAACGTGATGATGCCGCATGGCCGGCGCCGGTCTGGGGCAAGCACCCCGCCAAACCTTACAGCGCCGAGCAGGTAGCCGCGATCCGCGAGCGCCTGCGCCTGGTGCTGGACGACGATTTCAAGTTTCTGGAGGTTTGATCATGAGCCTGGAAGAACGCGTCAACGATCTGGAAAGCCGTCTGGCGTTTCAGGACGACACCATTCAGGCGTTGAACGACGTGCTGGTGGCGCAACAGAGAGTCGTGGAGCGTCTGCAATTGCAGATGGCCGCGCTGCTCAAGCGTCAGGAAGAAATGGTCGGCCAGTTCGGGTCCTTCGAAGAAGACGCACCGCCGCCGCACTACTGAGTTTCTGCATTTTATTTGGGCAATAAAAAACCGCGAACAGCCAGGCTGTTCGCGGTTTTTTCGTTTCAGATCAGCGACGCGGCAGGGCGGCGATCACGTCTTCGGCTTGCAGGCCTTTGTCACGGTTCATCACCGAGAACTCCACGCGCTGGCCTTCGACCAGAACGCGGTGGCCTTCGCCACGGATGGCGCGAAAGTGCACGAAAATATCATCGCCGGAATCCCGGGAGATAAAGCCGAAGCCTTTGGAGGTGTTGAACCACTTGACGGTGCCGGTATCGCGGTTGCTCATGTCGTAGCTTTGCGCGGCGGCGGCCGGTGAGGATTTATAGAAGCTGACGGCCAGGTGCACGGCCACGGCAACCAGAGCAATGACCAGGCTGAACAGCACAGCTGGCTGGCCGGCGATGACAGGCATCGGCGCGATCAGGGTCAGGGTTTGCAGGACGACGGTCAGTACCAGCAATGCGCTGACCAGATTTTGCAGATGCTGGCGCGGGCCTTTGTTCCAGTACGGGATCACTGGAGCGAGAACCAGGTTCAGCAGGCCGAAAAAGGCCAGGTAAAGTGCATCGGGCTGTTGCAGGTAAGGTACGGCTTCGGATCTCAAGCTAGGTATGAAGGACAGCAGCAAGGCTGCTGCGCCCATTAGCAGGTGGACGATTTTCAACATTTTTAATGACTCACGTTATGACGGCTCACAAGGAAGAGCTGAAGGCGCACGGTTCGCTTCGGAACAATAAGAGGCGTTGGACACGTGCCCGGCATCAGCCTATGCGCAACACCCGGAAAACAGGGCGTAGCGACACACTGCCTATTTAACAGTAAAGCCTGCAGCTACTCAAATAACGCCGGCCAGCGGCAGGGCGTGGGGCGATTTGTCGCCTCTATCGGGTCGATACGGGGGCTGCCATGGGAGGGAGGCCTTGCTACAGTGAACCGACACCTGCTGGATGAATTCAATCGCCGTTAGGGGGTAAGCATGGCAATCGATATCGGTATCAGTGAAGAAGACCGCAAATCCATCGTCGAAGGGCTTTCGCGTCTGCTGTCGGACACCTATGTGCTGTATCTGAAAACCCACAACTTCCACTGGAACGTCACCGGGCCGATGTTCCGGACCCTGCACCTGATGTTCGAAGAGCAATACAACGAACTGGCCCTGGCCGTGGACTCGATCGCCGAGCGCATCCGCGCCCTGGGTTTCCCTGCGCCGGGCGCCTATGCGACTTACGCGCGTCTTTCCTCTATTAAAGAAGAAGTGGGCGTGCCGAGTGCGGAAGACATGATCAAACAACTGGTCGAAGGCCAGGAAGCGGTCACCCGCACGGCACGGGGGATTTTCCCGCTGCTGGATAAAGTCAGTGATGAGCCGACGGCTGATCTTCTGACTCAGCGCATGCAAGTCCATGAGAAAACCGCGTGGATGCTCAGGGCACTGCTCGAAGCCTGATCGCCCGAGGCGCACGGACACCGTTTGTGGGTCGTGCGCCCGTTTTGGCCGGGAAAAAGCGTTCGCTATTGTAGGAAGCGAAGTAAGCACTTCGCTGGTCCATGATCCTCCCTGTTGTGTTGGCTTATCCTACGTCGACGGTCAAAAAGTCGTCTGGATATACCTTTGCCCCTGCGCTTTTAATGAGGTCACAGGATGTTGCCTTGAAAACAAGCAGCGATGGCAAAGGAGTGTCAACGATATGGAAGGTGGAGACAGGCGAAGTGAAATCGCCATCGGCTCACAGCAGGACCGAGCCGCGGCGCCGTTTCTTGACGAATTCGACATGGCATTGATCCGGCCATTGGCCCGGTCGGTGCGTTTGAACGGGTTTGCGACCTGCATGCGGCTGGAACAGGTCTACTGGAATATTCTGGGTCGCATGGCCGAGGAGAATTGCTGTTCGGTCGGCACGTTGTTATCCCGTGTCGATCGCGAAGTGCACTTGCGTCATGGTGGCGTGAAGAACTTCAGCGGTCTGGTACGGGTGGTGTGTGTCGTACATGGCTTGCGCGATGCCCCGGTGACCACCGGGGGTTGTCAATGACTGGGCGGCCTGTGCAGTCTTCCGGCTGCACAGGCCGCATTTAATGGATATAATCCCGCTCTTTCGCCACACCGCCCTGCGGGAGTTGGCAATCTGATCGCCGAGACAACGCCATGCCGATGTACGATTACCAATGTGCTTCCTGTGGTCATCAGTTGGAAGCCATTCAAAAGATCAGTGATGCACCGCTGATCGATTGCCCTGCCTGTCAGGCACCAGAGCTCAAGAAACAGCTGTCCATGCCAGGCTTTCGCCTCAGCGGCAGCGGTTGGTACGAAACCGATTTCAAGACCGGCGCGAAGAAGAATCTGGCCGGTGGCGACAAATCTGACTAGGGTTCAGACCCAGGTCGAACGACACGCGCGAGTATCCACCGGTCGCACATAGCTTGAGTGCGATGGATCTCCACCGAATTTCGAATTACGAGAAGCGAAACCACTACCATGATGCGCAGCCATTATTGCGGCCAACTGAACGAAAGCCTGGAAGGCCAGGAAATTACCCTTTGCGGATGGGTTCACCGTCGCCGCGACCACGGCGGGGTGATTTTCCTCGATATCCGTGATCGTGATGGTCTGGCCCAGGTGGTGTTCGACCCGGATCGCGCCGAGAGCTTCGCCGCCGCCGACCGTGTGCGCAGCGAATACGTTGTGAAGATCACCGGCAAGGTGCGTCTGCGTCCGGCCGGTGCCACCAACGCCAACATGGCGTCGGGCATGATCGAAGTCCTGGGCTACGAACTGGAAGTGCTGAACGAGTCGGAAACCCCGCCGTTCCCGCTGAACGAGTTCTCCGACGTTGGCGAAGAAACCCGCCTGCGCTATCGCTTCCTCGATCTGCGTCGTCCGGAAATGGCCGAGAAGCTACGTCTGCGTTCGCGCATGACCACCAGCATCCGTCGCTTCCTGGACGAAAACGGCTTCCTCGACGTTGAAACGCCGATCCTGACCCGTGCAACGCCGGAAGGCGCGCGCGATTACCTCGTGCCGAGCCGTACCCACGCCGGTTCGTTCTTCGCGCTGCCGCAATCGCCACAGCTGTTCAAGCAACTGCTGATGGTCGCCGGCTTCGACCGTTACTACCAGATCGCCAAGTGCTTCCGTGACGAAGACCTGCGCGCTGACCGTCAGCCGGAATTCACCCAGATCGACATCGAGACCAGCTTCCTCGATGAAAAAGAGATCATGGGCCTGACCGAGCAAATGATCCGCAACCTGTTCAAGGAAGTGCTGGATCTGGAATTCGGCGAGTTCCCGCACATGACTTTCGAAGAAGCCATGCGCCGTTACGGTTCCGACAAGCCAGACCTGCGTATCCCGCTGGAACTGGTCGACGTTGCCGATCAACTGAAAGAAGTCGATTTCAAGGTGTTCAGCGGCCCGGCCAACGATCCGAAATGCCGTATCGCCGCACTGCGCGTTCCAGGCGGCGCGAGCATGCCGCGCAAGCAGATCGACGACTACACCAAGTTCGTCGGCATCTACGGTGCCAAGGGCCTGGCGTACATCAAGGTCAACGAGCGTGCTGCCGGTGTTGAAGGTCTGCAATCGCCGATCGTGAAAAACATCCCGGAAGCCAACCTGAACGTGATCCTCGATCGCGTCGGTGCAGTTGATGGCGATATCGTGTTCTTCGGCGCCGACAAGGCCAAGATCGTCAGCGAAGCCCTGGGCGCGCTGCGTATCAAGCTCGGTCACGACCTGAACCTGCTGACCTGCAAGTGGGCGCCGATGTGGGTCGTCGACTTCCCGATGTTCGAAGAGAACGATGACGGCAGCTTCTCTGCTCTGCATCACCCGTTCACTGCGCCGAAGTGCACCCCGGAAGAGCTCGAAGCCAACCCGGCGGGCGCTCTGTCCCGTGCCTACGACATGGTGCTGAACGGCACCGAGCTGGGTGGCGGTTCGATCCGTATCCACCGTAAAGAGATGCAGCAAGCGGTATTCCGCCTGTTGGGCATCAACGAAGCGGAACAGGAAGAGAAGTTCGGCTTCCTGCTCGACGCCCTGAAATACGGTGCGCCGCCGCACGGTGGTCTGGCTTTCGGTCTGGACCGTCTGGTGATGCTGATGACCGGCGCCCAGTCGATCCGTGAAGTGATCGCCTTCCCGAAAACCCAGAGTGCTGCCGACGTGATGACGCAGGCGCCGGGTGTTGTGGATGCCAAGGCATTGCGCGAATTGCACATTCGTTTGCGCGAAACGCCAAAGGCTGAGTAAGACGGGCCTGAAGGCGCATCTTCGGATGCGCCTTTTTTCTTTCTGTACCCCATGAAAGCAGGTCGCAATTTTGTGTTTGCCGGCCGATGCGCGAGCATGGCGGGCAACGTTTCAAAGAGAATTCGGAGCGAGATATGGCAGGTCATTCCAAGTGGGCGAACATCAAGCACCGCAAAGAACGTCAGGATGCCAAACGAGGCAAGATCTTCACCAAGTGGATCCGTGAACTGACCGTTGCGGCCCGTCAGGGCGGTGGCGATCCGGGTTCCAACCCGCGTCTGCGTCTGGCCCTGGACAAGGCGCTGGGCGCCAACATGAGCCGCGACATCATCGATCGTGCGGTGGCCCGTGGCGCCGGTGCGACCGAGGCGGACAACGTTGAAGAACTGACCTACGAAGGTTACGGCCCGGGTGGCGTGGCGGTGATGGTCGAGTGCATGACCGACAACCGCAACCGTACCGCAGCGGCCGTGCGTCATGCGTTCAGCAAGTGTGGCGGCAACCTCGGTACTGACGGCTCGGTGGCGTATCTGTTCGAGCGCAAGGGCCAGATCAGCTTTGCGCCGGGTGTCGACGAAGACGCGCTGACGGAAGCGGCGCTGGAAGCCGACGCCGATGACGTGGTCACTCATGAAGACGGCTCGATTGACGTGTTCACCTCGTTCACCAGCTTCTACGCCGTGCGAAACGCGCTGGAAGCGGCCGGTTTCAAGGGTGACGACGCGGAAATCGTCATGCAACCG
Source organism: Pseudomonas sp. GW822-FHT03F04 (assembly GCF_058801405.1). Taxonomy (NCBI): domain Bacteria; kingdom Pseudomonadati; phylum Pseudomonadota; class Gammaproteobacteria; order Pseudomonadales; family Pseudomonadaceae; genus Pseudomonas; species Pseudomonas sp. GW822-FHT03F04. The sequence continues at coordinate 249,239 of NZ_JBXANF010000006.1, forward strand.
ACCACCAGCGCCGAACTGGATCTGGAAGGGGCGGAGAAGGTGCTCAAGTTGATCGACATGCTGGAAGACCTGGACGACGTGCAAAACGTCTATTCCAACGCGGACATTCCGGAAGACGTGGCTGCTCAGCTCGGTTAAGAGCGACTAGGATTCAATGTGGGAGCGGACTTGCCTGTGTGATCGCGGGCAAGCCAGCTCCCACATTTGTTTTTGTGTTTTTTCGAATCTGCAGGCTTATGACTTTAATTCTTGGTATCGACCCCGGTTCGCGCATTACCGGTTACGGCATTGTTCGTGATACCGGACGCGGCGGTTGCATCTATGTCGCCTCGGGCTGCATCCGAACTGGCGCCGGTGAGCTGCATGAGCGCCTGCAAATCGTCTATCGTGGCGTACGCGAGATTATCCAGACCTATGGCCCGGTGACCATGGGCATCGAAAAAGTGTTCATGGCGAAAAACGCCGATTCGGCGCTGAAGCTTGGGCAGGCCCGTGGGGCCGCTATCGTTGCAGGCGCCGAAGAGAGCCTGGAGATCGCCGAGTACACGGCCACCCAGGTCAAACAGGCCGTGGTCGGCACCGGCGCCGCCAATAAAGAGCAGGTGCAGATGATGGTCATGCACATGCTCAAACTGACCAGCAAGCCGCAAATCGATGCCTCGGACGCCCTGGCCATTGCCATTTGCCATGCGCACACTCGCTCCAGTCTGCTGCCGCACGGTCTGGGAACCGCACGCAGTCGTGGCGGGCGCCTGCGTCTCTGATAGCATCAGCATCAAATTTACGGAATGTGGACTTGCGCGCCTGTGTTGTCGGCCGGAGTTTCTTCGTTCTGATTGTCGCCAGCCCACGGCTGGCCAACGCTCAAGGATCTGAAACGTGATTGGACGCTTGCGCGGCACCCTCGCTGAAAAACAGCCGCCGCACCTGATTCTGGATGTAAACGGCCTCGGGTATGAGCTGGAAGTGCCCATGACCACCTTGTATCGCCTGCCGTCGGTCGGTGAACCGCTGACCCTGCACACCCATCTGGTCGTGCGCGAAGACGCACAGTTACTCTATGGTTTTGCCGGCAAACGTGAGCGAGACTTTTTTCGCGAGTTGATCCGTCTCAATGGTGTGGGGCCGAAACTGGCCCTGGCCTTGATGTCGAGCCTGGAAGTCGATGAGCTGATCCGTTGCGTGCAGTCCCAGGACACCTCGGCGCTGACCAAGGTGCCGGGTGTGGGCAAGAAAACCGCCGAGCGTCTGCTGGTGGAGCTCAAGGATCGCTTCAAGGCGTGGGAAACCTCGCCGGCCATGTTTGCGCTGGTGCCGAACCAGCCGGACGGCCCGGCGCCGGTCAACACCGCCGAGAACGACGCGGTCAGCGCGCTGATTTCCCTGGGCTACAAGCCGCAGGAAGCAAGCAAGGCGATTTCCGCGATCAAAGAGAAAGGCTTGAGCAGCGAAGACATGATCCGACGCGCCCTGAAGGGAATGATTTAAGTGATTGAAGCTGATCGTCTGATCGCCGCCACGCACAGTCCGCGTGAGCGCGAAGAAGTCCAGGATCGGGCGATACGTCCCGTCAGCCTGGCCGAATACATCGGCCAGCCGACCGTTCGCGAGCAGATGGAGCTGTTTATCCAGGCCGCCCGTGGCCGTAGTGAATCCCTCGACCACACCTTGATCTTCGGCCCGCCGGGTTTGGGCAAGACCACGCTGGCTAACATCATTGCCCAGGAAATGGGCGTGTCGATCAAAAGTACTTCGGGCCCGGTGCTCGAACGGCCGGGAGATCTGGCGGCGCTGCTGACCAATCTTGAGCCGCACGACGTGCTGTTCATCGATGAAATCCATCGTCTGTCGCCAATCGTCGAAGAAGTGTTGTACCCGGCGATGGAAGATTTTCAGCTCGACATCATGATCGGTGAGGGACCGGCGGCGCGTTCGATCAAGCTTGATCTGCCGCCGTTCACCCTCGTTGGCGCGACGACGCGGGCGGGGATGCTGACCAACCCGTTGCGTGACCGTTTCGGTATCGTCCAGCGTCTTGAGTTCTACAGCACCGCCGACCTGGCGACGATCGTCAGCCGTTCGGCGAACATCCTCGGCCTGCCGCTGGACCCGGAAGGTGCCTTCGAGATTGCCCGTCGTGCTCGGGGTACGCCGCGGATCGCTAACCGGTTGTTGCGCCGGGTGCGGGATTTCGCCGAAGTCCGGGCCAAGGGCCACATCACCAAGTCCGTCGCCGACCTGGCGCTGAACCTGCTGGATGTCGACGAGCACGGCTTCGATCATCAGGACCGGCGTTTGCTGTTGACCATGATCGAGAAGTTCGATGGCGGCCCGGTCGGTATCGACAGCCTGGCGGCGGCGATCAGCGAAGAACGCCACACCATCGAAGATGTGCTGGAGCCATATTTGATTCAGCAGGGTTACATCATGCGTACGCCGCGGGGCAGGGTGGTGACCCGGCACGCATACCTGCATTTTGGTTTAAACATTCCGTCACGAATGGGCGAGATGCCTGTGGTAGACGAGTTTCTCGATGCCGTGGACGATTAATACACATTTATTGTCGATTTATTCAGCGTTTGTACTGTCTCAGGACGGTACTTTTGCGGTAAAGCCTTCGAACAATGAAAAACAGTTGCCTGGCTGGATTGGCAACCCGAGGAGTAAGCACTAGAGTATGCGCGCGCAAAACGGGCTTGAGTCGTTCGCACATCGTTGTCGCGTTTATTACGAGGACACCGATGCGGGCGGCATCGTGTATTACGTTAATTACCTCAAGTTTATGGAACGGGCTCGAACCGAGCGGCTCCGGGAGCTGGGCTTTGCCCAGTCGGCGCTGGCAGGGGAGGACCTGTTGTTCGTCGTGCACTCCAGCGAAGCGCGTTACCACGCGCCGGCGCGACTGGACGACGAGCTGCTGGTAAGCGCTGATGTAATCGAATTGAACCGTGCCAGCCTGCGCTTCAGACAGCAGGTCAGGCGGGCAACGGATAATGTGCTGCTCTGTGAGGGGCAGTTTCTGGTGGCCTGTGTGCGCACTAACAGTTTGAAACCCCGGGCCCTTCCCGAAGACTTGCGTGCGGCTTTCGCCGACGCGGTCGGCACGGGTACACACTTAAAGCAGGAGATAAAGCGTGGAAGCTAACGTCGTCGACCATTCCTCCATGTGGAGCCTGGTCAGCAATGCCAGCATCGTGGTGCAGTTGGTAATGTTGACTCTGGTGGCCGCATCGGTGACCTCATGGATCATGATCTTTCAGCGCAGCAATCTGATACGCGCCGGTCGACGTGCCCTGGAGAGCTTCGAGGAGCGCTTCTGGTCGGGTATCGACCTGTCCAAGCTCTATCGTCAGGCCGGCAGCAACCCGGATCCGGATTCGGGCGTCGAGCAGATCTTCCGTGCCGGCTTCAAAGAGTTCTCGCGCCTGCGCCAGCAGCCGGGTGTCGATCCTGAAGCGGTGATGGAAGGCGTGGCCCGTGCCATGCGTGTTGCCATCTCCCGCGAGGAAGAAAAACTCGAGCAGAGCCTGCCATTCCTCGCCACCGTAGGTTCGGTCAGCCCGTACATCGGTCTGTTCGGTACCGTCTGGGGGATCATGAACTCCTTCCGCGGCCTGGCCAGCGCACAGCAGGCCACTCTGGCCACTGTGGCTCCAGGTATCGCCGAAGCCCTGATCGCCACCGCGATCGGCCTGTTCGCCGCGATCCCGGCCGTTATCGCTTACAACCGTTTCTCTGCCCGCAGCGAAACCTTGCTGAGCCGCTACTACACCTTCGCCGATGAATTCCAGGCGATCCTGCACCGCAAAGTGCACACCAGCGAAGAATAAGCAGGTATTTCCCGATGGCTTTAATCACTCGAGCCCGACACAAGCGCAAGCCGGTCGCCGAGATGAACGTAGTGCCTTACATCGACGTGATGCTGGTGCTGCTGGTCATCTTCATGGTGACTGCGCCGATGCTCAATCAGGGCGTGAAAGTGGATCTGCCCAAGGTTTCCAGCGAAGCCTTGCCGCAGGACAACAACACCCAGGTGCTGACCATTTCGATCAAGGCTGACAAGACCTACTACTGGAACCTTGGCAGCGAAGTCGATACTGAAAAGCAACAGGACAGGGCCATGACCCTGCCGCAGATGACCGATGCGGTGACCAAGATCATTCGCGCCGGCACTGAAGGCGGCAAGCGTACCCAGGTCTTCATCCGTGGCGACAAGTCCGTCGATTATGGCTCCGTCATGGGCGCCATGGGCGGGTTGCAGAAAGCCGGGGTCGGTAATGTTGGCTTGATTACCGAGGCCCCCTGATGCAGCAACAGCGAGAGCCGTCCGCCTCGGAAAGCTACTTCTGGCCTAGTGTCTGGGCGATTGGCTTGCACGTGCTGGTGTTCGGCATGCTGTTCGTCAGTTTTGCCCTGACGCCTGAGCTGCCGGTGGCCAAGCCGATTGTCCAGGCGACCCTGTACCAGCTGAAATCGAAAAGTCAGGCGACCACCCAGACCAATCAGAAGATTGCGGGTGAGGCGAAGAAATCCGCCGCGCGTCAGACCGAAGTCGAGCAGATGGAGCAGAAAAAGGTCGAGCAGGAAGCGGTGAAGGCTGCGGAACAAAAGAAAGAAGAAGCGGCTCAAAAGGCCGAGGAAGCCAAGAAGGCCGACGAGGCGAAGAAAGCGGAACAGGCGAAGAAGGCTGACGAAGCCAAGAAAACCGAAGACGCGAAGAAAGCCGCCGACGCCAAGAAGGCAGAAGAGAAACAATTGGCTGATATAGCCAAGAAGAAAGCCGAAGAAGAGGCCAAGAAGGCTGCTGAAGAAGAGGCCAAGAAAGAGGCCGCTGAAGAAGCCAAGAAGAAAATAGTCGAAGACGCGAAGAAGAAAGCCGCCGAAGACGCCAAGAAGAAATCCGAAGCTGAAGAGGCGAAGAAGAAAGTCGCCGAAGACGCCAAGAAGAAAGCTGCTGCCGATGCTGCGAAGAAGAAAGCGCAGGACGCGGCACGCAAATCGGTCGAGGACAAGAAGGCTCAGGCTCTGGCCGATCTGCTGTCCGACAAGACCGAGCGTCAGCAGGCTTTGGCAGATGAAGTGGGTGATGAAACCGCCGGCAACTTCGATGATCTGATTCGTTCGCGAGCATCTGAAGGTTGGGCGCAGCCTCCGTCGGCCCGTAAAGGCATGAAGGTGGTACTGCAAATCAACATGCTCCCTGACGGAACGATCTCCGGTGTTTCGGTTGCTCATTCCAGCGGTGACGCGCCGTTCGACAGCTCTGCCGTCGCGGCTGTAAAAAATATTGGTCGATTGACCGAAATGCAGGGTCTGAAGCCAGCGGATTTCGCACCCTATCGTTCATTCAAGATGACATTCACACCTGAGGATCTAGCCTTGTGAGAAACCTTCTTCGAGGACTGCTTGTAGTCATGTTCTGCTTTGCAGGACTGGCTTCGGCAGATGAAAAAAATATCCTGGTCAGCAGTGGCAGCTCCCAGGCAACGCCAATTGCCGTCGTGCCGTTCGGCTTCCAGGGCGGCGCCGTCCTGCCGGACGACATTGCTGAAATCGTTGGTAACGATCTGCGCAACTCGGGCTACTACGCTCCGATTCCAAAGCAGAACATGATCAGCCAGCCAAGCCAGCCGAGCGAAATCATCTTCCGTGACTGGAAGGCGGTAGGTGCTCAGTTCATCATGGTCGGCAACATCGTGCCGGCCGGTGGCCGCTTGCAAGTGCAGTGGGCTCTGTTCAACGTCGCTACCGAGCAGAAAGTGGCGGACGGCAGTGTTTCCGGCACGACCGAGCAACTGCGCGACATGGCGCACTTCATCTCTGACCAGTCGTTCCAGAAACTCACCGGTATCGACGGTGCGTTTTCGACTCGCCTGCTGTACGTGACGGCTGAACGCTTCTCCGAGAAGAACACCCGTTACACGCTGCAACGTTCGGACTATGACGGTGCCCGCGCCGTAACCCTGCTGCAATCGCGCGAGCCAATCCTGTCGCCGCGTTTCGCACCGGACGGCAAGCGTATTGCCTACGTGTCGTTCGAGCAGAAGCGTCCACGCATCTTCATGCAGAACATCGACACCGGTCGCCGTGAGCAGATCACCAACTTCGAAGGCCTGAACGGTGCTCCTGCCTGGTCGCCGAATGGTGATCGCCTGGCGTTCGTATTGTCGAAAGACGGCAACCCGGACATCTACGTGATGAACCTGGCTTCGCGTCAGATCACCCGCGTGACCGCAGGTCCTGGCATCAACACCGAACCGTACTGGGGCAAGGATGGTTCGACCATCTACTTCACCTCGGACCGTGGCGGCAAACCACAGATCTACAAAACCAGTGCAAGTGGCGGCGGTGCGGAGCGAGTGACCTTTATCGGTAACTACAACGCCAACCCGAAGCTTTCGGCTGATGAAAAGACCCTGGTAATGATCCATCGCCAGGACGGTTTCACCAATTTCAAGGTGGCAGCCCAGGATTTGCAGCGGGGAAGTGTAAAAATCCTCACTGATAGCACTCTGGACGAGTCGCCTACTGTTGCGCCCAACGGCACCATGGTAATCTACGCCACCCGCCAACAGGGCCGGGGAGTCTTGATGCTCGTGTCCATTAATGGACGCGTTAGGCTCCCGCTTCCTACCGCTCAAGGCGAAGTCAGAGAACCGTCCTGGTCCCCTTACCTGAAGTGAGCGGGCGCTACACGTTTTACTTAACACACTGGGGTTCATTAGGAGTTTCACGATGGAAATGCTGAAGTTTGGTAAATTTGCTGCGCTGGCTCTGGCCATGGCTGTAGCTGTAGGTTGCTCGTCCAAAGGCGGCGACAACGCCGGTGAAGGCGCTGTTGATCCAAACGCTGGTTACGGCGCAAACACTGGTGCCGTTGACGGTTCCCTGAGCGAAGAAGCTGCTCTGCGCGCAATCACCACCTTCTACTTCGAATACGACAGCTCGGACCTGAAGCCAGAAGCCATGCGCGCTCTGGACGTTCACGCCAAAGACCTGAAAGCAAACGGCGCTCGCGTTGTTCTGGAAGGCAACACCGACGAACGTGGTACTCGTGAGTACAACATGGCACTGGGCGAGCGTCGTGCGAAAGCCGTTCAGCGCTACCTGGTACTGCAAGGTGTTTCCCCAGCTCAGCTGGAACTGGTTTCCTACGGCGAAGAGCGTCCAGTTGCTACCGGCAACGACGAGCAGTCCTGGGCTCAAAACCGTCGCGTCGAACTGCGTAAGTAATTCGATATGCGAACGTGCCGTCGTGCTGTAACTGTTCTGGCTCTCAGCCTCGCGCCGCTTGCGGCGTGGGCTGCGGTTCCTGTGGTCGATGACAACTCCGGTTATAACAATAGCGGGAGCAGTTATCCGCCTGCAGGTTACGGTACGAACGGCGCCTATGCCGGGGGAGCGGCTTCGGCCCCTGCCTCGGCACAAGGCATGCTGTTCAACCAACTGCAACAAATGCAGGATCAGATATCGCGCCAGCAAGGCGTGATCGAAGAACTGCAGAATCAGGTTGCGCGCATGAAGCAAGAATCCCTGGAGCGATACCAGGATCTTGATCGGCGCATAGGATCCGGTGCTGCACCTGCCGCGACTCCTGAGAATTCTTCTGCCGGTGGCGATGCAAGTGCTGCTGCCGGTGCCGCCGCTGGAGCCGGGGCCGCTGCGGCCGCCCAGGCACCTGCCGCGGGTGGCGAACCGGCTGATCCGGCCAAGGAAAAGCTGTATTACGATGCAGCCTTCGACCTGATCAAGGCCAAGGATTTCGACAAGGCCAGCCAGGCTTTCGCCGCCTTCCTGCGTAAATACCCGAACAGCCAATACGCGGGCAATGCCCAGTACTGGTTGGGTGAAGTGAACCTGGCCAAAGGCGATCTGCAAGGTGCAGGTCAGGCTTTTGCCAAGGTTTCGCAGCTCTATCCCAAGCATGCCAAAGTGCCGGATTCGCTGTACAAGCTGGCTGACGTAGAGCGCCGCCTCGGTCACACCGACAAGGTCAAAGGCATTCTGCAACAGGTGGTGTCCCAGTATCCGGGTACCTCCGCTGCTCAGTTGGCCCAGCGCGATCTGCAGCGCATGTAATACTGTTTGACCCGTTTAGAAGAAACCCGCGCTTGTCGCGGGTTTTTTCGTTAGAATTCACGCCCTTTTATGAAACACGCTTCTGGTGATCTACGCGTTGGCGGGGTTGCCTGAAGTGCCTGACGGAGGCGGACAGCCTGTTTAGCTGTTACGCCCGTGGCGACTATGCAAGACACATTGAGAATCACCGAAGTTTTCTACTCGTTGCAGGGGGAAACGCGGACTGCCGGGCTGCCCACGGTTTTTGTGCGCCTGACCGGTTGCCCATTGCGTTGCCAATACTGCGACAGTGCCTACGCGTTCAGCGGCGGCACGATTCGTACACTTGACGACATCCTCGAGCAGGTAGCCGGGTTTCGCCCGCGCTACGTCTGTGTCACCGGCGGTGAGCCGCTGGCACAGCCCAATGCCATTCCTTTGCTCAAGCAGTTGTGTGATGCCGGCTACGAAGTCTCGCTGGAAACCAGCGGTGCCCTCGATATTTCCGCGGTCGATCCGCGGGTCAGTCGGGTTGTCGACCTGAAGACCCCCGATTCCAAAGAAGCCCATCGCAATCGTTACGAGAACATCGAGTTGCTGACGCCCAACGATCAGGTGAAGTTTGTCATCTGCTCGCGGGAAGACTATGACTGGGCGGTATCCAAGCTGATCCAGTACGGTCTTGAGCGGCGTGCCGGCGAAGTGCTGTTTTCCCCGAGCCATCATGACCTGAATGCTCGGGATCTGGCGGATTGGGTGGTGGCGGACAATTTGCCGGTACGCCTGCAATTGCAACTGCACAAGTATCTGTGGAATGACGAGCCGGGGCGCTGAGATGACTGAACAACTGAACACTACTGAAAAGCGTGCGGTCATTTTGCTGTCCGGCGGCCTGGACTCGGCCACGGTCGTGGCGATGGCCCGCGCCGAAGGCTATCGCTGCTACACCATGAGCTTCGATTACGGCCAGCGTTCACACGCCGAACTGCACGCCGCCGCACGCGTCGCTCGCGATCTGGGCGTGGTCGAGCACAAGGTGATCGGTCTGAACCTGAACGGCATGGGCGGTTCGGCCCTGACCGACAGCAGCATCGATATCCCGGAGGAACTGGGTGAAGGCATTCCGGTGACTTATGTGCCGGCGCGCAACACGGTGTTCCTTTCTCTAGCGTTGGGTTGGGCTGAAGTATTGGGCGCTCGTGACATCTTTATTGGTGTCAACGCAGTGGACTACTCCGGCTACCCGGATTGCCGTCCCGAGTTCATCGAGTCGTTCGAGCGCATGGCCAACCTGGCGACCAAGGCCGGTGTAGAAGGCAATGGTTTCCGCATCCAGGCCCCGTTGCAGAACCTGAGCAAGGCGCAGATCGTCCAGGCCGGCGTGAAGCTTGGTGTTGACTACGGGCTGACTGTTTCCTGCTATCAGGCGGACGATAATGGCCGTGCGTGCGGCAAATGCGACAGCTGCCGACTGCGTGCAGAAGGCTTCGCAGCGGCCGGAATCAGCGACCCGACACCTTATTTTTGATTATTTTCAAATTAGGTGTTGAATACTCCTTAAAAATCAGTATTATACGCGCCACCACACAGCGGGTCGTTAGCTCAGTTGGTAGAGCAGTTGGCTTTTAACCAATTGGTCGTAGGTTCGAATCCCACACGACCCACCATATTTGGCGGTTTAGAAAATCCGGAAGGCCCACGAAAGTGAGGATTTCCGGGTTTTTTTTTGCCTGCGATTCGGTCTCTCTTCTTTTAGCGCTGGTTGCGCTGACACAGGTCAGAATCATCTTTTGCATCACCGGGATATTCTGTAGCCTTGCGCAGCTTCAACGCTGTCCTTGCCTGATAAAACTCACTCTCCCGGCGGTACCCTCAAGCGGTCCGGAGCCGGGTGTATACTCGACTTTCGCGCGAATGCGCCTGCAGGTCTTGCGAACATGACGCAGATTTCCGAACGCCTTCTGGTACAAGCCCACCTCGACGCCAAGCAGCCGAAGCCGCTGACGGCCGAGGAAGAGGCTTATTACCGTTCCGCCATCGCCGCCGAGCTCAAGGCTCAGGACGCGGTGCTGGTTGCCCACTTTTATTGCGATCCGATCATCCAGGCCCTCGCCGAAGAAACCGGCGGTTGCGTTTCCGACTCGCTGGAAATGGCCCGCTTCGGCAACGCCCACCCGGCCAAGACCGTGGTGGTCGCCGGCGTGAAGTTCATGGGCGAAACCGCGAAGATTCTCAACCCGGAAAAACGTGTACTGATGCCCACCCTGGAGGCGACCTGCTCGCTGGACCTGGGTTGCCCGGTGGATGAGTTCTCGGCGTTCTGCGATCAGCATCCAGAGCGCACGGTCGTGGTGTATGCCAACACGTCGGCGGCGGTCAAAGCCCGGGCCGACTGGGTGGTGACATCGAGCTGCGCGCTGGAGATCGTCGAAAGCCTGATGGACAACGGCGAGACCATCATCTGGGGCCCGGACAAGCACCTGGGCACCTACATTCAGCGTCAGACTGGCGCCGACATGCTGCTCTGGGATGGTGCGTGCATCGTCCATGAAGAGTTCAAGTCCAAGCAGTTGGAAGACATGAAGGCGTTGTACCCGGACGCGGCCATTCTGGTGCACCCGGAGTCGCCGACGTCGGTGATCGAGCTGGCGGACGCCGTCGGTTCCACCAGCCAGTTGATCGCTGCCGCACAAACGCTGCCGAACAAGACCCTGATCGTCGCGACCGACCGCGGCATCTTCTACAAGATGCAGCAGTTGTGCCCGGACAAGGTCTTCATCGAGGCGCCAACGGCCGGTAACGGCGCGGCATGCCGCAGTTGCGCACATTGCCCGTGGATGGCCATGAACACCCTTGAGCGCACGCTGAAGTGCCTGAAGGAGGGTTCGAACGAGATCTTCGTCGACCCGGCGCTGATTCCCCAGGCGATTCGCCCACTCAAGCGCATGCTCGATTTCACCCAGGCTGCGCGGTTGAAGCTGGCCGGCAACGCCTGACCTTGAGCCACAAACCAAAACGCCCCGATTTGATCGGGGCGTTTTTGCATCTGCAGGATTATTTGGCTTTCTTCGGGATCCGCACCAGTTGCGTGTCCGAATAGATGTCATGCCAGGCACGCTTGCGTTTGTCGAACAGCGACCAGAAGAATCCCACGCCCAGGCACAGCCACGATGCGATCGACACCATGAACCGCAGCAGCGCCTGCCACAGGCTGATCGCGGTGCCATCGGCATTCTGTACGCGGATGCCCCACACCTGCATGCCCAGTGTCTGGCCAGCGTGAGTCCAGAACTTGGCGAAGAAGCCAAACAGCACCAGCAGCAACACGGTGGAGTAGAGCGGGTCGCCGTCCAGCTTGCCGGCGTCGGTCAGCACTCGCAGGCGCTCTTCGCCGATGATCGCGGCCTGGATCATCTTGTAGATCCCGCCGGTGACGATCAGCAGGGCGGTACACAGCAGAAAGTCATAGAACATCGCTGCCAGACGACGACCCAGGCCAACGGCGGGAAAATCGCCCTGGGGGATGAGCAAGTGTTTCGACATGGCAGCCTCTGGACGGAAAGTGAAGCGCCATTTTACGGATTCGCGCGCACAAAAAAGCCCCTGATATCAATATCAGGGGCTTTTTCGTAACAGAAGATCAGCCTTCGGCTTGTACTTCGTCAGCCTGCATGCCTTTCTGGCCCTGCACAGCCACGAAAGTCACTTTCTGGCCTTCTTTCAGGCTCTTGAAGCCGTTGCCCTGAATAGCGCGGAAATGCACGAACAGATCCGGACCGCTTTCTGGAGTGATAAAACCAAAACCTTTCTCGTCGTTAAACCACTTGACGGTACCGCTCTGACGTTGGGACATTTCTTATTTCCTTTGACGCAAAAATTGATGACAGTCTCTTCCTCATGAAAGAGTACTGGGGCTGGTTGCAGGAGAGTAAGAAGACGTCGAACGGGATGTAGCTAACTTGTAGGCTACTGCCCAGGTCACGATTCCAAGCTGACCCATGCAAACACAGTGGACAAACTCTACGCCAACTACAGGAGGAAAAACAAGCCCCGTGAGGGCCCCGGTTTTCCTGTGCTTGCTGGCAGTTAGTCAGTCCATTAGTCGGGCTTATACGATTAGCTTGTTCAATTGTTTTCGAACGTTATAAGCCAAGTTCATATTCGAATCGAATGTAAAGAAAGTGCACTGTTTTATGGCGATTGCGTTACACATTAGTGCACGCATAACGCAATCGCGTTACTTATAGAAACAGTCAATCAACCACGATAGTAGCGTTGTGGAACGAATGGCATTTTGCTTACAAGCATTTGCACCTTTTTCCCACGAACGATGGCCCAGACTGGCGTGTCGAGTGCGACATAGGCGCTGTCGAGGTAACCCATCGCCAATGGCCCACCCAGGGTCGGACCGAAACCGCCGCTGCACACGCTGCCGATGATCTCGCCGGCTTCGTTGACGATTTCTGCCCCTTCACGGACCGGCGTGCGCTCCTGCGGCAACAGGCCGACGCGTTTACGCGCGACACCGTTCTGTTGCTGGCTGAAAACCTGTTCTGCACCCGGGAAACCACCGGCACGTGCGCCATCAGCGCGGCGTGGCTTGGAGATGGCCCACAGCAGGCTCGCTTCGATCGGCGTGGTGTCGGTGTTCATGTCGTGGCCGTACAGGCACAGGCCGGCTTCCAGACGCAGCGAGTCACGGGCACCGAGGCCGATGGCGGCCACTTCCGGTTCGGCGAGCAGGGCGCGGGCGAGTTTTTCCGCATCGGCTGCCGGTACGGAGATTTCGAAACCGTCTTCACCGGTGTAGCCCGAACGGCTGACGAAGCAATCGACGCCCAGCAGTTTCACGCGGGCGAACTGCATGAAGGTCATCTTCGCCACTTCCGGTGCCAGGCGCGCCAGCACGGTCACGGCGGCCGGGCCTTGCAGGGCGAGCAGGGCGCGTTCTTCGAACAATGGCTCGATCTTGCATTGATCGCCGATGTGCTTCTGCAGATGAGCCAGGTCCTGGTCCTTGCACGCGGCGTTGACCACCAGGAACAGTTCGTCGTTGCCCAGATTGGCGACCATCAGGTCATCAAGGATGCCACCGGTTTCGTTGGTGAACATCGCATAGCGCTGCATGCCCACCGGCAGGTCGATGATGTCCACCGGCACCAGGGTTTCCAGGGCTTTGGCGGCATTGGCGCCGGTCAGGCGGATCTGACCCATGTGCGAGACATCGAACAGCCCGGCCTGCTCACGGGTGTGCTGGTGTTCTTTCATCACGCCCAGCGGGTATTGCACCGGCATGTCGTAGCCGGCGAACGGCACCATGCGGGCGCCGAGTTCGATGTGCAGAGCGTGCAGCGGGGTTTTCGACAGTTGTTCGGTGGACATGCGGGACTCCTTGATTCACACCAACCCTCTCCCGGAGGGAGAGGGGGCTAATTAACACTCGATAATGTTGACCGCCAGACCGCCGCGGGCGGTCTCCTTGTATTTGCTTTTCATGTCGGCGCCGGTCTGGCGCATGGTGCGGATGACCTTGTCGAGGGAGACGAAGTGCTGCCCGTCTCCGCGCATGGCCATGCGCACGGCGTTGATCGCCTTGACCGAGCCCATGGCGTTGCGCTCGATGCACGGCACCTGCACCAGCCCGCCAATCGGATCGCAAGTCAGGCCGAGGTTGTGTTCCATGCCGATTTCAGCGGCGTTCTCCACTTGCTGCACGCTGCCGCCGAGGACTTCGCACAACGCGCCGGCCGCCATCGAGCAGGCCACGCCGACCTCGCCCTGACAGCCGACTTCGGCGCCGGAAATCGAGGCGTTTTCCTTGTACAGAATGCCGATGGCCGCCGCGGTCAGCAGGAAACGCACCACGCCGTCATCGTTGGCGCCGGGAATGAAGCGCATGTAGTAATGCAATACGGCGGGAATAATCCCCGCCGCGCCGTTGGTCGGCGCTGTAACCACGCGCCCGCCATTGGCGTTTTCTTCGTTGACGGCGAGGGCGTAGAGGTTGACCCAGTCCAGTACCGACAACGGGTCGCGCAGCGACGATTCCGGGTTCTTGCACAGTTGCCGGTGCAACGCCGCCGCCCGCCGCTTGACCTTCAGGCCACCCGGCAGAATGCCTTCGTTGCGACAGCCGGCAGCCACGCAGTCCTGCATCACTTGCCAGATTTTCAGCAGGCCGGCGCGGGTTTCCGCTTCCGGGCGCCAAGCACTTTCGTTGGTCAGCATCACCTGACTGATCGACAGACCGTAGGTGGCGCAGTGACCGAGCAAGTCCTTGGCACTTTTGAATGGGAAGGTCAGCGGTGTGGCGTCTTCGACGATACGGTCGGCTCCGGCCGCATCTTCGTCGACCACAAAACCGCCGCCGACCGAGTAGTACTCGCGGCTGCGGATCTGCAATCCCGCCGCATCGAAGGCACGGAAGATCATGCCGTTGGGGTGATAGGCCAACGGCTTGCGGATCATTGCCAGATGTTCTTTCTCGTTGAACGCGATGCTGTGTTCACCGAGCAGGTTCAAACGCCCGCTGCCGCGAATCTGTGAGAGACGTGCGGCGACGGTTTCGGTATCCACGGTATCCGGGTGTTCACCTTCCAGGCCCAGCAGCACAGCCTTGTCGCTGCCGTGACCCTTGCCGGTGGCGCCGAGGGATCCGTACAGCTCGACCCTGACGCTGGTGGTGGCCGACAACAGGTTTTCCCGACGCAGCCCTTCGACGAAACGCGCAGCTGCGCGCATCGGGCCGACGGTGTGGGAGCTGGAGGGGCCGATGCCAATCTTGAACAGGTCGAACACGCTTAACGACATGGTTGTTCTCCGGTTTCTTGTTATAGGCACATCAGGCACGCATGAAAGGGGCGGGCGAACCCGCCCCCTCACAGGTCAAGCGTAGCTTTCGATCGACGGGCAGGCGCAGACCAGGTTGCGGTCGCCGAACACGTTGTCGACGCGACCGACCGGCGGCCAGTACTTGCCTTCGATCAACGACGCCACCGGGTACACCGCTTGCTCGCGGCTGTACGGGTGAGTCCACTCGCCAACCAGCTCTGCAGCGGTGTGCGGTGCGTTCTTCAGCGGGTTGTCGTCCTTGTCCAGGGTGCCGTTTTCCACTGCGCGGATTTCTTCGCGGATGCGGATCATGGCGTCGCAGAAGCGGTCCAGCTCTTCCTTGGATTCACTTTCGGTCGGCTCGATCATCAGCGTGCCGGCCACCGGGAACGACATGGTCGGGGCGTGGAAGCCGAAGTCGATCAGACGCTTGGCCACGTCATCGACGCTGATGCCGCTGCTGTCTTTCAGCGGACGCAGGTCGAGGATGCACTCGTGCGCCACCAGACCGTTGCTGCCGGTGTACAGCACTGGATAGTGCTCTTCCAGGCGACGGGAAATGTAGTTGGCATTGAGGATCGCCAGTTGCGAAGCGCGCTTCAGACCTGCGCCACCCATCATACGAATGTACATCCAGGTGATCGGCAGAATGCTCGCGCTGCCGAACGGTGCTGCGCAGACCGCGCCTTCCTTGCGTTCCATGTGGCCATGGCCCGGCAGGAACGGGGTCAGGTGCGATTTCACGCCGATCGGGCCGACGCCCGGGCCGCCACCGCCGTGGGGGATGCAGAAGGTCTTGTGCAGGTTCAGGTGCGAGACGTCGCCGCCGAATTTGCCCGGTGCGCAGAGGCCGACCATCGCGTTCATGTTGGCGCCGTCGATGTACACCTGGCCGCCGTTGTCATGAATGATGCCGCAGATTTCGCGGATGCCTTCTTCGAACACGCCGTGGGTCGACGGGTAGGTGATCATCAGCGCGGCGAGGTGTTCGCGGTGCTCGATGGCCTTGGCGCGCAGGTCTTCGATGTCCACGTTGCCACGGGCGTCGCAGGCGGTCACGACCACGCGCATGCCGGCCATGTTGGCGGTCGCCGGGTTGGTGCCGTGGGCGGACGACGGGATCAGGCAGATGTCGCGACGGTCTTCGCCACGGCTCTGGTGATAGGCGCGAATCGCCAGCAGACCTGCGTATTCACCCTGGGAACCGGCGTTCGGTTGCAGCGAGATCGAGTCGTAACCGGTGGCGGCGCAGAGCATCGCTTCCAGTTCGTCAGTCAGTTGTTGGTAACCGGCGCTTTGCTCGGCCGGGGCGAACGGGTGCAGGGCGCCGAATTCGGCCCAGGTCACCGGGATCATTTCGCTGGCGGCGTTGAGCTTCATGGTGCACGAGCCCAGCGGGATCATGGTGCGATCCAGTGCCAGGTCCTTGTCCGCCAGTTTGCGCAGGTAGCGCATCAGCTCGGTTTCCGAGTGATAGCGGTTGAACACCGGGTGGCTGAGGATCGGCGACTGACGTACCAGCGCGGCTGGAATGGTGCTTTGCGCGGCAGCGGCGAGGGTGGCGAAATCAGGCAGGGTCTTGCCGTCGGCGAACAGGCCCCACAGGGTTTCGATATCGGCCTGGGTGGTGGTTTCGTCGACCGACAGGCCCAGACGCTGGGCATCGATCACACGCAGGTTGATTTGTTGCGCACGGGCCTTGTCGTGCAGCGCGGCAGTTTGCGTGCCGGTGGCCAGGGTCAGGGTGTCGAAGAAGCTGCTTTGCTCGACGGTCACGCCCAGTGCGCTCAGGCCCTTGGCCAGAATCGCGGTCAGGTGATGCACGCGGTTGGCAATCTGGGTCAGGCCTTTCGGGCCGTGGTACACGGCGTACATGCTGGCGATGTTGGCCAGCAGCACTTGCGCGGTGCAGATGTTCGACGTGGCCTTCTCGCGGCGGATGTGTTGCTCGCGGGTCTGCATCGCCAGACGCAGGGCCGGCTTGCCGAAGCGGTCAACCGAGACACCGACCAGACGGCCCGGCATGTCGCGCTTGAACGCATCTTTAGTCGAGAAGTAAGCCGCGTGCGGGCCACCGAAGCCCAGCGGTACGCCGAAACGTTGGGCGCTGCCGATGGCCACGTCGGCGCCGAACTCGCCCGGCGGGGTCAGCAGGGTCAGGGCCAGCAGGTCAGCGGCCACGGCGACCAGTGCGTTGGCGGCGTGGAAGCGTTCGGTCAGTTCGCGGTAGTCGAACACATCACCGTTGCTCGCCGGGTATTGCAGCAATGCGCCGAAGAACGGCGTCACGTCCGTCAGTTCACGCTCGTCGCCGACCACCACTTCAATGCCCAGAGGCTCGGCACGGGTGCGCAGTACGTCGAGGGTTTGCGGGTGGCTGTGGATCGAGGCGAAGAACTGGTGGCTGCCCTTGTTCTTGCTCAGGCGTTTGCAGAAGGTCATGGCTTCGGCAGCGGCGGTGGCTTCGTCGAGCAGGGAAGCGTTGGCGATCGGCAGGCCGGTGAGGTCGCTGATCAGGGTCTGGAAGTTCAGCAGCGCTTCGAGACGGCCCTGGGAAATTTCTGGCTGGTACGGGGTGTAAGCGGTGTACCAGGCCGGGTTTTCCAGCAGGTTGCGCAGGATCGGCGACGGCGTGTGGCAGTTGTAGTAGCCCTGGCCGATGTAAGTCTTGAACAGTTGGTTCTTGCTGGCGATGCCTTTGATCATCGCCAGGGCATCGGCTTCGCTCAGGCCGTCATCGAGGCCGAGCACGCTGGTGCCCTTGATGCTTTCCGGGATGACGCTGGCGCTCAGGGCTTCCAGCGAGTCGAAGCCGAGGCTGTTGAGCATGGCCTGCTCGTCACCGGCGCGCGGGCCGATGTGACGGGCGATGAATTCATTGGCGGTGCCGAGATTTACTTGGGTCATGTCAGGTTCCTCAGGCTTCGGCTTGGGCTTTGATCAGACGGTCGTAGGCGTCCTGATCCAGCAGCTTGGCAACGGCGGAAGCGTCGGCTGGCTTGAAGCGGAAAAACCAGCCTTCGCCCAGCGGATCTTCGTTGACCAGCTCAGGGCTGTCTTCCAGGGCCGGGTTGGTGGCCAGGACTTCACCGTCCAGTGGCATGTAAACGCCGCTCGCAGCTTTTACCGATTCCACGGTGGCGGCTTCGGCGCCTTTGTCGTAAGCCTGCAGTTCAGGCAGTTGCACGAACACCACGTCGCCCAAAGCGTTCTGCGCGAAAGCGGTGATGCCAACGGTGACAGAGCCATCGGCTTCGGCGCGCAGCCATTCGTGATCTTCAGTAAAACGCAACTCGCTCATGGAATCTCCTAGGGGCCAGACTCGTCTGGTGGACGCGGTGGAATACTCGGGCGGCAATGCCCTGATTTTATGAGCGGTTACTTAGCAAGAACGCGGCCAACGTAAAAATATCGTTATAAATCAATTAGTTGATTGATTTGTTGGCGGTCGTGATCGAACAAGCTGTAGCGAAATCGCTACAGCTTGGAGCGAAGAAAAAAGCTGAAGCGGATCAAAGCCTTGCACGGCGGTGGTCGAAGGAGGGTGTAGCGATATCGTTCCGCTGTAGCGCTTTCAGTACAGATGGAGGTCGCTTTTGGCGGGATTCAGGCTTTTCCCGGAATCCCGTACTTGCGCAGCCGATGGGCAATCGCGGTGTGCGAGGTCTGCAGGCGACTGGCCAGTTGGCGGGTCGAGGGGTAGCTGACGTAGAGTTTTTCCAGCAGCGATTTCTCGAACGCCTCCACGGCTTCTTCCAGGCTGTCGACATCGGTGTCGGTCTGGCGCGCCACCGAGGTGCCGGCGATGTCGAGGTCGCCGATGTCCACCAGACTGCTTTCGCAGATGGCGGCGGCGCGGAAGATCACGTTCTGCAATTGCCGCACGTTGCCCGGCCAGCGGTTGCCGAGCAGTGCCGGGTAAGTGCCCGGGGCGAGGCGGCAGACCGGGCGCTGGATCTGCGCGCAGGCCTGCTGCATGAAGTAACGCGCCAACAACAGAATGTCCTGGCCGCGTTCGCGCAACGGCGGCACTTCGACGTTGAGCACGTTGAGGCGGTAGAACAGGTCTTCGCGGAACAGGCCTTCACTGACCATTTTTTCCAGGTCGCGGTGGGTCGCGCTGAGGATGCGCACGTTGACCTTCACTTCGCGATCACCGCCCACCCGACGGAAGCTGCCATCGTTGAGAAAGCGCAGCAGCTTGGCCTGCAAGTACGGTGACATTTCGCCGATCTCGTCGAGAAACACCGTGCCCTGGTTGGCCAGTTCCATCAGCCCCGGTTTGCCGCCCCGTTGTGCGCCGGTGAAGGCGCCGGGGGCGTAGCCGAACAGTTCGCTCTCGGCGAGGTTCTCCGGCAGGGCCGCGCAGTTCAGCGCCAGAAATGGCGCGCTGTGGCGGGTGCTGATGGCGTGGCAGGCGCGGGCCACCAATTCCTTGCCGGTGCCGGTTTCGCCCTGAATCAGCAGCGGTGCATCGAGGGCTGCCACCCGCTGTGCGCGGGCCTTGAGCGTGCGGATCGCCGGGGACTCGCCGAGCAGGGCATCGAAACCTTCGGCATGGTCGTGGTGCAGCGCCGAGAGTTGTTCGCCGATGCGGTTCGGTTGATACAGGGTCAGCAGGGCGCCGGCGTCGGTGATCGGCGTGGCGTCCAGCAACAGGGTCTGGCCGTTGACGGTGATTTCCCGCAGCGGCAGGCGGAAGCCTTGTTCCAGCAAGGTTTCGAGCAGGCCGGGATCGTTGAACAGTTCCGAGACGCTTTCACCGGCCGGCTCGCGACCGTACAAGGCGATCAGCGCCGGGTTGGCCAGCAGCACTTTGCCGGCGCTGTCCAGCGCCAGCACCGGGTCGGTCATTGCTGCGAGCAACGCGTCGAGCTGCAAGTGCCGGCGCTGACCGGGCAGGATGTCGACCACCACCACGGCCTCGACGCCGCGCACTCGAAACAGCGCATCTTTCAGTTCTTCGAGCACTTGCGGGCTGAGGGTCGGGGCGTCGATGTAGACGTTCGGCGGGACCATTTCCACCGCATCCAGATTGAGGTTGCGCCCACCGAGTATCGCCAGGACTTCCTGGGTGATGCCGACGCGGTCGATGAAGCTGACGTGGATACGCATGGGGTGGTTCTGGGTTCTGGAGTGCGGAGGGGGGCAAGTATGCCTTGGGGCGGGGCTTCAGGTGAAATCCGACGTGAACTTGCGGCGGGTATGCATCTCCTGTGGGAGCGAGTTCGCTCCCACAATGGATCTGTGGTGTGCGGGATTACTCGAAATGCTCGGGATTGACCGGATCCCCGGATTTCATATTCAACTGCACACGGATGTCTTCAAACATCAAATCGTAATGCTTGTGGACCGAGCCGATCTGGCTGTGGCTCTTGGGGATGCCGTATTTTTCGGCAATCTGCGTCACGTTGCGGGCGAAGTTGTAGGCCTCTTCCTTGGGCAGGAAGAACGGTTCGTTGACCTCTTTGCCCTGGATGGTTCCAAGCAGCCGGAACTGTATCCCTTTGCCTTTTTGCGGATCCTGCGACACCTCGTATTCGAGGCGGATGTTGTAGTTGACGTCATCCTGGGTCAACGCGTGCCGTTCGATGTGCAAGTGACCGGGTTCGAACTGGGCCATGGTGTTCTCTCCTTTCAAGGCATGGGAGAAGGGCAGACCCTGGGTCTGCCCCCGGTATTTCTGGTTATCGGTAGGTGATGCCCGGCGCAGCAGTGCTGACCCGCGTACCGGCGGTGCCCTGGACGATGGCTTCGATGTCCGCCAGCGAACCGATCACCGCAACCTTGCCAGTATGGCGCGCAAATTCACAGGCTGCCTGCACCTTCGGCCCCATGGAGCCGGCAGCGAAGCCCAGGCGTTCGAGTTCGTCCGGGTGAGCCTGGGCGATGGCTTTCTCGGTTGGCTTTTTGAAGTCGATGTACGCCGCGTTGACGTCGGTGGCGATTACCAGCAAGTCCGCTTCCAGTTGTTCGGCGAGCAGCGACGAGCACAGGTCCTTGTCGATCACCGCCTCAATGCCTTTGAGGTTGCGCTTCTCGTCATACATGGTCGGGATGCCGCCACCGCCGGCGCAGATCACGATGCTGCCCTTGTCCAGCAGCCACTTGATCGGGCGGATTTCGAAAATGCGTTTCGGCCGTGGGCTGGCCACCACGCGGCGGAACTTGTCGCCGTCCGGGGCAATCGCCCAGCCTTTTTCGGCGGCGAGTTTTTCCGCTTCGGCTTTCTCGTAGACCGGGCCGATCGGTTTGGTCGGGTTCTTGAAGGCCGGGTCGTTGGCGTCGACTTCGACCTGGGTGAGCAGGGTGGCGAACGGGACTTCGAAGTCCAGCAGGTTGCCCAGTTCCTGTTCGATGATGTAGCCGATCATGCCTTCGGTTTCAGCACCGAGCACATCCAGCGGATAAGGGGTGACGGAGGTGTAGGCGGCTGCCTGCAACGACAGCAGGCCGACTTGCGGGCCATTGCCGTGGGCGATGACCAGTTGGTTGCCGGGATGGATCTTGGCGATTTGCTCGGTGGCGATGCGGATGTTGGCGCGCTGGTTGTCAGCGGTCATCGGCTCACCACGACGGAGCAGGGCGTTACCGCCCAGAGCTACGACGATACGCATAATGCAGTCCTTTCAGAATTCGGTGAGCCTGCGGGTGCAGCCTTCGGCGGCGCCCGCAGGTCAAAGGTCAACGCTTACAGATCAGCCAGGGTCGACACCAGAATCGCCTTGATGGTGTGCATGCGGTTTTCCGCTTGCTCGAAGGCGATGCAGGCAGGCGACTCGAACACGTCGTCGGTCACTTCGATGCCGTTGGCCAGGTGCGGATACTGCTCGGCGATCTGTTTGCCGACCTTGGTATCGCTGTTGTGGAACGCCGGCAGGCAGTGCATGAACTTGGTGCGCGGGTTGCCGGTGGCTTTCATCAGCTCTTTGTTGACCTGATATGGCAGCAGTTGCTGGATACGCTCGGCCCAGGCTTCAACCGGTTCGCCCATCGATACCCAGACGTCGGTGTGGATGAAGTCCACGCCTTTGACGGCGGCTTTCGGGTCGTCAGTCAGGGTGATGCGGGCACCGCTTTCCTCTGCGTATTTCTTGCAGCGATCGACCAGATCGTCGTGGGGCCACAGGGCTTTCGGCGCGCAGATGCGCACGTCCATGCCCAGTTTGGCGCCGACCAGCAGCAGCGAGTTGCCCATGTTGTTGCGGGCGTCGCCCAGGTAGGCGTAGCTGATTTCATGGATCGGCTTGTCGGCGTGCTCACGCATGGTCAGCACGTCGGCGATCATTTGCGTTGGGTGATATTCATCGGTCAGGCCGTTGAACACCGGTACGCCGGCGAACTTGGCCAGCTCTTCGACGATTTCCTGCTTGAAGCCACGGTACTCGATGGCGTCGTACATGCGACCCAGCACGCGGGCTGTGTCCTTCATGCTTTCCTTGTGGCCGATCTGCGAGGAATTCGGGTCGATGTAGGTGACGTTGGCGCCCTGGTCATAAGCGGCGACTTCGAACGCGCAACGGGTGCGGGTCGAGGTTTTTTCGAAGATCAGGGCGATGTTGTTGCCCTTCAGGTGTTGTTGCTCGGTGCCGGTGTACTTGGCGCGTTTGAGGTCACGGGACAGGTCGAGCAGGTAGCGCAGCTCACGTGGGGTGTGGTGTTCCAGGCTGAGCAGGTTACGGTTGTGGATGTTGAAAGCCATGATGGATCTCCTTGCCCGACACTGTGAAAGCTACTGCGCTCGGAA
This sequence comes from Pseudomonas sp. GW822-FHT03F04, assembly GCF_058801405.1. NCBI lineage: Bacteria > Pseudomonadati > Pseudomonadota > Gammaproteobacteria > Pseudomonadales > Pseudomonadaceae > Pseudomonas > Pseudomonas sp. GW822-FHT03F04. Next base: position 271,875 of record NZ_JBXANF010000006.1, read on the forward strand.
ATACTGCGTTAAAAACAGGCTCGGAATGCTCATTTACAGCCAGTAAACTCCGCTTCCTCGCCTGTTTTTGCCTTGTCTTTCCTTCGCTCGCTACGCTTTCACAGCGCCGGGTCGTTTTAAGTCAAAAAGTTAGTAGTCGATTGGGTCGCGGACGATCGGGCAGGTCATGCAGTGGCCGCCGCCACGGCCACGGCCCAGTTCGCCGGCGCTGATAGTGATGACCTCGACCCCGGCCTTGCGCAGCAGGGTGTTGGTGTAGGTGTTGCGGTCGTAGCCGATGACCACGCCCGGTTCCACGGCCACCACGTTGTTGCCGTCATCCCATTGCTCGCGTTCTGCGGCGAAGCTGTTGCCGCCGGTTTCGACGACGCGCAGTTCCTTGAGGCCCAATACGTCGGCCACCACCTGGATGAACGACTTGTTCTCCCGGCGCACGTCCAGCCCATAAGGCTTGCTGCTGTCGGGGCGGATGATGAACGGCACGATTTCCTTGACCACTTCCGGGAAGACCGTGACCAGGTCGCGGTCGCAGAAGCTGAACACGGTGTCCAGGTGCATCGCCGCACGGGATTTCGGCAGGCCGGCGACCACGACTTTTTCCACGGCGCCTTTGGCGAACAGCGATTGCGCCAGTTGGCCGATGGCCTGACGCGAAGTGCGCTCGCCCATGCCGATCAACACCACGCCATTGCCGATCGGCATGACGTCACCGCCCTCGAGGGTGGCCTGGCCGTGATCCTTGTCCGGGTCGCCGTACCAGACTTCGAAGTCGGCGTTGGTGAACTCGGGGTGGAATTTGTAGATGGCGGTGGTCAGCAGGGTTTCCTGACGACGGGCCGGCCAGTACATCGGGTTGAGCGTCACACCGCCGTAGATCCAGCAGGTGGTGTCGCGGGTGAACTGAGTGTTGGGCAGCGGTGGCAGCAGGAAGCTGGAGTGGCCCAGGTAATCGCGGTACATCTTGATTACGCTGGAGCCTTCGCTTTCCGGCAGGTCTTCACCGGCCACGCCGCCGATCAGGAACTCGGCGAGCTTGCGTGGCTCCAGGCCTTCGAGCCAGCTGCGCACTTCGTTGGTCAGGCCGACGCCGACGGTGTCGGGGGTGATCTTGCGGTCCAGAATCCATTTCAGCGCTTCGGGGTTGGAAACGATGTCGGTCAGCAGGTTGTGCATTTCCAGCACTTCGATCCCGCGTTCGCGCATCTTGGTCACGAAGTCGAAGTGGTCGCGCTTGGCTTGGTTGACCCAGATGACGTCGTCGAACAGCAGTTCATCGCAGTTGTTCGGGGTCAGCCGCTGATGGGCCAGACCTGGGGAGCAAACCATGACTTTGCGCAGTTTGCCGGCTTCGGAATGGACGCCGTACTTAACTTTTTCCGTGGTCATTTCAGTGATCCTCCAGATAACAAATCAGTCAGGGGTTACAGAGTCAGGAAGCCGTCGTAGAGGCCGTAGGCAGCCACCAGGGCACCCACGACCACCGCGGCGAAAATCAGCTTCTCGACGTTGGTGAAAACCGGTTGTTTGAGTTCCAGCTTGGCCTTGGCGAACAGGATCGCGCCGGGCGCATAGAGCAGGGCTGACAGCAGCAGGTACTTCACGCCACCGGCGTAGAGCAGCCAGACCGCATAGATCAGGGCGATGCCGCCGATGATCAGGTCCTTGCGGCGTTCGGCCGCGAAGCCTTCGTAGCTTTCGCCACGCACCGCCAGCAGCAGGGCGTAGGCCGCCGACCACAGGTACGGCACCAGAATCATCGAAGTGGCGAGGTAGATCAGCGACAGGTAAGTGCTGGCCGAGAACAGGGTGATGATCAGGAACAGCTGCACCATCGCGTTGGTCAGCCACAGGGCGTTGACCGGCACGTGGTTGGCGTTCTCCTTGCGCAGGAACTCCGGCATGGTGTGGTCCTTGGCGGCGGCGAACATGATCTCCGCGCACAGCAGCACCCACGACAGCAGCGCCCCCAGCAGCGAGATGATCAGGCCGACGCTGATCAGCACCGCACCCCAGTGACCGACCACGTGCTCCAGCACGGCAGCCATCGACGGGTTTTGCAGTTTGGCCAGTTCCGGCTGGGTCATGATGCCCAGCGACAGCACGTTCACCAGCACCAGGAACAGCAGCACGGTGATGAAACCGATCACGGTGGCCTTGCCGACGTCCGAACGTTTTTCCGCCCGGGCCGAAAAGATGCTCGCGCCCTCGATGCCGATGAACACCCACACGGTGACCAGCATCATGTTGCGCACCTGGTTCATCACGCTGCCCAGATCCGGGTTTTTCACGCCCCAGATGTCGGCGGTGAAGATGTCCAGTTTGAAGGCGAAGATCGCGATCAGGACGAACAGCAGCAGCGGTACGACCTTGGCGACGGTGGTCACCAGGTTGATGAACGCCGCTTCCTTGATCCCGCGCAGCACCAGGAAGTGCACCGCCCACAGCAAAACCGACGCACCGATCACCGCAGCAACGGTGTTGCCTTCACCGAAAATCGGAAAGAAGTAACCGAGGGTGCTGAACAGCAGAACGAAGTAACCGACGTTGCCCAGCCAGGCACTGATCCAGTAACCCCAGGCGGACGAGAAACCCATGTAGTCGCCGAAACCGGCCTTGGCGTAGGCGTAGACGCCGCCGTCCAGGTCAGGTTTGCGATTGGCGAGGGTCTGGAAGACAAAAGCGAGGGTGAGCATGCCGACAGCGGTGATGGCCCAACCGATCAGCACGGCACCGACGTCGGCGCTGGCTGCCATGTTTTGTGGCAAAGAGAATATCCCGCCACCGATCATTGATCCGACTACCAGGGCAACCAGTGCACCTAGCCGTAGTTTTCCGGGAGCTTCAGACATTGCATGACTCCATTGCAGGAGAGAAGAGTTCACAGCGTAGTTCTGTTGGCTTTTCAAACAGCTGACTTAGATCAGTGCATGCTCACATTCCATTGTTAATGAATGACTTATGAAACCACTGCAGGCATAAAGCTATTGTCTGGAAGGCCCGTCCCAGAGGCCTTTGGTCGATGTGGTTGGGAATGGGTCCTATTACTTTCGAGTTATCACGCTAGTTGCTTTTCCACTTTTGGCAAATTTTTCACATCTGTTTTCAGTACAGAATTGATTTATTAGGATCAGCGCACAAAACTGTCTTAACGTGCTAGGCGTTAGCGTCATCGGCTATATATAACCGGACGTTTGTTGGTATTACCTGATAAACGTCAGTCAGCTTTATCCGTTTAGTTAATAGTTGTTACAAATAAAAACCTCACCCATCTTTCAAGGAGATTTGAATGTCGCAACCGACGCAAAAGCTGCGCCTTGGCGCGCTGATCGCCCTGGTGGTGGGGTCGATGATTGGCGGGGGGATTTTCTCTTTGCCGCAGAACATGGCGGCTCGCGCCGATGCCGGGGCAATCCTGATCGGCTGGGGGATCACGGCCATCGGCATGCTCACCCTGGCGTTCGTGTTCCAGACCCTGGCCAACCGCAAACCGGAACTGGACTCCGGCGTCTACGCCTACGCCAAGGCCGGGTTTGGCGACTACATGGGGTTCTCGTCGGCATGGGGCTACTGGATCAGCGCCTGGCTGGGCAACGTCGGGTATTTCGTGTTGCTGTTCAGCACCCTCGGCTACTTCTTTCCGGTGTTCGGTCAGGGCAACACGCCGATCGCCATCGGGTGCGCTTCGGTGTTGCTGTGGGCCGTGCATTTTCTGGTGATGCGCGGGATCAAGGAGGCGGCGTTCATCAACCAGCTGACGACCGTGGCCAAGATCGTGCCGCTGATCATGTTCATCGTCATCGCTGCCGTGGCGTTCAAGGCCGATATCTTTACCCGCGACATCTGGGGCCACAGCAACCCGAACTTCGGCGGGGTGATGGATCAGGTGCGCAACATGATGCTGGTGACGGTGTTCGTGTTCATCGGCATCGAAGGCGCCAGCGTGTATTCGGCGCGGGCCGAGAAACGGGCGGACGTCGGGCGGGCCACGGTGATCGGTTTCATTGGCGTGCTGGCGCTGCTGGTGCTGGTCAACGTGCTGTCGCTGGGGATCATGAGCCAGCCGGAACTGGCGACCCTGCAGAACCCTTCGCTGGCGGCGGTGCTGGAACACATCGTCGGGCCGTGGGGCGCGCTGGCGATCAGCATCGGCCTGGCGATTTCGTTGCTCGGTGCGCTGTTGTCCTGGGCGCTGTTGTGCGCCGAAATCCTCTTCGCCACCGCCAAGGACAAGACCATGCCGGCGTTCCTGAAAAAGGAAAACGCCAACCATGTGCCGGTCAACGCACTGTGGCTGACCAACGTGATGATCCAGATTTTTCTGCTGATCACGCTGTTTTCCGCCGGCACCTACACCAGTCTGATCTACCTCGCGTCGTCGATGATTCTGGTGCCGTACCTGTGGTCGGCGGCCTATGCGGTGCTGTTGAGCGGGCGGGGAGAAACCTATGAACATGCCTCGGCCGAACGCACCAAGGACCTGCTGATCGGCGGCATCGCCCTGTGCTACGCGGTGTGGTTGCTGTACGCCGGCGGGGTGAAATATTTACTGCTGTCAGCGCTGTTGTATGCGCCGGGGGTGATTCTGTTCGCCAAGGCCAAGCATGAGCAGGGCGAGCCGCTGTTCACCACGATCGAGAAGGGGATTTTCACCTGTGTCATCGTCGGTGCCGGGCTTGCGGCCTACGGGTTGTACAGCGGTGTACTGTCGTTGTGAGGCTGCGGCTCGAATACCAGGCGCCCTACGACTGGCCGGCGATGCTCGGGTTTCTCGCGGCGCGGGCGGTGGTCGGGATGGAGACCGTGGTCGATGGTGTGTATTCGCGCAGCATCGGTTTGAACGGTGTGCATGGCACGGTTTCGGTCTGGCCCGGTGATGGCGATGCACTGGAGGTCGAGCTGGATTTTCCGGATGCGACGGCGGTGCTCGAGATCATCACGCGCTTGCGTCGGCTGTTCGATCTGGACGCGGATCTGCCGACGATGCAGCGCCATCTGGCGGCGGATCCGCTGCTGGCGCCATTGATTGCCGAACGCCCGGGGTTGCGGGTGCCGGGCGCGTGGGATGGTTTGGAGCTGGCGTTTCGGGCAGTGCTGGGGCAGCAGATTACGGTGGTCGGGGCGATCCGGCTGGCGGGGAAAATGGTGGCGCAGTATGGCGAGCCGTTGCGTTCTTCGGTGTTGGGGCTGACTCACGTCTTTCCTCAGGCGGCGGTTTTGGCGGTCGCTGATCTGGCGGCGCTGGGCATGCCGAAAAGTCGCGGACGCACTTTGTCCGGGGTCGCGCAGGCGTTGCTGGATGATCCGTTGCTGTTTGCCTCCGGGACCGCGCGGTTGCTGGCGCTGCACGGGATTGGCGACTGGACGGCGCAGTACATTGCCCTGCGACAGTTGCGGGATATGGACGGGTTTCCGACCGGCGATGTGGGGTTGCTGCGGGCGCTGGAGGTGCTGGAGGGGGCGCGGATGACGGCGCGGGAATTGACTGCCCGCGCCGAGGCCTGGCGACCGTTTCGGGGGTATGCGGCGCAGGTGTTGTGGACATCGTCGAGTCGTGCGGATTGATACCCGCACACATTCAAAACCATCGCGGTTGATGTGAACCCAACTCGGTGGCCGGCAATGCCCAGTGCAACGGCGTCCCGCTGATCTTCAGCGGGGCTTCAAGCCGATGTGCGGGGCCCCACGGCGTCTGTTCCACCCGCAAGCTCTGATCCTGCTCATCTTCCGGACGCAGCGCTTCGTCCGTCCCCGGCCCATGTTCAATCAACAACTTCGCCGTCCGCGCCAGCGACAATCGCGCCGATCCACCTCGACCACTGCGCAGCCTTTCAGCCAGTAACCGGATCGCACTCGCCGCCATCAGATACCCCGTCGCATGATCCAGTGCCTGCACCGGCAGCGGGGTCGGTTTGTCAGCCTGCTTCCAGCGCTGTCCGGCCTCGGCAATCCCGCTGCTCATCTGCACCAGACTGTCGAAGCCCCGGCGGTTCTGCCACGGACCGCTCCAGCCGTAGGCATTGAGGCAGACGTCGATCAGCCCCGGCGCCAGTTGTCGGCGACGTTCGGCGCCAAAACCGAGATGCTCAAGCGCATCGGCGCGATAGCCGTGCAGCAGAATGTCAGCATCCTTGAGCAGACTTTCAAACACCGCGCGATCTGCCGGCTCATGCAGATCCAGCCGCGCACAGCGTTTACCGAGGGTCACTTCCGGCACTACGCCGGGCTCGTTCCAGGTCGGCGGGTCGATGCGCAGGACATTGGCGCCGAGCCCCGCGAGAAAGCGGCTGGCCGTCGGGCCGGCGAGGACGCGAGTCAGATCGAGCACCTTGAACCCGGCCAATGGCTGCGCCACCGAGCCTTGCCAGGGGTGATGACTTTCGTCTTTCCCATCACTGAAATGCACCAAGGGTTCGGCATTCACCGCCAGCCCTTGCGGATGCTTCTGCCACTGCGCCCAACTGCGCATTTCGGCGGCGCAGCCCTTGGCATCGACCACCGCTTGCTCCAGATCGGCACTGGCCCATTGCGCGACTTTCGCCGCCATCGCCGTGCGGTCGGCGCAGGCACCCAGCACGCTTTCGGCGGCGGCGCGGTGATGCGGGGCGTTGGTGTGCAGGCGGATCCAGCCGTCCTTCGTTGCGTAGTCGCCGGCGACCGGATCCCACAGCGGCGGCACTTCCCAGCCGATCGGCCGTAGCGAAGTGGCAAACCAGAACGAGGCGAGGCGTCGATCGACTTCAATACCGGGCAAGTCGCCGGTTTGCTGCTGGAGCAGTTCGGCGACTGCCTGCCCGGCAGCGGCAATGCTCGCGCAGGCAAGGTCAGTGACGGCAAACGCGGAGGGCAGGGCGCCCTCGGCGGTGAACGGAATCGGCATGCGGGACAAGCCGAGCGCGGCTTGAATGGACGTGAGCAGATCAGTCATCGAAGGCCCTCCGGGAGAGGGCCTGATCATAGATCAGTTGACGATCGGTGGGAGGTCAGACGCGGAACTGATCCATCAATTTCATCTGCTGACTGGCCAGGGCATTCAACTGGCTGCTGATCGCCGCCGATTCGGTGGCCTGTTCGGTCAGCGTCTCGGTGACAGTGCGGATCGCCGACACGTTGCGATTGACCTCTTCGGCCACGGCGCTTTGCTGTTCGGCGGCGCTGGCGATTTGCAGGTTCATGTCGCTGATCACGGTCACCGCGTCACTGATCTTGCCGAGGGCGTCCACGGCCTGACGGATCTGCCCGGCATTGTTGTGAGCCTGGGTCTGGCTCGAATGCATGGTCGCGACCACGCCACGGGTGCCGGTCTGGATGCGTTCGATCACCACGCGGATTTCTTCCACCGAATCCTGAGTGCGCTTGGCCAGGTTACGCACTTCGTCGGCGACCACTGCGAAACCACGGCCGCTTTCACCGGCACGGGCCGCTTCGATTGCGGCGTTCAGCGCCAGCAGGTTGGTCTGTTCGGCGATGCTGCGGATCACTTCCAGCACCGAACCGATCTGCTCGCTGTTGACCGCCAGTTCCTCGACTTCGGTCACCGCTTTGCTGACTTCATCGGCCAGTTGATTGATGTCGCGGGTGCTGCGCTCGATGATCGACATCCCGTCCTTGGCCGACTGATCGGCGCCTTTGGCCGCGTTGGCAGCGTTCGAGGCGCTGTTGGCCACGTCGTGGGCGGTGGCGCTCATTTCGTTGGAGGCGGTGGCCACCTGATCGATTTCGCGGAACTGCACCTGCATGCCTTCGCTGGTCTGGCGGGCGATTTCCGACGATTGATCGGCGGTGCCACGGGCTTCGGTGATGCTCTGTTTGATCTGGGCGATGGTTGGTTGCAGCTTGTCGAGGAAGCGGTTGAACCAGTTCACCAGTTCGCCCAGTTCATCTTTCTTGGTGTAGTTCAGACGCTGGGTCAGGTCGCCTTCGCCGCTGGCGATGTTCTTCAGCATTTCGGCGACGCTGTTGATCGGACGGGTCACACCGGAGGCGGTGAGCCAGATCAGCAGCAGGCCGATCAGACCTGCGATCACGGCCACCGACAGCGCGGTAATCATGCCGGTTTGCTGAGCGTCGTCGAGCACCGCTTGCAGCTTGACCGAGTCGGCCAGGAGCACTTGTTTCGGCAGGTCGATGACCACGCCCCAGGCCCGGGAATTGCCGATCGGATCGACCGGGTACACGGCGCGGATCAGGTCGCCCTGTTCGAGAATCTTCGGTGTGCCGGCGCTCAGCAGTTGCAGGATGTCCTTGCCTTCGGCGCCAAGGGTTTCGGCGATGCCTTTGCCGACCTTGGTCGCGTCGGTGCTGTAGGCGCCGAGCACGCCGCTGCCGGAGACGATCAGCATGTGCCCGGCACCGTTGAACAGTTCGCGCTGGGAACCCACGGCCGCTGCTTGCAGGGCGTCGAGGGCGATGTCGATGCCGACCACGCCAATGGCCTTGCCGTCCACCAGCAACGGCACGGAAATGGTGGTCATGAGCATTTCCTTGCCGCCCACGGTGTCGGCATACGGGTCGAGCAGGCAGGTGCGCTTATTGTCGCGAGGGCAGGTGTACCAACTGTTGTAGGGCGTACCGCTGACGCTGAGGGTGGTCTTGGTCATGTCTTCTTCGACCATGATCGTGTTCAGCGCAGAACCGGCGGCACGGCTCCAGTAGGTGGCGAAGCGCCCGGCTTCGTTGGACTGGCGCGCCGCGTCGTTGACGAACTCGTTGTCCTTGCCGTCCAGGCCGTTGGGTTCGAAGGCCAGCCAGATGCCGAGCACCTTGCTGTTGCGCTCGAACGCGGTTTTCAGGCTCAGGTTCAACTCTTCGCGCAACGCCCCGGCGTCCAGCGAACGCTTGGCAGCCATGACGCGCATGTCCTTGATCTGGTCGGCCAGTGCGGTGATCACCAGCAGGCTTTCGCCGAAGGTCTTCTGCACTTGCACGGCCTGTTCGGCAGCCTTGGCCTGCAACAGGTTCTGCACGCTGGCGGTGAGCATCTTGCTGCTCGACTCGCTGACCAGTTCGTCGTTCTGGTTGGTCTGGTAGAGGTTGATGCCGACGATCAGCGCAACCACGCCGAGCAGGCACAGGCCGGACAGCAGGACGATTTTCAGGCGAATGGACAGAGAGTCGAACATGGGATGTTCTCGCGAATGAATGAACGGTTGGCTACGGGGCACGGAGTTGCCCGGTTCGCCAAATCCATTCAGCGCCATTCAATGCTCATCGGCGCGGGGCGAGGGTGCATGAGGTGCAAGCCGACGAACGGTCACGGCTAAACGTTTGCGCGGGCAAATGCCCTGAAAAGAAGGGAAAAATCAGGAAATCTTCGGCAACGCTTCCGGTCGAGACCAGATCCACAGATTGCCCATGGTCATGCCGGCAATCGCCAGATACACCGGCCAGCCGTGATCGAGCATCACCAACATCAGGGTCGCGCACAACAGCATGCTGACGGTGGCGCTGACCTTGGCCTTGCGGGCGATGATCTTGCCGTTGCGCCAGTTGCTCAGGATCGGCCCGAACAGCCGATGGTTTTCCAGCCAGGCGCTCAGGCGCGGCGAACTGCGGGTAGCAGCCCAGGCGGCAAGCAGAATGAACTCGGTGGTCGGCAGGCCGGGCACGACGATGGCGATCAGGCCGATGCCGAGGCTGACATAGGCGAGCAGGCCGAACAGCAGGCGAGCGAGTCGGGAGGAGGCGGGTTGGGGCATGGGCTCGAGGTGTGTGAGGCGAAACGGGGATTCTACAGGCTGGCGCCATTCCCATGTGGAAGCTGGTTGGCCAGCTCCCCCAGGGTTTTGTGTCGGGCGTGGGATCAGGCCAGCTCGGCTTCTGTGGCGTAAGCCTGTTCCAGCAGCACGGTGAAGCGGTTGAACGCGTCGATCGCGCCTTGCTCGACTTCGGCTTCTTCTTCGGCACTGAATTGCAGCGCGTCGAGGGTGCGCACGAAGCTCTTCCAGCCTTCGGCGCGACCGCCTTCAGGCTCGCCCAGGTGACGGGCGCCGAAGGTTTCGCTCAGCTCCAATGCGACGGCGCGTTTGATCAGGAACGCGGCGCCGAGCTTGGAGCCCTCGGAGACGAAGATCCAGCCCAGGGCGCGGGCCTTGCTCGGGTTCTTCACCGCGCCGGCGACCGGGGCAGGCACTTCGGTGTCGAGATCGGCGAGGTCGGCCTTGGCCGCTTCGGCGCGGCAGCGGGCCGGCAGGTCAGGGACGATGGCGGTCAGTTCGGCATCGTTGTACAGCGAGACCAGTTCCGACTGGAACAGGTACTGCGCAACCACGAAGCGGGCGAAATTGGCACGGGTCTCGAACGGCGCGTGCGCCTTGACCAGTGCATCGAGCTTGCTGTGCGGCTCGTGGGTGATCTGGTTCAGGCGTTGCGAACGCAGGGCTTTTTCCGGGGTGCTCATGAGATGTCCTTGAAAAGAAGAGGCGCTTGATAACGAGACGTACGGGCAAGCGCCGGACAGTAAAAAAACCTCACAGCGCGGCAATGCACACGCGCCGTGAGATCGGCCGGATCAGATATCCCAGACCAGGTTGATCGCGAAGTTGCGACCCGGCTGGGTCAGGCGATCAAGGTTGGCCGGTTGTGTCACCGAAGCTTCGCCGACGCTGTCGTAACCGCGCACGTCATCCCACAACCAGTACTTCTTGTCGGTCAGGTTGTAGATGCCGCCGCTGACGGTGACGTCGTCGGTGACCTTGTAATAACCGGCCAGATCGAGAATGCCGAAGCCTGGCGACTTGAACTGGCTGCTGACACCGTCCGGCGACTTGAAGTTGCTGTCGTCGACGCGATCCTTTTTCTTCACCACGGTCCAGCTCAGCAGGCCGCCGTAGTTGTCCTGGTCATAACCCAGACCGAATACGCCGGTCAGCGGATTGACGCTGTTCAACGGCTCGCCGTTGTCGTTGTTGCGTCCGTAGGCGTAGGAGATCGAACCCTGGGTATACAGGCCTTGCGGCGCGCCGAAGGAATCCAGGTTCAGGCGACCTTTGACTTCGGCACCCTTGATGGTGGCGTGCTTGATGTTGCTGGACTGGAAGGTCAGCTCGCTGTAGCCCGGGGTGACGGCGTCTTCGTTGATGAAGTCGCGGTACTTGTTATAAAACACCGCCACGTCGAACGAGCCTTGCTCGAAGTTGCCGCGCAGACCGGTTTCATAGCTTTTGCTTTTTTCCGGTTCCAGGTTCGGGTTCGGTGCCACGTTGTAGCCGGTGGTGCTGTTCTCGAAGCGGCCGTACAGCGCTTTCGCGGTCGGGGTGCGGAAGCCTTCGGCGTACTGACCGTACCAGGTGTAGTTTTCGGTCAGGGCGTAGGTCAGGCCGAATTTCGGCGAGACTTTATGCCAGGTCTTGTTCTCGTCGCTGACCGTGCCTTTGCCGTCGGCAGCCACGGTGTTGAGGAATTCCTGGGTGATGTGCGGCTTGAGCTGGGTGTAGTCGTAGCGCAGGCCTGGCAGGAAGGTCCAGTTGTTCCAGCTGATCTGATCCTGGGCGAACAGGCTGTAGGTGTTGATGGTCGGGTCCGGGAAGTCGCTGGACTTTTTCAGCACGTCGGCCGCACTGGTGGCGCCGATGGCGGTGCAGCCGCGACCGACTGCCAGGCACTTGCCGTCGCCGCTGCGCGAACCGGTGACTTTCTGCTGTTTGATCGTGGTGCCGTAGGTCAGCACGTGATCGGTGTCACCGATGGCGAATGCCTTGTCCAGTTGCGCATCGAACACCCATTGTTTTTCCTCGTAGATCGTGTCGCGGGTACGCAGCACTTTACGGGTCATCGGGTAGTAGAACTCTTCGGTGCTCTGGTCGGTCTTGGCGACCTGGTGGTTGAGGCTCCACTTCACGTTATCGGCCAGCAGGCTGTCGAGGGCGAAGCTGTGCTCCAGGCCGAAACGCTCGCGGGTGACGGTGTCGTTGCCGGTACGCCACTGATACATGCCGCCGGGCAGCATGCTGTTGGGGATCGTCGGAGCACCATTGAAGAACGGGCCGCCGTAGGCACTTTTCTGATCGGTGTCGCGATCATCCTTGTACTTTTCGTAGGTCAGGCCCAGGCGTGAACCTTCGCTGTAGTTCCAGCCGATCTTGGCCAGTACGTTGGTGGCTTTCACGTCCTCCGGGTTGGCGGCAGTGCGCTCGAGACCGGTGCCGTTGTTGCTGCCGTAGGAATCGGTTTCATGACCGTCGCGCTGACTGTAGTGCAGCAAACCGTCGAACTGGTCGGCGCGACCGGCGACGGTGGCGGATTTCAGCCAGCTGTCGTCGGCGGAGCTGTAGCCGGTTTTCAGGCGGGCGCCGACGTCTTTGCCGGGCTTGATGATGTCGTCCGGGTCGAGGGTGTAGTAGCTGACGGCGCCGCCGATGGCGTTGCTGCCGTAGAGCACCGAGGCCGGACCACGGAGGATTTCGACGCGTTTGACGATTTCCGGGTCGACGTAGTTGCGCTGGGTCTTGGCGTACGGACCGTTGAAGAAACCGTCGGGTACTTCGACACCGTCGACCTGAGTCAGGATGCGGTCACCGTCGATGCCGCGAATGTTGTAGCCGCTGATCCCGCCGCGCTGGCCGGCGCCGCCGACGGAGACGCCCGGCTCGTAGCGCACCAGATCCTTGATGGTGTTGACGTTGTTGCGGTCCAGGTCCTGACGGGTCTGCACGGTGACGGTGGCGGGCACGCTGCTCACCGACTGTTCCTGACGGGTGGCGCTGATGGTCACCTGATCGAGGTTGAGCGCGCCGCTGTTGTTGCGCTTTTCCAGCACGACGTTGTTGTTGCTGATTTTGCGGAAGCTCAGGTTGGTCCCCACCAACAGGCGCTCCAGGGCTTTTTCCGGTGGCAGCGAACCGCGCACGCCCGGCGACGACACGCCTTGACCCAGTTCCGCCGGCAAGCCGACCTGCCAGCCCGTGACGGCGGTGAAGGCATTGAGCGCCGACACCAGCGGTTGCTGGCCGATGGCGAACGAGTAATCGCCCATGTTGCGTGCCGGCTGCTCGGTGGCAGCCATCAGCGGCGCGGTGCCGGCCATCAGGATGGCGGCGGTCAGCAGCGACAGCACGCGGGAAGGGGAAGAAGTCTGGCGGGTAAGGCGTGAGGACATCGATAGCGCTCCGTGTCGCACGAATCTTTATAGGTGCTGATTGGTATCGCGAGATGCGAATCAATTGCATTGGCTATAACGAGACGAACGAGCTTCGGCTATCGAGTAAAAATAATTCTCATTTAGTTCAAAATCACCAGAGCCGGGAACTCCTGAAGCTTGGCCGAGGTGATGTGAGCGAGCGAACGCACTACGTCCAGCGGTTGGTCGAGACGGTAATTGCCGGTGACGGCGACGTCGGCCAACTGTTCGTTGGTGTTGATAATGAAGCCCGGGTAGTAACGGCGCAGTTCGGCCAGCACCTGGTTCAGCGGGCAGTTCTCGAAGATCAGCCGACCCTGCACCCACGCCAGATCGGTGGCGGCATCGACCTTGGCCGGGCGGTCGAAACCATTCGGGCCGATGCGGATGCTTTCCCCGGCGGACAGCCGCACCCGGGCATCGTCACGGGTGGCACGCAGATCGACATCGCCGCGCTGCACCCGCACCTGTGCCACGCCGTCCAGATAACGCACGGCGAACGCGGTGTCGCGCACGCTGGCCTTCACCGGCCCCGCGTCGATTTCCAGCGGCTGACCACGGTTGGCCGGGACCTCGAAAAACGCTTCGCCTTGATACAGGCGCGCCACCCGCTGCCGATCGTTGATCGTGCTGGAGAAGGCGGAATTGGTGTTGAGCAGGACTTTCGAGCCGTCCTCAAGCTGCAGCCGTTGCCGCTCGCCGACCACGGTCAGGTGATCGGCCTGCAAACGCATCGGCAGGTTGCTGAAACTGAACAGACCGAGCACCAGCACGGCGGCGGTGGCCAGCGGTTTCCAGTGCGGACGCAGACGTGTGAGGACGGTGACTTTCTTCGGTTGGGCCGCGAGGTTCTGCGCGCACTGGGCGATCTGCGGGCCGTCCCAGATCGCCTGGGCCTTGGCGAACGCCTGGGCGTTCAACGGATCGGCCGCCAGCCAGGCATGAAATTGCCGGGTCTGCTCCTCGTCCGGACTGCCGAGCACGATGAGCCAGTCCAGAGCCTGGTCCATTGAGTTGGCGGCGTCCTGCGCCTTATCGGGCGAAGGAGGGCGGTGGGTGTCCGTCACGGTGTTTCCTCGGCAGTGTCTGTGCACGGCTGTTTTTTTAGTGAAGCGTAAAAGTCGGGCAAGGGTAACAAAGCCCGATGATCAGTGCAGTCGATCCTGTCGAATACGGACAAGGCCTGGTCAGTCGCCGTTCAGGCGCTCGGCGACACCGATGCAAATGGTCATGATCAGTTTGAGTTCTTTCTGCACCGTGCTGAGGGACACGCTGAGTTCTTCGGCGATCTCCTGATAGCTGTGCCCGTGCAAGCGGCTGAGGATGAAGATTTGCTGCTGACGGGGGCTGAGTTCACCGAGGCTCACGTTCAGGCGCTCCAGCAATTGTTCGGCGTGGGCGGCGTCTTCGGCGCTGCTGGCGGGGGCGGCGACGCTGTGCACCACGTCCTGCGGTACGTCGTCGACCATGGTGCGTGAATGAATCTTGCGCGCACGCAAATGGTCCAGCGCCAGGTTGCGCGCGGTCTGGAAGACAAAGGGTTCAAGGTGATCGATGGCCCGTTCGCTCAGCGCCCGGGTGACGCGCAGGTAGGTTTCCTGCAACAGGTCTTCGGCGGTGCTGTGGTTGTTGACCATTCGTTCCAGCGTTCGCAGCAGTGAAGTGCGCTGGGCGAGGAAAACGTGATTGAACTGCGACTGACTCACGGGAGGACCTGATCCATTTCGAGCGAATGATAATGCTTATCATCCGCCCGAGTGGTCAAGTGTTGATTTGTCAAAGGTTGGTAAAGCTATTACCCGCTCTCAAATCGGCGGCAGCGGTTTTATTCCGCGTTGCACAGCGCCAGGCAGTTATCGAGCATGCGGTTGGAGAAGCCCCACTCGTTGTCGTACCAGGCCAGCACTTTCAGCAGTTTGCCGCTGGATTTGGTGTGGTTGGCGTCGAAGATCGACGACAGCGGGTTGTGGTTGAAGTCGCTCGATACCAGCGGCAGGGTGTTGTAGCCGAGGATTTTCGAATGCTGGCTCGCGGCTTTCATCAGTGCGTTCACTTCATCGGCCGAGGCTTCGCGCTTCAACTGTACGGTCAGGTCCACCAGCGACACATTGATCACCGGCACGCGCACGGCCATGCCGGTCAGCTTGCCCGCCAGTTCCGGCAGCACCAGGCCCACGGCTTCGGCGGCGCCGGTCTTGCTCGGGATCATGTTCTGCGTGGCCGAACGGGCGCGGTACGGGTCGGTGTGATAGACGTCGGTGAGGTTCTGGTCGTTGGTGTAGGCGTGAATCGTGGTCATCAGACCGCTTTCGATGCCCAGTTCGCGGTGCAGCACCTGGGCCACCGGGGCCAGGCAGTTGGTGGTGCACGATGCGTTGGAAATGATCTGGTGCGACTGGCGCAGGATGTCGTGGTTCACACCATAAACAACGGTGGCATCGGCGCCTTTGGCCGGGGCCGAGATGATGACTTTGCGCGCACCGGCAGTAATATGCGCGGCGGCTTTGGCACGGTCGGTGAACAGACCGGTGCATTCGAATACCACATCAATCTTTTCCGCAGCCCACGGCAGTTCGGCAGGGTTGCGGATGGCGCTGACCGAAATGCGGTCACCGTTGACGGTCAGACTCTCGTTGTCATGCGCAACTTCAGCATCGAACGTGCCGTGAACGGTATCGTATTTGAGCAAGTGCGCATTCATCGCGCTGTCGCCCAGATCGTTGATGGCGACGATCTGCAAATCCTGACGATAGCCTTGGGTATACAGTGCGCGCAGGACATTACGGCCGATGCGGCCAAAACCATTGATTGCGATTCGAAGAGTCATTGAACAGCGCCGCCGTCGTTTTGTTGTTGGAATTACAAGATTATTCGCATAAAAATAGAAAACAAGCCTTTTTAGTGGCAATATTTTGTTTTATCTACAACGAGTGACCTGAATCAACTGGTCCGAATGATCAAGAAAACCGCTCGTCATCCCACGCGAACGGGCTTTTGATCAGCATAGACAATCAGGTCGCCACATCCGTTAGCCTGGAGTTCTACACATGCATCCCCGCGTTCTTGAGGTCACCGAACGGCTTATCGCCCGCAGCCGCGCCACACGCCAGGCTTACCTTGCGCTGATTCGCGGCGCTGCAACTGACGGGCCGATGCGCGGCAAGCTGCAATGCGCCAACTTCGCCCACGGCGTGGCCGGATGCGGCAGCGAAGACAAGCACAGCCTGCGGATGATGAACTCGGCGAACATCGCCATTGTTTCGTCGTATAACGACATGCTCTCGGCGCACCAGCCGTACGAAGTCTTCCCGGAACAGATCAAGAACGCCCTGCGCGAAATCGGCTCGGTCGGCCAGTTCGCCGGCGGCACGCCTGCCATGTGCGACGGCGTGACCCAGGGCGAGCCGGGCATGGAGCTGAGCCTGCCGAGTCGCGAAGTGATCGCGATGTCGACGGCGGTGGCGCTGTCTCACAACATGTTCGACGGCGCTCTGATGCTCGGCATCTGCGACAAGATCGTGCCGGGTCTGATGATGGGCTCCCTGCGTTTCGGTCACCTGCCGACGATCTTCGTACCGGGCGGGCCGATGGTTTCGGGGATTTCCAACAAGGAAAAAGCCGACGTGCGGCAGAAGTACGCCGAAGGCAAGGCGACCCGCGAAGAGCTGCTGGAATCGGAAATGAAGTCCTACCACAGCCCGGGCACCTGCACGTTCTACGGCACAGCCAACACCAACCAGCTGCTGATGGAAGTCATGGGCCTGCACTTGCCGGGCGCGTCCTTCGTCAACCCGAACACGCCGCTGCGTGATGCCCTGACCCGCGAAGCCGCGCATCAGGTCACGCGCCTGACCAAACAGAACGGCAACTTCATGCCGATCGGCGAAATCGTCGACGAGAAGGCGTTGGTCAACTCGATCGTCGCGCTGCACGCCACCGGCGGTTCGACCAACCACACCCTGCACATGCCGGCCATTGCCATGGCGGCAGGCATTCAACTGACCTGGCAGGACATGGCCGACCTCTCCGAAGTCGTGCCGACCCTGAGCCACGTCTATCCGAACGGCAAGGCTGACATCAACCACTTCCAGGCCGCGGGCGGCATGTCGTTCCTGATTCGCGAGCTGCTCGAAGCCGGCCTGCTGCACGAAGACGTCAACACCGTGCTCGGCCACGGCTTGAGCCAGTACACCAAGGAGCCGTTCCTCGATAACGGCAAACTGGTGTGGCGCGAAGGCCCGACCGAAAGCCTCGACGAAAACATCCTGCGTCCGGTGGCTCGTGCGTTCTCGGCAGAGGGTGGTTTGCGGGTGATGGAAGGCAACCTCGGTCGTGGCGTGATGAAGGTGTCCGCCGTGGCGCTGGAAAACCAGATCGTCGAAGCGCCGGCCATGGTGTTCCAGGATCAACAGGATCTGGCGGACGCCTTCAAGGCCGGTTTGCTTGAAAAAGATTTCGTCGCAGTGATGCGCTTCCAGGGGCCGCGTTCCAACGGCATGCCGGAACTGCACAAGATGACGCCGTTCCTCGGCGTGCTGCAGGATCGCGGCTTCAAGGTTGCACTGGTGACTGACGGGCGCATGTCCGGCGCGTCGGGGAAAATCCCGGCGGCGATCCACGTCAGCCCCGAAGCTTATGTCGGCGGCGCTTTGGCTCGCGTGCAAGAGGGCGATATCATCCGCGTCGATGGCGTCAAAGGCACCTTGGAACTCAAGGTGGACGCCGCCGAATTTGCAGCGCGCGAACCCGCCAAAGGCCTGTTGGGCAACAACATCGGCAGCGGCCGCGAACTGTTTGGCTTCATGCGTTTGGCCTTCAGCTCGGCAGAGCAGGGCGCCAGCGCCTTCACTTCTGCCCTGGAGACGCTTAATTGAAACTGGCTTTGGTCGGTGACATCGGAGGCACCAACGCGCGGTTTGCGTTGTGGAAAGATCAGCAGCTCGAATCGGTGCAGGTGCTGGCCACGGCCGACCATGCCAGCCCGGAAGAGGCGATCAGCCTCTACCTGAGCGGGCTCGGCCTGGCGCCGGGCGCCATCGGTTCGGTGTGCCTGTCGGTGGCAGGTCCTGTGAGCGGCGATGAATTCAAGTTCACCAACAACCACTGGCGCCTGAGCCGCAAGGCGTTTTGCCAGGCGTTGCAGGTCGAGCAGTTGTTGCTGATCAATGATTTCTCGGCGATGGCGTTGGGCATGACCCGTTTGCAGCCCGGCGAATTTCGCGTGGTCTGCGAAGGCACGCCTGAGCCGTTGCGCCCGGCGGTGGTGATCGGCCCGGGCACCGGCCTGGGCGTCGGCACCTTGCTCGATCTGGGCGAAGGCCGGTTTGCCGCATTGCCGGGGGAGGGCGGCCACGTCGATCTGCCGCTGAGCAGCCCGCGTGAAACGCAACTGTGGCAGCACATCCACAACGAAATCGGCCACGTCAGTGCGGAAACCGCGTTGAGCGGCGGCGGTTTGCCTCGGGTGTACCGGGCGATCTGTGCGGTGGATGGTCATGAACCCAAACTCGACACGCCGGAAGCAATCACAGCGGCGGGCCTCGCAGGTGATCCGATTGCCCTGGAAGTGCTGGAGCAGTTCTGCTGCTGGCTCGGTCGCGTGGCCGGCAACAACGTGCTGACCACCGGCGGCCGAGGCGGGGTGTACATCGTTGGCGGCGTGATTCCGCGCTTTGCCGATTTCTTCCTCGAAAGCGGTTTTGCCCGCAGCTTCGCCGACAAGGGCTGCATGAGCGATTACTTCAAGGGGATTCCGGTGTGGCTGGTGACGGCGCCGTACTCGGGTCTCGTCGGTGCAGGAGTCGCGCTCGAACAATCCGGTCAATGATCATTCCCACGCCGAGCGTGGGAACCATCAGCACATCAGGCATAATCCGCCCAATTCCAACAACAAGGATGCCTTCGAAGTGAGTTCAGTCAACAAGTCGATTTTGTTGGTCGATGACGACCAGGAGATACGCGAGTTGCTGGAAACCTACCTGACCCGCGCGGGTTTTCAGGTACGGGCCACGGCCGACGGCGCCAGCTTCCGCCAGGCGCTGAACGAGGCGCCGAGCGATCTGGTGATTCTTGATGTGATGCTGCCCGATGAAGACGGCTTCAGCCTGTGCCGCTGGGTGCGCCAGCATCCGCGTCAGGCTCAGGTGCCGATCATCATGCTCACCGCCAGTTCCGACGAGGCCGATCGGGTGATCGGTCTGGAACTGGGCGCCGACGACTACCTCGGCAAACCCTTCAGCCCCCGCGAACTGCAAGCCCGGATCAAAGCCCTGCTGCGCCGTGCCCAGTTCGGTCAGGAACGCAGCGGCAGTGAAGTGCTGGCGTTCGACGAGTGGCGGTTGGACATGGTCAGCCATCGGCTGTTTCACACCGACGGCGAGGAAGTGATTCTGTCCGGCGCCGACTTCGCCCTGTTGAAACTGTTCCTCGATCACCCCCAGGAAATCCTCGACCGCGACACCATCGGCAACGCCACCCGTGGCCGCGACCTGATGCCGCTTGATCGCATCGTCGACATGGCCGTCAGCCGCTTGCGCCAGCGTCTGCGCGACACCGAAAAACCGCCGCGGCTGATCCGCACCGTGCGTGGCAGCGGCTACCAGCTGGCAGCCAACGTGGTTGCCGGCAATGGTCACTGAGCTCCTGCGCAACACCGCACGCAAAGTGCCGATGCCCCGTTCGCTGCTTGGGCGGATGCTGCTGCTGACGTTGTTGGCGGTGTTGTTTGCCCAGACCTTGTCCAGTGTGATCTGGGTGTCCCAATTGCGCGCGACACAGCTCGAAGGCCTGGTCACCAGCGCCCGCAGCCTCGCCCATTCGATGACCGCCAGCGTCAGCTATTTCCGCTCGTTGCCGGTGGCTTACCGGCCGCTGGTGCTCGATCAGTTGCGCAGCATGGGCGGCACGCGTTTTGTGGTGACGCTGAATGACAAACCGCTGGGCATGGACGTGTTGCCGGTGACGCCGCGCAAGGCGGCGGTGCTTCAGGCGGTGGATGAGGTGCTGCGTCAGTCGCTGGGCCAGGACACTGACATTCTGGTGACCTTCGTCAGCCCCGATGACCTGCGGATCTTCAATGCCGGGTTGAAACTCGATGAGTTGCCGCGCTCCTGGGCGCATTACGCGCTGACCCTGGAACCGGTGAATCCGCCGGTGCTGGTGACCCAGATCCAGTTGGCGCCGGGTGAATGGCTGTACATCGCCTCGCTGCTGCCCGAGCCCTACACCAGTCTCGAAGAGCAAGGCCTGCCGACCCAGCAGGTGTGGTTTATCGTGTTCACCAGCGGCTTTCTGCTGTTGTTCATCGGCCTGCTGGTGCATTGGCAGAGCCGGCCGCTCAAGCGTCTGGCGCGGGCCGCGCGGGACTTGTCGCTGGGCGCCGACGTTGAGCCGGTGGCCGAGGGCGGCGGTAGCGAAGTGGTGGAAGTGGGTCGCGCGTTCAACACCATGCGCGAGCGCATCAGCCGTTACCTGACCGAGCGCAGCCAGTTGTTCAGCGCGATTTCCCATGACCTGCGCACGCCGATCACCCGCCTGCGTCTGCGGGTCGAACTGCTGGAAGACGAACAGCTGCAAACCAAGTTCGGCCGCGACCTGGATGAGCTGGAGCTGTTGGTCAAAGGCGCGCTGCAATGCGTGAAAGACACCGATATCCACGAGAACATCGAGCCGGTGGATCTCAACCATGTGCTCGACTGCCTGGTGGAGCCGTATCTGGCGCCCAACGGCAATGGCCGCGTCACCCAGCAGGGGCGGGCGCTGGCGGCGTATCCGGGCAAGCCGTTGGCGCTCAAGCGCTGCATCGGCAACTTGATCGACAATGCGCTGAAGTACGGGCAGAACGCGCATCTGCATATCGATGACGACGAGAGTGCGTTCGTGCTGCATGTCGACGACGAAGGCCCGGGCGTGCCGGAGCAGCGGCTGGAGCAGGTGTTCGAACCGCACTTCCGGCTGGCGGGGCAGCAGCAGGGGTATGGGCTTGGATTGGGGATCGCCCGCAACATTGCTCATAGCCATGGCGGTGAAGTGACGTTGCAGAACCTGCGTGAGGGTGGATTGCGCGTGACCCTGCAATTGCCGCGTTCGGCGGATTGATCTGAATGTCACCGATCGGTGACAAAACCCGTCCCCTTCGTTACAAGCCCACCTCGGCCCGTTGTTTAGACTGCCCGCAGTCATAACAACAAAAAAGGCCTTCCATGGATCACTTCAATCCGGGCTTCAGCAGTTGGCTGAACGCCCCTGCCCACCAGCAATGGCTCGCCGACGAAGGCCTGCGCCTGCTGACATTTGCCAAGGCTTCGCGACTGCCCGAAGGCTTTGGCAATCTCGATGAGCGCGGCCAGCTTCAGGCCGGTGCGCAAGCCGAAACCATGAACACCGCCCGCATGACCCACAGCTTCGCCATGGCCCATATTCAGGGCCTGCCGGGATTTGCCGAGCTGGTCGATCACGGCATCCAGGCGTTGCGCGGCCCGTTGCGCGATGCGCTGCATGGCGGCTGGTTTGCGGTTGCCGAACACCGTGATGGCAACACCGGCAAGAACGCTTATCTGCATGCTTTCGTGGCCCTCGCGGCCAGTTCCGCGGTGGTCGCCCAGCGTCCTGGCGCACAGGCGTTGCTGGATGACGCCATCGACATTATCGACACGTATTTCTGGAGCGAAGAAGAGGGCGCCATGCGCGAATTCTTCAATCGCGACTGGCGTGAAGAGGAAGCCTATCGCGGCGCCAACAGCAACATGCACGCCACCGAAGCGTTCCTCGCGCTGGCCGATGTCACCGCAGACCCGCGCTGGCTGGTGCGTGCGCAGCGTATCGTCGAGCGGGTGATTCATGGTCACGCCGCCGCCAACGATTATCTGGTGATCGAGCATTTCGACCGAAACTGGCAGCCGCTGCGCGAATACAACCACGACAATCCCGCCGACGGTTTCCGCCCGTACGGCACCACGCCGGGTCACGGTTTCGAGTGGGCGCGGCTGTTGCTGCACCTCGAAGCGGCGCGGGTCCAGGCCGGGATGCTCACGCCGGGCTGGCTGGCCACCGATGCGCAAAAGCTGTTCGAGAACAACTGCCTTCATGGCTGGGACGTCGATGGCGCCCCGGGCATCGTCTACACCCTCGACTGGGACAACAAAGCGGTGGTGCGCCATCGCCTGCACTGGACCCACGCCGAGGCCAGCGCCGCTGCCAGCGCCTTGCTCAAACGTACCGGCGATGCGCAGTACGAAACCTGGTACCGACTGTTCTGGGAATTTTGCGAAGCGAATTTCATCGACCGCTGCGACGGTAGCTGGCATCACGAACTCGATCCGCAAAACCGCCCAAGTGCCGATATCTGGGCGGGCAAACCGGATCTGTATCACGCCTGGCAAGCCGTACTGATCCCGCGTCTGCCGCTGGCGCCGAGCATGGCGACTGCGCTGGCGCAGTTGTCCCGGCCCGTTCCTGTGTAACCATGCGGTGACATTTGCGCGTCCCTTCGTTACCTGCGAAGGGAAGCGCTCTGTTTAAACTCGTGTGCAGCGCAAGCACCAGACTTGCATGCATAACAACAAGAAAGGTACATCTCAGATGAATGCGATTTCTCGCCTCGCTACTGTCATTTCTGTCGCCTCCCTGTTCCCGCTCGCTGTGCTGCCCCTGAGTGTTTCCGCTGCCGAATCCAAAGGTTCGGTGGAAGTCGTGCATTGGTGGACGTCCGGTGGCGAAAAAGCTGCTGTCGATGTGCTCAAGGCACAAGTGGAAAAAGACGGTTTCACCTGGAAAGACGGCGCTGTCGCCGGTGGTGGCGGTGCGACTGCCATGACCGTGCTGAAAAGCCGTGCCGTCGCCGGCAACCCGCCGGGCGTCGCCCAGATCAAAGGCCCGGACATCCAGGAATGGGCGTCGACCGGTCTGCTCGACACTGACGTCCTGAAGGACGTTTCCAAGTCCGAGAAGTGGGACAGCCTGCTCGACAAGAAAGTCTCCGACACCGTGAAGTTCGAAGGTGATTACGTGGCCGTGCCGGTGAACATTCACCGTGTGAACTGGCTGTGGATCAACCCGGAAGTCTTCAAGAAAGCCGGTATCGAAAAAGCCCCGACTACCCTCGCAGAATTCTACGCTGCCGGTGACAAGCTCAAGGCTGCGGGTTTCATCCCGCTGGCCCACGGCGGCCAGCCTTGGCAGGACAGCACCGTGTTTGAAGCGGTCGTGCTGTCGGTGATGGGCGTTGATGGTTACAAGAAAGCTCTGGTCGACCTGGACAACGCTGCCCTGACCGGTCCGGAAATGGTCAAGGCCCTGACCGAGCTGAAGAAAGTCGCGACCTACATGGACCAGGACGGCAAAGGCCAGGACTGGAACCTGGAAGCGGCCAAGGTCATCAACGGCAAGGCCGGCATGCAGATCATGGGTGACTGGGCCAAGTCCGAATGGACCGCCGCCAAGAAAGTCGCCGGCAAGGATTACGAGTGCGTAGCCTTCCCGGGCACCGACAAGGCGTTCACCTACAACATCGACTCGCTGGCCGTGTTCAAGCAGAAGGACGCGGGCACCGCGGCCGGTCAGCAGGACATCGCCAAAGTCGTGCTGGGTGAAAACTTCCAGAAAGTCTTCAGCATCAACAAGGGCTCGATCCCGGTGCGCAACGACATGCTCGCCGACATGGGCAAGTACGGTTTCGACTCCTGCGCCCAGACCGCTGCCAAGGACTTCCTGGCAGACGCCAAGAACGGCGGCCTGCAGCCGAGCATGGCGCACAACATGGCGACCACGCTGGCCGTACAGGGTGCGTTCTTTGATGTCGTGACCAACTACATCAACGACCCGAAAGCCGACCCGGCCGACGCTGCGAAGAAACTCGGCACCGCCATCAAGGCTGCCAAGTAACACCAGCGTAGAGCAGCAGCCAGCTTCAAGTCGCGCATCGGCTTGAGGCTGGCAGCTTGCAGCGGTCCCTCATCTTCTTTACTGGATCTTCCCATGAGTTCTGTTGCTGTGTTCAGCAAGGCCTCGCCGTTCGACGCATTGCAGCGCTGGCTACCGAAACTGGTGCTGGCGCCGAGCATGTTCATCGTTCTGGTGGGCTTCTATGGCTATATCCTCTGGACGTTTGTCCTGTCGTTCACCACGTCGACCTTCCTGCCGAACTACAAGTGGGCAGGGCTGGCGCAATACGCGCGGCTGTTCGACAACGATCGCTGGTGGGTGGCGAGCAAGAACCTGGCCGTGTTCGGCGGCATGTTCATCGGCATCACCCTGGTGATCGGCGTGACACTGGCGATTTTCCTCGACCAGAAAATCCGTCGTGAAGGCTTCATCCGCACCATTTACCTGTACCCGATGGCGCTCTCGATGATCGTCACCGGTACCGCGTGGAAATGGCTGCTCAACCCGGGCATGGGCCTGGACAAATTGCTGCGGGACTGGGGCTGGGAAGGCTTCCGTCTCGACTGGCTGATCGACCCGGATCGCGTGGTGTATTGCCTGGTGATCGCGGCGGTCTGGCAAGCTTCGGGCTTCATCATGGCGATGTTCCTCGCCGGTTTGCGTGGCGTTGATCAGTCGATCATCCGTGCCGCCCAGATCGACGGCGCGAGCATGCCGCGCATCTACTGGAAAGTGGTGCTGCCAAGCCTGCGTCCGGTGTTCTTCAGTGCGGTGATGATCCTGGCGCACATTGCGATCAAGAGCTTCGACCTGGTGGCGGCCATGACGGCCGGCGGCCCGGGTTATTCCTCCGACCTGCCGGCGATGTTCATGTATTCGTTCACGTTCAGTCGTGGGCAGATGGGCATGGGCTCGGCCAGTGCGATTCTGATGCTCGGTGCGATCCTCGCGATCATCGTGCCTTACCTGTACTCCGAGCTGAGGACCAAGCGTCATGACTAGTCTCGCTGCCAAACCTTCCATCAGCCTGAGCCGCATCGCGATCTACGCGGTGCTGATCCTCGCGGTCCTGCTGTATCTGGTACCGCTGGTGGTCATGCTGTTGACCAGCTTCAAGACCCCGGAAGACATCTCCACCGGCAACCTGCTGAGCTGGCCGACCGTGGTCAGCGGCATCGGCTGGGTGAAAGCCTGGGCGACCGTTGACGGTTACTTCTGGAACTCGATCAAGATCACCGTTCCGGCCGTGATCATCTCCACCGCCATCGGTGCGTTGAACGGCTACGTGCTGTCGTTCTGGCGCTTCCGCGGTTCGCAGCTGTTCTTCGGTCTGCTGTTGTTCGGCTGCTTCCTGCCGTTCCAGACCGTGCTGCTGCCGGCGTCGTTCACTCTCGGCAAGATGGGCCTGGCGAGTACCACCACGGGCCTTGTGTTCATCCATGTGGTCTACGGTCTGGCGTTCACCACGCTGTTTTTCCGTAACTACTACGTGAGCATTCCGGATGCGCTGATCAAGGCGGCACGCCTGGACGGTGCAGGGTTCTTCACCATCTTCCGCATGATCATCCTGCCGATGTCGACGCCGATCATCATGGTCTGCCTGATCTGGCAGTTCACGCAGATCTGGAACGACTTCCTGTTCGGCGTGGTGTTCTCCAGCGGTGATTCGCAACCGATCACGGTGGCGCTGAACAACCTGGTCAACACCAGCACCGGGGCCAAGGAATACAACGTGGACATGGCGGCGGCGATGATCGCCGGGCTGCCGACCCTGCTGGTCTATGTGGTCGCAGGCAAGTATTTCGTGCGCGGGCTGACGGCCGGCGCAGTCAAGGGGTAATCATGGCTACGCTCGAACTTCGCAATGTAAACAAGACCTACGGTGCCGGCCTGCCGGACACCCTGAAGAACATCGAACTGTCGATCAAGGACGGTGAGTTCCTGATCCTTGTCGGGCCTTCGGGCTGCGGCAAGTCGACCCTGATGAACTGCATCGCCGGCCTGGAAACCATCACCGGCGGCGCGATCATGATCGGTGACCAGGACGTCAGCGGCATGAGCCCGAAAGACCGCGACATCGCGATGGTGTTCCAGTCCTACGCGCTGTACCCGACCATGAGCGTGCGCGAGAACATCGAGTTCGGTCTGAAGATCCGCAAGATGAGCCAGTCGGCCATCGACGAAGAAGTCGCCCGCGTGGCCAAGCTGCTGCAAATCGAGCATCTGCTCAATCGCAAGCCGGGCCAGCTCTCCGGTGGTCAGCAACAGCGCGTGGCGATGGGCCGTGCACTGGCGCGCCGACCGAAGATCTATCTGTTCGACGAACCGCTGTCGAACCTCGACGCCAAGCTGCGCGTCGAGATGCGCACCGAAATGAAACTGATGCACCAGCGCCTGAAAACCACCACGGTCTACGTGACCCACGACCAGATCGAAGCGATGACCCTGGGCGACAAGGTGGCGGTGATGAAGGACGGCATCATCCAGCAGTTCGGTACGCCGAAAGAGATCTACAACGACCCGGCCAACCTGTTCGTGGCGAGCTTCATCGGTTCGCCGCCGATGAACTTCATCCCGCTGCGCCTGCAACGCAAGGATGGCCGTCTGGTGGCGCTGCTCGACAGCGGCCAGGCCCGTTGCGAGCTGCCGATGGCGATGCAGGACGCCGGTCTCGAAGACCGCGAAGTGATCCTCGGCCTGCGTCCGGAGCAGATTGTTCTGGCGAACGGCGAGGGCAACGGCCTGCCGAACATCAAGGCTGAAGTGCAGGTCACCGAGCCGACCGGTCCGGACACCCTGGTGTTCGTCAACCTCAACGACACCAAGGTCTGCTGCCGTCTGGCCCCGGACGTGGCGCCGCAGGTGGGCGAGACCCTGACCCTGCAATTCGATCCGTCGAAAGTGCTGCTGTTCGACGCCAAGAGCGGCGAGCGCCTGGGCGTTGCCGGTCTGCCGAAGACTGAAGCGCACAGCGCCAACGTCGCTCAGTTCAAAGGTCGGTAAGAAATCAATGTGGGAATGAGCCTGCAACAGGCTCATTTCTGCAGGGGATGTAAACCGCGT
The DNA here is from genome assembly GCF_058801405.1 of Pseudomonas sp. GW822-FHT03F04. Taxonomy (NCBI): domain Bacteria; kingdom Pseudomonadati; phylum Pseudomonadota; class Gammaproteobacteria; order Pseudomonadales; family Pseudomonadaceae; genus Pseudomonas; species Pseudomonas sp. GW822-FHT03F04. The sequence continues at coordinate 298,933 of NZ_JBXANF010000006.1, forward strand.
TGGAAAAAAACAGTTAATAACAATAAAGACGAGGATGTAGGGATGAAAAAGAAACACGTCAATGCCCGGTTGATCTGCCAAATGTCAGCTGCGGCCGCATTGGTTCTGGCCGGCAATGCCATGGCCGCCGATGCATTCAGCTCCGATTCCAAGTGGATGACGGGCGACTGGGGTGGTGAGCGGACCAAGCTGATCGAGCAAGGCATCGACATCAAGGCCGACTACGTTGGGGAAATGGGCGCCAACCTGCATGGCGGCTACAACGATGACAAGACCGGCCGCTACAGCGACCAGTTCGGTCTGGGCGTGGCACTGGACCTGCAAAAACTCTGGGGCTGGGACAACACTCAGGCCAAGATCCAACTGACCAACCGTAACGGTCAGAACATCTCCAACGACCGCGTTGGCGATCCGCGTGCCGGCACCCTGTCTTCCTCGCAGGAAGTCTACGGTCGTGGCCACATGGTGCGTCTGACCCAACTGTGGATTCAGCACCAGTTCTTCGACAACAAACTCGACGTCAAGGCCGGTTACTTCGGTGAAGGCGAAGACTTCAACACCTTCCCGTGCGAATTCCAGAACCTGGCGTTCTGCGGCTCGCAGGTGGGTAACTGGGCGACCAACATCTGGTACAACTGGCCCGTCAGCCAGGCCGCGATCCGCGTGAAGTACAACATCAACGACGAGCTCTACGCGCAGATCGGCGCGTACAACCAGAACCCGTCGCAGCTGGAACACGGCAACGGCTTCAAGCTCAGCGGCAGCGGCACCGCCGGTACCGTGTTGCCGGTCGAGCTGGTCTGGTCGCCGAAGGTCAACAGCCTGCCGGGCGAATACCGCGTCGGTTACTACAAGAGCACGGCTGATGCCAATGACGTCCGTGAAGACATCAACGGCAACGACGCAGCAACCACCGGTAACGCCTACCGCACCCACAGCAGCAAGCACGGCTACTGGTTCGTTGCGCAACAGCAACTCACCAGCCACAACGGCGACGCTTCCCGTGGTCTGAACATCGCGGCCAACGCCACGTTCCACGACAAGGACACCAACTTCATCGACAACTACCAGTCGGTGATGTTTGTCTACAAAGGCCCGTTCGACGCCCGTCCGAAGGATGACGTCGGTATCGGTGCCGCGCGTATCCATGTCAACGACGACGTGAAGAAAAACGCCGAGCTGCTGAACGCCTCCAACGGTGTTTCGGACTACGACAATCCGGTGTTCTCGCCGATTCGCGAGACCGAATACAACTACGAGATCAACTACGGCTTCCACGTCACCAACTGGCTGACCGTGCGTCCTAACCTGCAATACATCACTCACCCGGGTGGCGTGGATCAAGTGGACAACGCATTGGTCGCTGGCCTGAAAATTCAGTCTACGTTCTAACGCGTCTGCGATAAGCTCCTCTCTATGTGCGCATATTTGCGGACAGCCCAGGCTGTCCGCTTTTTTTTGCAAAGGGGCGTCGCAGCCCATGAAAGTTGAATCTGGAACCGTGGCCCATGCATGAGCATCCGCTGCAACGCTTCTTCAAATCCTTGCGCGAACGACCGGTGTTCGCCTGGGAGCGCTATCAGATGCGCGATGTGCTGGTGATCGACCATCCGCTGTGTCAGGCGGTGTTCAGTCGTCAGGGCGCGCAGTTGCTGCACTTTCAGCCGCGCGGGCAAAAACCGTGGCTGTGGTGCGCGGCAAAGTGGCCGCATGTCGGCGCGATCCGTGGCGGTGTGCCGGTTTGCTGGCCGTGGTATGGCCGTCATCCGAGCGAAAACGCGTGGCCGTCCCACGGCTGGGCGCGACTATTGGACTGGAAACTGCTCGACAGCAGCACCAGCGATGACGGCGTGCGCTTGCATTGGCAATTGCAGCTGTGCGACTGGCAGGTGGACCTGCACGCGCACCTGGGTGAGCGCATGGAATTGCGCCTGAGCACCGAGCATCAGGACGACATGCCGTGCCAGTTGAGCCAGGCTTTGCACGCTTACTGGCGTATTGGCGATGTGAGTGAGATAGCGCTGTCTGGGCTCGAAGGCGCGCAGGGTTACGATCAATTGAACCGTGAGATTTGTCAGCAGGAAGGCGAATTACGGGTCGAAGGCGGCTGTCAGCGCGTGTTCCAGCACGACGGTGAATTGCAGCTCAAGGATCACGCCTGGCAGCGCGAGTTGTGCATCGATACCGGTGACAGCGCGGACACGGTTGTCTGGCATCCGGGGGCGCGGCCATTGTTGGGCGTGACCTGGGATGAGATCTCGGAATTTGTCTGTGTTGAAGCGGCGGCGGGGGGCACCGACAGCTTGCATCTGGCGCCGGGGGAGAAGGCGCATTTGAGTTTGCAGGCTTGGGCTGCTGCCTCACCCTGATCGTTCCCACGCAGAGCGTGGGAACGATCAGGGTGAGGGGCTTTTGATCTTCAGTTGAACTCGTCACCCACCGGATACCGGCTAGCATTCAAGCTCTCTTTGATCTTGCGCAGATGCGGCTGGAAATCCACCCCGCGACGCAACGTCATCCCCGTCGCCAGCACATCCAGCACCGTCAACTGAATGATCCGCGAGGTCATCGGCATGTAGATGTCGGTGTCTTCCGGCAGCGGAATGTTCAGGCTCAGGGTGCTGGCCTTGGCCAGTGGCGAGTTCTCGGCGGTCAGACCCAGTACCGAAGCACCGTTCTCCCGGGCGATGCGCGCCACTTCCACCAGTTCGCGGGTGCGCCCGGTGTAGGAAATGATCACGAACAGCTCGCCAGTGTGCGCCACCGACGCAATCATCCGTTGCATCAGCACATCGGCGTGGGCGGTCACCGCCAAGTTGAAACGGAAGAACTTGTGTTGCGCATCCAAAGCCACCGGGGCCGAGGCGCCCAGGCCGAAGAAGTGGATCTGCCGGGCCTGGATCAACAGGTCGACGGCGCGGCTGATCAGGTTCGGGTCCAGCGCCTGGCAGGCGCTGTCGAGCGAGGCGATGGCGCTGCCGAAAATTTTCTGTGTGTAGGCTTCGGGATTGTCATCAGCTTCCACTGCACGGCTGACATACGCCGCGCCGCTGGCCAGGCTCTGGGCCAGTTGCAGCTTGAGTTCAGGGTAGCCGCTGACACCGAACGAACGGCAGAAACGGTTGACCGTCGGTTCACTGACCGACGCCGCCTGGGCGAGGGCGGCGATACTGAAGCGGGTGGCCTGCTGTGGGTTGAGCAGGATCACTTCGGCGACTTTGCGTTCGGCCTTGTTCAGCTCTTCAAGGCGACTCTGGATTTGTTCCAGTAAATTTCGCACGCGGTCCATAAGAATTCCTAGATTCACCGGCGCCGATAAGCGCGCGGCTATGCAAATTGGGCCTTTGATGTGGCCCGTGACGGTGGCCTATCCTACTGATGGCTCCGACCGACCACCACTCGGAATCTGTATTTTGCGAAAATGTTGTGGTTATTACTACATTTTCCCTTGAGTGATGCCTTGAAAAAAGGTATTTGTAGCTTAACTTGATAAAAGAACAAACATCATGCCTTCGATTACGGTTGAACCGTGCACCTTCGCCTTGTTCGGCGCCTTGGGCGATCTGGCCCTGCGCAAGCTGTTTCCTGCCCTTTATCACCTGGATGGCGCCGGCCTGCTGCACGAGGACACGCGTATTATCGCGCTGGCCCGTGAAGAAGGCACCGAACAGCAGCACATGGCATTTATTGCCGCCGAACTGCGCCGCTACGTGGGCAAGGAGCTGGACGAGGCCGTGGCCGAGCGCTTTCTGGCGCGCCTGACCTACCTGCACGTCGACTTCCTGAAGGCTGAAGATTACGCGGCGCTGGCCGAACTGGCGGGCACCAAACAACGCATGATTGCCTACTTCGCCACCCCGGCGGCGGTGTACGGCGCGATCTGCGAGAACCTGGCGAAAGTCGGTCTGGCCGAAAACACCCGCGTGGTGCTGGAAAAACCGATCGGCTCGGACCTCGAATCCTCGCGCAAGGTCAACGACGCCGTGGCGCAGTTCTTCCCGGAGAACCGCACCTACCGCATCGACCACTACCTGGGCAAAGAGACGGTACAAAACCTGATCGCCCTGCGTTTCGCCAACAGCCTGTTCGAAACCCAGTGGAACCAGCATTACATCTCCCACGTGGAAATCACCGTGGCCGAGAAGGTCGGCATCGAAGGCCGCTGGGGCTATTTCGACAAGGCCGGCCAGTTGCGCGACATGATCCAGAACCACCTGCTGCAACTGCTTTGCCTGATTGCCATGGACCCGCCGGCCGACCTGTCCGCCGACAGCATCCGTGACGAAAAAGTGAAAGTGCTCAAGGCCCTGGCGCCGATCAGCCCGGAAGGCCTGACCACTCAAGTGGTGCGCGGCCAGTACATTGCCGGCCACAGCGAAGGCAAATCCGTACCGGGTTACCTGGAAGAGCCGAATTCCAACACCCAGAGCGACACCGAAACCTTCGTCGCCCTGCGTGCCGATATCCGCAACTGGCGCTGGGCCGGCGTGCCGTTTTACCTGCGAACCGGCAAGCGCATGCCGCAGAAACTGTCGCAGATCGTCATCCACTTCAAGGAACCGTCGCACTACATCTTCGCCCCGGAGCAGCGCCTGCAGATCAGCAACAAACTGATCATCCGTCTGCAACCGGACGAAGGCATTTCCCTGCGTGTGATGACCAAGGATCAAGGCCTGGACAAGGGCATGCAGCTGCGCAGCGGCCCGTTGCAACTGAATTTCTCCGACACCTGGCGCAGCGCGCGGATCCCCGACGCCTACGAGCGGTTGTTACTGGAAGTGATGAACGGCAATCAGAACCTGTTTGTCCGTAAAGATGAAATCGAAGCCGCGTGGAAGTGGTGTGACCAGTTGATCGCCGGGTGGAAAAAATCCGGTGACGCGCCCAAGCCGTATGCGGCCGGGTCGTGGGGGCCGATGAGCTCCATTGCATTGATCACGCGGGACGGGAGGTCGTGGTATGGCGATATCTGATGTGAAACTGCCCGCGGGCGTAAATGCCCACGAATTCAAGAGCCCGGTGTTGCTCGCCGAAGGCTTGGCGCTGAATGTCGCCAAGCAGTTGAGCGATGCATTGGCAGCGCGAGGCAACGCTGTGCTGGTGGTGTCCGGCGGTCGCAGCCCCGTGGCGTTTTTCCAGCACCTGGCCAAGCAGGCGCTGGACTGGTCGAAGGTCGTCGTGACCCTGGCCGACGAGCGCTGGGTGCCGGTCGAACACGCCGACAGCAATGCCGGCCTGCTCAAGCAGTATCTGCTCAAGGGCCCGGCGGCCAAGGCGCAGTTCCTCAGCCTTTACAGCGCGGCGGCCAACGTCGAGCAGGCTGCGGAGCAGGCCGATCGGTTGCTCGCCGAGTTGCCGCCCATCGACGTGCTGGTGTTGGGCATGGGCGATGACGGTCACACCGCGTCGTTGTTCCCGGACAGCCCGAACCTGACTGAAGCCCTGCAAGCCGATGGCACCCGTCGCTGCTGGCCGATGCTGGCGCCAAGCGTGCCGCGTCAACGCCTGACCATGAGCCGGGCGCTGCTGGCCTCGGCGCGGCACAAGATTCTGTCGATTTCCGGTCAGTCGAAACTGACCACCCTGAATGCCGCACTGGCATCCAACGACGTCGCCGCCATGCCGGTTCGCGCGTTTCTGCAACCTACGTTAGAGATTTACTGGTGCCCATGAGCCAAGGAACAGCCGCTATGACAACCCCATCCCCGACCGTTTCCATGGCGGACAAAGTTGCCCTGATCGACAGCCTCTGCGCCAAGGCGCGGATCCTGCCGGTGATCACCATCGCCCGTGAACAGGACGTGTTGCCGCTGGCCGACGCCCTGGCCGCCGGTGGTCTGACCGCGCTGGAAGTGACCCTGCGTTCGCAGTTCGGCCTCAAGGCGATCCAGATCCTGCGCGAGCAGCGCCCGGAGCTGGTGACCGGTGCCGGCACCGTGCTCGACCGCAACATGCTGGCCGCGGCCGAAGCGGCCGGTTCGCAATTCATCGTCACCCCGGGCATCACCCGTGACCTGCTGGAAGCCAGCGTCGAAAGCCCGATCCCGCTGCTGCCGGGCATCAGCAACGCTTCCGGCATCATGGAAGGCTATGGCCTGGGTTATCGCCGCTTCAAGCTGTTCCCGGCTGAAGTCAGCGGCGGCGTGGCGGCCATCAAGGCTCTGGGCGGCCCGTTCGGCGAAGTGAAATTCTGCCCGACTGGCGGTGTCGGCCCGGCCAACATCAAGAGCTACATGGCGCTGAAAAACGTCATGTGCGTGGGCGGTAGCTGGATGCTGGATCCTGAGTGGATCAAGAACGGTGACTGGGCGCGCATTCAGGAATGCACCGCCGAGGCTCTGGCGCTGCTGGACTGATGTTTCTGAAATAGTTTTTTCCTGACACTTCGTTGTGTGTTCTACGGCTTTAACGGTGCGCTTGGTCGGTGCACCGTTTTTTTTTGCCCGCAAAAAACCTTCGTTATCTCGAGATACGTTATCTGGAGATACATAGTTACCGCACCTGGCTCGGTGTGTGGCGCTAACCTGCGTTCATCTTATGGAAGAGAGAACGCGTCATGGATAACCAGCCTTCAGCGCCATCGGTTTATCAACTGGCCCCCGAGCAAGTCGCCGGGCCGTATTTTCGCAATCCCAAACTGCTGCGTCGCAACATCAGTGAAGGCGCCGAGGGCCTGCCCTTGCTGCTGCGCCTGACCATCGTCGATGCGATGACCGCCGAACCGGTCAGCGGGGCACTGGTGGATATCTGGCACTGCAACGCACGGGGCGCCTATTCCGGCTGGAGTCGGGTCAACCCGGACCAGGAAGTCGATGTCGAAGACATCGGTTCAATCCCGCGAACCGACGACGACACCTACCTGCGCGGCGGTCAGTTCAGCGATCACAAGGGCAGGGTGCGCTTCACCACGATCTATCCGGGGTTTTATGCCGGACGTGCCCTGCACATTCACGTGGCGGTGCGCATCGTCGCCGGCAACGAATACCTGGACGAGCGCAATGTGGCCTGGGTCGGACAGCTGTACTTCCCCGAGGTGGTTTCTCGCGGCGTGCTCAACGCCAAGGCGTATCGCGGGCGCGGCTCGGTACCGGTGTGCAATGCCAACGATGTCTATTACGCCAACATGGGTGGGGAGGCCTCGACCCTGACCGTGTGGCCGATCGGCCGCGACTCCCACGAGGACGGTTACTTCGGCCACCTCACGATCGGCATCGACACCTTTGCGGTGTCGTCGCAGATCAAGCCCGAGGACTTCGACAAGTACACGGTTTAACGCAGTTCATTCAGCGCCAGAACCAGCGACTGGATCTCCGCCGCCGTCGTGGTCAACGACGGCGTGATGCGGATGCATGGCCCGCAGGCTGCGCCGTTGCGCACGACGGTGAACAGGTTGTAGTCGTTGAGCAGGCGTTCGACCATCGCCTGCTGGTCGGCATGCCGGGTAAAACGCATCGAGGTGATGCCGCAATACAGACGTGGATCGTCCGGGGTCGTGACTTCGATGCCCGGCAGATTGCGCACGGCGCTGACCCACAGGTTGCGCAGGTAATTGACTCGTGCGCCCTTGGCCGCCGCGCCACCGAGTGAGCGGTGTTCCTCGAACACCAGCGGCAGGGTCATCAGCGCCGGAATGTTCGGCGTGCTGTGGGGTGTGCGCGAGCGGATGTCGTTGAGCGGGAAATGCATCTCGCCCATGTCTGGGTCGATGTCGGCCAAGCGTTGCGGGGCGATATACAGAAAGCCCAGGGTCAGCGGCGAGCCGATCCATTTGTGCAGGTTGTACCCGGCGAAGGCGATGCCCAGCGCTTCCAGATCGAACTCGATCTGGCCGAGGGCATGGGCGCCATCGAGGATGATATCGACGCCATGTTCCTTGGCCAGCGAGGCGATGGCCTGCACCGGCATCACCAGTCCGGTGCGGTGGGTGACGTGGGTCAGCGCCATCAGCTTGAGCTTCGGATAGCGAGTGAAGGCTTCGCGGTAGGTCGCCAGCAGGCTGTCGAAGCTGGCCGGGTGCGTGTGCTCGATCTCGATCACCTCGACCCCGCGATGGCGGGCCAGCCAACGCATGGCGCCCTTGACCGTGTCGTATTCCAGATCGCAGATCAGCACCTGATCGCCAGGTTCGAGACGGTTGTAGTTGCGGATCAGCGACTGCAGGCCGGCGGTGGCGTTCTGGGTGAAGGCGATGCTTTGCGCACGCACACCGATCAGTTCGGCCAGTTGCGCGCGGATGTCGAGGCTGTCGTGCTGTTCAAAGCGTTGGCGTACGTAGATCGAGTTGCTGTTGTTGATCAGCTCGATGTGGCGTTGATAGTCCTCGACCACGGTGCGCGACATGCGCCCGAAGTAGCCGTTTTCCAGATTCACGGGGCCGGGGTGGCGGTCGTAACGGTCGGCGAAGGTTTGCCAGAAGGCTTCGTCTCGGGCGCGGCGGGTGTTATCGGGCATGGTCGACTCGGATCAGGATGCGCCTCAGTGGCGCGGGGCGGGTTTGCCATGTTTGGCGCGCAACGGTTCAAGCAGGTCCGACAGGCCGTTGTGGTCGATTTCCTGCATCAGCGCCAGCAGGCCGCCGAGTTCGCCGTGGGGGAAGCCTTCACGGGCGAACCAGTTCAGGTACGGGCCGGGAAGGTCGGCGATGATCCGTCCCTTGTATTTGCCGAAGGGCATTTCGCGGGTAATCAGCAGTTCGAGTTTTTCGGGATTCATTGCACGGATCGTCTGAGTTCAAAACAGTCTGGAAAATACAGGCATTCTGCATGCAGGCCAAATGACAGATCATGCAAATAACAGGCATACAGATTTCGTCTTTATGAGTAACTTATTGAAAATAAAAGAATAAATTCAATAGAAAAAACTGGCACGGCCACTGCAACACTCCTTGCACCTTCCACCGAACGCAAGGAATTAAAAAATGACTGACCTCAATAAAGAAGCCATCTCCGTCCTCAACGACCTGATTGAAACCAGCAAGGACGGTCAGGAAGGGTTCAAGACCTGTGCAGAAGACATCAAACACCCTGAACTGAAAACCCTGTTCGTGAAACGCTCCGCCGACTGCGCTACGGCTGCTGCCGAATTGCAGGCGACCGTGCGTTCAATGGGTGGCGATCCGGAAACTTCCACCAGCGTCAGCGGCGATCTGCATCGTCGCTGGGTCGACGTCAAAGCCGTGTTTACCGGCAAGGACGAAGAAGCGGTACTCAACGAAGCCGAGCGCGGTGAAGACCATGCCCTGAAGGCCTATCGTGAAGCGATCGAGAAGATCAACAAGCACAACCTGGTGGGCATCCGTGATCTGGTCGAACGCCAGTACCACGGCGTGCAACGCAATCACGATCAAGTGAAAGCCCTGCGTAACCAGGCTCGCGCACGCTCTTAAGCGTTCGGGGCCAAGAAAAAACGCCAGCTAGTCTGGCGTTTTTTTGTGTCCGGATTTAACCGAGATTGATCAGCCGATGCTGATGGCCGGCAAGGTCGGCAGGGTAACGGTCTGTTGTTTACGTGGAGCCAGAATCTCGGCTTCACCGTCCACGACCAATTCATCGCGCTGGTTGAATACGCGAGTGGCAATGCGCACGCGGAATTTCGGCAGTTTCTCGAGGATTTCCAGGCGTACGGTCAGGGTGTCGCCAATCTTTACCGGTTTCTGGAAGCTCATCTGCTGACCGATATAAATGGTGCCCGGCCCAGGCAGCTCGCACGCCACGGCCGCACTGATCAGCGCGCCGCTGAACATGCCGTGGGCGATGCGTTCCTTGAACATGCTGGCGGCGGCAAACTCGGCGTCCAGGTGCACCGGGTTGTGGTCGCCGGACATCGCGGCGAACAGCTGGATGTCACGCTCTTCGACAGTCTTGCTGTAGCTGGCGGTCTGGCCGACTTCGAGGGCTTCGTAAGGGATGTTGGTAACCTGGGTCATCGGTCTTGATTCCTGTGACGGATTAAATGAATCCACAATAAATTATTCGCTGCGGTGAGGACGGCGATGGCTGAGCGCCTGGTCGATCCAGGCCAGCACATCGGCGGTCACTTCGTCGCGGTTGGTCTCGTTGAACAATTCGTGCCGCGCCTGCGGGTAGATCTTCAGTTGCAGGTTCTGGCTGCCGGCCGAGCGCAAGGCATTGGCCAGATCAGTCAGACGCTTGCCTTCGCTCACCGGATCACATTCGCCGCCAATCACCAGCAGCGGCAGGCCCGGGTCGATCTGGGCGAGATTGGACGCTTTGCTGATTTGCTGCAACCCGCCGAGCAGGTCGATCCACAACTGATTGGTGCAGCGAAAGCCGCACAGCGGATCGGTGGCGTACTTGTCGACTTCGGCCGGGTCGCGACTCAGCCAGTCAAACTCGGTGCGCGCCGGTTTGAATTTATTGTTGAACGAGCCGAACGACAGCCATTCGATCAGCGCGCTGCGACCCTTGGCGCCCTGGCGCAGCTTTTCGAACCGGGCGATCTGCCGGGCTGCGCGGTACAGCGCCACCGGCTGGAAATTCGAGCCGCTGAGAATTGCGCCGTGCAGGCTGGCGCTGTGATGCAGTAAATAAGCCTGCGCGATGTAGCTGCCCATGCTGTGCCCGAGCAGCACGATCGGTACGTCGCTATGACGCTGGCCGATGTGCTGGTTGAGGCTGGCCAGGTCGCCGACCACCTTGCACCAGCCATCGTCGTCGGCGAAATGCCCGAGCGTCCCTTGATCGGCCGTTTTGCCATGGCCGCGTAAGTCGGGCGCGTATACACCGTAACCTTCGGTGCAGAACGACTCTGCCAGTCGCGCATACCGACCGCTGTGCTCGGCCATGCCGTGGGCCAGCAGAATCACCGCCTTCAGCGGCGCGTTCGGCAGCCACTGGTTGATGAAGAGGCGGCTGCGGTCACTCGCGTCCAGCCAGAAAGTGTCGTGGATCATGGCTATTCCTTTTGCTGCATGCTTTTGCTGCAGGGGCCAGCAGAGGTTGCATTGTATAGCGCGTCCGATCAGCTCACGCCACGGCTGGAAGATTCACACGATCAATGAGGACGTCGCCCATATTTGCCTGAATGACCATAGCTGCTAGTGTCCGTGAAGCCCCGCTTTTTGCTTTCGGCTTTTTCAAGGACAAGAGAAAAATGACAGCGAAGCGGCCCCGGATCGGCTCAGGTAAAGAGGACAAGAACAATGCAACCTGATTTCTGGAATGACAAACGCCCGGCGGGCGTACCCCAGGACATCGACGTGGGTGAATTCAAGTCGGTGATCGAGGTGTTCGAGCGTTCCTGCAAGAAATTCGCTGATCGCCCGGCGTTCAGCAACATGGGCGTGACCCTGACCTACGCCGAACTCGAGCGCTACAGCGCCGCGTTCGCCGGTTACCTGCAAGCCCACACCGATCTGGTGCCGGGGGATCGCATCGCGGTGCAGATGCCCAACGTCCTGCATTATCCGATTGCCGTGTTCGGCGCGCTGCGTGCCGGGCTGATCGTGGTCAACACCAACCCGCTGTACACCGCGCGGGAGATGCGTCACCAGTTCAAGGACTCCGGTGCCCGGGCGCTGGTGTACCTGAACATGTTCGGCCAGAAGGTCCAGGAAGTGCTGCCGGACACCGACATCCAGTACCTGATCGAAGCGAAGATGGGCGACCTGATGCCCACCGCCAAGGGCTGGCTGGTCAACACCGTGGTCAGCAAAGTGAAGAAAATGGTCCCGGCGTACTCGCTGCCCCAGGCGATTTCCTTCAAGAGCGCCTTGCGCATGGGTCGGGGCCTGGGCATCAAGCCGCTGAAGGTCGGCCTGGACGACATCGCCGTCCTGCAATACACCGGCGGCACCACCGGCCTGGCCAAGGGCGCGATGCTCACCCACGGCAATCTGGTGGCCAACATGCAGCAGGTTCGCGCCTGTCTCGCCCAGTTCGGCAGCGATGGCCAGCCACTGCTGCGCGAAGGTCAGGAAGTGATGATCGCGCCGCTGCCGCTGTACCACATCTATGCCTTCACCGCGAATTGCATGTGCATGATGGTGTCGGGCAACCACAACGTGCTGATCACCAACCCGCGTGACATCGGCGGTTTCATCAAGGAGCTGAAGAACTGGAAGTTCTCGGCACTGCTGGGACTCAACACGCTGTTTGTCGCGCTGATGGATCATCCGGACTTCAAAACCCTGGATTTCTCCACCCTCAAGCTCACCAACTCCGGCGGCACTGCGCTGGTCAAGGCCACCGCCGAGCGTTGGGAGCAGATCACCGGTTGCCGCATCACCGAAGGCTACGGCCTGACCGAAACTTCGCCGGTGGCCTGCACCAACCCTTACGGCGATCTTTCACGAATCGGCACGGTCGGGCTGCCGGTGCCGGGCACCCGGTTGAAAGTCATCAATGACGACGGCGTCGAACAGCCTTTGGGCGAGCGCGGCGAACTGTGCATCAAGGGCCCGCAGATCATGAAGGGCTACTGGCAGAAACCCGAGGCCACCGCCGAGGTGCTGGATGCCGAGGGTTGGTTCAAGTCTGGTGACATCGCGGTGATCGACCCGGACGGTTTCGTGCGCATCGTCGACCGCAAGAAAGACATGATCATCGTCTCCGGTTTCAACGTGTACCCGAACGAGATCGAAGACGTGGTGATGGCCCACCCGAAAGTCGCCAACTGCGCGGTGATCGGTGTGCCGGACGAGCGCTCCGGGGAAGCGGTGAAGCTGTTTGTTGTGGCGCGGGAAACCGGCGTGAGCCTGGAAGAACTGAAGGCCTACTGCAAAGAGAATTTCACCGCGTACAAGGTGCCCAAACACATTGTGCTGCGTGAGTCGTTGCCGATGACGCCTGTCGGGAAGATTCTGCGGCGTGAGTTGCGCGATATCGCCTGATCGCCGAATGACTGCGCCTGACGCATTCGCGTTGAGGCCTGAAGATCGCAGCCTCTGGTGGCTTCCTTAAGCCGCTGAAGGCTGCGATCTTTTGCTTTTTGTCCCGGAATTCCGGGGCTTTTAGAGAGTTATAGGATTTTTGCTCTAAAATGACTGCCAGTAGTTCTTGAGTCATGAAAATGACTGTAGGGGCCGCTTTTGGCTCTAGTCGACCCTTGGCAAAGCTGCTACTCTCGGCGCGCTTTGTGACTTCTCGGCCTTGTAAAAAGCCAGACTCACCAATAAACAAACACCAATAATAATCGCATCAAATGCGGTGCTGAATTCGCGTTGCTGAGGAGTGGGCTTCCATGATCGAAGACTTTTGGAAGGATAAGTACCCCGCTGGAATTGCTGCCGACATCAATCCAGACGAGTACCCGAATATTCAGGCAGTGTTGAAGCAATCCTGCCAACGCTTCGCCGACAAACCGGCGTTCAGCAACCTGGGCAAGACCATCACCTACGGTGAACTGTACGAATTGTCCGGTGCGTTTGCCGCTTATCTGCAACAGCATACCGATTTGCAGCCCGGTGATCGAATCGCCGTGCAACTGCCCAACGTGTTGCAGTACCCGGTCGCCGTCTTCGGTGCCATCCGTGCCGGGCTGATCGTGGTCAACACCAACCCGCTGTACACCGCGCGGGAAATGGAACACCAGTTCAATGACTCCGGTGCCAAGGCGCTGGTGTGCCTGGCCAACATGGCGCACCTGGCCGAAGCCGTGGTGCCGAAAACCGGCGTCAAACACGTCATCGTCACCGAAGTCGCCGACCTGCTGCCGCCGATCAAGCGTCTGCTGATCAACAGCGTCATCAAGTACGTGAAGAAAATGGTGCCGGCCTATCACCTGCCAAAAGCCGTCAAGTTCAACGACGTGCTGAGCAAGGGCCAGGGTCAGCCGGTCGCCGAAGCCAACCCGGACAGCGGCGATGTCGCGGTGCTGCAATACACCGGCGGCACCACCGGCGTGGCCAAGGGCGCGATGCTCACCCATCGCAACCTCGTCGCCAACATGTTGCAGTGCAAGGCGCTGATGGGCTCCAACCTCAATGAAGGTTGCGAGATCCTGATCACCCCGCTGCCGCTGTACCACATCTATGCGTTCACCTTTCATTGCATGGCGATGATGCTGATCGGCAACCACAACATCCTGATCAGCAACCCGCGCGACCTGCCGGCGATGGTCAAGGAACTGTCGAAGTGGAAGTTCAGCGGTTTCGTCGGCCTCAATACGCTGTTCGTGGCCCTGTGCAACAACGAAGGTTTCCGCAAGCTGGATTTCTCGGCGCTGAAAGTCACCCTGTCCGGTGGCATGGCCCTGCAACTGGCCGCCGCCGAGCGCTGGAAAGCGGTCACCGGTTGCCCGATCTGCGAAGGTTACGGCATGACCGAAACCAGCCCGGTGGCTACGGTCAACCCGATCCAGAACATCCAGATCGGCACCATCGGCATTCCAGTGCCGTCGACCCTGTGCAAAGTCATCGACGATGCCGGCGTCGAGCAGCCGCTGGGTGAAATCGGCGAGCTGTGCGTCAAGGGCCCGCAAGTGATGAAGGGCTACTGGCAGCGTCAGGAAGCCACCGACGAGATGCTCGACAGCGAAGGCTGGCTGAAGACCGGTGACATCGCGCTGATCCAGCCGGACGGTTACATGCGTATTGTCGATCGCAAGAAAGACATGATCCTGGTCTCCGGTTTCAACGTGTACCCGAACGAACTGGAAGACGTGCTGGCAACCCTGCCGGGCGTGTTGCAGTGCGCGGCCATCGGTATTCCGGACGAGAAGTCGGGCGAGGCGATCAAGATCTTCATCGTCGCCAAGCCAGGCGTCACGCTGACCAAGGAAACGGTGATGGAGCACATGCGCGCCAACGTCACCGGCTACAAGGTGCCGCGTTCGGTGGAATTCCGCGATGCGCTGCCGACCACCAATGTCGGCAAGATCCTGCGTCGCGAGTTGCGCGACGAAGAGCTGAAGAAGATCAAGGCGAAGAACGCCGCATAAAATAAAAAGCCCCGCAGATGCGGGGCTTTTTGTTGGTGCAGGAATCGCTTACTGACGGAACGGTGCGAAGTTCACGTTGGTGCCTGCCGGGCGCATGTCCTGCAGGTACGAGTCCTTGTCGGCACTCAGTTCCAGGCTCAGGGCAGCCTTGCGCTTGCCTTCGTTGCGGATCACCAGGCCTTCGAGCTTCTCGCGCAGAAACACGGTCGGCACTTTCAGGTGCAGCAGCTCGTCGGTGGCCGGGGTGTGCATCAACAGGTGAATCCACTCGTACTGACCAATGGCCAGACGCGACACCGGCAGATCGAACCACCAGATGTTGCGGTTGCGGTTAAGTTCGGAGAAGTGGCAGTTGTTGGTGCCGAGCACGGCACCGCCCAGTTCCTGGTTGCGACGGGCGATGGCCTGCTTTTTATCGAGTTTCATAACATTCCTGCGGGATCGGTTCTGTGGCGCCTGGCGCCCTTATGGTGGGCATTCTCGGGGCTACGCTCGCAAACATAAAGCGCAACCTGCACGCCGCGACGAAATGAAGCCCTGAAAATAAATGAAACTTGGCGCAAACCGGGCCAGTCAATCGTTACGTACTGACTTTTCCCCTTCAATGCACCAAGGAGAAACACCATGAGTAGCACAGGCGATAAAGTAAAAGGCATGGCCAACGAAGCGGTCGGCAACGTCAAGCAGGGCATCGGTAAAGCCACCGACAACACCAAACTGCAAGTCGAAGGCAAACTGCAAGAGAAGAAAGGCGAGGCCCAGCAAGCCGTGGGCAAAGCCAAGGACGCGATCAAGAAAGGCGTCGACAAGGCTTGATCCAGCCTTGAACGAAACACCGAAGCGGCCATCCAAGGATGGCCGTTTTCGTGTCCCGTTCACATACAGTCACGGATCACAGTGTTTCAAAGTCGCCAAGTAAGCTACTTTGATGAGAGAAAAACGGCCCCTGAGTCGCCACGACTTCAACCTGTTTTGCGGCGAAAGGAGACGCGAATGATTTTCCCCGACATGAAAGGCCTGCCCCTGCACCGGGTCATCGTGCGCACCGTCACCGAGTTCATGGATGACGAGATGTCGACCTATGCCTCGGCACTGGCCTACCAGATGCTGTTCTCGCTGTTCCCGTTCATTCTGTTCCTGATTGCCCTGATCGGTTTCCTGCACCTGCCGGACTTCTTCTCCTGGCTGCGCCTGCAATCGGAGCTGGTGTTGCCGCCCCAGGCGCTGGAGCAGGTCAACCCGGTGATCGACCAGTTGCAGCAATCCAAGGGCGGTCTGCTGTCCGTGGGTATCGTCGTCGCCCTGTACACCGCGTCCGCCGGTGTGCGCCTGATGATGAGCGCGATGAACGCGGCCTACGACGTGGTCGAGGGCCGGCCGATCTGGAAGCGCTTCCCGCTGTCGATCATCTACACCGTCGGCATTGCCGGCATGCTGCTGGCCGCTGCCGCGCTGATGGTGCTCGGGCCGCAGGTGATGGGCTGGATCGCCGGGCAGGTCGGTCTGGAAGACTTCATCGTCACCGTATGGACCATCGCTCGCTGGCCGGTGATCGTGATCCTGATGATGGTCGCCGTCGCTTTGATCTACTACGTGATGCCCGACGTCAAACAGGAATTCCGTTTCATCACCCCGGGCTCGGTGCTGGCGGTAGTGGTGTGGATCATCGCGTCCCTGGGGTTCGCGTTCTACGTCAAGACGTTCGCCAACTACAACGCCATGTATGGCAGCATCGGTGCGATCATCGTGCTGTTGCTGTATTTCTACATTTCCGCCGCCGTGCTGTTGCTGGGGGCGGAGATGAATGCCGTGATCGAACACATGTCCAGCGAGGGCAAGGACCCGGGCGAGAAAGTCCCCGGTGAACTCGATGAACATCCCAAACAACACGTTTCCGGACTTGGGCGCGATCATTCGCTCAACCCGAACACAGACGAAGCCTGATCATGATCCGTGAAATCCTGAAGATGGGCGATGAACGCCTGCTGCGCATTGCCCCGCCGGTGCCCGCCGAGATGCTCGACAGCCCTGAGCTGTGGCAACTGATCGACGACATGTTCCAGACCATGGAAAGCGTCGGCGGTGTCGGCCTGGCCGCGCCGCAGATCGGCGTCGACCTGCAACTGGTGATCTTCGGCTTCGAGCACAGCGAACGTTACCCGGACGCCGAAGCCGTGCCGCAGACGATCCTGATCAATCCGCTGATCACGCCGTTGAGTCCCTTGATGGAAGAGGGTTTTGAAGGTTGCCTGTCGGTGCCCGGCCTGCGGGGCGCGGTAGATCGTTATCAGCAGATCCGCTACGAAGGTGTCGATCCCAAGGGGCAGCCGATCGTGCGCGTGGCCTCGGGGTTCCATGCGCGGGTGGTGCAGCACGAGTGCGACCACCTGATCGGGCGCTTGTACCCGTCGCGCATTACCGATTTCAGCAAGTTCGGTTACACCGAAGTGATGTTCCCGGATCTCGACCCCAACGCCGACGACTGACTAGTCCGCGCGCGGCGCAAGCTCCATGGCAATCATCGGCTTGCTCCGCGCATAACGGCTCAAGCGCTCGGCCATCGCCTGGGGCAGGGCGGGGTCGAAAGTGAAGCCGCGCCGTTCGTAGAAACCGCGCAGATCCGGGTGGCAGAACAACCAGACAGGCGCCTCGACGTCCTTCACCGCTTCGGCAATCAATTGTGCGGCAATGCCCTGTTCGCGGCAGGTCGGGTCGACGAACAACCCGGTCAGCCAATACCCGCCTGAAACCGGCCGCAGACACAACGCAGCAACAATCTCCTCCCGCCGCGCCACCCACAATTGCGCCTCGCGCACCGCTTTCATCGACGATTGATGTTGGCGGTAGAACTTGTTCATCAAGGGCCAGGACAGGTCGTCGAGCTGGCTGTAACGGATGTCGGTCATGAATCGGACTGCCGGTGCAAAAGCCGCGGATTATAAAACAACGTGCTCGCCGGGATAGGTGTATACCTGATCTCACATCCCCTCTGAGTGGAGTACGCATCATGTCCAAAGGTATGGATTCGAAGAAAGCCGCGAAGAAGAAACCGGCCAAGACCGCCATCGAGAAACGCCACGAGAAAAGGGCGAAAAAAGTCGACATCTTCGGTCATTGATCACCTCCTTCAGGAGCCTGGTTCCCGGGCTCCTGTCTCGCCCCTAAAAACCTCGCCAAAATAATCTGCAAGATTCTCCGCTGGTGTTGCACAGAACGATCAGACCCTCGTTCCGAGCCACGCCATGCCCCATTATTTCGACGATGCCCATCGCCAACAGATCGAAGCCCTGCGCCAACGCTTCACCGCCCGCACCGACTGGCCGACCTGGCTGTTGCTGATCGGCGTGTATGCCGGTTGGTTCGCGATTGTGCTGGGCAGCGGATGGCTGGGCCTCTGGTGGACCACGTTGCTGCTGATTCCGTTGCTGGTGCTGTGGCTGTCGGTGCAGCACGAATTGCTCCACGGTCATCCGACGCGCTGGACTTCGGTGAACAAAGTCCTCGGCTACGCGCCGTTTGCGGTGTGGTATCCGTACACGCTCTATCGCGACAGCCATTTGCAGCACCATCGCGATGAGGACCTGACGATCCCCGGCGTCGACCCCGAAAGCCGTTACCTGAGCGCCGAGCGCTGGCACGGCAGTTCGCTGCTCGAACGCAGCCTGCACTGGCTGAACAAGACCGTGCTCGGCCGATTCGTAATAGGTGCGCCGCTGGCGTTACTGGCGCTGGCCAATGAACAACTGCAACGCC
Organism: Pseudomonas sp. GW822-FHT03F04; assembly: GCF_058801405.1. Taxonomy (NCBI): domain Bacteria; kingdom Pseudomonadati; phylum Pseudomonadota; class Gammaproteobacteria; order Pseudomonadales; family Pseudomonadaceae; genus Pseudomonas; species Pseudomonas sp. GW822-FHT03F04. The sequence continues at coordinate 317,584 of NZ_JBXANF010000006.1, forward strand.
TGAAAAACAGCGAGCGCCAAGCCTGGCTAATGTGGCTGACCCACGGAACCCTGACCTTGCTGATGCTGTTTTTCATCGCCCGCTACAGCGTGTTGCCGGTCTGGCATTACCTGTTTTTGATCAGCGTGCCGGCGCTGTCGATTGCGATGGTTCGCTCTTACTATGAACACCGGCCGCACGCACAACCGGAACAACGCACGGTGCTCAACGAAGCCGGATGGCCGTGGCGCTGGTTGTTCCTGAACTTGAATTTCCATCTGGTGCACCACGATTTGCCGAAGCTGGCGTGGTACGACTTGCCCAAGGCCTATCGCATGCGCCGGGAGCAATGGGTGGCGCGCAGCGGTGGATTTCTGGTGCAAGGTTATGGGCAACTGTGGCGTCGGCACGGCATCAAACCGATCGACAGTCCGCAGCATCCGTTTATTTGAGGCCACCATGACGTCAGGTTACGCAGAGCTGTTGATGTACATCGCCCCCGAGCCGATCCGCGCGGCGAACGAACAGTGGCTGGCGCGGATTCTCGATCACCTGGGCCGCTCGCGACTCAAGGCCGAAGGCTTGTCGCTGCCCGACCTCTGGCTGTCGCCGCAGTTGCTGCTGACCCAGACCTGCGGCTATCCGCTGATGACCGCACTGCGTGGCCAGGTCAGAATTGTCGGCCGTCCGCGCTATGAATTGCCGGATGCCACTGCCGGCAATCATTGCAGTCTGATCCTTGCCCGCGCCAATGATCCGCGCCGCAGTCTGGCGGAGTTCTTCGACAGTCGCGGGGTGATCAACAGCGAGGACTCCAACAGCGGCATGAACCTGTTGCGCCAGCGTCTGGCGCCGTTGCAGCGGGACGGTGAGTTTTTCGCTTCGGTCGGCCTCAGTGGCGGCCATCGCGAAAGCCTGCGCTGGTTGCGCGAAGATCGCGCCGATCTGGCGGCCATCGACAGCGTGACCTTTGCCTACCTGGCGCAGCACGCCGCCGAAGAGGTCAATGGCTTGCGGGTGGTGGCGCGCAGTGCGTTCAGCCCGACCTTGCCTTTCATCACCGTTGCCAGTGCTTCGGACACGCAGATCGAACAGCTGCGCCGGGCGATGAACCGCAGCCTGCAAGACTTGCCCGACGTTGCCCGCATCCTCGGCCTGCCCGAAGTCCTGCCTGCCAGCGAAAGTGATTACCTCGTCCTGCTGGACTATCAACGCGAGGCCGAAGAACTGGGATACGGCCGCTTGCGTTAGCGATTTCCACTAATTCACTAATGGAATATAAAAATTCTTTTTAAGTATTTTTAACGCATAAGGCACCTTGCTAGGATCGCGCCACCGGACGACCGGACATTCAGCGACCCTTGACCAAGGAGCCCCCATGTCCGGCGCCGACTCATCCCATCGCAATCATGTGAATACGTTGTTTCGCGACCATTACCAGTGGTTGTGCACACGTCTGCGCCGGCAATCGAATGATGCAGCCAGCGCCGAAGACATCGCCGCCGAAACCTTCGCGCAATTGCTCGAAGCACCGGGCCTGACCGCCATCCGCGAACCCCGCGCGTTGCTCACCACCATCGCCCAGCGGCTGCTGTATGAGCGCTGGCGGCGGGGCGATCTGGAGCGTCGGCATCTGCATCAACTGCAACAGAGTGACCTCGATCACGCGCCGTCTCCCGAAGATCTGGCAGATCTGTCGCAGAGTCTCAAGCATCTGGACCGAACGCTCCAGCGCCTGCCGGGCAAGGTGCGCTCGACCTTTCTGCTGGCGCGCATCGACGGCCTGACCTACCCGCAAATCGCTGCCGAACTGGGCATCTCCCAGCGTTCGGTGAGCATGTACATGACCCGTTCCCAGGCCCTGTGCAATCGCCACAGCGCCAACCAAACCCTGATTTCCTCCCAGAACAAGAGGTCCGCATGAGATCGATCAAAACCCTGCTCGGCAGTTCGCTGCTGGCCCTGACCCTGACTGCCGGCCACGCCGTGGCAGCGGAAAAAACCGCGCCGATCCACTTCGGCGATATCACCTGGGAAAGCGGCAGTTTCATCACCGAAGTGCTGCGCCTGATCGTCGAAAAAGGCTATGGCTACCCGACCGATACGCTGCCGGGCAGCACCGTCAGCCTCGAAGCGGCGCTGGCAAAAAACGACATTCAAGTGATCGGTGAAGAATGGGCCGGACGCAGTCCGGCGTGGGTCAAGGCTGCCGCCGAGGGCAAGGTGTTCGGCCTCGGCGACACGGTGAAGGGCGCCACCGAAGGCTGGTGGGTGCCGGAATACGTGATCAAGGGCGACCCCGAGCGCGGGATCAAACCGCTGGCGCCGGAGCTGAAATCCGTGGCCGACCTGCCGCGCTACAAGGATGTGTTCAAGGACCCGGAAGACCCGAGCCGCGGGCGTTTCCTCAACAGCCCGACCGGCTGGACCTCGGAAATCGTCAACAGCCAGAAGCTCAAGGCCTATGCGCTGAACGACAGCTTCGTCAACTTCCGCACCGGTTCCGGCGCGGCGCTGGATGCCGAGGTGGCGTCGTCGATCAAGCGTGGCAAACCGGTGCTGTTCTACTACTGGTCGCCGACACCGTTGCTCGGTCGCTTCAAACTGGTGAAGCTGGAAGAGCCGCCGTTCGACGCCGAAGCCTGGAAAACCCTGGCCGACGCCAACAACCCCCATCCGAAAGGCACCCGCTCGATGCCGGCGAGCCTGGCGATTGGCGTGTCGGCACCGTTCAAGGCGCAGTATCCGGAACTGGTGACGTTCTTTGAAAAGGTCGATTTGCCGATCGATCTGCTGAACCAGACCCTGGCCGGGATGAGCGAGAAACGTCAGCAGCCACGTCAGGTCGCCGAAGCCTTCCTGCGCGATCAACCGCAAGTCTGGAAGTCGTGGGTGCCGGGTGAAGTGGCGAATAAAGTCAGTGGGAGTCTGTAGTACTTATCCGATAATTGCGTAGTTTCAAAAGTTGCCATTGCGAGTCTGTCGCAATGGCAACAAACATCCCGCCCGCTGAACCGATTCTTGTCCTTTTTTTGTCCAAACTCCCCGTGGTACTGGCCGACTAGTGGCCTTGCGCAAGGCTTTGCGCTGTCTATGCTCACACGTAACTAACTATGTCGACCGCCATCCAATGCGCCTCGACGGCAATCGGTTAGTCATGAACAAAGCTGCCAGAGTGCGCAATCCAAGGCACCGACACTGAACCGACAAGGAGCATGTTTTTAAATGGAAGTTCTTCTGCACGTTAGGAATGGCCCGCCCGCGGGCTATCAAGAGAAGGATGTCTTGATTAGAGCGTCGCTGCATGGACTCTTTGATTAATCATCGTTGATCACCTGACAACTTCCTCCTGTGGAGGAATGCGTGTGCCTGTTCTGTGGAACGTAGTGGTGGATTCTGAAAGACCTGAACTTTCATCAAATCAAAAGACCGCGCGGAAGGTGATAGAGACATGTTCAACCTACATCACAAGGCTGACCTGCAGGAAATCGAACGCTTCAGTTGTGCCCTGACCGAAGCCAACGCCAAGTTGGAGGCGATCAGCCGTTCGATGGCGATGATCGAATTCACCCCCGAGGGCATCGTTCTGGATGCCAATGAGAACTTCTGCAAGACCATGGGCTACAGCGCCGAGGAAGTGCGTGGCAAACATCACCGGGTCTTTTGCGAAGAGGCGTTTTACCGCAGCGAGGAATACGCCAAGTTGTGGCGTGACCTGGCCCGTGGCGAACCCCTCAGCGGGACTTTCCTGCGTTTGAACAAGCGCGGTCAGGAGATCTGGCTCGAGGCCAGTTACATGCCGGTGTATGGCCCGGACAAACAAGTCAGAAGCGTGATCAAAGTGGCGTCGGACATCACGGCGCGCGTGAACAAGGAAAAAGAAGAGGAGAGCATGCTCGCCGCCATCAGCCGTTCGATGGCCGTGATCGAATTCACCCCGGAAGGCAATGTGATCTCGGCCAACGACAACTTCCTCAAGACCATGCAGTATTCGCTCAACGAAATTGTCGGCCATCATCACAGCCTGTTCTGTCATCGCGCCGAAGCCGAATCCGCGCAATACAAAGCGTTCTGGGCCTCGCTCAATCGCGGCGAATATCACTCGCACCGCTTCGAACGCAAGAACAAGTCCGGGCAGACCGTTTACCTCGAAGCCTCGTATAACCCGTTGTTCGATGCCAAGGGTCGGTTGTACAAAGTGGTGAAGTTCGCCAGCGACATCACCCACCAGATGACCACCTTGCAGACCGCTGCGGAATCGGCCCACAGCACCTCGGTACAAAACGACGCCTGCGCGCAAAAAGGCTCACAGGTCGTGCAGCAGACGGTGCAGATCATTCAGGACATTTCCCGCGACCTCAACGAAGCGGCGCTGAGCATCGATGCGGTGAGCAAGCAGTCGGACATCATCGGCACCATCGTCCAGACCATTCGCGGGATTGCCGACCAGACCAACCTGCTGGCACTCAACGCGGCCATCGAAGCGGCGCGGGCGGGTGAGCACGGACGCGGTTTTGCGGTGGTGGCGGATGAAGTGCGCAGCCTCGCGGCGCGGACCAGTCAGGCAACCCTGGAGATCGTCGATGTGGTGCGCAAGAACCATGAGTTGTCACTGAGTGCGGTGTCGAGCATGCAGTCGAGCCTGAGCCGCACCGGGCTCGGGGTGGAACTGGCGAACGAGGCGGGGGACGCGATCCGGGAGATTCAGCAGGGCTCGCGGCATGTGGTGGATGCGATCAGCCAGTTCAACGAGACGTTGCAGTTGAACTGACGGTTTACGGCTGAAAAAAAGGATCCCTTGGGATCCTTTTTTCATTGCGCTGCGAGTCAGAGCGAAGCGAGGAACTTGTCTGCCGACTGGTCGCTGATCTTGACCGAGTTGGCGTCTTGTTTGTTCTGCTTCTCGGCTTCGGCCAGTTTCATCTTGTCCTGCAGGCGATCGGCGATCTCTTTGCCGATGGCCAGTTGTTTCTCTGGCGGCATGGCTTTGATGTCGTCTTCGGTCAAACCCATTTCCTTGAGGATGCTGTCGCGCAGACGCTGTTCCGGCGACTTGCTCATGTAGTCCTTGAACTCGTCGGTGGCGGAAGTGCCGGTGGCCTTGGTCTGCGAAGCGTCAGAAGTCTGCAGGCCGACGCGGGTCTTGGCGAACGCTTCATCGACGTTGTCGCTGATGCGCGTGGCTTCGTTGACTTGCTGGGTGGCGAGTTGCGTGGCCGAGCTTTGAATCTGACTGGTGGCGTCAGTGGTTTGCGCCTGCGCCTGGTTTTGCAGCGATTGCAGCATCGCGCCGTGGAGCCCGCCTTGCAGACCGGCAGCCGCCGAAGCGGTGGCGTCTTCGGTGATGCGCTTGGGCAGATGAATCAAATTCGCCTGTTTCGAACTGACCAACATGATGAAGGACCTTGTGGTAATTGCTGTCGGCGGTAAAACAGCAATTACCGTGCCGTCAGAATAAGTCTCATGAATTCAGCAGATTAAGGAATTTACGGTTTTCGGAAGCGGTCATCCTTTGCCGTCCGGCGGCAGAAGATGACCGTTGCCCGTCAGCGATGAGCGATGTTTTCCAGCGCCAGGTTGCGGGTGCGGGGGCCGAAATAGCCGATGGTCAGCATCACGATCAACATGCTGACGACAATGAACGCCAGTACGCCCGGCGTGCCGAAGTGGTCGAGGAACAGACCGATCAACAGGCTGCTGAACACCGTCGACAAACGACTGAACGAGTAACAGAACCCCACCGCCCGGGCGCGGATGTTGGTGGGGAACAGTTCGCTCTGATAGGAGTGATAACTGAAGCTCAGCCAGGCGTTGCAGAAGGTGATCATCACCCCGCAGAAAATCAGGCCGAAAGCGCTGGTCTGCAACGCGAACAAGGTGCCGAAGGTCATGGCGCCCAAGGCTGAGCCGACGATCTGCCACTTGTTCTCGAAGCGGTTGGCGAATTTGACGAACAGCAACGGCCCGAGCGGGTAGGCGAGGGTGATGATGAATGCGTACATCAGACTGTGGGTGACGCTGACGCCCTGACCGGAAAGCAACGCTGGCAGCCAGTTGCCAAAGCCGAAGAAACCGATGGCCTGGAAGATGTGAAAGACGATCAGCATCAGTGCCCGGCGCCGGTACGGTGGCTGCCAGATATCGGCGAAACGGCCCTTGCCTTCGACGTCGACGGCCACGGCTTCCGGCGCATCCAGTGGTTGACGGTGATCTTTCTCGCAGCGCGCCTCGATGCCATCGAGAATCCGGTTCGCTTCATCGAAGCGGCCATGCTGGGCCAGCCAGCGCGGCGACTCCGGCAGCCGTTTGCGCAGCCACCAGATGAACAGCGCAAACACCGCACTGGCCAGCACCACCCAACGCCAGCCGGACACCCCGAACGGCGCCTGCGGCACCAGCCACCAAGACATAAGCGCCACCGCCGGCACCGACAGGAACTGCACGAAAAACGCGAAGGCGAACGCCGAACTGCGCATGCGTTTGGGCACCAGTTCCGAGAGGTAGGCGTCGATGGTCACCAGTTCGATGCCGAGGCCGATGCCCACCAGAAAACGCATGCAGATGATCCCCAGCGCCGAACTCTGCACGCCCATCAGCACCGTGGCCACGGTGTACCAGACCAGCGCGAAGGTGAAGATCGCCCGTCGCCCGAAACGATCCGCCAACGGACTGAGCAGACTGGCGCCGAGAAACAGACCGAGGAACGTCGCCGAGGCGAACGCGGCTTGATCGGAGAACCCGAACACGCCCTGATTGCCGGTGGTGAAGATGCCGTCGCGGATCAGGCCGGGGCTGATATAGGCGGTCTGGAACAGGTCATAGAGTTCGAAGAAACCACCGATCGACAGCAGCGCCACCAGCCGCCAGATCGTGGCGACCGCCGGAAGACGGTCGATGCGGGCGGAAACCTGTGCGGCGCGTATCGGGTCGATGCCATCGCTTTGCGCGGCGGCGGGGGCGTGTGCAGTCATGGGCCGATCCATTTTTTTATGATGGAAAAGCTTAGCCTGCTATCGGAAATCAAGGATTGTTTATATCGGCGGTTGGCATGGGAAAACCGCCGATTTCTTGCAATATCCGCTTACCAATTAGCGATTCATGCTGCGGGCACGGGATCCGGCAGCGCCGAGGCCGGCAAACCGAACACCTTATCGAACAGCCAGTTGAAGGCGAAGGTGTAGCAAGGGATGAACACGATCAGCGCCAGATCCAGCAGGAAGGCCTGCACCAGGCTGATGTTCATCCACCAGGCGATCAGCGGAATCAGGAACACGATCAGCGTCAATTGAAAGCCGACCGCGTGGGCGATACGGCGTTTGACTGTGCGGGTGCGCGAGACCTGACGGCTTTCCCAGTGCTCGAACAGCGAGGTGTAGATGAAGTTCCAGGTCACGGCGATGGTGGTGATGATCACCGCCAGCGGGCCGGTGCTGCCGGGCGACGTGCCGGACAACAGGGCCAAGCCGAGGGCCGAGAAGGTCATGCCGATCACTTCATAGAGCGACACGTAGACCAGTTTGCGTTTGACGCCATGCATGGGGAATTGCCTCTTTCTTGCGACTTGTGGCCAGTGGGGCTGGCGAAGACGACGAAAGATAGCTTCAATGGTGATGACAGAAAAAGTCAGTAGCTTTCAGTTTTATTGATAGGTAGATGATGTGAATTTCAACAGCGAAAGCATCGAGCTGTTTCTCGCAGTGATTGAGCGCGGCTCGTTTTCCGCCGCAGCCAGGGCATTGGGCAAAGTCCCGTCGGCGGTGAGCATGGCCATCGGCAATCTGGAGGCCGAACTCGGCTACCCGCTGTTTGATCGCAGTCACCGCGAACCGCAACCCACGGCGATGGCGCTGTCGCTGGTGCCTCATGCGCGGCTGATCGCCGGTCAGCTCAAGCAATTGCAGGTGCATGCGGTGCAGTTGTCGCTGGGGCTGGAGAGCAAGTTGTCGATTGGCGTGGCGGCGGATATCGACCGGCGACGTTTGCTGGCGGCGATCAAGGACATCAGTGAGCGCCACCCGCTGCTCGACATCGAAGTGCTGACCGCGCCGCAGGATGACGTGCTGGCGATGCTTCACAGTGGCCGGGTCAGCGTGTGCCTGGCGTTCGCCGGGTTGAGCGTGAACGTGCTGGAGCGCTTTCAGTTTGTCGGCAGTGAACGGATGATCGCCACGCTGGCGGCGGACAGTCCGCTGTTGCAGGGGCAGGATCTGTTTCTCGAGGATCTGGTGCATGTGCGGCAGATCGTCGTCGGCAGTCGCGACTTGCCGATCAGCGAAACCCGGCCGCTGGTGGCCGAATCCCACTGGCGCACCGATAGCCTGGAGACGGCGCTGGAGATGGTCGAGGCGGGGTTGGGCTGGGGCAATTTCCCGTTGTCGGTGGTACAGCCGTGGCTCGATTCGGGGCGATTGAAACGGCTGAACTTCCGCAACATCGAGAACGGCCTGGTATTGCCGGTGCACGCGGTGTGGCTCAAGAGCCAGCCGTTGCAGAAGGGCGCGCTGGCTCTTGTGGCGTTGCTGGGCGGTTGAGTCAGGTGCTTTCGCGCACCTTCAATTCGAAGCCCATGTCCTCGACCGGTCGCGCCACGCTGTTGCCGGCCATCAGGGTCAGCATCTGTTCCGCCGCACGCCGGCCGATGGCCTCGCGCGGGGTGTTGATGCTGCTCAGGCGCGGCACCATGTGCTCGGACATCGGCAGGTCGTTGAAGCCGAGGATCGCCACTTGCTCGGGGATCTTGATCCCGTTGCGCAGCGCTTCGAGCAATGCGCCCTGAGCCAGGTCGTCGTTGCCGAAGAAGATCGCATCGACGTCCGGATGCGCTGCCAGCAGCTGCAGGAACAACTCGCCGCCCAGGCCTACAGACGATGAACGCGGGGTCAGCACTTCCAGATCCGGGTCGTAGCGACCGGCCTTCTGCAACGCTTTGCGAAAACCTTCACCGCGCAGCAGGGTGCGCTGATCGAGCTGCGCGCCGATGTACGCCAGACGCTTGCGGCCACGGGACAGCAAATGTTCGGCGGCGGTTTCCCCGGCGCTGAGCTGGGAGAAGCCGACGCAGTTCACCCCGGCGGCGCTGTCCAGTTCCATCATGTACACGCAGGGAATGTTGCTGGCCTCGATCATCCGCCGCGATGTTTCGGTGCGGTCGAAACCGGTCAGCAGCAAACCCCGTGGCTGATAAGCCATGTAGTTGCGCAGCAGGTTTTCTTCTTCATCGCGGGAATAGTGGAAGTTGCCGATCAGCACTTCGAAGCCTTTGGGCGTGAGCACCCGATGAATGGCTTCCAGGGTGTCGATGAACAACAGGTTGGCCAAAGAAGGCACCAGGACCACCACCGAATGGCTCTGGGCCGAGGCCAGGGCGCGGGCGGCGGGGTTGACCACGTAGTTGAGTTCCAGCGCGGCTTTCTGGACTTTTTCCACCAGCTCGGTGGCGACAGTGCTGACCCCGCGCAAGGCGCGAGAAGCGGTTATCGGACTGACGCCAGCCAGCCGGGCGACTTCATTGAGGGTGGGACGGCCGGTGGTGCGGGTGTTTTTATCGTTTTTAGGGGTGGTCATCGGGCGGCTTGCCAAACAAAAATCAAGGCACTAAGGTAGCGCTGTCCTTATGCAGCTGCAAATGCGTAAGCGAGGTCCTGCCTGATCCTCGCTTTTTGGCGTTGGGACCCAACCTGCTGCAACCCAAAAAAACGACAAGAAGGCGTCGGCAATTTCTGCCTGTGCACTAGAGTCATAGTTAGCAAAGGTAGCGCTGTCTGCGCGCTGAGGTGTTTCATGAATCATCCCATCACCGCCCTGGTCATCATGGGCGTTGCCGGTTGCGGCAAGACGTGCGTCAGCGAGGCCCTGTGCCAATTGAGCGGCGCCACTGCCATTGAAGGCGATACTTTCCATCCGGCCGCGAACATCGAAAAGATGAGCGCGGGGATCCCCCTGAACGACGAAGACCGTGCCGGCTGGCTCGACAGCCTGTGCGATGAGCTGCGTCGCGTCGATGCCCTGGGCGAACGCCCGGTGCTGACCTGCTCGGCCCTCAAGCACATTTACCGCGAACGTCTGCGCAGCGCCTTGCCGGGCCTGGGCTTCGTGTTCCTCGAATTGACGCCTGAAGTTGCCGCCGAACGTGTGTCCCATCGTCCGGGCCACTTCATGCCGGCCACCTTGATCGAAAGCCAGTTCGCCACCCTCGAATCGCCCAAGGGCGAGCCGTTGACCCTGGCCCTGAATGCTTCGATCCACAGCGTTGAAGAACTGGCGTCGCAAGCCCACGTCTGGTGGCAGGCTCATGGCCTGAAACAGGCGGTATGAGCGTGTTTGCGAAGATAGCGCTGTCCTTTCGACTTCTGATTAACCCGCTTTAATAACAACAACAAACCAGGAGACACCCCCAATGTTTGGCATGTCCCATGACGCCTACCTGCTGCTTGATGCAGTGGTCACGGTGATCGGGCTTATCGTCCTGATCACCAAGTTCAAGCTCCATCCCTTCATTGCTCTGACCATCGCCGCCGCGTTCCTCGGCCTGACGTCCGGCATGCCGATCGGCACCATCATCAAGGCGTTCCAGGACGGCTTCGGTGGCGTGCTCGGTTTCGTCGGCATCATCCTCGCGCTGGGTACGATGCTCGGCAAAATGATGGCCGAATCCGGCGGTGCCGATCAGATCGCCCAGACCCTGATTCGCGCGTTCGGCAAAGAGCGCGTGCAGTGGGCGATGATGTTCGCCGCGTTCCTGGTGGGCATTCCGTTGTTCTTCGAAATCGGCTTCGTGCTGCTGATTCCGCTGGTGTTCATCGTGGCTCGCCGCACCGGCGTGTCGATCATCAAGATCGGTATCCCGCTGCTCGCCGGCCTGTCCGCCGTGCACGGTCTGGTGCCACCGCACCCGGGCCCGCTGCTGGCCATCGGCGTGTTCGGTGCTGACATCGGCAAGACCATTCTCTACGGTCTGATCGTCGCGCTGCCGACCGCCATCATTGCCGGTCCGATCTTCGGTACGTTCATCGCCAAGCACATCCCGGGTCATCCGAACCAGGAACTGGTCGATCAACTGGCCCGTGAAACCGATTCGGCCAAGCTGCCAAGCTTCGGCATCACCCTGGTCACCGTGCTGCTGCCGGTGTTCCTGATGCTGCTGAAAACCTTCGCTGATGTGGCGTTGCCGGACGGTCATTTCTTCCGCACCTGGATGGACATGATCGGTCACCCGATCTCGGCGCTGTTGCTGGCCTTGCTGCTGTCGCTGTACACCTTCGGCGCCAAGCAGGGCATCGGTTCTCAGCAGATGCTCAAATGGCTGGATGCGAGCCTGGCGCCAACCGCCGCGATCATCCTGATCATCGGTGCCGGTGGTGGCTTCAAGCAGATGCTGGTGACCAGCGGTGTGGGCGACGTGATCGGCCACATGGCGGTCAGCGCGCAGATCTCGCCGATCCTGCTGGCGTGGCTGGTGGCGGCGGTGATCCGCATCGCGACCGGTTCGGCCACTGTGGCGACCATTACTGGCGCGGGCATCGTGGTGCCGGTAGTGGGGATGATCCCGGGCGTGAACCGTGAGTTGCTGGTGCTGGCCACCGGTGCCGGTTCCTTGATCCTGTCCCACGTCAACGACGCCGGTTTCTGGCTGGTGAAGCAGTACTTCAACATGACCGTGGCGGAAACCTTCAAGACCTGGACCGCGATGGAAACCATCCTGTCGGTGGTTGCGCTGGGCTTTATCCTGCTGCTGTCGCTGTTCGTTTAACCTCGAACGCAAGACACAAAAAAACCGCAGCGATGCGGTTTTTTTGTGTCTGGCGGATCGTTCCCACGCTCTGCGTGGGAACGATCATGTGTCCTGTATCAGGATTTGGTCACCAGGCCATCCGCCCGGAACATCCCGCGAATCCCGCGTACCGCTTGACGAATCCGGTCCTGGTTCTCGATCAGCGCGAAACGCACGTGATCGTCGCCATATTCACCAAAGCCGACACCCGGCGAGACGCAGACCTTGGCCTCGGCCAGCAGCTTCTTGGCGAATTCCAGCGAGCCGAGGTGCGCGTAGGCCTCGGGAATCTTCGCCCAGACGTACATCGAGGCTTTCGGATTTTCGACCATCCAGCCCAGTTCATGCAGGCCTTTGACCAGCACGTTGCGGCGCTGGCGATACTGCTCGGCGATGTCGCGCACGCATTGCTGATCGCCTTCCAGCGCAGCAATCGCGGCCACCTGCAGCGGGGTGAAGGTGCCGTAGTCGTGGTAGCTCTTGATCCGCGCCAGGGCGTTGACCAGTTCCGGGTTGCCGACCATGAAACCGATGCGCCAGCCCGCCATGTTGTAGCTCTTGGACAGGGTGAAAAACTCCACCGCGATGTCCTTGGCACCCGGCACCTGCATGATCGACGGGGCTTTCCAGCCGTCGTAGACGATGTCGGCGTAGGCCAGGTCGTGCACCACCAGCACGTCGTACTGTTTGGCGAGGGCGATCACCCGTTCGAAGAAATCCAGCTCCACGCACTGCGCGGTAGGGTTGGACGGGAAGCCGAGGATCATCATCTTCGGTTTCGGGATCGAGCCACGAATCGCCCGTTCCAGCTCGTCGAAGAAGTCCACGCCCGGCACCAGCGGCACCGACCGCACCTGGGCGCCGGCAATCACGGCACCGTAGATGTGAATCGGGTAGCTCGGGTTCGGCACCAGCACGGTGTCGCCCTGATCCAGGGTCGCCAGCATCAGGTGAGCCAGGCCTTCCTTGGAACCGATGGTGACGATGGCTTCGCTTTCCGGGTCGATATCGACCTCGTAGCGTTCCTTGTACCAGTTGGAAATCGCCCGACGCAGGCGCGGAATGCCCTTGGACGTGGAGTAACCGTGGGTGTCTTCGCGTTGTGCAACCTGCACCAGTTTTTCAACGATGTGCGGCGGCGTGGCGCCGTCGGGGTTGCCCATGCTCAAGTCGATGATGTCTTCGCCACGACGTCGGGCGGCCATCTTCAGCTCGGCAGTGATGTTGAAAACGTAAGGGGGGAGTCGATCTATGCGCGCAAAGCGGCGCGGCGAACCTTGTTCAGCCATTGTTGCCTCGGATAACGTAAGCGCCCGGAACCGTCCGAGCGACGCTGGTCACTGCGGTGACCTGTGGCGGAAGATAAGGGCAGCGATGGCAGACTGTCCAGCGTGCACGACAACAATTTTTTCCCAAGGAAAACGGTTAATGGAATTCACCAGCGGCTTCTTGCTGAGCCTTTCGCTGTGCCTGGACATCGGCGTGGCCAACATCGCGATGATCACCCTGGCCATGCAGCGCGGCTATTTTCAGGGCTTCGCGCTGGGCCTCGGCACCTGCGTCGGCGACTTGATCTACGCCGTTCTTGCCCTGGCCGGAATGACCGTTCTGCTGCAATACGAAACCGTGCGCTGGGTGTTGTGGATCGGCGGTTCGGCGCTGTTGATCTACTTCGCGGCGAAGATGATCTATTCGGCGATCCACCACGAAGCGCTGCTGGCGGAGACGGCTGAGGTCGGCCAGAACTCCCATCGCAAGGAATTCTTCCGTGGGATTTTTCTCGCCATGTCGTCGCCGAGCGCCATCCTGTGGTTCGCGGCCGTGGGCGGCACGTTGATCGCCCGTTCCGGTGGCGGCGGTCCGCTCAGTTCGGCGCTGTTCCTCGGCGGCTTCCTGTGTGCCGGGCTGTTGTGGTCGGCGGGTCTGTGCTTTGCGGCGAGCCATGGCGGCAAACTGCTGGGTGACAAACTGCTGCGCTATTCCTACATGGCATCGGCGGCGATCTTCTGCTATTTCGCGGTCTACGTGATCGTATCCGGTTATAACGAGTTCGTCGGTTCCGGTGCCGTCGAGGCCCTGCATACGCTGTAAATGTGCGAATCGGGTTTGGCTTCTATACTCCCAGCCGAACCCACTTTTTTCGTTCCAAGGAGTCGAGTCATGGATGAGCAAAAACGCGTCGAAGTGGCTGAACCTCGCTTCGAACATGGACACTTCCTGCTGATTGCAGGTTTTCGCGATCGTTTCACCAAAGAGACCGTCCAGGACATCCCCGCGCTGTGGGAAAAACTGATCCCGCACATCGGAAATATTCCGGGTCAGAAGGGCGAAGTGACCTACGGCGTTTGCAGCAATTTCGACGGCAACGGCGGTTTCGATTACATGGCCGGGGTCGAAATCCGCAAGCTGGATGACTTCCCGCAGGAAAAGTATCCGTGGATCGAAATCCTGCCTCGCCAGTACGCGGTGTTCGAGCACAAGGGTTCGCTGGATCTTCTGCCACAGACCATTGAGTACATCTACAAGACCTGGCTGCCGGCCTCCGAATACAAGGGCCTCAACGCCCCGGAGCTGGAACGCTACAGCGCCGATTTCAATCCGAAAACCAATACCGGCAAGCTGGAAATCTGCGTCCCGGTGGAAAAGAAAACCTGATGAACGACCGGCAGCGCGAACCCGCTTCGCGCTGCCGATCAAGCCTTACTTGCCCTTGATCCGTCGTGCCCGCAACAGGTCGATGCCCAAGGTGATGAAGCCGAAAAAGCTGATACCCAACACCATCAACAAACCGATTTCCATGCTGCTCATAAACTGTTCCCCTTCGGGTGATCAGAGACAGTGCTCAGGAATAGACCGTCCCGAATCCGAAGAAAAGCGCTTATACGCAGGCTTTACGCCGCCCATGCGGATCGATATGAACACCTTATTCCTTTATCCTTGGCGGCCCTGTTTCCACTGATTTCGAGCCGCCATGAACACCGTCATCCGCCACGTCACCGCCGCCGACCTGGATCGCTGCTACGCCATCGAAACCCTCGCCTACGAGGGCGACGAAGCCGCGACCCGCGAGAAGATCGCCACGCGTATCGCCACCTGGCCGGACGGTTTCATCGTCGCCGAGGTGGACGGGCAGGTGGCCGGCTTCATCAACTCCGGCGCGGCGTTTGAAGTGCAGATGTCCGACGAGGCGTTCAAGGAACTGATCGGCCACGATCCGGCGGGGCCGAACGTGGTGATCATGTCGGTGGTGGTGCACCCGGACTATCAAGGCCTGGGCCTGGCCAAGCGTCTGCTGGGCGAATTCATCGAGCGCATGCGCGCTCAGGGCAAGGCGACGATTCACCTGATGTGCAAGGATCGGCACATCCCGCTGTACGCCGGATTCGGTTTTGCCTACATCAAACCGTCCGAGTCCGACCACGGCGGGATGGCGTGGCACGAGATGATTCTGACCCTCTAAAGACTTCAGTAGAGCGTTTCACGCACCCGCGTCGGGGCCTCACGGTCGTAGGCCTCGGCATCGAACTGACCTTCGTTCAGGCGCTTGTGAAACGCGCCTGCCGTTGGCAGCGCCGAGCGCGGCAAGTGGGTTTGCGGATTCCACGCGTCCGAACGCACGAACGCTTTCGAGCAATGAAAGAACGCCGCCTCCACCGTCACCAGCAACACCGTGCGCGCCGGCTTGCCGTTGACCTCGAAGCTTTCCAGTAACTCCGGATCAGCGCTGATGGTCGCCGTGCCATTGACCCGCAACGTCTCGCCAATCCCCGGAATGATGAACAGCAACGACACTCGTGGATCGTGCAGCACGTTGCGCAAGGTATCGATGCGGTTGTTGCCCGGGCGATCCGGCAGGGCCAGGGTGCGCTCGTCAATGATCCGCACGAACCCCGGCGCGTCCCCGCGCGGAGAACCGTCGATGCCATCGGCGCCGACCGAACTGACAATCACCAGCGGCGAAACCCGGACCATCGCCTGATAGTCCTCGTTGAGAAAACCGATCTGCTTGCGCACCGCCCGCTCGTGGGGCAATCCGTAAATAGCTTCCAGTGCTTCGATTGAATCGATCATCGTTGCTCCCTCGACGATTAAAAGAACAGGCCCATGCGCCGCTCGTAACCGATGCGCCCCTTGTACGCTTCGCCGCTGTCGACGAAACCGTACTTGGCATACAGCGCAATCGCAGCATCGTTGTCAGCGTCCACCGACAGTTCCAGCCCTTTGATTTCCGGCCAGGCCTGGCGCGCAACGTCCGGCAGCGCCAGCAGGCAAGCCTTGCCATAACCCTTGCCCTGGGCCCGGTGATCGACCTGCAACGCATGCAAGGTTGCGCTGTGCTCATCGGCCCATTCCGGCAACACCGGCGGGCGCTTGAGTAGCAGGAAGGCCACCGGTACGTCTTCGGCCAGCAGGGCAAAACCTTTCACGCCGGGGCCGGGTTTCGACAGCAGCGTGTGCAGGGCGCCGTGGATGTCGCCGGAGAACTTGATCTGCTCGGCGTGGATTTCAATGGCCTCGACCTGTTGGCGTTGGGTGGCGTTCAGGCTTTCGTAAGGCACGAGTCGGGCTGACACGGGAATTTCCTTTTTCCTACAAAGATGAGCCTCGGATTCTAGCGATTTTGCGTTCTCTGGAATTTTTTTGTTTCAGCTGTCGATCCGGCCAATCGCCAAGCGACCAAGTGTGTCTTCACAACAAAAACCAGGGAGAAACCCCATGAGTACGCAAGCGCAGATTCAAGCCGTGATCGACACCTACCGTCAGGCCGTCATGACCAAGGACGTGGAAAAGGTCATGACCCTGTACGCCGACGACATACTTTCTTTCGATGCGATCAAGGCCCTGCAATTCAAGGGCAAGGAGGCCTACCGCGCCCACTGGGTGGCCTGCATGGAAATGTGCCCCGGCCCGCACATTTTCGAATTCCATGAAATCGCCATCGAGATCGGGGACAACATCGCCTTCGCCCACTGGGTCGCCAATTGCGGCGGCACCAATGAAAAAGGCGAAACCCAGAGTTGCTGGATGCGCGCCACCGCCTGCTATCGGCTGGTCGACGGGGCGTGGAAAATCGCCCACGAACACTGGTCGGCGCCGTTCGATCCGATGACTGGCTCGACCCTGTTTGATGTGAAACCCTGATCTTCAGCCATAGTTGATCCGTCCGATTCAGGAGAACGCCATGAAGTATTTATGCCTGGTCTACAGCGATGAGCGCCTGCTGCATTCGTCGCCCGACAGCCCGGAAGACGCCGAATGCTGGGCCTACGCCGAGTCGATCCAGGGCAGCGGCCGGATGGTCGCCGCCGAAGCGCTGGAGTCGGTGCAGACCGCCACCACGGTGCGCATGCGCAACGGCAAGTTGTCGATCACCGACGGCCCGTTCGCCGAGACCAAGGAGCAGTTGGCCGGTTTCTACCTGATCGACGCGCGGGACCTCAACGAAGCGATCCAGGTCGCCGGCAACATTCCGGCGGCCCGGGTCGGCAGTGTCGAAGTGCGTCCCGTGCGGCAGTTGAATGTCTGAGGTCGCGGCTCGGGTCGCGCAGGTCTATCGCGAAGACTCGCGGCGGATCCTCGCGACCCTGATCCGCCTGCTCGGCGATTTCGACCTCGCCGAAGAAGCCTTGCACGAGGCGTTCTTCGTCGCAGTCGAGCGCTGGCAGCGCGACGGCGTGCCGGACAATCCGCGAGCGTGGCTGGTGTCCACCGGGCGCTTCAAGGCCATCGACGTGTTGCGCCGCCGTGCGCGGTTCAAGGCGTCGCAGCCGTTGTTGCTGGCGCAACTGGAGGAGCTGGAACAGTCCGAATGGGACGCCGAAGACGTGGAAGACGATCGCCTGCGCCTGATCTTCACCTGCTGCCACCCGGCACTGGCGGCGGACGCGCAAGTGCCGCTGACCCTGCGCGAAGTCTGCGATCTCACCACCGAGGAAATCGCCCGCGCATTTCTCTCGGCCCCGGCGGCGATTGCCCAGCGCATCGTGCGCGCCAAGGCGAAGATTCGCGATGCGAAAATCCCTTATCAAGTCCCGAGCCTGAGCGAATTGCCCGAGCGCCTCGACAGTGTGCTGCGGGTGATTTACCTGGTGTTCAACGAGGGTTATTCGGCGTCCGGCGGCGCCCAGGTGACCCGCGAGGATTTGACCCGTGAGGCGATTCGTCTCGGGCGGTTGCTCCTGGAGTTGTTGCCGGACCCGGAAGTCATGGGGTTGCTGGCGTTGATGTTGCTGCATGAGTCGCGGCGGTCGGCGCGATCGACGCCCGAGGGTGAGCTGATTCTGCTGGATGATCAGGATCGCGGATTGTGGAATGCCGAACTGATTGCCGAAGGCTGTGATCTGGTGGAAAAGGCGCTGACCACCGGACGCTTCGGGCCGTATTGCCTGCAAGCGGCGATTGCGGCGGTGCATGCCGAAGCGCCGACGGCGGGGGAGACGGATTGGGAACAGATTGTCGGGCTGTATGACGTTTTGTTGCGGGCGGTGCCGTCGCCGGTGATCGAGTTGAACCGGGCGGTGGCGGTGGCCAAGCGTGACGGGGCGCTGGCCGGGTTGACCTTGATCGAGGGGATTCTTGACCGTGGGGAGCTGCAGGACTACCACCTGGCGCATTCGGCGCGGGCGGAGTTTTGTCGGCAGTTGGGGCGGGTTGAAGAGGCGCGGGCGGCTTATTCGCGGGCGCTGGCGTTGACGCGGCAGGAGCCGGAGCGGCGGTTTATTGAGGGACGATTGCGCGAGCTGACGCTGCGCAATCCCCTTTAGTAAACGTCGAGTCAGGCTTGCTGGCGGGTAGCAGCCATCACAATCTCCCGAATACAAACCCCCTGCGGCTGCCCATACGCATAAGCAATCGCCGTCGCCACATCCTCGGCGCTCAGCACGGTGCCACCCATGTCCTGCTTCCACGCCTGATACCCGGTCTTGATCGCCTCATCCGTGGTGTGGCTCAACAACTCGGTCTCCACCGCCCCCGGCGCAATCGTGGTCACGCGCACGTTATGCGGCGCCAGTTCTTCACGCAGGTTTTCCGACAACCCGTGCACCGCGAACTTGGTGCCGACATACGCCACATGGTTCGGGAACGTCTTGCGCCCGGCCACCGAGCTGACGTTGATGATGGTGCCGTGCTTGCGCTCGATCATCCCGGCGACCACCGCGTGCACGCCGTTAAGCAAGCCTTTCACGTTGACGTCGAGCATCTGGTCCCACTGCGCCGGGTCCTGTTTGCTCATCTCGCCCAGCAGCATCACCCCGGCGTTGTTGATCAGCGCATCGGCCGGGCCGAATTGCGCCTCAGCCTCGGCAACAGCGGCCAGCAACGCGGCGCGGTCGGTGATGTCGACGCGGCGGCTGAGAGTGTTCGGCAGGGCCAGTGCTTCGAGGCGTTCGATGCGCCGCGCCAGCAACAGCAGCGGATGACCGGCAGCGCTCAAACGCCGTGCGGTGGCTTCGCCGATGCCTGAGCTGGCGCCGGTGATGATGATCAATGGCTTGCCCATGGTTGAACTCCTGAGATAAAAAAAACAAATAACCAGATTCGAAGCGCAGTATATTTAGCCCGCTGGAGGCTGAAAAATGCCTTATTCCTCTGTCTGCCATCGGAATTTCCTATGGATATCCGCCATCTCAAAGCCTTCCTTGCGGTGTTCGAGGAGCGCAACATCACCGCCGCCGCGCAACGGCTGTTCATCAGCCAGCCCACGTTGTCGGTGACCATCAAACAGCTGGAAGAAGAACTCGGCGCGACGCTGTTTTTGCGTCAGCCCCGTGGTGTGGAAGTCAGCGACGAAGCGCGGCTGCTGTATCCGCAGGCACGACGGATGGTGGCCGAGTCCGAGGCGCTGAGCCGGATGTTTCGCGGCCGCGAAAACCGTGCGCCGCTGACCCTCGGCATCGAGGGCGACATCGCCGCCAGCCATATCGAAGCCTTTGTGCGCATGGCCCATCAGGCGTTGCCCAATCTGCTGCTGACCCTGGAAGAAGGCTGTCATGGCGACGGTCGGCTGGCAGTCGAGGAAATGTGCTGCGAGGACGAACTGTTTCTGCCGCTGTGGGAAGAGTCTTACGTGATGGCGCTACCCCTCGATCACCCGATGGCCAGCGCGCAGGCAGGCTGGGCGCCGATCGAGGACTGGATCACCTGCCCGCAACATCCGTCGCATCAACGCTTGATGGCGCTTTACGGACGTTCGCCGGAAGCGGTGGCGGGGCACGCCGGTTCACTGCAACAGGCGTTGCACATGGTGGCGGCGGGTGTCGGTGTGGCGATGTTGCCGCAGTCGTTGGTGAGCGGGCATGAACGCATCATCGTACGTGCGCTGCACCTGCCGGCGCCGACCCGGCGGGTGGGGTTGTGCTACGCGGCGCAGGCGCTGGAATTGCCGGCGATGCGCGGGTTGCATGAGCACTTTCAACACAATCGGCCGCCGGCGATTGCCGCCGCCTGAATCGTCACTCCAGCATCTTGCTCAGCAACCAGCTCCCTGCCGGCCCCGGCGGGTACAGCCGCGACCACAGCGCATCGACGAACACCGGTTTCGGCCAGCCGCGCACCTTCAGCTCAACCAGCAGATCGTTACCGAAACGCTCCACCAGCCAGCGCGGTAGCGGTGCCCAGCCGAAGCCCTTTTCGGCCATCTCCAGCAGCATCAGATAACTCGGCGCCGACCACACCCGGCCTTTGCCGCGACTGTCATAGGGATTGACGATGGTGGCCAGGCGCAGCTCGCGATGCTGTTCAAGGACTGTTTGATCGATGGATTCCTGCGTCGCCAACGGATGATTACGGCCGACGAACAGGGCGATTTCAGTGCGTTCGGCGACGGTCGAGGTCGCCAGGTCCGGCGGGTAGTTGTCCTGCATCTCGGCGAATGCCAGGTGCGCCCGACCGCGTTGCACCAGTTCGATCAGGTCATCGCACTCGGCGATCAGGCATTCCAGCTCCAGATCCGGATAGCGCTGCTCGAAGCCCACCAGTGCCGCCTCGAAACGGTCGGACTGATAAGTGTCGGAAATCGCCACCGTGAGTTTCGGCTCGACGCCCTGGGCCAATTGCCGGGCGGTCATTTCCAGGCGGCTGGTGGCCGACAGAATCGCCTCGGCCCGTTGCAGCATCACGTGGCCGGCCGGGGTCAGGGTCGGTTTGCGGCTGCTGCGGTCGAACAGGATCAGGTCCAGATCGATCTCAAGACTCGCCACCGCCGCACTCACCGTCGACTGACTGCGCCCGAGTTTGCGCGCCGCCGCCGAAAAAGAGCCTTGAGTGGCGGCCTGGACAAACGCGAGCAGCACTTCTTGAGAGGCCATGAACTATCGCCTTGATCGATGGTTATTGGTTATGAAGTATCGGTGCGGTGCTGGATCATGGCAACCATCTTCACAGAGGAACTCGGCCATGACTGGCAACAAATCCATCACTGAACGTATCTTCCAGGCCATCGGTTTCGAACTGCTGGCAATCCTGATCTGTACTCCATTGCTGGCGTGGATCATGGGCAAACCGCTGGTCGAAATGGGCGCCGTCACCATGGCCATCGCGTTGCTGGCCCTGGGCTGGAACGTGGTGTTCAACGGCTTCTTCGACCGCCTGCTCAAACGCTGGAACATCGCCCACAACGCCTGGGTACGGGTGGCGCACGCGCTGCTGTTCGAGGGCGGGTTGATCGTGATGGGCGTGCCGCTGATTGCCTGGTGGCTGTCGGTCAGCCTGTGGCAGGCGTTCCTGCTCGACATTGGCGTGCTGCTGTTCTTCCTGCCGTACACCTATGTCTATCATTGGGGTTATGACGTGGTGCGCGAGCGGCTGGTGATGCGCAGCGTCTGCCAGAACTGAAAACAAAAATCGCAGCCTGCGAGGGCTGCGATTTTTTTTGTCCGGGATTTTTGCCGGGTTTAGAGAAACATCCCGCCCGACGCTTCAATCCGCTGACCGTTGATCCACTGCGCGCCCGGCGACAGCAGCAGCGCCAGTGCACCGCCAATGTCATCCGGCTGCCCGGCACGGCCCAGCGCGGTGTTGCTGGCGACCATCGCGTTCAGCGCCGAATTGTCGCGCACCGCACCACCGCCGAAGTCGGTTTCGATGGCGCCCGGTGCGAGGATATTCACGGCGATCTGCCGCGCACCCAGCTCCTTGGCCTGATAACGGGTCAGCACTTCCATCGCACCTTTCATCGCCGCGTAGGCGGCATAACCCGGCAGGGTGAAACGGGCCAGACCGCTGGAGATGTTGATGATCCGCCCGCCATCGTTGATCAGCGGCAGCAATTGCTGAGTCAGGAAGAACGGCCCTTTCAACTGCACGTTCATCAGCAGGTCGAACTGCTCCGGCGTGGTTTCGGCGAAGGACGCATGCACGCCAATCCCGGCGTTGTTGATCAGGAAATCGAAGCGCGACTGACCGAGCTGTTGCAGTGCTTGCTCGACCCGCACGGCGAAATCGGCGAAGCCTTCGCTGCGGCCGACATCCAGTTGCAGCATCACGGCGTTGGCGCCGAGTGTTTTCAGTTCCTCGACCAGCGATTGCGCTTCATCGGCGCGGCTGTTGTAGGTGCCGATGATGTCCACGCCTTGCGCGGCGAGGTGCAGGGCGGCGTTCTTGCCGAGGCCACGGCTGGCCCCGGTGATCAATGCGATTTTACGATTCATGGGTCTTCCTCGAGGGCAGTGACGGTTGATGGGGCCCAGTTTATTTATCCGCCGTGAGGTGATAAACAGACTGAAACCGGAATCACTGGTCGGTATGTACGAACAATCAAAAGGTGGCCCATGAACAAACTGGAACTGCTGCGCACCTTCGTCCGGGTCAGCGAATTGTCGAGTTTTACGATGGCAGGGGAGAGTCTGGGGCTGCCGCGCTCGACGGTGTCCGAGCAGGTGCAGGTGCTGGAAACCCTGCTCGGCACGCGTCTGCTGCAACGCACCACGCGCAAGGTCCAGGCGACTCAGGACGGCCTTGCGTTGTATGAGCGCAGCAAGGATCTGCTGTCGCACATGGACGAAATCGAGAACCTGTTCCGTCAGGACGAAGCGTCGCTGACCGGGCGGATCCGGGTCGATATGCCGAACATTCTGTCGCGGCGGTTGATCATGCCGAAGTTGCCGGAATTCATGGCCCGTCATCCGAACCTGGAGCTGGAAATCAGCAGCACCGATCGCCGGGTCGACCTGCTCGCCGAAGGCTTCGATTGCGTGGTGCGCATCGGCGCGCAACCCGATCAGTCGGTGGTGGCGCGACATCTGGGTGACTTCAGCATGATCAACTGCGCCAGCCCCGCGTATCTGCAGCGCTACGGTGTGCCGCAGACCCTTGAGGATCTGGCGCAGCATCGGCTGGTGCACTACGTCGGTGTGCTGGGTTCGCGTTCGGAAGGGTTTGTCTACGAGCAGGATGGGCAGGTCCACCGCTTGCCGATGGCCGGCAGCGTGACGGTCAACAGCACCGATGCTTACGAGTCGGCGTGCCTTGGGGGATTCGGTCTGATCCAGGTGCCGCGTACCGGCATGAATACCTATCTGGACACCGGTGAGGTGGTGACCGTGTTGCCGCAATACACTGCGCCGGCGATGGGCATTTCACTGCTGTACGCCCGGCAGCGGCATCTGCCGTTGCGGGTGCGGGTGTTCATGGATTGGCTGGGGGATTTGATTCGTTCGACGCTCTGATTCCTGCCGCAAATCCCTGTGGGAGCAAGGGCTCTCACAGGGATTCGGCTGGATCAGAAGATCTGGGTAAACAACCAATACAGACTGCCTGACAGCAGAATCGCCGCCGGCAACGTCAGCACCCACGCCATCAGCAGATTGCGGATGGTCTTCATCTGCAGGCCGCCACCGTTGGCGACCATGGTCCCGGCCACGCCCGAGGACAGCACATGGGTGGTCGACACCGGCAGGCCGAACATGTCAGCGGCGCCGATGGTCAGCATCGCCACGGTTTCAGCCGAGGCGCCCTGGGCGTAGGTCAGGTGGGTCTTGCCGATCTTCTCGCCGACCGTGACCACGATCCGCTTCCAACCGACCATGGTGCCCAGCCCCAATGCAATCGCCACGGCGATTTTCACCCACAGCGGGATGAACCGGGTGGCGTTGTCGATCTGCTGCTTGAACAGTTGCAGTTTGTTGGTGGTGTCGGCGTCGAAGGTGCCGACCTTGTTCTTGTCCATCAGGCGAATGGTTTCGCTGGCCAGGTACATGTCGTTACGCACGTTGCCCATGGCCTCGGCCGGGACTTTCGACAGCGAACCGTAGCCTTTGACTTCTTCACCGATATGACCGGTCAGCGCGGCGAGGGCCGGGACCAGTTGCGGCGTGGCCTGCTTGCTGCGCACGTAATCCGAGAGCACCGGACGCGGATCGGCCGGAGCCGGCAGCGGTGCGCTTTTTACCAGCGCCTGTTGGGTGACTTCAGCCACGGCGGCGAACTGCAACGCCTGATCCGCCGGCATGGTGCGGTTCAGCGCATAAGCCATTGGCAGGGTGCCAACGAGGATCAGCATGATCAGGCCCATGCCTTTCTGGCCGTCGTTGGAACCGTGGGCAAACGACACACCGGTGCAGGTCAGGATCAGCAGACCGCGAATCCACCACGGCGGCGGGGTGTTGCCTTCCGGGGCCTTGTACAGCGAGCGGTTCTTCACGAACGCGCGCAATGCCAGCAGCAACAGCGCCGCGCAACCGAAACCCACCAGCGGCGACAGCAGCAGTGCGTAACCGATCTTGGTGGCCTGGGCCCAGTCCACACCGCTGGTACCGTCGCGGCCATGCATCAGGGCATTCGCTACGCCGACGCCAATGATCGAACCGATCAGCGTGTGCGACGAAGAGGCCGGCAGGCCCAGCCACCAGGTGCCGAGGTTCCACAGAATCGCGGCGATCAGCAGGGCGAAGATCATCGCGAAACCGGCGGACGAGCCGACTTGCAGAATCAGCTCGACCGGCAGCAGGGCGATGATGCCGAACGCCACCGCGCCACTCGAAAGCAATACGCCGAGGAAGTTGAAGAAACCCGACCACACCACGGCCACATTCGGTGGCAGCGAGTGGGTATAGATCACCGTGGCCACGGCGTTGGCGGTGTCGTGGAAACCGTTGACGAACTCGAAACCCAGCGCAATCAACAGCGCCACGCCGAGCAGCAGGAACGGGGTCCAGGTGGTGACCACCGTGCCGAGTTCGTGCATGTCGTGCATCAGGCTGTAGGCCGTGAACAGCATCCCCATGGCCAGCACGGCGAAGAACACCACGTAAGTGAAGGGGCCGGTTTTCTTGTCGAGCGCCGGCCTGCCGCTGGGGGCGGAGGCCGGGCTGGCGGTCAGGGAGGGAGTAGCCATGGGAGGACAATCCTGAGCGGGGGAAGGAGTGTTGCCCATGATCGTTGCTAAATATTACAGAGAGACTGCGGCAGATCAGTGTTTGGCGGATTAGCCGCGCCGCTGGTCTTGCTTAATAGTGACTGATCGTTCCCACGCTCTGCGTGGGAACGCCGCCCGGGACGCTCCGCGTCCCTGTGACGCAGAGCGTCACCTGATGCATTCCCACGCGGAGCGTGGGAACGAGCGTGTCGGCGCTCGGCAGCGCTCAGTAATCCCCGCGCTTGCGAAACGCCCAGCGCCCGGCAATCACGGTAAACGTCACCACCAGCGCCACCAGAATCCAGAACCCTTCCGGATCAGTGGCCAGCGGCACACCGCCGACGTTCATGCCGAAGAAACCGGCAATGATGTTGATCGGCAGCGCCAGCACCGTCACCACGGTCAGGGTGAACAGTGTGCGGTTGCTCTGCTCATTGAGGTTGGCGGCGATCTCTTCCTGCAACAACTTGATCCGCTCGCCGAGGGCCGTGAGGTCGTTGATGATCAGTGCGAACTCCTCGGTGGACTTGCGCAGCTCCTTCACGTCTTCCTTCTGCAGCCAGGGCGGCGGTCGATTGAGCAGGCGCAGCAGCGAACCCGGCTCCAGCGCCAGCAGTCGTTGCAGGCGCACCAGCACCCGTCGGTTGGCGCCGAGTTCGGCGCGGTTGGTCGACAGTCGCGAGGACAGCAACTCGTCCTCGACCTGATCGACGCTCATGCTGGTCTTGCGCACGATCTGGGTCAGCACTTCGCCCTGGTCGCGCAGTAAGTGCACGAGCAATTCCGACGGTGAGCGAAAGCACTCGCCTGCCTTCACCGACGAACGCAGCTTGTCCACCGAGTGCAGCGGTTGCAGGCGCGCACTGACGATCAGTTTGCTGCGCACGCAGACCCACAGCGTCGACACGTCCGACGACACCATGCTGCTGAGGTTGAACACCACGTCGTTGACCACCGCCAGCAACGCCGAATCGACATGCTCGATACGGGTCGAGCGCGAGCCTTCATGCAGCGCTTCGAAAAACTCTTCGGGTAATTGCAGATGACTTTTCATCCAGCGCTCGCACGCGGCGTGCGCCAGGTTCAGGTGCAGCCAGAGAAACTCATCGCTATCGCTGTCGTCCTGCAGGCAGCGCAGAGCGGTCGCCGAGTCGACTTCGCGACCGCGCTCACCGGGGCGGAAACGGAAACCGTAGAGCAAGCCGAACAGGTCTGGATCGCGATGGCTGATATCGAGGCTGTGGTTCATGAAGTCTCGCTGGGAGGAGGGCGTCTGTCGCGGGATTTGCAGATTCACCTGAGCCGCATCATTGCAATGCAGTGTGACGTTTTGGTGACAGCTAAATGACGCCAGAATCAATGCCTTACCGGCGGTCGGATTTTTCTCAAGAAGCCCTCTGGCACGCCGATCACGCATGAGTTAGGTTGCGCGCCTTCGGCCAAGAGCCAAGGTTCGCCGACACGGATGTCCGGCCACAATTCACGTCTTACCGGACGTGCCTCATCCCTGTCATGAGTACCTGCGATGTTGCAAAAATCCCTGAGAGCGCAAATTCTCGCCCTGCTGAGCGGCAGTCTGTTGGCGATGCTGTTGATCGCGCTGGCCTGCTTTCATTTCCTGTCCAACGGCGTGCAGAACTACAGCCAGTTGATTGCCGGCCCCTTGCACACGTCGCAACTGATCGACGAAGCCAACCTGCAATTCAAGGTGCAGGTGCAGGAGTGGAAAAACGTCCTGCTGCGCGGCAAACAACCGGCAGACCTGGCCAAGTACTGGGGCCAGTTCGAAGATCGCCAGCGCGATGTGCAGAACATCCTCGGTGAACTGGCCAATCAGAAAGGCCTCGAGCCTGCGCTGAAAACCCGTATCGAGCGCCTGCGTGAAGAACACCGTCTGCTCGGCGCCGCCTACCAGAAAGGTCGCGATGCCTACGTAGCTGCCGGTGCCGATCCGACCGCGGGCGACACCGCCGTCAAAGGCGTCGACCGCGCCGCCAGCGACCAGATGAGCGAACTGGTGGGCGAACTGCGCAAGCAGGGCACCGAACAGTCGGCGCTGATCAGTGCCAGTGCTGATCGCACCGTGTTGCTGGGGATTCTGGTGATGCTCGCGTCCGGCCTGTTGATCGGTTTGCTGAGCCTGTGGCTGGTCAACCGCAACCTGGTCGAGCCGATCCGCAAGCTCATCGACTACGTCACCCAGTTGAGCAAGGGCCGTCTGGTCGAGCGTGTGTCCAGCAGCCGTCAGGACGAGTTGGGCAACCTGGCCGCCGCGGCCAACACCCTGCGTGATTTCCTCGCTGAAACCTTCAACCACCTGCAGCGCAGCGCCAAGGATCTGGACAGCGCCAGCGGCGAGTTGAACGCCATCGCCACCGTGATGGCCGGCGGTACCAACGAGCAGTTCAACCGCACCGATCAGGTGGCCACGGCGATGAACGAAATGTCCGCCACCGCCCAGGAAGTCGCCCGTCATGCGGCCGATGCAGCGCGTGCTGCCGACGATGCCGACCAGTCCGCGCAACAGGGCGAGAAGGTCATGCAGAGCACCATCCACAGCATCACCCAGATGCGCGGCGAAATCGCCAACACCGCCACGGTCATCCGTCGTCTGGAAGCCGACAGCGGTCGCATCGGCAAGGTGCTGGAAGTGATTCGCGGGATCGCCGAGCAGACCAACCTGCTGGCGCTCAACGCCGCCATCGAAGCGGCCCGTGCCGGTGAAGCCGGGCGTGGTTTTGCGGTGGTCGCCGATGAGGTGCGTAACCTCGCGCAGCGTACGGCGGAGTCGATCATCGAGATCAACCAGATCATCCAGAGCGTGCAGACCGGCGCGGTGGATGCAGCCCACGCCATCGACAGCGGCCAGACCCGCAGCGATGAAAGCGTCGAGCAAGTGACTCAGGCCGGCGCCATGCTCGAGCGCATCACCCACGCGGTGGAAGCGATTCGCGACATGAACCGCCAGATCGCCACGGCGGCCGAAGAGCAAACGTCGGTGGCCGAAGACATCTCGCGCAACCTGACCGAGATCACGTCGATTGCCAGCACCAACCTCGACAACGTGCAGCGCACCGAAAGCGCCAGTCAGAACCTGCACGGCCTGTCCGGCCAACTGAACGACGTCACCGCTCGCCTGAGCGTCTGACCCGCCAGTGACTGTGTACCGGCCCGGTTACCGAGTCGGTACACAGTCGATCTCAATTCGTGCAGGCCGCCGCCGATGGCCGGTTATTCATAACCGTCATTGGAGATTTCCCATGGTCAGCATCACGTCTGTTTCGATCAATCAGACCGTCACCACACCCACCAGCAAAACCTCGATTGCCGACACGGGCGACGACACCTCGACCACAGCAGCGGCCAGTACCGGTGTGAAGGCCGACACCAGCAAAGTGGCGGCGGGCGGCGGTGCCGCACCATCGGGGGACAGCAGCTCCAGCAGCGATGAATCGGATACGGTGAAAGAACTGCGCAAGCAGATTGCCGAGCTGCAAAAGCAATTGCAGGAACAGCAACAGGCGCTGCAAGCGGCCCAGGCCAAGCAGGAAAGTCAGGACGCTAAAGCGGCGGATGTTGCGGCTGCGCAATCGCAGATCGCGACGACGTCGGCTTCGTTGCAGACGGCGACGGCGGCGTTGTTGGCGGCGTTGCAGCAATCTGATTCGAGTACGTCGGGTTCGCTGGTCAGTACCTCGGCATAACTTTCGGACACAAAAAAGCCGCACGATCCGAAAATCGTGCGGCTTTGTCTTGCGGTGCAATCAGTGATCTTGCTTGTTGCTCAGGACCTTGCCGGTTGCCGCATCCAGATCCACGTCCCATTCTTTGCCATCGGCAGTACGCAGCTCGACTTCGTACTCATAGCCGTTGAAATGGTTGTCCAGGTCGGTGTCGACGATGGTCGCGCCCGGGTGCAGGGCCAGGGCAATCTTGTTCAATTCTTCCAGTGGCTTGATCTTGCCGGACTTGACCAGCTCAGGGATCTGATCGACGCGAACGTCAGCCTGGGCCAGGCCAGCGGTGAGGGTCAGGGCGGCAGCGGTAAACAGGGCAGTCAAGGTTTTCATCGGTTATTCCTTTGGGTGATTCGTTCAAGTGAGTTCAGGTTAGCCACCGCAACTTAATTCACCCTTAAAAAAACGCCGTGGGTGTTTGCGTCGTTTGTTCAATCGCCGTTCGCGGGTAACTTTCATGCTCTGCCTTCGATTAATGGAGGTGGACATGAAACGCATTTTTTCGTGGTTGTATGCGCCGTTGTTCTGGCTTGGATTCATCGGCGGCGGGATTGGGTTGGCGGGGCATTCGCTACTGTGGTTGTTGCCGTTGTTTGCTGTGGCGTTGGCGGTGTCGTTCGCGGCCGAATGGCTGCTGCCTTATGAAATGAACTGGAACCGCCCGACCGGCGATCGCCGTCGCGACATGCTCCACGCGTTGATCAACGAAGCGTTGAACTCCCTCGGCCTGCTGGCATTGCCGGGGCTGGTGACGCTGATTGCGATTGACGGTGCTTGGCCGTCGAGCTGGCCACTGTGGCTACAAGTCGGCCTGGCGATTTTCATTGCCGATGCGGGCGTGAGCCTGATGCACTACGCCAGCCATCGCGTGCCGTGGATGTGGCGGCTGCACGCGATTCATCACAGCGTCGAACGGCTCTACGGGTTCAACGGTTTGATGAAACATCCGCTGCATCAATTGCTGGAGGCGACGGCGGGGCTGCTGCCGTTGCTGGTGCTGGGTATTCCGTCCGAGGTCGCGGTGTTGTTGGCATTCGCCATTGCAATCCAGCTGTTGCTGCAGCATTCGAACGTCGACATGCGCGTTGGCCCGCTGCGCTGGATCTTCGCCTGGGCGCCGCTGCACCGTTTTCATCACATGAAGTACGGGCGCGCCGGTGACGTCAATTTCGGGCTGTTCTTTACCCTCTGGGACTGGCTGCTGGGCACCGGTTTTTACACGGAGAATTACCGGATCGGCGCGGGCGATCTGGGCATCGGCAGTCGTCCGGATTTTCCACGGGACTATATGGCGCAGTTGTTCGATCCGTTCGAACCGGCAACGCTGGGCAAGGAACCGAAAGTGCCGGAGGGCTTGAGACGTTGAGTCAGTCCAGCAGACGCAATTCGATGTGTTGCAGCGCTTGACGCGCAGTCACACCGAAGAGTTTTTTCAGGCTGCGGGAGAAGTGCGCGGAGTCGGCAAACCCGGCGGTGTGGGCTGCGTTGGTCACCGGGCTGCCGGCGATTATTAAAGCCATCGCCAGTCGCAATCGTCGCCACAACACCAGTCGCCGCACGGGCAGGCCGACCTGGCTGACGAACAACCGTTGCAACTGGCTCATGGATACGTGGGCGGAATCCGCCACGGCGCTGGCGGCAACTTTGCTCGACAGCGAGGCATCGACGGTGGCGAGGGCCCGTTCGATTCGCGGATCGCTCAACTCACGTCGCGGACATTGGCCAATGGCGTGATCCAGTGCGGTCAGCGACAAATCAACGTCGAACAGTGCATCGCGCAACATCTGGGCCTCAAACCGCAACGGTTCGGCGTACACGGTGAACACAGGGTCCGGCGCCTCGACAATCGCATGGCGAGTCTGGGACGTAATCAGCAGGCGGGAAGTGGTGACAGGTGTGCCCTCGACCAGAACAGTCAACGGCCGGTCAGGCGCAAGAATCAGTTGGTGAGCGTAGTGGGAGTGGGGCGCAGTGCGCCCCGACATCCCGTGGATCAGGCCATAGTCGTGCCCCAGCCAGAGGCGGCCTGTCCACGGGGTGTCCGGTTGCATCAGAAACCGTTGTTCTTCAACACCTGATCCGCACTGGCGGCGGCCGGGCGTTTGTAGAACTTCAGCAGTTCGCTGGCACGGTTGGTGAAGATGCCGTCGACGCCGGCAGCCATGACTTTCTCGTAGTCCACCGGCTCATCGACGGTGTAGACGTGCACCAGCATGCCCTTGTCGTGGGTGTACTTGTTCATCCAAGGCTGCACGAGGTCCGAATAGCTCTGATCGCCGCCGTGGGTCAGCTTGGCCGAAGGACCGGTGCCGATGGCGCCCTGAGCCTTGGCGTAGTCGACCCATTGCTTGAATTCAGCTTCGGATTTCGGCTCTTGTTTGCCGTAGAACGTGTTCTTGTCCTTCTCGCCGGAGTCGGCAAAGGTCACTTTGGATTTCGGCTCGATGCTGCCTTCGCCAACCCACAGCAACAGAATCTTCGGCACCTGCGGCATTTCCTTTTGCAGCAGTTCGAGGCTGTTCTTCTCGAAGGTTTGCAGGATCACTTTACCGTTGCCCGCGCCGACGCTGGTGGCGTCTTTTGGCTGCTTGGCGCCGGCCGGGATCAGCAGGCCGCGAGCCTGGAGTTTTTCCTTCAGGTCGTGCTCGATGCCGGGGAACAGTTGCGGTTCCTTGGTCTCG
The DNA here is from genome assembly GCF_058801405.1 of Pseudomonas sp. GW822-FHT03F04. Classification (NCBI taxonomy): domain Bacteria; kingdom Pseudomonadati; phylum Pseudomonadota; class Gammaproteobacteria; order Pseudomonadales; family Pseudomonadaceae; genus Pseudomonas; species Pseudomonas sp. GW822-FHT03F04. The sequence goes on from NZ_JBXANF010000006.1 coordinate 349,105, forward strand.
ATGTACAGGCCCGGCTTGTGCTGCGGGTTGGCCTGGGCGATGTCGATGATTTCGTCCAGGGTCAGAATCTTCAGGCCGGCGTAGGACGGACGCGCGCGATCCGGGTAGGCCTTGTTGTACCAGCTGCCAGCATCCAGGGTTTTTAGTTCGGCCATGGTGAAGGCGTTGGCCGGGCTGTCCTTGCGGTCCGGGAACTTGCTGGCGACGTCGGTGGTGCGTTGCAGGTTGTTGTCATGCAGGGCGAACAGCACGCCGTCCTTGCTGCGCTGCAGGTCCATTTCCAGGTAGTCGGCGCCGAGGTCGCGGGCCAGTTTGTAGGAGGCTGCGGTGGACTCCGGTGCATCGAAGGAGGCGCCACGGTGGGCGATCACCGCCGGGTGCGGAATGCCCTCGGAGGCAGCGAGCGCAACCGGGTTTGGCTGGCTGGCAGCATGGGCCTGACCGAGGCCGAGCATCAGGCTCAGCAGCAGAGCGCTTTTGGTAAACGTGGCGGGCATGTCGAGGTCCTTTCGCAGGTATTTTCGAAGATGTCCCTTTTAGCAACTCAAACGAAAACGTGCTATCGCAAGACCGACATAAACGTACTGAAAGCGAAAATTTCCGCACTTTTGTGCGTTTGTTTGCAGTACGCTTGGCCACGGCGACCACCCCGGCAGAGGGTGTGCCTCAATGCCCTGCGTGTAAACCTTCGATCACTCTTGTGAGGTTTACCATGCGCATCACATCCCAACTCATCTGCCAGGCGGCCGACGACCTCAAGGGTTTTGTCGGCCTCAATCGCAAGACCGGCCAGTACATCGTGCGTTTCAGTGAAGACTCGTTCGGCATGGACGTGGCCGATGACGGCATCATTCCCGCCAGCGAATTCGTCTGGGCACCGGCCACCGAACAGACCATGACCCTCAAGCGCGAGTTGATCCAGTTGCTGCTCGATCAGCACATCGATGACCGGATCAACATCACCGAGCCGTTGCGCGTTTACATGAGCAAGCGCGAAGTGCCGGAGATTGTGGCGGTGCGCAGTCTGGTGAAGGGCTGACTATCCGAATCGATAATCGCGCTCCACTTTGCACACCCGCGTATGACATGCCGAGTACCAGGTCGAACGTCCGCGCTCGCGAATCGCCTGGTGCTCGGGATGGTGTTTCCACGCCAGAATCGCCGCTTCACTGTTCCAATAGGATGTCGTGATCCCGAGCCCATCCGCCCCTCGGGCCGACTCCACGCCGAGAAATCCCGGTTGCTCGCGCGCCAGTTCAACCATGCGCTCGGCAGCTTCGGCATATCCCTGATCACCTTCGGTACGGGTTGAGGTGAAGATCACCGCGTAGTACGGCGCTTCTGGCGTTTCGGCGATCATGCCCGTTGCTCCGCGCAGGTTTCGACAAACGCCCGCACCAGCGGCGGCAATTGCCCTTTGAGCGCTGCACGTTCCGGCTGGAACAACGTCGCGACAAAGAACACATGGTTTTTCAGTTCGATGGCGCGCAGATCGCCCGCCGAATCGTGGCCCACGGCGTGCAGGTCATGGGTTAGCAATTCGCGTTCGAACTGCGGATTCACACCAAAACGGCAGCGATAACCTTCGCGAATCTCGGACGTTTCGTACGCCTTGGCGATCAACGAACCGGGCACCAGATGGATGCTGTCCACCGCTTCCACCAGCGAGCAGGTCAGCGGCGTGAGCACCGCACGGCTGGAATCGGGCGAGGTTTCGCCATGCTCTGCATCGGCCCAGCCCAGTACGTTGCGGGAAAACTCCAGCACCGCATGTTGAAAACCGCCGCAGGTGCCGAGGAACGGGCGCTGCTGTTCGCGGGCAAAGCGGATGGCTCGCAGCGCGCCAGCTTCACTCTTGTAAGGGCTGGCCGGGACGCACCAGAAACCGTCGAAACCTTCGAGCGGCGTATCGAGGTGGATTTGCTCAGTGGACAGCCATTCGAAATCGACTGGTCGGCGGATGTGTTCCGCCACAAGCCCGAGGGCGACGGGGATGGCTTGATGGGCGGTGACTTGCGGGTCGTAGTCACCGATCAGGGCGATGCGCAGGGCTCTGGATTCCATGAGTGTTCGCTGTGCTTGTTGAGGGATGACGCTCACTATAGATTGGCGTTCACGCACTCAATATGGGCGTTTCCCCAAGTGATTAATGCAGCGACGCACTATCGACTCGACTTCCCGGATCTGGCGCTGATTCTCGCCCTGGTGCGCGGCGGCTCTCTGGCCCGGGCCTCGCAGCTGCTGAAGGTTGACGTGTCGACGGTGTTTCGCGCGGTGCGCCGACTGGAAGCCGCGCTCGGTCAGCAACTGTTCGAAAAAAGCCGCGCCGGTTACCTGCCCACCAGCCTTGCGCAGACTTTGGCCGAGCAGGCCGAGCGCGCCGAGCAGGCACTGGAAGCAGCGCGAATCGGCGTGGAGCAGGGCGGCGAAGTGATCAGCGGCACGGTACGCCTGACCTGTACCGACTCGGTATTGCAGGGTCTGCTGCTGCCGGCATTGGCGCAGTTCATGCCGAACTACCCGGCGCTGACCATCGAACTGAGCACCTCCAACGACTTTGCCAACCTCAGCCGTCGCGACGCCGACATCGCCTTGCGCCTGACGCGCACGCCACCGGAGCACCTGGTCGGACGGGAGCTGGCGAAGATTTCCTACCGGGTCTGTGCCAGCGAGCGTTATCTGCAAAATGTTGAAGCGGTCGATCTGAACGCCCTGACCTGGATCGCCCCGGACGATTTCCTGCCCGATCACCCGACTGTCGTCTGGCGTCGCCAGCACTTGCCGGGCGTGACACCGGGCTATCGCTGCAACAGCATGTTGTCGGTGACGGAGCTGGTGCGTGCCGGGCTCGGCGTCGCGGCGTTACCGGACTTTCTGATCACCGAAGGCCTGCGAGCCTTGAGCGAACCGCTGCACGGTTACGACACCGCGCTCTGGCTGCTGACCCGCCCGGACTGCCGTGCGTTGCGCTCGGTGGTCACGCTGTTCGATGAACTCGGACGGGCGCTGCGTTTGCCGTGATCAGGCCTGTGGATTCTGACGCATGTGATCGTGCAGTTCGCGGGTCAGGCCTTCGATGCGCTCGGTGAGGTTCTTGGTCATTTCGGTGAGCCGGGTGTTCTGCTCCAGCAGTTCCAGCAACTGCGCGGTGTTCTTTGCGGCCTGCGCCTGACGCTCGGAATTGGCCACGGCCAAGGCTTCGCGATGCTGCGCGTCGGCGTCGGATTGCGCCTTGTCCCGTGCGGCCTGACGGGTCTGGGCCAGCAGAATCAGCGGTGCGGCATAGGCCGATTGCAGGCTGAACGCCAGGTTCAACAGGATGAACGGATAGACGTCGAAGTTCGTGACGCCAAACATGTTGAGGCACACCCAGAGCACCACGATCAGGGTCTGCGCGCCGAGGAAGGTCGGCGTACCGAAGAATCGCGCAAACGCCTCGGCCCGCAAGGCGAACTTGTCGTTGCCGAAGGTTGTGTTGAGGTGGGCGTGGGGGCGGTGGAAGCGCAGGTGATCGACAGGGGCGGCGGATTCGTTTTTTTCGGTGGTCATGACGGGCTCGGCAAGGCTTGGGACGTTGAGTCACTATAGCCCTGCGTCGCCCGTGTTGGCCTTATCCCGGCGCACGCTCGTTGGCAAACATGCTCACCGCTTCCACGGCTTCGCTGGCGCCATCGCGAATCTGCAGAATCACCGTCCCCGCCTGATCCGCCAGTTCGACGCCTTGCGCCGCGCGTCCACGAGTGCCGTCCATGCTCTTGATCGCCTGACGGGTTTCGCTCTGGATCAGGCCGATCATGTTGGAAATCTCCGCCGTCGAGCCGCTGGTGCGTGCCGCCAGTTGCCGCACTTCATCGGCCACTACGGCAAAACCGCGACCTTGCTCGCCGGCCCGTGCCGCTTCGATCGCGGCGTTCAGGGCCAGCAGATTGGTCTGATCGGCAATCGCACGGATGGTGTTGACGATGGTGGTGATCTGTTCGGAGCGTTCGCCGAGTTGTGCGATCAGGTTCGAAGACTCGGCGATGTCTTCGGCGATCTCGCGCATTTCGCTGGCCGTTTGCTGGATCACTTGCGTGCCTTGCTCGGCGACTTTTCGGGTGGCGACAGAGATGTGATAAGCGGCGCTGGCACTGCGTGCATCCTGCTCGTGCTGCTCGACCCGGGCGGTGACGTCCGAGGCGAACTTCACCACTTTGCACAAGCGGCCGGCGGCATCGTAGACCGGGTTGTAGTTGGCTTCCAACCAAACGGTTTGCCCGCGCTTGTCGACGCGTTCGAACTGGCCGTGGAAAAACTCACCCTGATTGAGCCGGCGCCAGAAGTCATCATAAGCACTGCTGTTGACCAGCTCTGCAGTGCAGAACAAGCGGTGATGTTTACCTTTGAGTTCGGCGAGCGTGTAACCCATGCGTGTCAGAAAATTCTGATTGGCTGTAAGAACGTTGCCATTGAGGTCGAACTCAATCACCGCCATGGCGCGGTCGATGGCTTGCAACTTGGCGTTGGCTTCACTTTCCTGCTGCACCTTGGCGGTGACGTCCATGGCGTACTTGACCACTTTCACCACACGACCCGAAGCATCCTTGATCGGGTTGTAACTGGCTTCGAGCCAGATCGGCCGGCCCTGGCTGTCGACGCGCTCGAAGGTGCCGGACTGGAACTGACCGTTTTTCAGCTTCGACCAAAGCTCGGTGTACTGGCTGCTGCGGGCAAATTCCGGTGGGCAGAACTGGCGGTGGGACTGGCCGATCACCTGTTCGGCGGTATAGCCCGTGGTCTTGAGAAAGTTGTCATTGGCGCGCAACACCACCGCGTCGAGATTGAACTCGATCACCGCCATGGAGCGGTCGATGGCTTCGAGCAGGCCGGTTTGCTGGGCGAGGGTGTGTTGCAGGTCGTCGACAACAGACTTCTGGCGATTGAAAAACATACTGGGTGCGCTCCGGAAATAGGGCTAGAGGTGTTGTCCCTGTTCCCGCGGCGGCAGGCCGAAGATGCTGGCGACGTTCGGCGTTGACTTCATAGTGCCAGCATCCAGGCTGACAGTTCGATCTTATACAAAGTTTATAAAGTTGTACAAGAAAGTGGTTGATCTGGATCTTGTACAACGCTTGTCAGGCGCTGGAACGGCTCAACGCTACGCTGATCGTGTTACGGCCCGTGTGCTTGGCGGTGTACAACGCTTTGTCGGCGTCATCCAGCCAGTCGAGGGCGTCCGGGCAGGTCAGTTGGAAACGCGCCAGTCCGATGCTCAGGCTGACCCGCAACTCGGGCACCTCGGGATGGCGGTACTGATGCAGAGCCTGGCGCAGTTGCTCCATCAGGGCTTCGGCTTTGCTCAGCGGCAGGTTGGGCAGGATTACGCAGAATTCGTCGCCGCCGTAACGCCCGGCCAGCTCACTTTCATCCAGCACGGATTTCAGTTCGCGACTCAGTTGTTGCAGCACCGCGTCGCCGACGATGTGCCCGTAACTGTCATTGATCACCTTGAAATGATCGATGTCGATCAGTGCCAGGGTGGCTTGGCTGTTGTGGTCGCGGCACTGCTGGAACTTGAGGTGCAGCAGGTCTTTCCAGGCGCCGTGGTTGAGTAGGCCGGTGAGGCTGTCGGTACGGCTCAGGGCGCTCAAGGTGCGTTTGTGTTCGGCGAGTTTGATCGCCAGTTGGTAACAGACCATCCCCAGTGCAAGCGGATAAAGGGTCAGCATCGGCAGACACGCCCAGACCTGGGTTTGCGTGGTGGTCAGGTTGAACTTGACCCCGAACACCGACCAGCCCAACAGCACGCCGATCACCTGGGCGAGGGCGCCGAGCAGGAACAGCCGCCGGCCACCGGCGGCCACATTGTTCATGGTCATCATCGACAGAATGGTCACGGCGGTCAGCGGGTTGAACTGGAAACACGCGGTCCAGAAACCACCGAACACCGAGTCGTAAAGCAGGTTGCGACGCTCGGCGCGATAGGGGAAGGCCGAACGGGTCGACCATTGATAGGCGACGTGGGGCCAGAGAAAACCGTTGAACAGCAACAGCGCCCAGAGCCAAGCCGGCATGTTCAACGGATACAGCGCGGCGCCGACACTGAAGAAGCCAACGCCCAAACCGATGGCGCGTGGCAGGTAGATGCGTCTGGCGAATGACAAGCCTTTGCCGCGTTGGTTATCCATGAGGTTCTTCGCCAGATTCATTCTGAAACACTTTCCAGTGTAATTCTTCAGAGCGACCGTTCATCGGTCAATGACAGATATTGTCATTTATTCCAGCGGGAAAATTCAGTGTCCTTGTGAGCCATTTAATCGTGGCGCAGGCTCGATCTAGAGCTGATAACAGGCCAGGAACATGTCCAGTGCCGATTCGACCACGGCATTTTGCGTTGCGTTGTCGAGCGCCGGTTGGCCCATGGAAATCTGTGGCCAGAAGGCGAAAGACTTGAGCAGGCCCTGTACCTGATGCGCGGCGAATTCCGGGTCGACCGGTTTCAGCCGACCGTCTGCCTGAGCGGCGCGAATCCACACGGTCACGCTTTCCTCACGCTCGCCCATGCGCGCCACCATGTTCTGTGCGCGTTCGGGCGAGTGGATCGCGGCGGCGATGGCGACACGGGCCAGATTCATGAAATTGTCGTCAGCCATCATCTGCAGTTTGGCCAGCAGCATCGTTCGCAATTGATCGCGCAAGGGGTGATCAGGCTGATACGACACGGCTTGCTCGGTGCTGATTCGTGCCCACAACTGGTTAAGAATTTCGGCGAACAGCTCTTCCTTGCTCGGAAAATGGTTGTACACCGTGCGCTTCGACACCCCGGCGGTGGCCGCGATCTTGTCCATGCTGGTGACTTCGAAACCGTTGGCACGGAATTCGGTGATGGCCGCCAGGATGATGGCTTCGCGTTTGCGGTCGGTGAGGCGCGTTGGAGCTGTCATAAATTCGATTCGGCAGGAAATAGATGAAATTACACTCGGCAGTTTACTTGTCATCCGGTTTGATGCAACCTAGAAAGTACACCGATCAGTGTAATGTTGCGTTAATCGGTGCAACCTAAAACCAGATGTCCGGCTGATGCGTGCGTGCCTTGGCCATTTATCGTCCCACCGTGGAAAACCGTGAATTGCACGGTTTTTCTGGAGTCATTCAGTCATGGCCAAATCAATTTCTTCCGCGGTCAGTCCTGTACCTGAAGCTTCGCGCCAGGCAGAAGGGACGTTCCGTAACCACGCTCCAGTGCAACGTGAAGGTGTGCGCAAGATGCTGCGCATCATGTGGAACATGATCTTCCACAAACCGCGCAATACCCGTCCGGCGTCGGCCATTCCGGTGCAGCCGCTGACCCGTGCCGACCTGATCGCCGCCCCCAATCACAGCGTCTTTCGCCTCGGTCACTCGACCTTGCTGCTGAAGCTGCAAGACAAATTCTGGATCACCGACCCGGTGTTCGCCGAGCGCGCCTCGCCCGTGCAATGGGCCGGCCCGAAACGTTTCCATCAGCCACCGATCAGCATCGACGAGTTGCCACCGATCGAAGCGGTGATCCTGTCGCACAACCATTACGACCATCTCGACTACGAAGCGGTGTTGAAACTGGCGGACAAGGTCAACGTGTTCCTGACCCCGCTGGGCGTCGGTGACACGCTGGTCAAATGGGGCATCGATGCCAGCAAGATCCGCCAGTTCGACTGGTGGCAGGGCACCGAAGTCGCCGGCATCCGCTTCATCGCCACCCCGTCGCAGCACTTCTCCGGCCGTGGCCTGTTCGATGGCAATCAGACCCTGTGGGCTTCGTGGGTGATCATCGATGGCGATACACGAATCTTCTTCAGCGGCGACAGCGGCTACTTCGATGGCTTCAAACGCATCGGCGAACAATACGGCCCGTTCGACCTGACCCTGATGGAAACCGGCGCCTACAACGTCGAATGGCCCCACGTGCACATGCAACCGGAAGAAACCCTGCAAGCCCACATCGATCTCAAGGGTCGCTGGTTATTTCCGATTCACAACGGCACGTTCGATCTGGCGATGCATGCGTGGCACGAACCCTTTGATCGCATTCTTGCACTGGCCTGGGAGCGCAGCGTTTCCATTACCACCCCGCAAATGGGCGAGGCGTTTAACCTGGCACAGCCGCAACGCGGGCATGCGTGGTGGTTGGCGGTTGAAGGGGCGAGTGAGGCGGTGGTGCAAGGGGCCTGACTCACTGACGCAGGTTCGCCTCCATGAGGCGGACCGAATCACTCCGCCATCGCATAGTCCCCACGCACCGATTCAACCGTCGAACCATTGCTTGTCGAACGCCCTGGCGCAAACCCCGGAAAGAACACCAGCCCCTGCGCCTCAAACCGATAGGTCAACGCCAGCCGCGCCGAATCCGCCACGTCCTGCTGCGCCTCGAATCGCTGAATATCGTCTACCGAAACCCCTGCCTCCCGCGATAGCTGTTCCACGCTCCAGCCCAACATCCCTCGGGCCTGGGCGCAATGCGTCGGGGTGAACTGGAAAAGGGCGATACGTTCGAGGATGAGGTTCATCGCTGAAGAGGCCATGGTGTGCTCCGGGCTCGAGAGTGCTGATGGAAAATGTACTGTGTTTTTGTACAGTTGTTTTCGGCCGGGATCAAACGCATTTTTTGATTTGCCCTAGTTCGCCGCCTCCAACCAGACGGACGGTGCCTGACCGAGGATCCGACGAAACATCGTCGAGAACGCCGCCGGGCTGTCATAGCCGAAGTCCAGGGCAATCCGCGTCACCGCCTCACCCGCCGCCAGCCGTGCCAGCGCCAATACCACGCAGGCGCGCTGGCGCCATTGACTGAAACTCAGGCCGGTCTGCTGCCGGAACAGTCTGTTGAAGGTGCGCAAGCTTACGTGCAGCTGATCGGCCCATTGCAGGGGCGACTGGTGGGCGTTCGGCTGATGCAGAAAGGTCTGACACAGTTCGAGCAGTCTTCCGTCAGACGGCAGCGGGATATGCAACGGCAGCGGGGCACTGCGCACCAATTCATGCAGCAATAAATCGATCAGCACGCCGTCACGCCCGGCCAGGTCATACGTCAGCGGCAGCTCCACCGCCTCCATCAGCAAATGCCGCATCAACGGCGACACACTGATCACCTGACAACGCTCACCCAGATCCACCGCCCCCGGCTTGATATACAAACTGCGAGTGCTCACCCCCAGCATCAACACCTCATGCGCCACCCCCGGTGGAATCCATACTGCCCGCTGCGGCGGCACCACCCAGTTGCCGTCATGCGTGCTGACCTGCATCACCCCGGTCGCGCCGTACAACAATTGCGCCCGCCGATGCGTATGACGTGGCAACAGATAGCCGTGGGAATAATCCGTACCGATCGCCACCACCGGGCGTGGTGTGTCATCCAGCAGGTTGATCGAAACATTGCGCATCGAGCGGCATCCAGCGATTGGCGTAAACGCAAACATTATTGGCTGACTTGCTGAGGCAGGCCAAGCGCCGCCGCTCTATCGTCGACCGCTCCCCACCAACGGACGACGCGCCATGTTCTACCTCCTGCTAACACTCTTCGGCTGCCTGACTGGCGTCACCGCCGTGCTCTTCGGTTTCGGCGGCGGCTTCGTCGTTGTGCCGCTGCTATATCGCATGCTCAGCGTCAGCCACGGCGTCGACGACCCCATTGGTCAATCGGCCATGCACATCGCCGTCGCCACCTCGACCTGCGTGATGATCGTCAACGCCTTGATAGCGGCCGACAAACACCGCCGCGCCGGCAACCTGATCCGGGATTACCTGTGGCCCTTGGGCGGGTTCATCGGGTTGGGCGCGGTTGTCGGCGCAGTCGCAGCGGTCTGGGTGAGCGGTGAGGTCATTCGCTATGCCTTCATCGCCTACCTCGGCGTGACGATTGTCGATTGCCTGCTGCGACGCGGGTTTCTCACACAGTCCGAAGGCGTCATCCCACGGCGATTAGGAACGGTGGAAACGTCCGGCGGTGGTGTAGGCATTGGCGCCATCGCGACGTTTCTCGGTGTAGGAGGAAGCGTCATGACCGTGCCGTTGTTGCGGCGTTGCGGGTTGAGCATGTCCCAAGCGACGTCGATGGCCAACCCGTTGAGCGTGCCGGTGGCGCTGGCAGGAACCCTGACGTACATGCTGATGGCGGGGTTCAGCGAGACACCCCTTGGGCCATGGTTTATCGGGTATGTGGATCTGCTGGCGTTCGCGGTGCTGACGCTGGGCTCGATGCTGGGGATTCGACTGGCGACGCCGTGGATCGGGCGGATACCGGATCGGGTGCATGCTTGGGTTTATATCGGGTTGCTGGTGATTGTGATGCTCAGCATGAGCGTGAGTTGATCTGGACGAAGCTCGATTCCCTGTTACAACATCGACATAATCCGCGGTCACTTTTTGCGGCATTTGCCCGCTTGCTCAAGGAAGAATTGATGTTTCACGGATTGTTGCGCCTTTCCGGCATTTTGGTACTCGCCGTTTTTTTCCATCCCCTGGCATGGGCGGAAAACGCTACGCAGGTTTACACGGGAACGTTGGGCAAGACGGCGATCGTTCTGGAGATGAATACCCGAACGGGAGAGGGGCGTTACTTCTACCAGAAGTACCGCAAGGATCTGGAGCTCGAAGGTTCCAGGGATGGGGACACGCTCGAACTCCGCGAAGGTTCGATGATGGACGGGGACTCCCGTCCAACGCTTCGTTTACAGGCGATCGGGAGCAATTGGTCCGGTGAGTGGAGTAATCCGGCCGGGAAAACCCTCAAGGTTGAGTTGCAGCCCGCAATGATTCCGCAAGCCCCCGTCGACTCATTGCCCTATATCGTCAGCCTGCGTGAGAAGGCTCCTTACGAGTATCTGCGGCTGCAAGGAATGAAACTGCAAAAGGGCAAAACCGAAACTTTCATGGGCTACACACTGCAATGGTGGAGCGAGCCCAAATCACAAGCTTCGCTTTTTGAAGTGGTGTCCGGTTATTCCCCGCAAGTACTTCAACGTATCAACCAACAATTGATGGGCCGATTGTGGGGGGAGGTAATGGCTTATTTCAGTTGCTCGGGTGACTACTCTCAATCCAGCCAACCTCTGTGGATGACGCCTTCGGTAATGAGTGTGCGGATTTCAACGGATTATTACTGTGGCGGCGCCTACCCGGACCAAAGCAACGACGCGCTCAACTTCGATGCCACAACCGGTCAGGCACTGACGCTCGAGGACGTCTTGTGGGTAGGGCAAGGTCAGCCGCTGCACTATGAACAACACGATGATTTCAATGCAGGTTCACCCGGTTCTTCTGATGCCTGGTCGAAATACCGGACTACAGAGTTGGCACCCTGGCTGGTCGCACAGCTGCTGAAACTGTATCCCCGGCAAATGACCGTCACCGCAGAGGGCGATAACGACTGTCACTACGACGAGAGCGATCCCTGGCAATTCATGGGTTGGTACTTCACTGAGCAGGGCATCAAGTTTGATCCGTCGTATCCGCATGTCGCGGCAGTATGCGGATTCGTCGACTGGAGTGTTCTGCCATACAGCGTCGTCAAACAGCATCCGGGTGGTGTTGCGCTGCAACTGCCATGACGCATCGTTGCATCTCGACTTACATTTCTCGATTACAGTGCTCAACCTCGCCATAATCCACCGCGAACTTTTCAGCGCCGGCAATCAATGTCCGGCGCAACTTCCGACTCATTCAGGGACCGATCCATGCTCAAGGGACTGTTACGCCTGGCGCCATATGCCGTGGCGTTGTTCACACTGATTTCCACTGCCCATGCCGAAGATGGTCGGCGCGTGTTCACCGGCAAGCTGGGCAAAACGCCGATTGTGGTTGAGCTCAATACCCAGCAACCGGATGAAGTGACCGGTCGTTACTTCTACGAAAAATACCATCGGGACCTGCCCCTCAGCGGGTCATTGCAGGACAGCACCCTGACGCTGGTTGAAGGCAATAATCGCTACGGTGACGACAAGCCACTGCCAACTTTGAAACTGGAAGAAACGGCCACTGGCTGGCAGGGCGAGTGGCAAAGTCCGAAGGGCAAGAAGCTCACAGTGCAACTTTCCGAGGCCAGGCTTCCAGCGCCGACAACTTCTACGCTGCCCTTCATCGCCGCGCTGCCAAACGGCGAGCCGTATGAGTATTTGCGACTACAGGGACTCAAGCTCAAACCGCTGAAGAAACAAGACTTCATGGGTTACACCCTGCAATGGTGGACAGAGCCGGAGTCAAAGGTTTCGCTGTTCAGCGTAGAGTCCGGTCTGCCAAAAGATGATCTGCAACGGGTTAACCAGCAGTTGCTTGGACGGTTGTGGAATGAGGTCATCCGCTATCACGGTTGCCAACTGCAGGGCGGGGAATACGTCGAGTTCATGCAGGACGCAGAACCCAAAATGATTTCGCCTGCCGTGGTCAGCCTGAACATCTCGACCAGCTATTTCTGCGGTGGCGCGCATCCGGACTTCGGTGATTCACCCCTCAACATTGATGTGAGCACTGGTCATCCGTTGTCGCTCGAAGATGTGTTGTGGGTAGGTGAGGGCAAGCCACTGCTGCATGCCGAACGAGACAGCCTGGGTGACAAGCCTTTGAGCTCGGCTGAAAGTGACGCGCGTTATCAGTATGAAAACAAAGAGCTGGTGCCTTGGCTGATCAAGCAATTCACCGCCCTGTACCCCGCAGAAATGAAGAAGCCGACGCAAGATGACGATTGCGACTTCACGGAAGAAAGCGTTTGGGGTTCTTCGCCGTGGTACTTCACTGCGAAAGGCTTATACCTGGGCGCTTACTTCGCCCGCGTACAACGTTCTTGCGATAGACCAGACTGGTCGATCCTGCCGTACTCCCTGATCAAGCAACACCCCGGCGCCGTCAAACTGCAACTGCCCCAGGGCTAACCGTCACGCCAGACCCGGCGCTTCACGAATGATGAAGTGATCCAGGTTCTCGATATTGGCATTGAAGACCTCGAAAGGCTTTTCGGGGTTCTTCTTGCCCGGCACCTGCTTCAACTCCGGCGTTACACCATAGAAGAAGCAGAACAACTCCTTATCACTGTCGATGGCGTGCTTGATCTCCTCCAGAAACGCCTTGCGCTTGCGGTAGTTGTCGATCAGCTTTTTGTTGAGATAGACACTGACCGGATAAGGCTTCTTCTTGCTGTCATCCGGCTTCTTGAACCAGACCTTGTCCTCGAAATCGATCCGGAAACTGGCACTGTGGAAGTCCTCGATTTTCTTGATCCGGCCCCAGTAAATCAGCCCCTTGTTGTCCATCAAGTACTCGATCTTCTTGAAGAACGAACTGTACGGCGCCGTATGCTCGCCAATCTTCAACGGCATGCGCTTGAGCAAATCCTTGTCCGCGAAGTTCGACACAAAACACTCCACGGGGTGAGCGAAGACACTGGTCTTGTCCGGCGCCGTCTCACGACTCGGCGACTCTTTTGAGGGGGCAGTCGCCACCCGCACCGGATCATCCCGCAACACATCCGCCGCTCCCGCAGGCGCGGCAGGCTTGCGCACATACTCACGGCGCGTCAGCAACAACTCCGACGGGAAATGCTCCTCACGCCCGTCATCCGTTTCCCCCTCCGCCGCCTCAACCCCCGACGCCGACGTCTTCAAACTCACATACGGACAACCCGCCACATGCTGCGTACCGGGCAGATTCTTGAAGTGCGGCGTGCGCACGTAATTCACGTTCTTGGCGTTGAACGTACCCAACTCGTTGGAAGCATCGAACGCCGCACGACAGGCGTCGTTGGGGCACTGGAAATGCTCCTTGGCGGAATCGAACGCCACCGTCTCATCGAAATTGAGATCGCGAACGTCATAGATCGACAACTTGTCGTCGAGGCTGAGGCAGTAGGCGAGGTCGAATTTCATGGTGGGGCTCGGGTCCTTGAGTGGGGGAGGGTATTAATAGAGGGAGGGGGGGTACAGGTGATGCAGTAGAGCAAGAGATATAGGCAGTGGCCAATCATAAACAACAGAGTCACTGGAATGAGCTACCGAACATTTGATACACAGATCATGCAATCCTCAGGTGATGCTAATGTGTCTTGCTGACATGGCAAAACGTTGTCTTGTACTGAAAGGTGTATCTGAAACTTTCTCACACATCTTCCCTGAAAGGAGTGCAAAGCTCTGAAAGGGATAAATTTACGGTTCAAAATGTTATTTTATGCAATTTCAATGCCAGAAATGATCGCGGCGGCGTAATTTCAGCAATGCTGTGTAATTCACTGCAGTGATTGCCGATGACTTGCAACGGGCTGACCGACTTCAGCTTCCATTAAAAATGACATGGGCATTGATGGTGAGCTAAAATCGACAATTTTTAGTGAGCCTAATGATGGAGCATTGCCAATTGACCTTGGGCGGTGAAAAGTCGAATTATCTAGGTTCCGCGCAAAGCGATGTCACGCATATGCAACGTTGTCTCAAACCTGAAGATATTCTGACTGTTGATCTATTTTCAGGAGCGGGTGGATTCTCTTTGGGTGCTATCCAGGCAGGTCTTAGCGTCGTAGGTGCCCTTGAAATCGACAAAAATGCCAGCAGTAGCTATCACGCCAATATTGCAACCAAAACTAATTTTCCAGACTTGCTTTTAAATAAGGATATTTTGCATCTGGACCCAGAAGACGCTATGAAGCATTGGAAGTTAAAGCCGGGTCAATGCGATATTATTGTAGGAGGCCCTCCTTGCCAAGGATTTTCTAGACATAGGATTAACAATGCTGGTGTAGGGGATCCTCGGAATAAGTTGCTTGGTAGGTATTTCGAATACGTTGCTGCGCTACGTCCTAGAGTCTTTTTGGTTGAAAATGTACCGGGTCTTCTTTGGCCTAGACATAAAGAATATCTTGAGCAATTCTATGAAATGGGGCGGGAGGCCGAATATTACATTGCTGAGCCAGTTATTCTTAATGCCTGCGATTATGGTGTGATGCAAAATCGTAAGCGTGTCTTTATTCTTGGTATAGATAAAAGACGTCCACTTTCGGTAGAGTGGCCTCCTGCACCAACTCATGCTTCACCAAACGCCCCCCAATCGGAAAAAGTTGGAAAGTCTCCGTGGTTATCAGCTGAAACAGCTTTTAGGCCAGCCGTTGCGGGCGACCCCAATAACGTCCATATGAACCATACAGACGCGTTAGTGGAACTTTTCAAAAATACTCCAATTAATGGCGGAAGTCGCTCCCAGTCTGGTAGGGTTCTGAAGTGTCATACTAAGCACAGCGGACATACCGATGTTTACGGTCGGATTGATCCTACAAAACCAGCACCAACCATGACTACTGCCTGTATCAATCCATCTAAAGGAAGATTTGTTCATCCAGTAGAGAATCACGGAATAACAGTTAGACAGGCCGCTCGTATAC
This sequence comes from Pseudomonas sp. GW822-FHT03F04, assembly GCF_058801405.1. NCBI lineage: Bacteria > Pseudomonadati > Pseudomonadota > Gammaproteobacteria > Pseudomonadales > Pseudomonadaceae > Pseudomonas > Pseudomonas sp. GW822-FHT03F04. Next base: position 364,481 of record NZ_JBXANF010000006.1, read on the forward strand.
AGGGCTTTCCTGAGGATTTCGTTTTTCAAGGTGGCCTTATGGCAAGCGGCGCCCAGATTGGGAACGCCGTACCAATTAAATTGGCGAAGGTCCTGCTGAAACATCTTTCCGCTGCGATGATTCAGAATCAGGCGACATTTTAAGATTAGTTTCCGACATAACGAAAATTGGGGAGCGTACAGCTCCCCAGTTTTATAATTAGTGAGTTGGTAAATTAACGAAGTCTACTCCTATTCTAGATCTTTGATGCCCTGAGTCTGCAAGTAGCTTATTTGCATAATCTGCCCTTAAAACGCCAACTACTTCGAAAATTGCTGGGTTGATACTGGGTGTGCCCCCAAGTTTGTTAATATTGAAGCCGTTAAATTTTGAGTCTACTACGATGCCTTCATCTGCTAGTAGAAGGACTTCTATTTTCATTTGTCGAGATTCTTCGTTAGCAACTTCTAGTGCTACTGGCTCGCCATCAACATAAATAAATATATTTCTACCTTGTTCGGCATTTTGAAGTTTTAGAGTCAGTGCTGCGGCGTTCTTCACAGGAGTTAGTCTAACTGCAGAAATTGGCCTGAATGGATGAAGATCTCCATCCCACCCCCCAGCGTTCTGCCCGGGCACCAGATCGCATGCAGGAGATACACATAACCAATAATGGTACACCGCATTTTTACTGGTACGGAAAACAACACCAGTAGTCATTACTAGCTCTTTGTAGTTGTCCGAACATAAGTGCTCATTAAGTGCATGGTATGCTTGTTCTTTCGTGAGCTCACCTGCGCATGACATTCTTGTGGCCACTGCAACCGGCTCTTCCCCATTTAAGTGAATGAGTCTTGTGCCAAATGCAATCATTTTGCTTTCAATTGAGCTAACTAAGCGCTCGAAAAGCCTACCGTAGAGTTCTTGCATGTAACGCTGGGTTTCCTCTTCAGTGCGAGCAAGTAGAATGCGCAATAGCCATCCAGCTTGACGGCGCGGCGTATCAAGAACTTTTTCATCTGAAATGGTCCCTGCACGTTCCAAGGATGCGCGAGCATGGACCATTAAAACCCGCAATGGAGAGGGGGACCATTCGATTAGTGCCTGATGAAGGCGTTGCTCTAAAACAGAAGCTCCCTCGGACTTGTTAACGATTACTGCAAAAAGATTACCTTGCGAAACCCATTTGCAGTCTGTAGGCCGTCCAAAGCTAGCTTCAATTTTTTCATTACCGTTGCGCCTGCGAAGAACTTCTCTCTCTAAGTCCCTACTAAAATAGTCTTCGCAAAGACCATTGATGACAGAGTTGTGGTTTCGTGGTGGTATCTGCAGCCTGTTTAAGATTGCACGCAGCTCATTCGCATTACCATTCGGTCTTCGTGCTAGTAGGTAATTTTCAATTATGTCAATAGATAGTGCTGACAAGGCGTCGTCGTAGTCGGACTCTTCCATGTCCTCTATTATGCGAGTGGTTGAGTCCTGTTCTTCAGCGCTGGAGCTTACTCCGCCCCCCAGACAAAAGGCTACTTCTCGCAAAACTCTGCTGGGTTCCGCACTTGTGTAGATTATCACTAGATTGAAATGGTCAGAGTTAGCGAGATCCTGCAAAATACTTATAGACTTGCTCGGGTCGTCAGGTTTGCTGGGATCTAGGTGGAAGTCAAGTATCAGCAGATCCGATTGATTGAGGCTTTTCTCTCGTTCGAATTGCATCGCTACAGCAGCCACATTGTCTACATCACATAACCAGCCGCGCTGTCTGCAAAACTCGAAAAGCTCTCCTGCCCGATTCAGCTGAAACCTTTTGCCATCTGGCGGGCTGATCATCTCCATATAGGTCGGAAACTCGTCGTCGACCAATAGTGCAAATCGAATCGGATCAATAAATGCTTCCTTGAGCATTTCAGCAGATACATTAGGCATCGAATCCATTCCGTAGAGTAATTGTAAAGTTAGCGCCGGGCAGTAATTTAAAGTCACCGTCCGTGATGTATGATATTTTATGGCCACCTGCCGCTAAGGTTTGTCGGCAAAGATAAAGTCCTACACCTCTACCTCGTACTCGGCGTGTGAAAAATAGCTCGAATAGATTGCTGACATCGTCTTCATCTATTCCTGGGCCGGAATCGCTAAGTACTATTGCACCTGCCTTCACTGCCAACTGTATTACTCTCTCGTCGCGATTTGAAACCCAGTACAAGGAATTATTAACCAGGTTTATAAAAACTGGGTAGATTCGTGAGGGGTATTCTGTGAAAGCAATATTCTTGAATTCATCCGTTACGACTAATGAGATATGAGCGCTTGCGAGAGCTGCTCCGAAGAACGCTCGGAGATACTCTTCAATGTTAATGCCGGTTATTTCTTGTTTGACGTCCGCCCCAGAAACTTGAAGTCGAGATAGAAAGCTGAGTCGTTCAACTAGCTCCATTCGAGCCTCATCCGCAGCGATGTAAGCATTGGTTTTCTGGGCTTCTTTCGGCAAAGACTTCAAGCCTGACTCGAGACGTCTATCAAGTGAGTGAAGCTCATGACTGAGAATTTCGACACTTACTCCGATTTGTGCCAGGCCTTCTATTTGCTCAAGTTTTTTTTCTAACGTCTCTGTTCTAGCACCGGCGTAGGCAAACACCCCATCCAGGTCAACCCCTTCTGACAGCTGCCGAAGACTTCTTAAATAAGGATCATACTGGTCCGAAAATCTTAAAACTAGATCGTCACGAATAGAGTCCATTTCTTGTAAAACTATACGAAGCGGTGTACGGCCCTGTTCCAAATCAAGTAGTAACGGCGCTGACTTTTTATAGAATTCTTTTTGATCGTTATTTACACAAGAATCAAATCGATCAATCTCTGATTTTAGTGCGTCTAAGATGCCTTTTTTCCATCGAATAAGTCTGTCGCTTATGAATTTTTGATTGCTGCCTAGTTTAGAGCGAGCGATGTCAATTGCAGGGCGTGCGCTAAGTCTTTCGGTTTCTGTCGACCATAAATTTTTTAATGCCTCTACCTTTTCAGAGAATTCTGAAAAGGTAGCTCTGTATTCTCTGTAGCGGTCTTCGAATTTTCCAAGATTTTTAGGCTTAGGTGGTAGCTTGAGGTCGGCGCGTACATCTTGCAATGCCTCAACTCTGCTAGATATAGACCACAACTCTTCGGCGTTTTGACGATTGACTATATCAGCAACCGCATTGCTTAAGATTTCAAGCGATTCCAGATTCTCTTCCAAAATTGGTGATAACTCTCGAACAGACTTTCTGAAAGAGTTAAGTTGTCCTGTCCTGGCTGATTTTGCTTTAAGCGCTGCAGCATCATTTTCCGCTTGAATCTCTCCGATCAATTCATCGCGGCGTTCATAGTCAGATCCAAAGTATCGTCGCGCCGTTACTTTTAATAAATCAACTACAAGTATTTGTATTGCGCGACTTGCAGTGTTGTCAATGACTCCCTCTCGACCAGCTTTGTCTTTTAGATTGGGGTTTTTAGAGCGAGTAAGGGCAATACGACCAAAGCTTCGACGGCTTGCCCAAAACTCCCGGCCAGCATTCATCTGTCGCCGCTCTTCAATCTTGAAAAAGTCATTTTCTGGTCGGCCATATGGCATGACTCTTAAACCATCTCGATAAATGTTGAGGCCAGAGTGGCTTTCTGCTCTTGCCATAACCTGAGCATGCACAGCAGGAGGAAGTGTACTGGACCTAGCATTCCCCTCAAACGATCCTAGGCAGATTGAGAACGGCCCAACTCGTTCCCTAGGTGATGTCGGTACTGGGTGAGAAGGTGTTAGTTCAACTTCGCCTTGATATTTTCCAAAAGCTCTAATTTTTCCTCTAAATACTCCATATTCATCAACGTCTCCTTCGATGCAGTGGTCGAGCGAGTGCAAGTATTCTATTCCGTAGATTTCTTTGGCGCCCACAACCACTTTCTCGCCGTCATTTCCATGTACAACCACCCGGTAGTCTAAAATGTCATCATTTTCAACATAAGGGTCGGAAAATCCAGATAGGGTTCTGATAAGTGATGCTTTGATGGATTCAGTTTCGTCTGTTATTTTTCGAGGATCAATTACCCAGGCCTCTAGAGCAGCATTTAATTCGGTAATTATCATCGCCGTGCCTGACTCGGCCTTGAGCGACCAAACGTCCCAATCGGATAAAAAGTGTTCTGAAAAAATATAACTGTTCAGTGCGCTTTTTATTTGCTCGCTAGGAGCCGCGAGTGTTGACCCATCATGCGTTTGAGATTCATCAAATTCTTTCCATGCACTTTTGAGTCTTAGAGAGCGCCCGTCGGAGCCAGAATTTCCATCCAGATTCTCTAGTAGTTTTTTTATCATTCCCGGCACAAGCTTGGGTAGCTCTGATCTGTCATCGAAATTAATTACAGGTAAAGTGATATCCTGCATTAATAAGTATGGGTTTTCGAATAGTCTCCAATCTATCAGGCAGCATACATAGGGTTCTCCAGCTTGTTTTGATATCACTAGTACGGTGGAACCTAGCGCTGCTACGGAGAGGCGACCAATTCCTTTTTGACCTTGCTTTGGTCTTAATGAAAGTCCTTTTCGAAAAGCTCTTGGAACTTCATCGACCCCTGCTTTGGATTCTGTACCTACTACTAGCCATTTATCGATAAATTGCGACATGGTCATCCCGTGACCGTCATCGATAATAACGCTTACAGGTTTTTCTCCGCCGTGGATGTGCAGTGCTACCTTATGCGCATAAGCATCATATGCGTTCTTCCATAGTTCACTTACGGCGGTAGGTACGTCAGCAATCTGTTCTCTACCAAGGTGATCAATCGTTCGTGCCCTGGTTTGAAAGGCAACTGAATTAGACATATATAAATCTCATCATTTGCCGATTTTTTCGGGCTTGTAGAGTGCTAAGCTGTATTGAAATTTTTATTGAGGTTCCACATTTCAGCGTTGGTGCCACTCGCAGGCTATTAGTGGTCTTGGCTGGTGAGTTACCTGCAGGTAAGGGCTCAGCTGAGCTTATAAAAAGTGATGAATTTTGAATGGTCATGATCATTTGTTCCATCTCATCTTCCCTAGTCACATATCCCTTTTGCCCTTTAACGAGCGAATGTACCTACTGACGCTATCAATGTATTGCTTACGGGTAAACCTCGAAGTTAGCGAATTGGTGGTTCTTACGTTCTAAGTCGCTGAAAAATCAAAAAAATTGCTTTCTCGTCGGCCGTTGTGGTTAACGATTCGTAATCGTTAACCTGCCTTCCTGATGTCTATACCAAAGCCCAAACACCATCCTTGGAGTTGTGAGGTTATCGATTTTCTGAGGAATTCACCGCCTTCGCAATGGAGCCGTCTTCTCCAGGCCCCTGCGCGGGGTCATTGAGATCAAGTTATTTGCCGATTACTGCGCAGCTTCTAGGAGATAAATCCTCATGCCTCAGTTTTTTGTGCGGACCAATTACTCTCGCTTCAATCGTTTCAGCGTCCGGTAAAGCAACTCGGTGAAATCCTTACTGTCGTTCGAATGGTGACAGCGTCGGTGGCAGTTTGGGCATAGCGCCACAGCGTTCGATATTTGATCCGAGCCTTTTTCCGCAAGCGGCTTAACGTGGTGAATTTCGAGAAAAGGCAAATCAAGCTTTTGGAATGGGGCAGGTTCACCACAGCCTTCGCAATGCCCATCAGCTTCATTTCGTACCCAGGCTCTGACCTCGGGATCGCGAACATAAACCGTGCGAGAGCTAGCAGCTTTCTTTGGTTTTTTAATACCTTTAGGCGGCTCTTTTATCTTTTTCTTCTGAATCGCAACAGCTCGGCGCTCTAGTGTTTCTTCGTCGGCGGTCGGAATAGCAGGGTCGCCCGGGTGGAAGCCGTGATTTTTGAGAGCTGTTTGAATTAAGTGTTCAACATTCGAACCAACGTTTTTCGCCGGTTTGTAACCCTTAATGGGTTTCCGATCCATCATCATGAGGACTCTGGAGATGTTCTGCATTCGGAATTCTACAGAGCCTTTTGTGCGAGTCGGCAAGGCTGATGCGCGTAGCACGCGATTCTCATGGGCCTTGTTGAATTTTTGACCCGCGAGCTCTAGTTCAAGCATTTTGAGATAGGTGCCAACCGCTGCCTCAATCTCAGCAACAGTCCAGTCAGTGTCTCTTTTCTTGTCGCTCATAAAATCGCCGAGGGTTGAAAACCCTCGGACGATACTGAGTGGCCATCACTGATGTCTACGAAAATTCCTACAGAAAATAACGACGGATCTCGCGAAGTCCTACAATCACCGTCACTAGCCCATGGAGTGCCTCGAAGACTGAAGCACCTGCGCAACCTTTCGCCACCAAGGCTTCCCCGGTGTCCGCCGTTGCGTCTGATCGTTCAGCAGATAAGGCATATCCCGCAGTCGAATCCAGCCTTCATCCTGCCAATGCAGCAGACTCAATGACATCTCCGGCCAATCTAACAAACTCAACATCGGCCGATCTGAATGTCCCGAGTGTTCTGCATCACGCAAGGCCGGTACCACCTGATGAGTCAGCCATTCACGTAACAACCGATTCCCGGGAACGTAGTGGTACACCAGCAGCGCATACACACCGGACTCGCTGAGCATCAGTTGCTTTTCAGGTTGCCGAAAATACTCAATCCACAAAACGCGACGTTGATCCTTGTCTAGCTTATTGACCATGCGTTCGCACAGATGGACACCCATCAAGCGGCCGACATCGCGAGCGCAGAACCACGTTTGGTTTTCGAGCAGAAGGGCGTGTAGTGCGAGGTTGTGACGAGAGAAGACTGTTACAGAAAAAGGATCGGGCATATCCATTACCTCTACGTTAGATTTTTGGAGGGCCTGACCCCAACGTAGAGTGGACTTAAGAAATCCCAACGAGCGGGGCAGCTCCACCGACGACATGTACGTCTGTGTAACTGGCCAAGCTTTCTACGTTGGGTGTTTCTTAGGCACCTGCAATTGAGCTTAGAGGTGCTTGCAGTTGGCTTCAATGCGAAGCGGCTGTAAGTGCTATAGGAGATTGAACTCTGCAACGTAGGGACGGAAAAGGGCAACCAGTCGCCCATAAAAAAGCCCCGATCAAATCGGGGCTTTTTGCTTTCTCAATTCGACGACTCAAGCAGCAATCGTCAAATCGTGGTGAGCGAGACGATTAGTCCCAGCTCAGAGCACCACCAGTTTGGTATTCGATCACACGAGTCTCAAAGAAATTCTTCTCTTTCTTCAAGTCCATAATCTCGCTCATCCAAGGGAACGGATTAGTCGTCCCTGGATATTCTTCTTTAAGGCCGATCTGCGACAGACGACGGTTAGCGATGAACTTCAGGTAGTCCTCCATCATCGCTGCGTTCATGCCCAGTACGCCGCGAGGCATGGTGTCGCGGGCGTATTCGATTTCCAGCTGGGTGCCCTGCAGAATCATCTGCGAAGCTTCTTCCTTCATTTCGGCGTCCCACAGGTGTGGGTTTTCGATTTTGATCTGGTTGATCACGTCGATGCCGAAGTTCAGGTGCATGGATTCGTCGCGCAGGATGTACTGGAACTGCTCGGCGACGCCGGTCATTTTGTTGCGGCGGCCCATGGAGAGGATCTGGGTGAAGCCGCAGTAGAAGAAGATGCCTTCCAGAACGCAGTAGTAGGCGATCAGGTTGCGCAGCAGTTCTTTGTCGGTTTCGACGGTGCCGGTGTTGAATTCCGGGTCGGAGATGGCGCGGGTGTATTTCAGGCCCCAGGCGGCTTTTTTCGCGACCGACGGGATCTCGTGGTACATGTTGAAGATCTCGCCTTCATCCATGCCCAGCGATTCGATGCAGTACTGGTAGGCGTGGGTGTGGATCGCCTCTTCGAACGCCTGGCGCAGGATGTACTGGCGGCATTCCGGGTTGGTGATCAGGCGGTACACGGCCAGGGCCAGGTTGTTGGCAACCAGGGAGTCGGCGGTGGAGAAGAAGCCGAGGTTGCGCATCACGATGCGGCGCTCGTCGTCGGTCAGGCCTTCCGGGTTTTTCCAGAGGGCGATGTCGGCAGTCATGTTGACTTCTTGCGGCATCCAGTGGTTTGCGCAGCCGTCCAGGTATTTCTGCCAGGCCCAGTCGTACTTGAATGGCACGAGCTGGTTGAGGTCGGCGCGGCAGTTGATCATGCGCTTTTCGTCAACGGCGACACGGGCGGCGGAGCCTTCGAGTTCGGCGAGGCCTTCGGCGACGTCGAGGGAATCCAGTGCAGCCTTGGCGCGGGCCACGGCGGCCGAGTCAGCAGCGGTTACGGCGCGGGCTTCGAGAGCAGCGGCACCGCCGGCGCTGTCGAGGCGGTCCATGTTGGCTTCGGTAGCGTGGCCGGCGTTGGCGCCTTTTACGGCTACTTCACTGTCTTCTTTGTCGAATTCGTCCCAGCTCAGCATGACGTGTCGTCTCCTGCGTGAGGGCCAGATGCCCGTGTGAAAACTGATGGTTGGTTTTTCACACGACCGTACTGGCCGCGTTGGATCTTAAGGAATCGTTTTTTGCAGCAGCTAAGGCAGGCAATAAAACAGAATTTTGTACGGGTTTCCGAGAGCCTCTGATGGGCGCAGGTCAGCGTTGTCGCTGCTGCGGGGCTTCAGAATGGCTTTGATCCCTGTAAGGGAATATTGCTGACCCGATTGGGCGGCATTATAGGGAAAAAAACACCGGCGTGGGGGAGGGCGAAACAGCGCAGGGCGGTCGAGCGCTGGGGTGATTTCGATCGGAGCGAGGGTTTACAGGGCTTTCGCCGGGATTGGCCCCGGAGAATTTTTTTTCATTAATTTTTCTGCGTGTGATTGGTTGCTCAAAAAACGAGCAAAAAACCGCGTTTTTCACTATATCTTGTGTTTTGCAACCCTTTTACGTCCCTTCAAACACAACTGAGCCCGACCGAAGCCGGGCTGGAATCGACCCTCGATGTTGCGCTGAGTGATCCGATTCGGTGCAGTCTCAAACCATCAATTGGTGCAGCCGTTACCCATCACGCTGTAACGCAGGATGTGGCGCTGGCCGGTGGAGTCGTCGTACTCCATTTTCATCGGAACCACTTCGCAGACATTCGGAACTTCGCTCATCGATACAACGTTGGCGATGTCCAGGTGAGTGGAGTAAGTGTATTCCTCGATGGCCGGTTGTTGCTGTGCGACATCAGTCGGGACCTCGTCTGCCATGGCGGTTGCGCACAGACTGCTGAGGGCCAGAACCAATAAAGCTTTCATTTGAAATTTACCTTCTTGAGGTCGAATGGGGTCACGCAACCTTTTTGGGGTTGCGTGTGGAACTTCATCGTTTTGGTTTGTTACTTAAGAGCTGGATTAACGGCCTTCGTGGGGGCTGTAACGTTGTTAATCGCTTTGCCTTGTCGGCGAGGTGAATTCTAGGGAGGTGGGGTGGGGGTAAACAGACTCGGTTTTGATAAACACCTTTGGCAGATTTGGTAACAATCGGCGGATATCGTGATGTCGGTGATGCGACTTTCCTGAGTAATCGACTCGCCAGAATCGCTTGCAGACCAGATCCCGCAAGGGTTGCAGGGTGTTTCGCAAAGGTATTGGCCGCGCGTCTCCGGGGTATCTGGATGTTTTGTAGGGGCTTGTTACTACCATCGTCGAATGGTTCTATACGGGCGCCCCGGCTACAACAGGGTCATACAAAAACAACTATTACACCGAGGTAGGAAAGATGAGTGCGGCTTCCCTGTATCCCGTTCGCCCCGAGGTTCTGGCCAATACGCTGACCGACGAGGCGACCTACAAAGCCATGTACCAACAGTCGGTCGTCAACCCTGACGGCTTCTGGCGCGAACAAGCCAAGCGCCTCGACTGGATCAAGCCTTTCACCACGGTGAAACAGACTTCGTTCGACGACCATCATGTCGACATCAAGTGGTTTGCCGACGGCACCCTGAACGTTTCCTACAACTGCCTCGACCGTCATCTGGCCGAGCGCGGCGATCAGGTCGCCATCATCTGGGAAGGCGACGATCCTTCCGAAAGCCGTAACATCACCTACCGCGAACTGCATGAACAAGTCTGCAAGTTCGCCAACGCCCTGCGTGGCCAGGACGTGCACCGCGGCGACGTGGTGACTATCTATATGCCGATGATCCCCGAAGCCGTGGTCGCCATGCTGGCCTGCACCCGGATCGGCGCGATTCACTCGGTGGTGTTCGGTGGTTTCTCGCCGGAAGCCCTGGCCGGTCGCATCATCGACTGCCGCTCGAAAGTGGTGATCACCGCTGACGAAGGCATCCGTGCCGGCAAGAAGATTTCCCTCAAGGCCAACGTCGACGACGCCCTGACCAACCCGGAAACCAGCAGCATCCAGAAAGTCATCGTGTGCAAACGCACCGGCGGCGACATCAAGTGGAACCAGCATCGCGACATCTGGTACGAAGACCTGATGAAAGTGGCGGGCACTGTTTGCGCGCCGAAAGAGATGGGCGCCGAAGAAGCGCTGTTCATCCTTTATACCTCCGGCTCCACCGGCAAGCCGAAGGGCGTGCAACACACCACTGGCGGCTATCTGTTGTACGCGGCCATGACTCACGAGCGCGTGTTCGACTACCGCCCGGGCGAAATCTACTGGTGCACCGCTGACGTTGGTTGGGTCACCGGTCACTCCTACATTGTGTACGGCCCGCTGGCCAACGGCGCGACCACGCTGCTGTTCGAAGGCGTGCCGAACTACCCGGACATCACCCGGGTGGCGAAGATCGTCGACAAGCACAAGGTCAACATCCTCTACACCGCGCCGACCGCGATCCGCGCGATGATGGCTTCCGGCACCGCCGCTGTTGAAGGCGCGGACGGCAGCAGCCTGCGCCTGCTCGGTTCGGTGGGCGAGCCGATCAACCCGGAAGCCTGGGACTGGTACTACAAGAACGTCGGCAAGTCCCGTTGCCCGATCGTCGATACCTGGTGGCAGACCGAAACCGGCGGCAACATGATGAGCCCGCTGCCGGGCGCTCATACCCTGAAGCCGGGTTCGGCAGCGCGTCCGTTCTTCGGTGTGGTGCCGGCGCTGGTGGACAACCTCGGTAACATCATTGAGGGCGAAGCCGAAGGCAATCTGGTGATTCTCGATTCGTGGCCAGGTCAGGCGCGCACCCTGTACGGCGACCACGATCGTTTCGTCGACACCTACTTCAAGACCTTCCGTGGCATGTACTTCACCGGTGACGGTGCTCGTCGCGATGCCGACGGTTACTACTGGATCACCGGTCGTGTGGACGACGTGCTCAACGTGTCCGGCCACCGCATGGGTACCGCCGAGATCGAAAGCGCGATGGTCGCTCACCCGAAAGTCGCCGAAGCGGCGGTGGTCGGTGTGCCGCACGACATCAAGGGGCAGGGCATTTATGTCTACGTCACCCTGAAGAATGGCGAAGAACCGAGCGAGCAGCTGCGCCTGGAGTTGAAGAACTGGGTGCGCAAGGAGATCGGCCCGATCGCTTCGCCGGACGTGATCCAGTGGGCGCCGGGGCTGCCGAAGACCCGTTCGGGCAAGATCATGCGCCGCATCCTGCGCAAGATCGCTACGGCCGAATACGAAGGTCTGGGCGACATCTCCACCCTGGCCGATCCGGGTGTGGTGCAGCATCTGATCGATACGCACAAGACCATGAACGTCGCGTAAGCGGCGGGTCTGAAGGCTGAAAAGCCCCGTCCGGCATCACGCCGGGCGGGGCTTTTTGTTTTTCAATAATTATCGGTTTCATCCGTCAGGCACTTCCCACTGTTACCCGTCAGGCTTCAAGTAACTGAATGTGTAACCGTCTGCTCCGCAACGGGGCGATGGGAAACGCCGCGCCCTGTTTCAGGGCCTCAAAACACCCTGTGAAAAATAAGACATCACCCCGCGCTTGCCGGATTAGAAGGGTTTGCGAATAATAGGCCCGCAATTTGCAGCATAGATCGGTTCACTGTCTTTCGCTCTTGCATGAAATTGCGGAGCTGTCAATGTGCTCAAGCGGGTTTCTCGGTGCATCTGTAATTAGTTGTCGCATTGAAGAAATATCGGCTTCGGGCCTGTCGTTAGAATGCCGATCACTCGCTCGTCGTGGCTCGTGTTGAAATCGCTGACGGTTTCAATGGGAAATTTCCCACAGATGCAGCACCGCTTTCCCGATTCACCCATTCGCATATTGGGCTGTCGCTCACTCTGCCGTTTTTGCCCTTTACCGATGGAGTCCCAAGATGAAGAAACTTGTGCTGCTTGGCGCCCTGGCACTGTCCGTGCTGTCCCTGCCGACATTCGCCGATGAAAAGCCTCTGAAGATCGGTATCGAAGCGGCTTACCCTCCATTTGCTTCCAAAGCGCCGGACGGCAGCATCGTCGGTTTCGACTACGACATCGGCAACGCACTGTGCGAAGAAATGAAGGTCAAGTGCCAGTGGGTCGAGCAAGAATTCGACGGTCTGATCCCGGCACTGAAAGTGCGCAAGATCGACGCGATCCTGTCGTCCATGTCGATCACTGACGACCGCAAGAAGTCCGTGGACTTCACCAACAAGTACTACAACACCCCGGCTCGCCTGGTCATGAAAGAAGGCACCGCTGTCAGCGAAGGCCTGACCGAGCTGAAGGGCAAGAACATCGGCGTACAACGTGGTTCGATCCACGAGCGTTTCGCCCGCGAAGTCCTGGCCCCGCTGGGTGCCGAAATCAAGCCATACGGCTCGCAGAACGAAATCTACCTCGACGTGGCCGCCGGTCGCCTCGACGGTACCGTGGCTGACGCTACGCTGTTGAATGACGGCTTCCTGAAAACCGACGCCGGCAAAGGCTTCGCGTTCGTCGGCCCGGCCTTCACCGACGTCAAATACTTCGGCGACGGCGTAGGTATCGCGGTGCGCAAGGGCGACGCCCTGAAAGACAAGATCAATTCTGCCATCGCGGCCATCCGCGAAAACGGCAAGTACAAGCAAATCCAGGACAAGTACTTCGACTTCGACATTTACGGCAAGTAAAGACGTCGCTCGACCCGTCCGAAATGGCGCAAGCAACAGGATCTCTGCGGTTTGCGCCATTTTTTCATCCCAACTTTCGAGGACCTGAATCATGTTGAAAGGCTACGGGGCTGTCATCCTCGATGGCGCTTGGCTGACGCTTCAGCTCGCCTTGTCGTCCATGGCCCTGGCCATCGTTCTCGGGCTGATCGGTGTCGCATTGCGCCTGTCGCCAGTGCGCTGGCTGGCCTGGCTGGGCGATCTGTATTCCACGGTGATCCGCGGGATTCCCGATCTGGTGCTGATCCTGCTGATCTTCTACGGCGGCCAGGACTTGCTCAACCGCGTCGCACCGATGCTCGGCTATGACGATTACATCGACCTGAACCCGTTGGCCGCTGGTATCGGCACCCTCGGTTTCATCTTCGGTGCGTACCTGTCGGAAACCTTCCGTGGCGCGTTCATGGCGATCCCCAAAGGTCAGGCCGAAGCGGGCATGGCGTACGGCATGAGCAGTGTCCAGGTGTTTTTCCGGGTGCTGGTGCCGCAGATGATTCGTCTGGCGATTCCGGGCTTCACCAACAACTGGCTGGTGTTGACCAAGGCCACCGCGCTGATTTCCGTGGTCGGTCTGCAAGACATGATGTTCAAGGCCAAGCAGGCGGCCGACGCCACCCGCGAGCCTTTCACCTTCTTCCTCGCAGTGGCGGCGATGTACCTGGTGATCACCAGTGTCTCGTTGCTGGCGCTGCGTCACCTTGAGAAGCGCTACTCGGTAGGCGTAAGGGCGGCTGATCTATGATCTTCGACTACAACGTCATTTGGGAGGCCCTGCCGCTGTACCTCGGCGGTCTGGTGACCACCCTCAAGTTGCTCGCGCTGTCGCTGTTCTTCGGTCTGCTCGCGGCACTGCCGCTGGGGCTGATGCGCGTCTCGAAGAATGCCGTCGTCAACATGACGGCGTGGCTCTTCACTTACGTGATTCGCGGCACACCGATGCTGGTTCAACTGTTCCTGATCTACTACGGTCTGGCCCAGTTCGAAACGGTGCGTGAAAGCTTCCTCTGGCCGTGGCTGTCCAGCGCAACGTTCTGTGCGTGCCTGGCATTCGCGATCAACACCAGCGCCTACACCGCCGAAATCATCGCCGGCAGCCTGAAGGCCACGCCGAATGGCGAGATCGAAGCGGCCAAGGCCATGGGCATGTCGCGCTTCAAGATGTACCAGCGCATCCTGTTGCCATCGGCCCTGCGCCGGGCACTGCCGCAGTACAGCAACGAAGTGATCATGATGCTGCAGACCACCAGTCTGGCCTCCATCGTGACCCTGATCGATATCACCGGCGCGGCCCGTACCGTCAACGCGCAGTTCTACCTGCCGTTCGAGGCGTACATCACCGCCGGCGTGTTCTACCTGTGCCTGACCTTCATTCTGGTGCGCCTGTTCAAGCTGGCCGAGCGTCGCTGGCTGAGCTACCTGGCCCCGAGGAAGCACTGATATGGAACGCATCGACCACGTTCTGCCGTGGAGCCACCTGGGCAGCGAGCGCCGGATTTCGGTGTTTCGCTTCGGTAGCGGTGAGCGCAAGGCCTACATTCAGGCCAGCCTCCACGCTGACGAATTGCCCGGCATGCGCACTGCCTGGGAACTGAAAAAACGCCTCGGCGAACTCGAAGCCAAAGGCCTGCTCAACGGCGTCATCGAACTGGTGCCGGTGGCCAACCCGCTGGGTCTTGGCCAGTTGCTGCAAGGCAACCACCAAGGGCGCTTCGAGGCCGGCAGCGGCAAGAATTTCAACCGTGATTTCGTCGAGCTCAGCGCGCCGGTGGCCGCTAAGCTTCAAGGACAACTCGGTGATGATCCGCACGCCAACATCCGTCTGATCCGTCAGGCGATGGCCGATCACCTGGCCGCATTGCCCGAGGCCAGCAGCCAGTTGCAAGGCATGCAGCGCATCCTGCTGCAACATGCCGCCACCGCCGATGTGGTGCTGGACCTGCATTGCGACTGCGAAGCCGCACTGCACATGTATGCCTTGCCGCAACACTGGCCGCAGTGGCGTTCGCTCGCTGCGCACCTGGACGTGAAGGTCGGCCTGCTGGCGGAAGATTCCGGTGGCAGCTCGTTCGACGAAGCCTGTTCGCTGCCGTGGCTGCGTCTGTCGCGCCTGTTCCCGGACGCGCAGATTCCACTGGCGTGCCTGGCGACCACCGTTGAACTCGGCGGTCAGGCTGACACCACACCTGCACAGGCTGAGGCCTGGGCAGAAGGCATTCTGGCGTTCCTCGCCGAGCAAGGCCTGATCCGTGGCGAGTGGCCAAGCGCCGTGCGCGAACCGTGCGAAGGCATGCCGTTCGAAGGCACGGAACTGCTCCTGCCGCCGCATCCTGGCGTGGTGAGTTTTCTGCGCAAGCCCGGCGAGTGGGTTGAAGCCGGTGACAAGATTTTTGAAGTGATCGATCCGCTGTCGGATCGGGTCAGCACGGTGTGTGCTGGTACGTCCGGGGTGCTGTTTGCCATTGAGCGGCTGCGTTACGCCCAACCCGGTTTCTGGCTGGCCAAAGTGGCGGGGCGCGATGCGCTGCGCGACGGCCCTTTGCTCAACGACTGACTGTTTTTGTGAGAACCGACCGCATGTACAAACTTGAAGTCCAAGACCTGCATAAACGCTATGGCAGTCACGAAGTGCTCAAGGGCGTTTCCCTGAAAGCGGCCGCCGGCGATGTGATCAGCATCATCGGCTCCAGTGGCTCCGGCAAAAGTACTTTCCTGCGCTGCATCAACCTGCTCGAGCAGCCGCACGCGGGCAAGATCCTGCTCAACAACGAAGAGTTGAAGCTGGTGGCAAACAAGGACGGGGCACTGAAAGCCGCTGATCCGAAACAGCTGCAACGCATGCGTTCGCGCCTGTCGATGGTGTTCCAGCACTTCAACCTGTGGTCGCACATGACCGCGCTGGAAAACATCATGGAAGCGCCGGTTCACGTGCTGGGCGTGTCCAAGGCCGAAGCTCGCGAAAAAGCCGAGTACTACCTGAACAAGGTGGGCGTGGCTCATCGTAAAGACGCGTTCCCGGGGCACATGTCCGGTGGTGAGCAGCAGCGTGTGGCAATTGCCCGTGCGCTGGCGATGGAACCGGAAGTGATGCTGTTCGACGAACCGACTTCGGCCCTCGACCCGGAACTGGTCGGCGACGTGCTGAAAGTCATGCAGGCCCTCGCTCAGGAAGGCCGCACCATGGTGGTGGTGACCCACGAAATGGGCTTCGCCCGTGAAGTGTCGAACCAGTTGGTGTTCCTGCACAAAGGCGTCGTGGAAGAAAGCGGCAACCCGCGGGAAGTGCTGGTCAATCCGCAATCGGAACGTTTGCAACAATTCCTCTCGGGCAGCCTCAAGTAATCGCTCCCGTTATGCACCAAATTAGGTCATGCTGCGCAGCGCGCCAGATGGTCTAATTTGGTTGCAGCCGATTTCGGTTTTTCCCTCTGTTTACGTTTCGGATCGCCCGCCATGACTGCCCATCGAATTGGTTTCCTGATTTGGCCCAGCACTAAAGCTCTGACTTTGGCGCTGGCAGAGGAGGCCTTGCGTGTTGCCCAGCGTGTGCATCCGGACGTGGTTTACGAATTGTCGTTCCTGCAGGCCGAAGCACCGACCGAAGGTGAATGGCAACTGCCCGGCGAACCCTGGGCCGGCAAGCTCGAAAACTTCCAGAAACTGTTCCTGCTCGCTGACGAGCCACCGACGACTTTGGCGCCGGCACTCAGCAGCGCGCTGAAACAATTGGTGCGCGCTGGTTGTGTGATCGGCGGTCTGTCGGCCGGTGTGTATCCGTTGGCGCAACTCGGTCTGCTCGACGGTTATCGCGCTGCTGTGCACTGGCGTTGGCAGGACGACTTCGCCGAACGCTTCCCGAAAGTCATCGCCACCAGCCATCTGTTCGATTGGGATCGCGATCGCCTGACGGCGTGCGGCGGCATGTCGGTACTCGATTTGCTATTGGCGGTGCTGGCCCGTGATCACGGTGCTGAACTGGCCGGTGCGGTCTCCGAAGAACTGGTGGTCGAACGCATTCGTGAAGGCGGCGAGCGTCAGCGGATTCCATTGCAGAACCGTCTCGGCTCCAGCCATCCAAAGCTCACGCAAGCCGTGCTGCTGATGGAAGCCAACATCGAAGAGCCGCTGACCACCGACGAAATCGCCCAGCATGTGTGTGTATCCCGTCGCCAGCTGGAGCGGATCTTCAAGCAATACCTCAACCGCGTGCCGAGCCAGTACTACCTGGAACTGCGCCTGAACAAGGCCAGGCAGATGTTGATGCAGACCAGCAAGTCGATCATCCAGATCGGCCTGTCGTGCGGTTTCTCCTCGGGGCCGCATTTCTCCAGCGCCTATCGCAACTTCTTCGGCGCCACGCCACGGGAAGACCGCAACCAGCGGCGCAGCAGCAGCCCGTTCGAACTGTCGTCGGTGCCGCCAGAGCGCGGTTGATCCGCTGCCAACGACGCCATGGCTTTGGCTGCCATGGCGCTGTCTCGGTCAGTCTTCGATTTCCAGATCAGGCCTCATTTCCGGCAGTCTCGGCGTACCGTCGATGCTGGCAACGTTCAGGTTGTTACCCGTTTCCTGATAGTAAGCCCGAACCCGGGCCAGGCTTTGGGGTGACAGCGGATTGTTGCGCAAGTCGTAGCGGTCACCGACCGTCGCGGGCACATCCATTATTTCTTCCGGTATGTCAGTGATCGCATTGCCGGACAGGTCAAGCTCGTTCCAGTACAGGTTTTCCAGCGTCCCTTTTGGTATCTCGGTGATCCCGGTATCACTCAAGTCCAGATCGGTCAGACCATGCAGGTTGCTCACGTCCGGCGTCAGCCCCAGCGGGTTGTTGCGCAGGTTGAGCACTTCGAGTTTGTCCATCCCCGCCAGTGCCGCGACGGACTCGTGTGTCAGGCGGATTTCGCAGTCCGGCAGGCTCAGCGCGGTCAGCCGGTTCATGGTGAAGACGTCCTTGGGAATATCGCCCAGATTGAATTCGCGGATTGCCAGGCTGTCGAGGCCGGTAAAGGCTTCGAGGAAACGACCGAGCCGTGATGAGTGGCCATCACCCACCAGGAACAGGTCTGGCACGTAGGGAAATGGGGCGCCCAGTGTCGGCAGTTCGCCGATGAAACTCACGGTATGGCTGAACCCGTAACTGTCCAGACTTGAATCCTCTATCGGGATCTTGCGCCAGCAGGTCAGCAGCGCTTCGGCGAACTGTGAGCGCAGTTGCTCCTGTCGCAATCGTGCGGTTTCCGACAGTGGCTGGCCGTTGAGCGGATTCGCCGGAATCTCGTCGCTCCAAAGGGTGAGGCTGCGGGTGAGATCACTCAGCGCCGTTTCCCGACGCGCCACTTCCTGGCGACCGTCGGCCAACGTTCCGCTCAGGCGATAGATGAAAGTGCTGGCCTGATCATTGTCCAGCGCGGGGTACAGCGTTTGCACCCGCGCTCGATCCGCTTCTTCGGCAAGCACGCCGAGATCACCGCCGGTGCGTCTGAAGTAGTCTTTGACCCGTTCACGAGTCGCAGGGCTCAGGGGGTTGTTGCCGAAGTCGTAGCCATTGCCGATTTCCGCCGGCAAGTTGAAAACTTCGTCTGGAATCTCACTGATGCGATTGTTGTTGAGGATGACGATTTCCAGCTCCGGATGATTGATCATCCCGATGGGTACCTCGGCAATCGCGGTACCGGCCAGATCGAGAAAATCCAGCGCCGGCAGGGAACGGATGTCCGGAGCCAACCCCAGCGGATTGTTGTAGAGATCGAGTTTCTTCAAGCGCGTCAGCGAGGCGAGAGTGGCGCGACCTTTGGTATCCAACACCACCGCGCAGTTGCTCAGTACCAGACTTTCCAGGGCAGGCATGCGCCGGAATGAATCCGGCACTTGTTGCAAGCCCAGGTCGCGCAGTTCCAGGGTTTTCAGCCCTGTGAAAGCGCCAAGGAATCCATCGCCGGCACGCAACTGGGCATTGCCGGTGATCGACAGGGTTGCGACGTGGCTGAAGTCTGCGCTCAGCGTTGGCAGCTCACCGATGAAGGGGAGGTTGAGAACCAGCCTGTCCGATCGCGCCTCGGGTTGGGCTGTTGAGCGGGCGCGCCAGAATGCTTGCAGATCCCGGCGACACTGATCGCGCCCGGAGCGCTCAACGACTTTTTCCTCATCAGTGAACTGGGCACCGGTTGAAGGATGTTGTGTGGGAATGTCCCCGACCCAACGGTTGAGCGTCGCATCCAGCTGCTGCCATTCCGTTTCCCATTGAGCGATTTGAAGGCGACCTTGATCAAGTGTTCCCGGCAACAGGTAGAGCATTCGACTCGCTTGCTCCGCGTCCAGCGCGGGAAACAGCGCAAGCACGCGGTCGATATCCGCCTGGGGCATCGACACCCCGAAGTTTTGCCGGTTGCGCTGGTAGCTGCTTTTGATTCGTTCGCGCGTGGCGGGTGACAACGGATTTTCGCCCAGAATGAACTGGTTGGGCGAAAGCACGGGAAGGTCGAATAGGCTGTCGGGCAGTTCGCTGATCCGGTGTCGATCAGTCGCACATGGATCAGCGCCGGCAATTTCTTCAACTCCGGTGTGGCGCCCAACGGGTTATGGCTCAGGTTGAGGAACTGCAATCGGGCCATCGAAGACAGGCGAGCCTGGGTGGGTGGCGTCAGGGTCAGCTCGCAGTACTCCAGTACCAGACGTTCCAGCGAGGGCATGCGCTCGCACGCCTGGGGCAAGTGCTCCAGTCTGAATTCGTGCAGTTCCAAGTGACGAAGGCCGGTAAAGGATGAAAGGAAGGCATCGATGCCGCTCAGAGTCGGGTTACCGTCGAGGGTCAGTTTGGCGATGTGGCTGAAGTCCGCTGACAGCACGGGAAGCTCGCCGATGAAAGGCAGTTCCGCGATCAGTACATTGCCTCGTTCTGTGGGTTTCTCAGTCAGGCGGAAACGCCACAACTCTTCGATCCGCTGAGCAAATTGTCTTCTGTTCGCCTGCATCACGAATAACTGCCGGGGGTTAAGCAATTGCCCCGTGGTCGGATGAGTGCTTGGCCCTGTCGTTGCCCATCGCGCAAGGTCGGCGTTCAGTTGACGGATTTCTGCCTGCCAGTGCCGCAGCTGGCTACGGCTATCCTCGAGTGAGCCCGGCAAGCTGTAGAACACATCGCTGGCGTCCTGCGCGTCGAGGTCGGGGAACAGCTGCTGGGTGGTTTCGATATCGGCCGCGTCGGCGAGGACGGCGAAATCCTGGCCGGTTTCACGGCAGTACTGTTTGATCCTTTCTCGAGTGGCGAGGGTCAGTGGGTTGTTCGACAGGTCGTAGCCGTCACCAGCCTGGGCCGATAACTCAAACAGTGCCTCGGGCAGTTCGGTGATCTGGTTTTCGCTGAGGATCGCGGTCTTGATTTTCGGGTGATCGATCAGGCCGGGCGGGATTTCCAGCAGGCCCGTACGCGACAGGTCAAGGTAAGTCAGAGAACTCAGGGTTTGCAGGTCGGGTACCAGTTCCAACGGATTTCGTGGCAGTTCCAGTGATTCGAGTCTGGGCATCGCGGCCAGCGCCGTCAGTGACTCGGCGGTGAAACTCACGCCGCAGTTGTCCAGTACCAATACCTCCAGCATCGGCAGCCCGGTGAGGGTTTGGGTCAATTGATCGAGTTCACCATCGCGTAGAAACAACCGCTTGAGCCGGGGAAAACTTTTGAGGAAGGGTGCATTGCCGCGCAGGCCTTTGTTGCCGTTGAGGGTCAGCGCAGTGAGGTGGTGGAAGTCGGCGCTCATTTGCGGCAGGTCGCCGATAAACGTAGCTTCGGCCGTGAAGACATCGGCCCTGGCGTGAGGATGGATTTTCGAGCGGTGACGCCACAGGCGCAGCAGCTTGCCGGCGAAGGTCTCGCGCGCATCCTGTTCGGTAAACCGTTCGTTGGCCTCCAGCATCACGCCGCTGTTCGGGTCGCGGTCGGGAATGTCCCTGGCCCAGCGAGTCAGCTCGGTACTCAGCGTGGCCAACTCGGTTTCCCACGCCGTCAGTTGCAGACGGCCCTGAATCAGTGAGCCGGGCAAGCGATAAATCAGGCCGCTGGCCTGGCCCTCGTCGATGTCCGGAAACAGCGCTCTGGTACGAACAATGTCGGCCTGTTCGGCGCGAACGCCGAAATTGACGCCTGTGCGGGTGAAATAGGTTTTCACCCGTTCGCGCGCGGCGGCGGAGAGTGGGTTGCCGGAAAAATCGTATCCGGCCCCGGCGGTGGGCGAGAACTCGAACAGCGCTGTGGGCAGCGTGGTGATCTGGTTGTCGGTCAGCCAGGCGCTCCTGATCTGCGGGTGATCGATCAAGCCGACGGGCACTTCGGCAATCCCGGTGCGCGACAGATTGAGGTAGGTCAGCGAAGGCATGAAGGTCACGTCGAAGCTCGTTCCCAGCGGGTTGTCCTTCAGGTCCAGCTCCACCAGTTCGTTGAGTGATGTCAGTAGCGCCTGGTTTTCCGGGGTCAGGATGATTCCACATTTACGCAGCCGCAGTTGCCGCAGGGTGGGCAGGGTCGTGATGGCTTGCGGCAAGTTGTGCAGGTCGAAGTTCTGCAGGTCGAGACGGGACAATCGAGGGAAGCAGCCTATGAAAGTCTCGATGCCTGCAGATGTTCCGCTGCCGCTCAATTCCAGGCTGATGACATGGCTGAAGTCCGCCGTCAGCACCGGCAGGTCGCCCAGCAGAGGCTCGGTGAAGCGCATGCGATAGCCAAAGCGTTCCTGG
Source organism: Pseudomonas sp. GW822-FHT03F04 (assembly GCF_058801405.1). NCBI lineage: Bacteria > Pseudomonadati > Pseudomonadota > Gammaproteobacteria > Pseudomonadales > Pseudomonadaceae > Pseudomonas > Pseudomonas sp. GW822-FHT03F04. The sequence continues at coordinate 386,192 of NZ_JBXANF010000006.1, forward strand.
GTTTCCCGGCGCCAGCAACTGAGCAGTGTGCGGGCGAACACTTGTCGGTCACGCCCTGCGGCTGCCCGCCGGGCGAGGGACAGTTCCTGGCCGGTCGCGGGATCGATCCGCACTTCCTGGAGGCGCCATTGGTCAAGATCGTTTTCCAGGCGTGCGTATTCGAGGCGCAGGCGCGACAGCTCGGCAATCGGATTCTCCAGATGGCTTTGCAGGTGCAGCACCATCGCCTGCAGGCCTTCTTGCGTGATGCCGGGAAAAACATCGCGCACCCGGGTTTCCAGGGTAGGCGGTGAGTCGTCGGGTGACAGATTGCGTGAGTAACCTTCAGCGCCCAGCAGGCGAAGGGGGTCGACGTCGGCAGCGGGAGCGGTTTCGACTGCCAGTGTGAGTCGCAGGCTGGCGCGTGGCAGGGGATTGTCGCGTATGAGCTGCCGGAGTTTCTGCCCTTCGCCGATTTGCAGGTTCATTGCCCGGCGCTGTGTATCGGGCAAGGCTTGCAGCACGCTGGTGTAGAAATCCGTCGGGCCGTGCAGTTCCAGTCCGGCCTGGTCGAACGGTTGCCAGGTGCCGTCGGCCCGGCGCACCAGAATTTTCTCGATGGCAGCACCCACGGGGCCGGTGGTGTCGAGCCTGTTCCCTGCAAACGACTGGTCGCGGACTTCGAGACTCACCGCGTCTGACCAGCCCGGCAGCAGCGGCAGACTGTGCAGTGCCAGGGTTTCGGAATCCGGGTTGTGCACCGAATCGATTTCCAGTCCTTCATAGGCGCGGGTGATCCGCAATTCGTGCAGGGCGTTTTCAGAGAGTCGCTGCTGACGCTCTGGAAACGCGCCTTCGCCCAGTTGCAGCAGCTCGGTGCCGGTGGCGGTGTGAATGAGTTCTTCGGTTATCCTGACAGGCAGTTGCGGTACGTGCCGGGCCACTTGTTTCACCAGCGGGGTATCGTGATGCTGGAGTGATTGATAGCGTTGTTCGAACAGAGCAGGGCGCTGCTGTTCGGCGATCTGCGCGAGCCGGATCCTGAGTTGACGACTGCGTACATCGAGGGCGATTTTCTGTCCGAGCGCTTCATCGAGCAGGGCGTGGATTTCGGCTTCGCCGAGGGTTTGCAGCAAGGTCTTGAGCAGGTCGCTGTCGATAAGCCGGTCAGCGTGAATGTCTGTCAGGGGGAGCTGCGCATTGTCGGAGGACTGCCAGACCGTTTCGCCCCGGGGATTGATCAGGCGCAGCCGTTTGGTGTCCGGCCACAAGCCCTGCTCGTTGAGCAATTGAAGCTGGATCAACGGATCGGCCTTGCGATAAATCGCTGGATCGTCGCTGGTCAGTTGCTCGATGAACGTCTGCAGATCCTGATCGATCCTGAAGCGCTCGATGGTGTCGGCCAGCAACGGTGGCACGCGCTCCTGATTCACGTGCATCTTGCGCAAGCCATCTTCGGTGTAGCCGCTGACTTGAAGCATTCGCTCGCGCCGGGCCGGGGCGAACGGTTCCATGCGCGGGCCGATACGTCGCAGCACGGTGGCGCCGTCCCACTGCAGCGGATTTTCCAGTTCGGTATGAAACGCACCTTCGCCGTTATGCCGCACGATCGGTTCATAGGCATCGGTGCGCGCGGGGTGTTCAATCCGCAACTTGCCGGGTGTCTCGTGATCGTTGACGACGAAGTGCGCCTGCTCCAGCGGGAGCAGTTTTTTACCCTGATGCCAGTGCAAGCCTTGCGCGTCGGGTGTGGAACCAGCCGCAGGCACGATGTCACGGGCGTAGCTTTGCAGATCCGGCTTCCAGTACAGGGTTTTGCCGTTGCGCAGTTTCACCGGCTGGAAGCGATCCATGAACGCCACCACCTCGGCCGGCAACACCTTGGGCAGCTCAGTCATGGCGATGCCAGTGCCAATGCCGAAAGCGCCTAGCTGGACCAGTGATTCGAGCGCTGCAAAGAAATGTTCGCTGGCTTCGGTCGTCTGACCTTCGGCCCAATCAATGACAGATTCGAAGACCTCATCGAGCAATTGGTAGGCGATGTACGCCATCATCATTTCGCCCAGAAACGGCACGAACGGCAAAACGACGAACGCGGCGATTTCCAGGATCGACGCCGCGACACTGACAAACGAATCCCAGCGCCTCCAACGTGCATTGCGATCGACCATTGCGGTTGGAACTGCAATCACCGCCCCATCGTTGAGGATCTTGTTCAGCTTGCCCTGATAAAGATGTTCCCAAAGATCGCCGACGATGGGCGTGACAGCGAGTTGCAGGTCAGGCTTTTCGATGGGCGTCTCGTGCCAGGACGGCAATTGACTGCCGACCTGGGGCGGGTGCCACTTCACTTCGCTCAGACGTTGCTTGAGCTGGCCGAAGAATTGTCCACGCTGCTCGTGAGCGACAAAGCGGCTGAAGAACCGCTGATAGTCGGTCCCGCGCATTTGCCGGATCAGTTCTTTTGCGAGGTCTGCGGTGGAGCGGTACTCCTTGATCGGATGCTCCGGGTCATCCGGTAAGTAAGCCACCACACTGACTGCGGTTTTCGTGCGTTCGAGGTCTGGCGCAAATATCACGATCCCGGTCAGGGCGACCGACATCATCGTCAGGTCGTGGCACCGCATTGGCTGGCCGTTCATCAATACGGTGGTTGCGCCATCCAGCAGGCTCTCAATCGACAGCAGATTCGCTTCACTGATATCGCCCTTCATCCGGGCCATCTTGAGTGCGACTCGCAGTGCGGTTTTTTGCGTCGCGTTGACTTTGTGTCTCAGCACCGCAGCCGCCACCGGATTGGAAATCGTGAGGTTTTCCTCGAGATAGATCTTGTAGCGGGCGCCGATATCCAGCTCCCGGCAAAGACGGGTAAAGGCCGGGATGCCGGGTTTCGCATTGAGCGGCGCCAGCGTTTCGAATTGCCCCGTCGCCGACGGGCGGGTGATGAACGAGGAGCCGCTGGCATACGCACCGGCTTCTGTTTCGCCAACCTCGAAGTTATGCAGTGCCGCCTCCAGCAGAGACACCGTCCACGTCCGGGTGCCGGTGGTCATGCCAGCCGCTGTGACGGGGATATACAACTGCAAAAAGGTTTCCCTGACATTCAGATCCAGGTCGAAGCGCGACTTCAGCGCCTCGGTCAGCAGAGGCTCGGCGAAGGTACTGGCGTTTTGCACGCGGTCGAGCATTTGATCGACAGCATTTTGTGCCGTCATGTGCTGGGTGATGGCGTTTCTGAGGGCATCGTGCTGCGGTCGCGGGGCTGCCTTGAGCGAGTCGGTGAGGGAGAGACGGCTGTTCTTCAATGCGGAGCGTCGGGCGGGAGAGGCCTTGCCCAGCCATTCGGGGATCGCTTTGGCCAGCGGTTCATAGTGAGAAGCGGGGTTGAGCGATTGCCCGGTGGTGGAAGACATCGTTGGCGTCCTTGAGCGTCGATAAGGAGCTCAAGCAGAGCAAAATGCATCCCGTGTCCGGTGGTACATATGTATGACAGCAAGCGCCTTCGTAATTGATAAGCTCGCAGGAGTGCTGCAATGGCCGGCGGCAGTTTAAACTGCGCCTTTGCGACGCTATATGTCGCATTGCCGTAAACCCGGGAAAATCCGGGGTTTGCGCTATAAGAAGTTGTCGCTTGGCGGCAAGGCCGGGCTGAAAACTGTCCTTACAATCCCCCCATCGCTCGCCAGTTTCAGGCGGGTGGCCCTCATCAGGAGACTCCGATGTCCGTTGAGCACGCTGCGGTACAACGCGCCGATTTCGACCAGGTTATGGTTCCCAACTACGCGCCTGCCGCTTTCATTCCGGTGCGTGGCGCCGGTTCCCGCGTCTGGGACCAGGCCGGCCGCGAGCTGATCGACTTCGCCGGCGGCATCGCCGTCAACGTATTGGGCCATGCGCACCCGGCGCTGGTCGGTGCCTTGACCGAGCAAGCGAACAAGCTGTGGCACGTGTCCAACGTGTTCACCAACGAACCGGCCCTGCGCCTGGCGCACAAGCTGATCGACGCCACGTTTGCCGAGCGCGTGTTCTTCTGCAACTCCGGCGCCGAAGCCAACGAGGCCGCCTTCAAGCTGGCCCGTCGCGTTGCGTTCGACCGTTTCGGCACCGAGAAGTACGAAATCATCGCTGCGCTCAACAGCTTCCACGGCCGTACTCTGTTCACCGTGAACGTCGGTGGCCAGTCGAAGTACTCCGACGGTTTCGGCCCGAAAATCACCGGCATCACCCACGTGCCGTACAACGATCTGGCGGCTCTGAAAGCCGCTGTTTCGGACAAGACCTGCGCGGTCGTTCTGGAACCGATCCAGGGCGAGGGCGGCGTACTGCCGGCCGAGCTGGCTTACCTGCAAGGTGCCCGTGAACTGTGCGACGCGAACAACGCGCTGCTGGTGTTCGACGAAGTGCAGACCGGCATGGGCCGTACCGGCAACCTGTTCGCCTACCAGCATTACGGTGTGGTTCCGGACATCCTGACCAGCGCCAAGAGCCTGGGCGGCGGTTTCCCGATCGCCGCAATGCTGACCACCGAAGCGCTGGCCAAGCACCTGGTCGTCGGCACGCACGGCACCACGTACGGCGGCAACCCGCTGGCGTGCGCCGTGGCCGAAGCGGTGATCGACGTGATCAACACCCCTGAGGTGCTGAACGGCGTCAACGCCAAGCACGACAAGTTCAAGACCCGCCTGCAACAGATCGGCGAGAAGTACGGCCTGTTCACCCAGGTGCGTGGCCTCGGGCTGCTGATCGGTTGTGTGCTGAGCGATGCCTGGAAAGGCAAGGCCAAGGACATCTTCAACGCCGCTGAAAAAGAAGGCCTGATGATTCTGCAGGCGGGTCCGGACGTGATCCGTTTCGCCCCGAGCCTGGTGGTTGAAGACGCGGATATCGACGCCGGTCTGGATCGCTTCGAACGTGCTGCAGCGAAACTGACCCAAGCCTGATTCATGCAAGACCGCCCGCCGCCTGTCGTCATGGACTGGTGGCGGGACAATTTTCCTGTGCCGGGCCTGCCCGGCATTTTTTTCCCGAGTCGGCGCTTTCGCCGACCTGAAGTTGAGAAAGGAGTGACACCATGCTGGTGATGCGCCCCGCGCAAATGGCTGATCTGGGCGAGGTACAGCGTCTGGCTGCGGACAGCCCGATTGGTGTCACTTCCTTGCCGGATGACGTGGAACGCCTGAGCGACAAGATCGCCGCGAGCGAAGCCTCGTTTGCTGCCGAAGTGAGCTTCAACGGTGAAGAGAGTTACTTCTTCGTCCTTGAAGACACCGCCACCGGCAAACTGGTGGGCTGCTCGGCGATCGTCGCTTCGGCCGGTTATTCCGAGCCGTTCTACAGCTTTCGCAACGAGACCTTCGTGCATGCCTCCCGCGAGCTGAAGATCCACAACAAGATCCACGTGCTCTCGCAATGCCACGACCTGACCGGCAACAGTCTGCTGACCAGTTTCTACGTGCAGCGCGAGCTTGTGGGTTCGCCGTTCTCGGAACTCAACTCCCGTGGCCGTCTGCTGTTCGTCGCCAGTCACCCGGAGCGGTTCGCTGATTCGGTGGTGACCGAGATCGTCGGTTACAGCGACGAGAACGGCGACTCGCCATTCTGGGACGCCATCGGTCGCAACTTCTTCGACTTGAACTACGCCGAGGCCGAGCGTCTGTGTGGCCTGAAAAGCCGCACGTTCCTCGCCGAACTGATGCCGCATTACCCGATCTACGTGCCGCTGCTGCCGGATTCTGCTCAGGAAGCGATGGGCCAGGTTCACCCGCGTGCGCAGATCACCTTCGACATCCTGATGCGCGAAGGCTTCGAGACCGATCACTACATCGACATTTTCGACGGTGGCCCGACCCTGCATGCACGCGTCTCGGGGATCCGTTCGATCGCCCAGAGCCGTGTGGTGCCGGTGAAGATCGGCGAGCCGGTCAAAGGTGCCGGGCGCCAGTATCTGGTGGCCAATGCCCAGTTGCAGGATTACCGCGCGGTATTGCTGGAACTGGATTACGCGCCGGGCAAACCGGTGACCCTGGATCTGGAAGCGGCCGAAGCCCTGGGCGTCGGTGAAGGTGCCAGCGTGCGCCTGGTGGCGGTTTAACGCCTTAGCGAGTTTCACGGGTGGCCACGGCGGCCCGTTTGAGGAGATAGCATGATTGTTCGTCCCGTACGCAGCAGCGATTTGTCCGCTCTGATCGACCTGGCCCGCAGCACCGGCACCGGCCTGACCACGTTGCCGGCCAACGAAGAGCGCCTGACCCACCGGGTCGGCTGGGCCGAGAAGACCTTTCGCGGTGAAGCCGGCCGTGGCGACGCGGACTACCTGTTCGTGCTCGAAGACGACAACGGTCGCGTGGTGGGGATTTCCGCCATCGCCGGCGCCGTCGGTCTGCGCGAGCCTTGGTACAACTTCCGTGTCGGCCTGACCGTCAGCGCCTCGCAGGAGCTGAACATCTATCGCGAGATCCCGACGCTGTTCCTGGCCAACGACCTGACCGGCAACTCCGAACTGTGCTCGCTGTTCCTGCACGCCGACTACCGCACCGGCCTCAACGGTCGCATGCTGTCCAAGGCGCGGATGCTGTTCATCGCCGAATTCCCGCAGCTGTTCGGCAACAAGATCATTGCCGAGATGCGCGGTGTGTCGGATGAAGCCGGCCGTTCGCCGTTCTGGGAAAGTCTGGGCCGTCACTTCTTCAAAATGGAATTCAGCCAGGCCGATTACCTGACCGGCGTCGGCAACAAGGCGTTCATCGCCGAACTGATGCCGAAATTCCCGTTGTACACCTGCTTCCTGTCGCCGGACGCGCGCAACGTCATCGGCCAGGTGCACCCGGACACCGAGCCGGCGCTGGCGATGCTCAAGAGCGAAGGTTTCAGCTATCAGGGCTATGTCGACATCTTCGATGCCGGCCCGGCCATCGAGTGCGAGACCAGCAAGATCCGCGCAGTGCGTGACAGCGAGGCGCTGGTGCTGGCCATCGGCACGCCGGGCGAAGACGCCACGCCGTTCATCATCCATAACCGCAAACGCGAAGACTGCCGCATCACGGCTGCGCCGGCCCGTCTGGCCGCCGGCACGCTGGTGGTCGATCCGCTGACCGCCAAACGTCTTCAACTCAACGCTGGCGATCAGGTTCGCGCCGTGGCGTTGTCCGCTGCTCGGGAGTCGAAATAATGAATTCGCTATACATCGCAGGTGAGTGGCTGGCCGGTCAGGGCGAGACCTTTCAATCGCTGAACCCGGTGACCCAGCAAGTGCTGTGGTCGGGGGAGGGTGCCACCGCCGCTCAGGTCGAGTCGGCCGTGCAGGCTGCGCGTCAGGCGTTCCCGGGCTGGGCCCGTCGTACCCTGGAAGATCGCATCAGCGTGCTCGAGGCTTTCGCCGCCGCGCTGAAAAACCACGCCGACGAGCTGGCCCGCACCATCGGTGAGGAAACCGGCAAACCGCTGTGGGAAGCCGCGACCGAAGTCACCAGCATGGTCAACAAGATCGCGATCTCGGTGCAAAGCTACCGCGAACGTACTGGCGAGAAGAGCGGCCCATTGGGCGACGCCACCGCCGTGTTGCGCCACAAGCCCCACGGCGTGGTAGCGGTGTTCGGCCCTTACAACTTCCCTGGGCATTTGCCGAACGGCCACATCGTGCCGGCGCTGCTGGCCGGTAACAGCGTGCTGTTCAAGCCAAGCGAGCTGACGCCGAAAGTCGCCGAGCTGACGGTCAAGTGCTGGATCGAAGCCGGTCTGCCGGCCGGCGTGCTGAACCTGCTGCAAGGCGCCCGTGAAACCGGGATCGCTCTGGCGGCGAATCCGGGCATCGACGGTCTGTTCTTCACCGGTTCGAGTCGTACCGGTAATCACCTGCACCAGCAGTTCGCCGGTCGTCCGGACAAGATCCTCGCGCTGGAAATGGGCGGCAACAACCCGCTGGTGGTCGATCAGGTCGCTGACCTCGATGCGGCGGTGTACACGATCATTCAATCGGCGTTCATTTCCGCCGGTCAGCGTTGCACCTGCGCCCGTCGTCTGCTGGTGCCGCAAGGCGCGTGGGGCGACAGTCTGCTCAAGCGTCTGGTGGGCGTGAGCTCGACCATCGAGGTCGGCGCGTTCGATCAGCAGCCGGCGCCGTTCATGGGCTCGGTGGTTTCCCTCGGCGCGGCGAAAGCGTTGATGGATGCCCAGGCACATCTGCTGGCCAATGGCGCAGTGTCGCTGCTGGCAATGACTCAGCCACAGGCGCAGTCGGCGCTGCTGACCCCGGGCATCGTTGATGTGACGGCGGTTGCCGATCGCTCCGACGAAGAACTGTTCGGCCCGTTGCTGCAAGTGATCCGCTACGCCGATTTCGCGGCGGCGATTGCCGAAGCCAACGACACCGCGTTTGGTCTGGCCGCTGGCCTGCTGTCGGATTCCGAAGAGCGCTACCAGCAGTTCTGGCTGGAAAGCCGTGCCGGTATCGTCAACTGGAACAAACAGCTGACGGGTGCTGCGAGCAGCGCGCCGTTCGGCGGTGTCGGCGCTTCGGGCAACCACCGCGCCAGTGCCTACTACGCGGCGGATTACTGCGCGTACCCGGTGGCCTCGCTGGAAACCCCGAGCCTGGTGATGCCGGCGGCCCTGACGCCTGGCGTGAAGATGGCGTGAGGCGCGTCGCGCCTCGATTGCACTCGATTGTTATTTGATGCCTATAAAAACAGATTCTCGTGGAGCCTCGCTGATGAAATCCTATGAAGTCAATTTTGACGGTCTAGTGGGGCCGACCCATAACTACGGTGGTCTGTCCTACGGCAACGTTGCGTCCCAGAGCAACAGCCAGCAGTCCTCGAATCCGAAGGAAGCGGCGCTGCAAGGCCTGGCGAAAATGAAAGCGCTGATGGAAATGGGCTTTCAGCAGGGCGTTCTCGCACCGCAGGAGCGTCCGGACGTAGCCGCTTTGCGCCGTCTGGGTTTCAGCGGCACCGACGCCCAGGTCATCGAGCGCGCCGCGAAAGACGCGATGCCGCTGCTGGTCGCCAGCTGCTCGGCGTCGAGCATGTGGGTGGCCAACGCCGCCACGGTCAGCCCGAGTGCCGACACCGCTGACGGTCGCGTGCATTTCACCGCCGCCAACCTCAATTGCAAATATCACCGCAGCATCGAGCACCCGACCACCAGCCGCGTGCTCGGTGCGATGTTCGCTGACCAGCAACGCTTTGCTCACCACGCCGCATTGCCGGCGGTGGCGCAGTTCGGCGACGAAGGCGCGGCCAACCACACGCGTTTCTGCCGTGAGTACGGCGAGGCTGGCGTCGAGTTCTTCGTCTTCGGTCGCAGTGCGTTCGACACCCGTTACCCGGCGCCGCAAAAGTACCCGGCGCGCCAGACCCTTGAAGCCTCGCAAGCCGTTGCCCGTCTGCACGGCCTGCGTGACGAAGGCGTGGTCTACGCGCAGCAGAATCCGGCGGTGATCGATCAGGGCGTGTTCCACAACGACGTGATCGCGGTAGGCAATGGTGAGGTGCTGTTCTATCACGAGGACGCGTTCCTCGACACCGAACAGATGCTGGCCGAACTGCAAGCCAAACTGGCCAAGGTCGGCGGCAAATTCCAGTCGGTCTGCGTGCCACGCTCGGCGGTCACCGTGGACGACGCGGTGCGTTCCTACCTGTTCAACAGCCAGTTGCTGTCGCGCCCTGATGGTTCGATGCTGCTGATCGTGCCGGAAGAGTGCCGTGGCAACGAGCGCGTGTGGAATTACCTGCAAGGCCTGACCAGCTCCGGCGGCCTGATCGGCGAAGTGAAAGTCTTCGACCTCAAGCAAAGCATGCAGAACGGCGGTGGCCCGGCGTGCCTGCGACTGCGCGTCGCGCTCAACGAAACCGAGCTGGCGGCCGTCAACCCAGGGGTTATCATGACCGCCCCGTTGTACGGTTCGTTGACCGCATGGGTTGAAAAGCACTACCGCGACCGCCTGAGCGAAAGCGATCTGGCGGACCCGCAATTGCTGCTTGAATGCCGGACGGCACTGGATGAACTGACGCAAATCCTTAAACTGGGCGCGGTTTATCCATTCCAGATCAATTGATGGCCGGCGCGCCGCCTGAACGCGGCGCGCGGCTTGTCACCCCAACAGAGCGTAAAAAAGACATGAGCGATTCCCTGCGGCTGATCCTTGAAGACACCGACGGCAAGCAACTGGAAACTTCCTGCACCCGCGTCGCGGTCATGTGGCAAGGCAAAGAGCTGTGGATCCAGCAGGACGGCCGCGGCCAACTGTTGATCGGCGTGGACGTCGAAGAAGGCGATGCTGAATACGCCAACCTGCTGTTGCGCCCATTGGCGACTAATCTGGTAAGTCTGCAATTGGAGATGGAACCGGCTGACCTCGGCGACGATGACGGTCACGTGCACGGCCCGGATTGCAACCACGACCACTAAGGAAACCGCTCTATGCTCGCCCTCGGCAAACTGCTTGAACTGACCCTCGCCGGCCGCGAACCGGCGGAGAAGACTCAACTGACTGTCGAAGGCGTGCGCATGCGCTGGTTGAGCGAGGGTGCGCTGGAAGTCCGGCCACCCGAAGCACGCGACAATGGCCTGGACCTGCTGCTGTCGGCAGGGATCCACGGCAACGAAACGGCACCGATCGAATTGCTCGACCGGTTGCTGCATGACATCGCCCGCGGCGACTTGAAGCCGCGCGCACGCATTCTGTTCCTGTTCGGCAACCCGGAAGCGATTCGCAAGGGCGAGCGTTTCATCGAGCAGGACGTCAATCGGCTGTTCAACGGCCGTCACGAACAAAGCAGCGGCTCCGAAGCCCTGCGCGCCTGCGAGCTGGAGCGCCTGGCGGCGAGCTTCTTCAGCGTGCCGGATCGTCAGCGTCTGCACTACGACCTGCACACGGCGATTCGCGGTTCGAAGATCGAGCAGTTCGCCCTGTATCCGTGGAAGGAAGGTCGCCAGCATTCCCGTCTTGAACTGTCCCGTCTGCGTGCGGCCGGCATGGAGGCGGTGCTGTTGCAGAACAAGCCGTCGATCGTGTTCAGCTCCTACACCTACGACAAGCTCGGTGCCGAGTCCTTCACCCTGGAACTGGGCAAGGCGCGGCCGTTCGGGCAGAACGCCGGGGTCAATGTGTCGCTGCTGGAAACCCGTCTGAAGCAGATCATCGAAGGTACCGAGCCGGAGATGGCCGAGCAAGGTCTGGACGGTCTGCAACTGTTCAGCGTGGCCCGGGAAATCATCAAGCACAGCGATGCGTTCCGCCTGAACCTGCCGGCGGACATCGAAAACTTTTCGGAACTGGATGTGGGTTATGTGCTGGCCGAAGACCTGGCCAATACCCGCTGGATCATCGAGGAGCAGGGCGCGCGGATCATCTTCCCCAATCCCAAGGTCAAGAACGGCCTGCGGGCGGGCATTTTGATTGTGCCGACCACTGACGCGCAGTTGGCCTGACACTGAATCTCCCCCGCGCAGCGCGGGGGAGATCGTTATTGCATCAGACCGCTACGGCGCGTGGCTCGGTGCGGCGCAACGCACGCACTTTCTGCAGCGTATCCGCGCACGTCTTCGCCGCTTCCTGACCCTTGTGCACGAAATGCTCGAAGAAGAACTTCTGGTGTTCTTCGCCGGCATGGAAGTGGTGCGGGGTCAGCGATACCGAGAACACCGGCACTTCGGTTTCCAGCTGAACCTGCATCAGGCCGCTGACGACCGACTGGGCGACGAATTCGTGACGGTAGATCCCGCCGTCCACCACCAGGGCGGCCGCGACGATACCGGCATAACGGCCGGTCTTGGCCAGCAGCTTGGCGTGCAGAGGCATTTCAAAGGCGCCGCCGACTTCGAAGAAATCGATGTCCGATTCCTGATAGCCCTGGGCGATCATTTCGGCGAGGAAGCCTTTACGGCTCTGGTCGACGATTTCCTTGTGCCAGCAGGCCTGGATGAACGCGACGCGCTCGCCGTGAGTGTGTTTGCTTTTGCTGTCGATAGCGGTGGGTTGCATGTTCTGACTCCTGTTTGTGTGAAAAACAGGGCGTTATGAATCGAAAGGGATTCAAGGGTACGCACGCTCGCGCGAACACGGCGGACGGCCCTTTGGCGTCAATCCCGTTCTCTCTTCATCCGGACTATGACCGTCGGCCCCGGAATCACACCGGGTCTGCTGACCTTGCCGCCGCTCACGGCTTTTGCCGTGCCTGACACCAAGCGCTCGCGGGCTATGCGCATTGCGCGCAATTACCGCCGGTGGGGAATTGCACCCCGCCCTGAGAACGTTTCGCCACCCTTTATCGGGCGGCGCAGCGTTTTTAACACAGATCGGCGGGCTGTGCATTGCGCCTTTGTGATGATTGCCATCGGATTTTTCGAAGCGTGGAAACGACTTTTCCTTGCGCGAGGGTTGATTAATCCGCGCCATGCCCGCAGTAATTCCTCTACGAAAAGGGATTTCCCCTGCTGACTAGAGGCCAGGTTCATGAGTGTTATCGATCTTCGCAGCGACACCGTCACCCAACCGACTCCCGCCATGCTCGACGCGATGACCGCTGCGGCCACCGGTGATGATGTGTATGGCGAAGATCCGACGGTCAATCGTCTGGAAACCGAACTGGCAAAACGGCTGGGTTTTGCTGCGGCGCTGTTCGTCCCGACGGGCACCATGAGCAACTTGCTGGGCTTGATGGCGCATTGCGAACGCGGTGACGAGTACATCGTTGGTCAGCAGGCGCACACCTACAAGTACGAGGGGGGTGGCGCAGCGGTACTCGGTTCGATCCAGCCGCAGCCGCTGGAAGTGCAGGCCGATGGCTCGCTGGACCTGGATCAGGTGGCGGCGGCGATCAAGCCTGACGACTTCCACTTCGCCCGCACCCGTCTGCTGGCGCTGGAAAACACCATGCAAGGCAAAGTGCTGCCGCTGGAGTATCTGGCCCGGGCTCGCCAGTTCACTCAGGACAACGGACTGGCCCTGCATCTGGACGGCGCGCGGCTGTACAACGCGGCGGTCAAGCTAGGGGTCGATGCCCGGGAAATCACGCAACACTTCGATTCGGTCTCGGTGTGCCTGTCCAAAGGCCTCGGCGCGCCGGTCGGCTCGGTGCTATGCGGTTCGGTCGAGTTGATCGGCAAGGCGCGGCGCCTGCGCAAGATGGTCGGCGGCGGCATGCGCCAGGCCGGCTTGCTGGCGGCGGCGGGGTTGTATGCATTGGATCACCACGTCGAGCGTTTGGCGGATGACCATGCCAACGCGCAATTTCTGGCCGAAGGCCTGCGTGCGGCCGGTTTCACCGTCGAGCCGGTGCAGACCAACATGGTTTACGTGCAGATGGGCGACCGTGCCGAGGCGATCAAGGCGTTTGCCGCCGAGCGCGGGATCAAATTGAGCGCTGCCGCCCGTCTGCGGATGGTCACGCACATGGACGTCAATCGTTCGCAAATCGAGCAAGTGATCGCGACATTCGTCGAGTTTTCGCGCAAGTGACAGCGTTAGCCCCTCAATTGACCGTTTCTATCGTATAAACACGCTGTACCCCGCGCGCAGGGCCGATATAATGCGGCCCTTTGCCGTCGTTTCGTCTGTTGACGTTTCGTACAGGCCTTTGGCCGCAGCCTCCGTGGAAGAACCTAATGAAAAGCGCAGAAATCCGTGAAGCCTTCCTTCGCTTCTTCGAAGAGCAAGGCCACACCCGTGTAGCCTCCAGCTCTTTGATTCCGGGCAACGACCCAACCCTGCTGTTCACCAACGCGGGGATGAACCAGTTCAAGGACTGCTTCCTGGGCCAGGAAAAGCGCGCGTACACCCGTGCGACCAGCAGCCAGAAATGCGTGCGTGCCGGTGGCAAGAACAGCGACCTGGAAAACGTCGGTTATACCGCCCGTCACCACACCTTCTTCGAAATGCTGGGTAACTTCAGCTTCGGTGACTATTTCAAGCATGACGCGATTACCTTCGCCTGGACGTTCCTGACCGGTGTCCTGAAACTGCCGAAGGAAAAGCTCTGGGTCACCGTCTACGCCTCCGACGACGAAGCGTATGACATCTGGACCCAACAAGTCGGTGTGCCGGTCGAGCGCATGATCCGCATCGGCGACAACAAAGGCGCGCCTTACGCGTCCGACAACTTCTGGACCATGGGCGATACCGGCCCGTGCGGCCCATGCACCGAGATTTTCTACGATCACGGCGACCACATCTGGGGCGGCCCACCGGGTTCGCCGGAAGAAGACGGCGACCGTTACATCGAGATCTGGAACAACGTGTTCATGCAGTTCAACCGCACCGCCGACGGCGTGTTGCATCCGTTGCCAGCGCCGTCGGTGGATACCGGCATGGGCCTGGAGCGGATCAGTGCGGTGATGCAGCACGTCAATTCCAACTACGAAATCGACCTGTTCAAGAACCTGCTGAGCGCATCGGCCGAAGCAATCGGCTGCGAAAATGGCGATCAGTCGTCGCTCAAGGTTGTTTCGGACCACATCCGTTCGTGCGGTTTCCTGATCGCCGACGGCGTGCTGCCGTCCAACGAAGGCCGTGGCTACGTGCTGCGCCGGATCATCCGTCGTGCCTGCCGTCACGGTAACAAGCTGGGCGCCACCGGCAGCTTCTTCTACAAGATCGTTGCAGCGCTGGTCGCCGAAATGGGCGAAGCGTTCCCGGAACTGAAGAAGCAGCAATCGAACATCGAACGCGTGCTCAAGGCCGAAGAAGAGCAGTTCTCCAAGACTCTGGATCACGGCTTGAAGATCCTCGAGCAGGATCTGCTGGAACTCAAAGGCACCGTAGTGCCGGGTGACGTGGTGTTCAAACTCTACGACACCTACGGTTTCCCGATGGACCTGACTGCGGACATCGCTCGCGAGCGCAGCCTGACCATCGACGAAGTCGGTTTCGAACGCGAGATGGAAGCCCAGCGTGTTCGTGCACGTTCGGCCAGTTCGTTCGGTCTGGACTACAACACGCTGGTCAAGGTTGATGTGGCCACCGAGTTCACCGGTTACACCGACACCAGCGGTTCGGCGAAAATTGTCGCTATCTATAAAGATGGCCAGTCGGTCGACGTCTTGAATGAAGGCGAAGAGGCGGTGATCGTTCTGAATCAGACGCCGTTCTACGCTGAGTCCGGTGGCCAGGTGGGCGACTGCGGTTATCTGCAGGCCGGCAACAGCCGCTTCGATGTGCGCGACACCACCAAGACTGGCGGCGCGTTCCTGCACCACGGCGTGCTGGCGTCCGGCAGCCTGCTCATCGGCGCGCCAGTGGAAACCCACGTGGATGCCGAAGTGCGTCATGCGACTTCGTTGAACCATTCGGCCACCCACTTGCTGCACGCTGCATTGCGTCAGGTGCTGGGTGAGCATGTTCAACAGAAAGGTTCGTTGGTTGATAGCCAGCGCCTGCGTTTCGACTTCAGCCACTTTGAAGCGATCAAGCCTGAGCAAATCAAAGCGCTGGAAGACATCGTCAACGCCGAGATCCGCAAGAACTCTGCTGTTGAAACCGAAGAAACCGACATCGAAACCGCCAAGCAGAAAGGCGCGATGGCGCTGTTCGGCGAGAAATACGGCGACAACGTGCGCGTGCTGAGCATGGGCGGCGATTTCTCCGTCGAGCTGTGCGGCGGTATCCACGCCAACCGTACCGGCGACATCGGCCTGCTGAAAATCATCAGCGAAGGCGGTGTGGCATCGGGTGTGCGTCGTATCGAAGCGGTCACCGGCGCTGCGGCGCTGGCTTACTTGAACGCGGCGGAAGAACAACTCAAGGAAGCGGCCAGCCTGGTCAAGGGCAGCCGCGACAACCTGATCGACAAGCTGTCGGCTGTGCTGGAGCGCAACCGTGCGCTGGAAAAGCAGCTCGAGCAGTTGCAGGCCAAGGCCGCTGCTGCCGCGGGCGACGATCTGTCGGCCTCGGCCGTGGACGTCAAGGGCGTGAAGGTCCTGGCCGTGCGTCTGGATGGTCAGGACGGCAAGGCGCTGCTGGCGCTGGTCGATCAGCTGAAAAACAAACTCGGTCGCGCAGTGATCCTGCTCGGCAGTGTCCATGAGGAAAAGGTCGTACTGGTCGCTGGCGTGACCAAGGACCTGACTGGCCAACTCAAAGCCGGTGATTTGATGAAACAGGCTGCTGCGGCAGTGGGCGGGAAGGGCGGTGGTCGTCCGGACATGGCGCAGGGCGGCGGTATCGACGCCGGCGCACTGGATGGCGCACTGGCGCTGACCGTTCCATTCGTCGAGCAGGGTTTATAAGACGGCCCGTCGGGCCCGCAGTCTAGTGGCGGGCCCGGCGGCTGTTTGAGTGATTATTGGGCGCCCTTCATGGGCAGAGGCGGCTTTGAAATGGCTTTGATCGTACAGAAATTTGGAGGCACCTCGGTCGGCACTGTCGAGAGAATCGAGCAGGTCGCCGACAAGGTTAAGAAATTCCGCGATGCCGGCGATGACCTGGTGGTTGTGCTGTCTGCAATGAGCGGCGAAACCAACCGTCTGATCGATCTGGCCAAGCAAATCAGTGGCGAAGATCAACCGGTTCCGCGTGAACTGGACGTGATCGTTTCCACCGGTGAGCAGGTGACGATTGCCCTGTTGGCCATGGCGCTGATCAAGCGCGGTGTGCCAGCGGTGTCGTACACCGGTAATCAGGTGCGGATCCTGACGGACAGTGCGCACAATAAAGCGCGTATCTTGCAGATTGATGACCAGAAGATTCGCGGCGACCTGAAGGCCGGCCGCGTGGTTGTGGTCGCCGGTTTCCAGGGCGTCGACGAGCACGGCAACATCACGACCCTGGGTCGTGGTGGTTCCGACACCACCGGCGTGGCGCTGGCTGCTGCGTTGAAGGCTGACGAATGCCAGATCTACACCGACGTCGATGGTGTCTACACCACTGATCCGCGTGTGGTATCGGTTGCTCAGCGTCTGGACAAGATCACCTTCGAAGAGATGCTGGAAATGGCCAGCCTCGGTTCCAAGGTGCTGCAGATCCGTGCGGTGGAGTTCGCCGGCAAGTACAACGTTCCGCTGCGCGTACTGCACAGCTTCAAGGAGGGTCCGGGCACCCTCATTACTATTGATGAAGAGGAAACCATGGAACAGCCGATCATTTCCGGCATCGCTTTCAACCGCGATGAAGCCAAGCTGACCATCCGTGGCGTGCCAGACACCCCGGGCGTGGCGTTCAAGATTCTCGGCCCGATCAGTGCCGCGAACATCGAAGTCGACATGATCGTGCAGAACGTCGCGCACGATAACACCACCGACTTCACCTTCACCGTGCACCGCAATGACTACCAGGCCGCACAGACCGTGCTGGAAAACACGGCTCGCGAGATCGGTGCCCGTGAAGTCGTCGGCGACACCAAGATTGCCAAGGTCTCGATCGTCGGCGTCGGCATGCGTTCCCACGCAGGTGTGGCCAGCCGCATGTTCGAATCCCTGGCGAAGGAAAGCATCAACATCCAGATGATCTCGACTTCGGAAATCAAGGTTTCCGTAGTGATTGAAGAGAAGTACCTGGAATTGGCCGTGCGCGCCCTGCACACGGCTTTCGAACTGGACGCTCCGGCCCGTCAGGGCGAGTAATCCTGGTCAATGAAGGGCGCGGTCTGACCGCGCCCTTTATTTTTTGAATGGCGCGAGCCCTGAACTGTTCTTTTGCTCGCGCTGGTCAATACTCAGGCATGTAGGGCTACGATCGCTCCGGTTGTAGGTCGGGTGCCTTTTTTTTGCAGACTGTTGTCCCTGAAATGATTCGCGTGAGGAGAAAGGTATGCTGATTCTGACTCGTCGGTGCGCAGAAAGCCTGATTATCGGTGATGGCGAAATCACCGTGACCGTGCTCGGCGTCAAAGGAAATCAAGTGCGTATCGGCGTCAACGCCCCGAAAGAGGTCGCCGTGCACCGTGAGGAAATCTACCTGCGTATAAAGAAAGAGAAGGACGAAGAACCAAGTCATTAATTTTTATTGATTTTTATGTTTGCAAACGGGGAAAAGGTTGGTTAAGATACGCCCCGTGTTGCGGAGAGCTGGCCGAGTGGCCGAAGGCGCTCCCCTGCTAAGGGAGTACACCTCACAAGGGTGTCGGGGGTTCGAATCCCCCGTTCTCCGCCATTATTTGCTTAGTACGTTGTAATCTGGCTTTTTCTGTAAGTTGTTGAAATTAATAGAAAAAGTGGTTGGAATAGAGATTAGACGGGCTATAATGCGGCGCAACAAATGCACTCGTAGCTCAGCTGGATAGAGTACTCGGCTACGAACCGAGCGGTCACAGGTTCGAATCCTGTCGAGTGCACCATTTAAGAGTCAATTGCAGCAATGTAAATGACTCGGCTTCAACCAGGTGTGATCTGGTCTAACAAACACAAATGCACTCGTAGCTCAGCTGGATAGAGTACTCGGCTACGAACCGAGCGGTCACAGGTTCGAATCCTGTCGAGTGCACC